>CAYVYW010000005.1:0-98989 GCA_964456065.1 uncultured Geobacteraceae bacterium
GTGTAAAGCCGGTGTTCCCAAGAATCCTCCTCTTTCAGAGGGGGAGAACGTCAAACGAAATAAAAAAGAGGTTAGGCAAATCGCCTAACCTCTTGATTTTTTGGAGCGGGAAACGGGATTCGAACCCGCGACCTTCAGCTTGGGAAGCTGACATTTTGATGTTTCAACGTCTTTCAAAAAGCTTCTGCCTTTATCACCTTCCAACTCTATACTATTGACATATTTCATGTTTTACCTTATTTTCTGTTTCCAGATGTTTCAGTCTGCCTCCCCGCTTGCCAACCACAAAACGGATGCAAAACGGATGCAAAGGGGTCAAGCGACACTCAAAACGGATGCAAAACGGATGCAAAGAAAATGGGGAAAACGATGAAACAATTTACCGACCGTTACCTCACCTCTCTCAAACCTCAAGATAAAAAATATGTCGTAAGAGAGGGCCGAGGATTCGCGATCCAGGTGCTGCCTTCAGGAACAAAGACATTTATGTATATCTTTGAACTGAACAAGCAGAAGGGGTACCTACTGCTCGGCAATTATCCCGCCATGTCCTTGGGTGATGCCCGGATAGCTTACAACGACGCATAAAAACTCGTCAAGAACGGCATCGATCCACGCGAGGAAAAAAGAACAGCTATCGAGGAACAATCTCGATTGGTAAATGAGGCTAGACTTCAAGCTGAAGCTGCAGCCCTTGCTGCTGAGAAACTGGAAAAAGATTCCTTTGATTCCCTGATAGAGGATGAACTCCCCGAAGGATACACCCCGATAACCGTAGAACAGCTCGCTGCGGTATGGTACGTCAAATACTCTAAGGATAATCATTCAGTTCGATGGCGAGAAACTATCCTTAGCGCTATCAAGACCCACATCATTCCCGGTATCGGCAAAATGGAAATTTCCTCTGTCAGACACAAGCATGCTGTTTCTCTCATCGAGCAAATTGCATCCAAGGTTCCGGGATCGGCTCGTAACGTGATGAAATTTGGCAGACAAATGTTCAAATATGCCTGTCGGCAAGAGTGGGCGGAGATTCAGCCGTTCCAGGAGATCACAGCATCTGTCCCCAAGATTGCCCCCAAAACTGACGACCGGCATCTTGATGACGACGAAATCGTGAAGGCGTGGGAAGAAATCAGCAAGGGACCAAGCTCTACCGAGGTCAAGCGTGCGCTTAAATTGATTCTGGTAACCGCTCAGCGCCCCGGAGAAGTTGCACAAATTCACCGTGATCAGATCAAGGACAGATGGTGGACTATTTCTGCAGAGGTTGCTGGCAAAAATGAGCGTGAGCACAGAGTCTACTTGACTGACACTGCTCTGGAACTGATCGGACAAGGTAAAGGGTACATCTTCTCATCTGGCCGAGGAAAAAGAGGCCATATTTCCGAGAACACTCTTTCACAAGCCATAAATCGAGGTTATTTGGACGAAGATGTCGTGAAAGTTGTTGGGAACAGAAAAATCAAAGCGCGCAAAGAACCTTACTTCGGGATGAAGCCGTGGTCGCCGCATGATCTTCGCCGAACCGCACGCACGAATATGGCACGAGTTGGCATTACAGACGAGGTTGGCGAAGAAGTCATAAATCACATCAAGCCAGGCATAGTCGGCGTTTACAATAAATATCGCTATGACAATGAGAAAAAGGACGCCCTATTGAAGTGGGAAGCCTTGTTACTGGACATTCTGTCGCCCAAATCGCAGGATAGTAATGCAGATGGAGAATAGCTCCATCGTGCTTTTGCTTGATCATTCGAAGCAGATCTGAATATTTCACCTTGAGAATCTCTATCAACATAGAGTAACTTTGTCCCCTCTCCCCTCCCCCGAACCGGGGGAGGGGTTTCAATCATTTTCTGGCAAACGGAGCAATAATGACTAAGGCAGATATTGTTGAAAGAGTTTCCGACCGGTGTGGAATTTCGAAGAAAGATTCCATTGAAATGGTCGAGTTGGTTTTCAGCATTCTGAAGAACACCCTTGAGATCGGAGAGGATATAAAGATATCCGGCTTCGGAAAATTTGAAATTAAAAACAAGCACGCCCGCAAAGGCAGGAATCCTCAAACAGGTGATGCCATTACCATTGAGGCCAGAAGAATTCTAACGTTCAAACCGAGCACCATTCTAAAAAACAACATAAACTCTTAATAGCACCATCACGCCCCAAGTCGTCCAAAGCTTACAACAGCCCCACTCACACCTGCCCCCCCTATAGATTATAGTCGTAGGGGGAATCATGCGCTTCGCCACTCTAGTTTTCCTACTTTGCATATCTGTCGGTTCATCAAATCCGGCATCCGCCTTCTGTTTTGAAGAAGCCGGTAACAGGTACGGAATCTCGCCTCAACTCCTCTATGCAATCTCCAAGGTGGAAAGCAGCTTCAATCCTCTCGCAATCAACTACAACACAAACGGCACGTACGATTACGGCCTCATGCAGATCAACTCCTCATGGGAACCGGCGCTTCGCAAACTCGGCATCTTCTGGAGCTACCTTGCCGATCCATGCACCAATGTCATGGTCGGGGCCTGGGTTCTTTCCCAATGCATTCAGGACTACGGATACACCTGGCCGGCTGTCGGCTGCTACAACTCCCGCACACCGTCCAAACGTGATCGGTACGCCGCCAGAGTAGCCCGTATTGTCAAACACGAACTATCCCGTCCGCAATCAGTTCAGGTGGCTTCAGCAATTAACGTTGCCACTCCTTGGGAAGAAGCTTTTGGCCGTGAACACCGCTGAGATTATCTCTGAAAGTGGTTTGACCGAAGCTGACGCGCTGGATGCGATTGAGGTAGCCGTTGCCAGAACACTGACTCATGCACTCAAGATAAATGTCACTGTCAGGATCAAGGATCAAATGCAAATTCTCGTTTATGCGCCTGGCGGTGCGCCGACAGCACTTTCTTTCACCGACATAGATAGAAAATTGAGACGGCATGTGCAACATCAGGTCGAACTGGAACTGCAAATGCGGAAAACCTTGAATGAAGCAGGAAAGTTGAAGGAGCTGAGAGGCTATACGGCTCCGGGCGAGATTACTCGTATTGCCGAGGATGGTTCACTGATCGTCACCCTGGAAATTGCAGACTATTATCGGCGCTTGATTCTTTCCGGAATCTGTCCTCTACGGTTTCAACCCATTCACGAGCGTGGCAGCTATCTCTTAGGAACCGTGAAGGAGTTCCATGTAACCAGCGTTGTTCCGGTAATGATTGACCATAGGTCGTCCAGGGTACGGGTGCAGCTAAGCCGCAGCTCGAAGCAATTGCCGCAATTGCTCCTGAGGGAGCGCAGCCGCATTTACGGGATTGTATGCCTGAAACGTATCCCCGGGGCCTTCAGTTCAATCGTGACACCGACAAGAATACCAAAGGACATCATAAACTCCGTAGGGAAGGAACTGCAAGAGCACCTGTATGTCTCTGTTCAAAAAACGAATCATTAATCCGTCCGGTGACATGACAGACATCGGCAGCGGCGTGAACCTGGACCGACGTACAAAGATCGTTCCTATCGCCATCCCCGATGCAGACAGGAAACGGCACACATTTGTCTTCGGGACCACCGGGGTCGGCAAAACCCGTCTGTGTGAAAACCTGATCGAACAGGACATCCGTAAGGGATATTCAGTGGTCTATTTCGATCCCAAGGGTGACCAGCAGATCTTCACCAAGATTTATGAAGTGGCCAGAGATAGTGATCGCCTTGAAGAACTGATGCTCGTCACCCCCATTTTCCCGGAATACTCAGCTGTGGTTGATCCCATGGCCTTCTATTTCATGCCGGATGAACTTGTCGGACATATTGTTTCGGGCATCATGGGCGGACGCGAACCGTTTTACCGGAACATCGCCAAGGAGATCACCACTGCCGTAATCTCCGCCTACATTATCCAGTCGAAACGACACGGCAACCTGCCCATCCTGAATATCGATGAAATAAGGAAGCGAATACGCCGGGAATCTCTCGATTCAACCATGAAATCTCTCCGTAGCATCGGTAATGCTGAAGCTGACCTGACTGCTGGCATGATCGAGGACATCCTGAAATCCCCTATGGAATATTATGCCAAGGTTTCGTCAACGCTACGCACCGCCCTGATGGAACTCTCTTCGGGCAATATCGGCAAGATCATCGGCCAGGCTGACTCCAACCGTTTCATAAAGAATCTTGAGTCCGGCAAACCGGTCATCTTGGTGGTCCATACCGGCGCCATGATCACCCGCGAGGCCTCTGCCACCCTCGGCAAAGTCCTGCTCTCCATGATTCAATCCTTTGTGGGACGGGTGTACCTCTCCAACCGCCAGAAGGTCAATCCTCCGCTCTCCATCTTCATCGATGAGGCGCAGAGCCTGCTTTATCAGGGCGTGGAGGAGTTGTTCGCCAAAGCAGGGTCCGCTGATGTCATGGTGACCGCTTTCGCTCAATCGGTGAACCAGGTCTATGCCGTCATCGGTGAAGAGTTCGGCAAGAGTATCCTCGACAACACCAACACCAAGATTTTCATGCGCTGCTCCGATGCCGAGACCAGCGATTACGTGGTCAAGCATTTCGGCGTACAGAATGTGCTGACCGGGATATTCGGTTCGAATCAGGTTACGACCCGCGAGGTAGAACAGGACATTCTGCGGGTTCAGGATGTCTTGAGCCTGAAGCCGCGGGAATTTTACATGATGACCTACTCGGGACGCTTCAAGGGGACCACTAAAGACGCCCTTGAACCCAAGATGAAGATCATCTTTCCGGAAGCGCCGGCGGTTATCACCTCAAAGCTGTTTCAATCTAAGCCTGCAGTGCCGCCCACGCCATGAATACGACGCTGTTAGGTATATCGGCAACTGTAGGAATCGGTTTTGCTATTTATGGGACAAGGAAATGGCTGCCGAAGGAAACTCCTGCACCACAAGAGGAGAAACAGTTTGAGGTGGCCAAGCTGGCCGAGTTGAGCCACCTCTGGAAAGACCGTGAGGTACAAATAAAAGACGCAGCAAATCTCTGGAGGGAACAGTCCCTGGATAACAACTCTGCTACGCCTCGCCCATCATTTACCCATACAGAAATCGAGCGGTTTTTCAGCGAGATGATTGAACACCGCTCATCAATCAATGGACTCCGCAGGGACCTGATAATCTGGCTGCTCAAGCTGCTCGACAAGGAGGGTGACTGCCCATCCGTTGTCAGGAAACACAAAGACGAGGCTGAACGGATCTATTCGGAGGATTCGTATGCCATGCTTGAGGCAGTTCCGCTCTTCCGCCATACGTTGACAGTAGCCCGCAACTTTATTGCCAAGGCTGACCAGGAGGCTTTGCTGGCGGATATTATCCTCATTGCCCTGGCTCATGACATCGGCAAGATCCCCTCGTATCACGACGGCATGTACAGTAGCGGCGACCATCCGATCATTGCAGGGCTCATCCTGAATGGAATTCCGGAATTCGTTTCCCTCCCGAATAAGGAGGACATTCTTCGTGCCGTGACCGGCCACCACCTGATGAAGAGCGACAACATCCTGACTGACGGCCTCAAACAGAGCGATCATGAGGCTCGCCAGTCCGAACTGTCAGCACTTTATTTGAAGATGCGGGAGCAAAAGAACAGCCACACTGAAAGCGGCGATGACACCCAGTTCGTCACAGAAGAAATAGAACCCACGTCAGCCAGACCAGCAACAACAGAACTGCCATCGGCAGAACGGGCAGACCCGCTCGGATTTGCTCCCGCCAAGGAGAAGTACACACCACAACTGATAAATATCCCGGAGTGCATTGTTCCGGATGCAGTAATTGAGTCGCTGAAAAACAGGATAAATCTGGTTGAATCCACCCCGAAAGGTGATCAGTGGTCTGTGGTTTCCATGCCCAACGGAGTGATCTATATCAACCCCGATGCGCTCTGGGAAGCCATCAAAGAAGTAAGTAACTATGATCCCTTGGTTTATGCCTCGGAAGGCTTCGAGGCGGAGAAACGGAATCTGATGCATTCCGTTATCACGGAGTTGGCCAGAACCAAGCAGGCCCTGGCAACCGAATACGTTGCTGACGGTTACTACACATCGAAGGTTTCCATCATTACCGGCAGTGGCAAGCGCCTTTCCCATCTTCTGATCCCCCTCACTGCTCAGTCCTTCGGCGTAACAGCGTCTGAACTGGAAGAACAGAAATCAGCGCAACTGAAGCGAATGGTGAAAGATATCAAGCATAAGAACAAGGAGGTGGAACAATGCGTTGGCCGTTGATGGTTGCGGCAATACTCTCGCTGTCCGTATCTGCCTCTGCAGGCTATTACACCGATTCAGCCACCGGCTGGTGGTGGTACCAGAAGGAAACGGAGAAACAGGCCGAGAAGCCAGCCAGAAAGAAGATACCAGCCAAGCCCACTCCGTCCCTTAAGGACTACACCTACGAGCAGATCTGGGATATGCACCCCGACCAGTTCCAGGAGTTTGCCGAGGCACTGAAGAAGAAGGCGGTCCAAAAGCCGAGCGAAGAGAATGTGAAGGAGTATTTCGAGGTCCAGGAGATAGCCCGGAAGAAGGCGCTCGCCTTTTCCAACGTAGCCCAGTTCGTCTGGCAGAAATACCCGGAGCTGACTACCAAGAAGGACTACCCGATCACCACCCCCGGCAACCTGGCCCGGATCTCCCAGATCAACGAGGAGCGGCAGCGCGTGCTGCGGGACAACCGGGACGACTTCGCCCTGATCTACTTCCAACGCCCTGACTGCAGCTACTGCGACGAACAGTCACGCATCCTGGACTGGTTCACCAATGAGACCGGCTGGACCGTGAAGCGGGTCAATCTCAGTGAGAACCCTGGACTTTCTGCCAAATTCAACGTGGAGATCACCCCAACCCTGATCCTGATCCAGAAAGGGAATCAGGATTACCTGCCTGTCTCGGCCGGGGTCATCTCCGCAGACGAGATCGAGGACAAGGCGTACCGGGCAGTGCGTCTGCTGAGGGGGGACATCTCCCCGGAGGAGTATTCGCTCTATGAATTCCAGAAGGGAGGCGGCTTCGATGTAAAGAAGCGCCGCCTCCAAGACAAGAATCAGCCGTGAGGTCCCGATCCAACAGCTACAGAGAAGAGGTGTCCGTGTGAAACGAACCGTATGTACCAGAACCACCGCCGCCTGCCTGGCGGCAGCGATAGCCCTGAACCCGGTCCTGTCCTGGTCCGGCTGGGTCGATGACTGGGTGCAACAGAAAAGTTCCACCTCACCCAGCTACTACGAAGGGTCGAAGCGCGGCTACTACACCGGGGGGAGCTTTTCAGCCAGGTGGGCGAACACCGACGACCATCTGTTCACCGCATCGCTCCCGAAGTTGAAATCCGGCTGCGGCGGCATCGACATGTTCCTCGGCGGTTTCTCGTTCCTGAACGTGGACTACCTGGTGCAGAAGCTCCAGAACATCCTGTCGGCAGCCCCGGCAGCGGCCTTTGACATCGCCCTAAAAACCCTGGCGCCTCAAGTTGCCGACACCATCAAGACCTTAGAAGCAATCACCGATCGGCTGAATTCGCTACAGTTGAACGACTGCAAGGCGGCCAAGGCGCTGGTGGCAACCTCTGCCAGTCCATTTTCGTCGGTCATGTCGGACAGCCTGAAGGCGGAGATGAAAACGGCCCAGACCGACTTCATGGTGTCAAGCGGCGCCAAGGATCTTTACCAGGATGTAAGCAAGCTGTTCGAGAGCGAGCAGAAAGCCAACGCCGGCAACAAGCCGGGAGTTCCGGGCACTACCCAGACCTCGGCCACCAGCGCCACTGCCGGCTGTCCGACCGAAGTCCTGCAGGTATTCGGGGACGGTTCGGTCCTGGAAAACCTGGCCAGCAAAAAAGGGATGAACAGTGACTACGTCAAGCTGGTGCGCGGCTTCATAGGCGATGTGGTGATCCAGAGCCCGGCGACGACCGGCACCACCTACCAGGCCCAGTACGTTCCACCGTGCGACAAGAACAACAGCTTTGACTCCTTTATCAGCGGCTCCGCCCAAGGGCGGGATACGGCCGGAGCCTGTGCAGACATCACCGACGTCAACAAGAACCTGATGGTCTATGTGGCTGGTAAGATGCAGTCCATCGCCGGGAGGATTAAATCGAAGACAGCACTCACCGCCGATGAGGAAGCGTTCCTCAAGAGCACCCCACTGTCGGTCGGGCTAATTCTCAAGAATGCCACTGCCACCAATACCGAGGGCGAAGTCATCGGCAAGCTGGCTGAACTGACCGCCCGGGCTTACGGCTACTACATGCTGCTTGATCTGTTCGGGAGGGCGGTGCAGCTCCAGGAAATGGCTCGCAACATCATGTCCACCCAGAAGGGGAACAAGGTCGGAGCATCACCGGAGACCTGTCAACTGGCCCTCCTCGGTGAGGGGATGCAACACATCCAGACTCTGGAGGAGAAGACGCTGCAACTGCTCACCGTGGCCCAGCAGAGTTATGCCAATGCGGCATCGGAGATCAATGCAGTGGAGATGATCGTTCAGAATATGAAGAAATTCGACGACACGGTGTTTTCAGAATTATCGGACCGCTTCGGAAAAGGTATCGCCATGCGGGCAACAGGAAGAATTTAACCACACAAGGGAGGATTTATGGCTGAGAAAAAGCAGGAAACAAGCGGGAAGAAACCTTCTGGGAAACAGTCCTGGCAGGATAGGAAGCTGAAAAAGGTTGTCCGGGATGATATTGACGTCATCTCCCGGAAGACTTTGGACCAGAGCGATTTCATCACCATGCTCAATACCCATGACAACGTGCTTCACCGATTACGCATGACGATGGGGCGGAACAAGAACATCACTTTCGAAAAGGCACAGGAGTTTATCGAGAGAAGTCAGCAGATTCGTGAAGAAATCAACCTGCTGAATGCCGAGATGTGCGAGCTGATGGAATGGGACTACACGCCGCCACGGGGCTTTACCAACCCGTTTGCGAAAAACAGTGAAGAAAAGAGTAAGGGAAGCAAGAAGAAGGTTTCCGAACCTGCCGTCACCTGACGGTTTCAAAAATCAAGATGACTGGATAAGAAATGCCAGAGGTTTATGCCAAGGCAACAAATCATCTACGGCCACAGAAATAAAATCGCGCTAATTAACAATCCGACCATCATGAACATGAAATACCCGGTCAAACCCCTCTACCATGCGATGGTCATGGGTAACGACCAGAATGGCTGAATAGTTTTCTACTGCCAATGTTTTCAGGAGTGACATGACATTCTTGCCGTTCTCGGTATCCAGTGCCGCCGTCGGCTCATCGGCCAGAATCACCTTTGGCTTGTTGGCCAATGCTCTGGCAATGGCGACCCGCTGGGCTTCACCACCGGATAGTCCTGCAGGGTAGTTGTTAAATCGACGTCCAAGGTTCAGCGATACAAGCAACTCCTCGGCGCGTTTTTTTGCTTCTTTCTTAGGCTGGTGGTTGAGTTCCAGCGCGACCATGACATTTTCCAAAGCAGTGAGGAATGGGATAAGATTGTGGGACTGAACGTGCCCCTCGATATACGAAATATGTCTTTTAAAAATCAGTTCTAGTTTCTTTACCGGATCATCTATTTCTGTAGTACTTGTCAATATTGACGACAGATCTGTTCCGATCTTGTCGATGATCGCTTTGATAATTTCCTCTTTGCTCCTGAAATGCCGATAGAGATTTCCTTCTGAAATTCCCGTAGCAGCAGCAATCTCAGCAGTAGTAGCGCCGCTTATCCCCTTTTGGCCGATTACGTGCAGAGCTGCCTCGGTTATCTGCTGTTGTCTGACCTCTGTGGTTTCCCGTTTTCTCAAAGTCATAGTGATTCCTTTGCAAGTGAGTACACGCTTACAAGCATACCACAACATATCTGACTTGCAATGGGATGCTTTTTATGGGTGCATTGCTAACTACCTTGATGAGTACAGAAAATATGTAATTCTTTAATAAATAAAGAAAAAGGGAGCGAGACATGCAACTGAAAGAGATAAAAGAAATTGCCAAACAGCACAACATCAAGATCGGAAATCTGAAGAAGACAGAACTTGTCAGAGCCATCCAGCAGACCGAAGGCAACGAAGCATGTTTTGACTCAGGCAAGGTCGCTCAATGCGGCCAAAGGGATTGCCTTTGGCGTGAAGACTGCAAATAAACGTTCCAGCCATACCCTGTGACGCATTACACGTCAATTGACTCATTTCTTCTTTTATGCTATAAAATTTAAAAATTTCAACAAGTAGGAAGCTAGCATCTCATGCAATCGAACATTTACCCTAAATTTCAGCAAATCGTCTCTCTGCTTGAATTCAAGCCGGCTCGTAACTATGCACAGTTTATTTCTGTGCCGGAGGGATTTGTTTAGTTTAGTATTGGACTAAGCCAACCAACCCCCCACCGGCACAGGCCAGTGGGGGGTTTTTTATTTTTGCACGACGAATCCAGGAATTTGCGGACGGGAAGTAGCAGGTAAGCCATGAAATCAATGTTCAAAAGCACACACTGGCGACAGCATATCGCCCTCGATGTCGGGACTGCAACGACTCGAATTGCGACAGGACAGTCATCGATAGCGGAACGCCCTTCGTTGATTGGGTGCAAACGGGCACTCCGTGACGGAGTGATTGTGGATGGCGAGACAGTTTCTTTTATATTGGAACCATTTTTTTCCCTGGCACGTCGGTTCGGCATTTTGAAACCATGCGTTTTGGCCTGCGCACCCAGCAACGCGCAAGACGAAGAGCGGCAAATGTTGACTGATTCCATTATGAAGGCTGGCGCCTTTTCGGTGTCAATCATACCCGAACCGCTTGCCGCTGCCATCGGCTCAGGCCTTGACGTCTCCTCTCCGTATGCCCAGATGGTAATTGATATTGGAGAGGGAGTTACGGATTGCGCCGTCATCCGATCGAGTAAAATTCTTGTTACCAGCGCAGTCAGAGTCGGGTGTGGGCGAATGCGCCAGGCTATCGTTAATGAGGGCCCTAAGTATGGATGCGCCCATATAGACGATACGTACGCAGATATGCTGATGCATAGATGCGGACTCGCTCGCTCGGCAGACCACGCAGGCAGTGTATTCGCTGCTACCGCAATTCAACCGATTTTTGAAGAAATCGCCGATACCATTGATTCGTTTTTGAAGGATCTACCCCATGAGGTGGGGTGCGAAGTCATTGACAGCGGCATCTCTCTTACCGGCGGAGGAGCGCTGATTCCCGGCGTTAAAACCTATCTGGAACAGAGAACCGGCATTTCCACTACTGTTGCCAGTAATCCTCGTGCTGCGGTAGTTGAAGGTGCGCGAGCCATCGTGCCGGTTGTTCTGTTTCTCAATCAATGGAATTAGTTTCAAGAAGCATCACGAAGAGCAGTTCTAAAAAATATTTCGGAGGGAGCATCATGAAAGAAAATGCCAACAGCAGGCAAATATTTATCACGGATTTTGATTTGGAGAGACTTGAGGGCCTCATCGAAAATGCAAGCCGCAGATCATCGCGAGATGGCAAACATCTTGAGGAACTGGAACAGGAACTGTTCAAGACAGATGTGGTGCCACCTGCCGGTATCCCGCCGGATGTGATCACCATGAATTCACGCGTATGCCTGCAGGATATTGAATCAGGAGAAGAACTGGTTTATACGCTTGTCTTTCCGACTGATGCCGACGTGGAGAGCGGCAAGATTTCGGTGCTCGCCCCAATTGGGACAGCTATGATCGGCTACCGTGTCGGTGATACGATAAAATGGCAGGTTCCTGCAGGTACTAGGAAATTCAAAGTTAAAAGCATGCTTTATCAACCTGAAGCAGCGGGTGACTATCATCTATAGCCACGTGAGACATGAGATGACTTTGACGAATTATATTGATCCATAATATTTTACAATGGGGGCCAATAATGAACGTCATGAGTAATAATTCTAAAGAGAAAATCCTTTATCTGACAAAATTTGATCTGGTCAGGCTGCAAGATTTGCTTGTTGTGGCTAAAGCATACGATGTAGTTGGCGACAAGCATCTAGATGAATTGCAAAAAGCGTTGCAGCAGTCTAAGATTCTGCCTCAGGAAGAGATGCCGTCGGACATTGTTACCATGAACACGAAAGTTGTGCTGACCGCGCTAACGACAATTCAGGAGTTTGCCTATACGTTGGTATATCCTTCTGAAGCAAGCATAGAACAAAATAAAGTTTCAATTCTGAGCCCGATGGGCACATCAATGATAGGCTGTAAGATTGGTGACATTGTTGAATGGCAAGACACAGCCGGTTTGAGACGGATGAAAATTATCAAAATTCTTTACCAGCCTGAAGCTGCCGGTGATTATCATTTGTAATTGCCAATTTCCAACAAGAGCAGGGGTGATGACGCCTGTATTCACGCGGAAAACTTGACGAATTGATATATAACAATAGAGAGACAATACAAACAATGAAAACTATCTGCCTTTATTGTGGTTCCAATCCAGGGAAAGACCCCGGATATATCAATGGTGCATGTTCACTCGTTCGTGAAATTGTTGCTCGAAACATTGGGATTGTCTATGGAGGAGCAAGTGTCGGCATTATGGGGGCCATTGCTGACTGAATACTAGCTAGCGCCGCACAGATCTCGTATGACCTGTGCATTGGTGGAGAAGGATTACTCTTACGGTCACAGATTGGCCGGAGTTGCGTGACACCGGCACGAGGATTCAGCAACCATAGCCAGTCCTCACTTGTACAACTTCAATATACGCAAAGCAGAAAGGGGCTCAGAGATGAGCCCCTTTCGTCTACCTGTCAGTGTTTGTCTATGCCATGCCCGGCATGGCCGCTGTGCTGCTTGGCCTGTGCCTTATGTTCATCATGAGCGCCTTTACCGGTGGCATCCATGTGAAGCTTTTCTACGTAGTGCGTGAACTCCACATATGCCTCAACGAACTCACGCCCCTGGGCAACGCTTTCGTCCTTATGCTTGTAAGCGGCAGCGGCCCGCTCGTAGGGTTTCTTTATACCTGCGGTAATATCATCGGTAACCAGCTTTACCAGTGAATCAGCTGAACCGCTTGCCAGCGCCTTGTCTGCTTCAGCTACCGCGGGCTCCACGGCGCCGGCCGGCTTCAATCCCGTGAAGGGGGCTCCTTCTCCGGCGCGATGGATCTTCACCAGGGTGGCGAAGAATTTGTTATGGGCAGTTTCAGCGTTAGCCCCCTTTGCAGCCAACGCTTTCTGAAACGCGGCTTTGACCGCCTTTTCATCTTTCGCTTTCACCCACTTGAGTATAGGGGTGATGTCTTTCGCCTCCAACGCCTTATGAGCATCCTGGATAACGGGGCCATCAAGCGTGTCGCAATGGGCTGCCGCATTATTGGGGATTGCGAAGGTAACCGCCGCCACTGCGGCGATTCCTGCCAATGTGATCTTCACTATCTGTATTGTTTTCATATGAAATATCTCCTGTGAATTTTGGTTATAAGTAAGCCTGTTTTGTTCGGAATTTGAGAACAACCGGATATGATTATCGGGGAGGCTTATAAATCCTCCTGGAATAACCGTCAAGCTGCCTGCCGTAAAAAGGACAGGTAAGTATACCGGTCACGGCAGGAGAGGTAAGGTTCTGGGAGGATGGCAGGACATAAGGGGTATCAAGTTCGCAGCAGCGGACATCGAACGGATGATTGCCGCTCGGGTCTTGATCAGCATCGCTGTCTGCGCCATGGCAACCGCCACCAACCGCATGCGTCGTTTCAGCCCCCAGCATTTCCAGAGTGTAGGCATGAACAGTGGCTGGCATCGTCAGAATGAGCATCAGCATTATGATGGCAACATTCCGTATGTGCATACGAAGTAAGCTCATGGTTGCATAAATAACATGCATGCCATCACATTACTTTGACCTGCATCAAGAGAATCGACTCTCTTATCTACGCAGAGCTTTCCGGCAACTCGTATGCTGCCTGCCAATCGAAGAAATAGTGGGTCGACGGGCGCTTTCACATCACCTGTGGTTCAATTTTTCAATACCATTAACACCGGTACAATCGTTCCTCCATGGTTTCTTGCGTAAACTCCGAGCTGGCAATAGCGGCTATGAAATTTTAGCTCCCTACACATTTGTTTCAATATATTTCATCTCGTTTCCAGCACTTTATGCATCAAATTTTCTATTGACACGTAAAGTTTTTGTCTGTTATCAAACTCGTATATTTTAGACTCTTTCAGAGAAAGAGACTCCGCAAGTCATAGCGCTTCCGGACAAACTTCTTCGGAAAGCCCGAGGAAGAATCGCCCCGGCAGGGATGAAATCCCCGGATAGATCAGGCTGCTGTTGCCCCTGTCCGGATGAGATTCGGAGGCATGTTTGCCAACCGAGCAGTCGTTTGGGTAAAGCGACGTAAATCCGAGCAGTAGTGCGTCCGGTTTCCGGAGCACACATAATTACCGCAAAATAATGACCCGTTCCGGCATGCCTGGAGTGGGTTTTTTGTTACTCAAATTCCGCGACAAGCCTTGTAAGCGGCGGATACTTTCACCACATCCCGACCGGGAGACGATCTGTTCTCTCCCCACCGGGACGAACACATGTCTCTTTGCTTCGGGAAACCAACAAGGAGGCAGTATGGCAAGTTTGAACCGCGTGGAACTCATCGGCAACCTGGAACGTGATCCTGAGATCAGGTACACACCAGGAGGCACCGCTGTCGCAAGTTTTTCCCTTGCAACCAGCGAGAAGGTCAAGAACAAGAGCGGCGAATGGGAGACCCGGACCGAGTGGCACAACATCGTCCTCTACGCACGTCTCGCAGAAGTAGCTGGCGAGTACCTGACGAAAGGAAAGAGTGTCTACCTCGACGGCAAGCTCAAGACCCGCAAATGGCAGGACCGTGACGGCAAGGATCGCTATACCACCGAGATCATCGGCGATAAGCTTCTTATGCTTGGCGGCAAGAATGGCAACATTCCCGACGGGAATGATGAACAGCCAGCAAGCAGCCAGACACACGAAGACATTCCGCCCGATGACACCGAACCTTTCTAGGTAACAAGCAACCACAATCAACAGTCCCACGGGGAGACATAACCAAATCCCCAAAGGGATTGGTCTGTCTTCCCTGTTGGACACAACCCACAGAAAAGGAGACAGACAGATGAACGTACAAGCTCAAATCATTCCAATCAGTCCCACCGCATCATCCCTCACTCATCACGCCGTCAACATCAGCGAACTGAAGGCCCAGGTAAACCTGATCCAATACGTCATGCGTGACGTCATGAAATCGGGCGAGCACTACGGCACCATTCCCGGCTGCGGAGACAAGGCAGTTCTCCTCAAACCGGGTGCCGAAAAGCTCATGCTTACCTTCAGACTGGCAAACGACGTGGACGTGGAAACCATCGACCTGCATCTCGGCCATCGGGAGTATCGCATCAAGGTGACGCTCTATTCACCAGCAGGCCAGCGTCTCGGTACCGGTGTCGGTTCATGTTCGACCATGGAAAGCAAATACCGTTTCCGTGTCGGGCCAGTTGAACTGACGAATAAGCCGGTGCCGAAGGAATACTGGGATCTTCGCAAGGAGAACCCGGCAAAGGCGCAGGAGATCATTGGTGGACGCGGCTTCAGCGCAAAAAAGGATGACAGCGGTAACTGGAAGATCGCCAGGCAGGGAGAAAAAGTTGAACACGACAATCCTGCAGACTTCTACAACACCTGCCTGAAAATGGCCAAAAAACGCGGCCTGGTGGATGCAGTACTTACCTCGACCGCTGCCTCAGACATCTTCACCCAGGACATCGAGGAAGATCCTGACCTTTACGGACAGACGGAACAGAACGGAGGAAACAGTGCCGGCAGTACCAGCACCACCTCCGGAACATCGCAGACTGCCAGACCGGACAGCGCCCAATCATCCCACGAAACCGAACCTGTTTCGACTTCCGAGATCATCGGGTATCTGACGGCCAAGGGGATCAGGATGGAACTCTCCGCTGATGAATCGGAGATCTCCGCCTTCCCAGACTTCAACGACACCTCAGCCCGCCAATGGCTGAAAGACCACGGTTTCAAATGGGACGGCAAGGGCAAATGCTGGCATTACCGGTAACTCCTAACGTTCCAGACTGAACCTCACTCACAATCTACCTCGACAGGGAGACAACGACTTTCTCCCTACCGGGGGGTGTCTTGTCTCCTCTGCCGGGTACAACCCACAGACAAGGAGACAAGAACATGAATACCCAGATCATCAAACACGTAACCATCAAAGGCTGTCAGGTGCCGGTCTATGCTCCCGTTAAGGAGCAACAGATCAGCATCGATGTCACCCGTGATATCCAGGAAGCTGGCGTTGCTTATATCGAGCACATCATCCGTGACATTCAAGGTGAGTTACAGGCACATGTCGGCATGCACGCTGATTTTGATCGCGTCCTGCTGTTCGGCGGTGGTGCCGCCTTCCTGAAGAACGGCCTGCCTGCCAGAAACATCGAGGTTATTGTTCTGCCGGAACCGGAATATGCCAATGCCAGGGGATTCCAGACACTCGCCTTTGCCAAGGGGGTGTGATGTGCCCTTGTACTCGCTCAAGCTTTCCACCTATGATCCGGAAATCATCGATGCCTTCGAACGGTTGCGCAGAAGCAGAAAGCAGGCGACATTCACCCACGAGGCGATCAAACAATTCCTATCAACAGAACGGGGAAAGCAGATGTTGGTCAACATGGATGGAGTCACTGCAGGTCAGCAATCGCCGGTTGTTCCTCCGAAG
This sequence comes from uncultured Geobacteraceae bacterium, assembly GCA_964456065.1. Lineage (GTDB taxonomy): Bacteria > Desulfobacterota > Desulfuromonadia > Geobacterales > Pseudopelobacteraceae > Trichlorobacter. The sequence goes on from CAYVYW010000005.1 coordinate 16,739, forward strand.
GGAGACACGATGCCTGTCAGCAAACCACCGGATGAACCAATGTCTGTGAAAAGTGGGACAGGGTATACTCCGAGTGACGATTGCAACGAGGTATTGAGCAGCATTCTTGAGTGAACTAGAAGTATTAACGATAAGTATAATTGACAATATTAGCCTAATATGTAATTTATATTTATCGTTATGACAAAGAAACGTATCGTTATGTACCCAGCTTCTATGAAAGAAATGGATGCCTTGGGGCAACGGCTCAAGGATGCGCGGCTTCGCCGTCGTTTTTCCATGGAGACCGTTTGTGCCAGGGCAGACATTTCACGTCCGACTCTTTACAAAGTTGAGAAAGGCGATCCCACCGTTGCAATCGGGATCTATGTCAATGTGTTGCGTGTATTGGGGCTGATTGAAGATTTGGGGATGATTGCCAAGGAAGATACGATAGGCCGGCGCATTCAAGACGAGATGCTGCCCTTCCGGAAAAGGGCACCACGCAGAAAGCTACAGAAAGAAGACGATATATCTACTCCCCCAGTTACAACGGGTGATCCTCCTTGAAGAGAACGACACCGTCCTTTCGCGCCTGCTCCAGCAGGCCGGCCGTGAATCCTTTTCGGCTGAACAGACAATAATACTCCTTTCGGTCGGCGCTTCCCCACTTCACCTTGCTCGCTTTTTCCCTGAGCGCATCCAGTACGTCAGTACCAACCAGCTTCTCCGTCGCTTTTACCTCGCAGAAGAGAATCGAGTCGTTATCCCTGTTGACAGCGACGACATCTATTTCCTCGTTTCGGTCCCACCAACGGCCAATAGCTGCAAAGGGGAAAAATCTGTCAACGTTTGCCATAAGGGTCTCTCTGGCGACCTTTTCGTAAACTCCACCCAGGTATGCCGGCAGGTGTGAAACAATGTCCACTGCAACGGCATCGGCTCTGCCCATCTCCAGCTCTGCTCGCCGTGGAAAGACAAACCTGAACCAGAACTGGCAGAATTCGTCACTGATCCTGTAAAGCCCCTTTTTGCTCTTGAGGGGGATTTCCTCAGTGACCGGCACCTCCCGTTCGACAATTCGCAAGTCCGCCAGGACGCCAAGGTACTTATTGGCCAAAGGTTGCCCCAAGCCAGTGGCATTGACGATCTCGGCCAGTTTCCTCTTTCCTTGGGCGATGGCCTGCAGGAGGGCAAAATAGTATCTCGGCTCCCGCAATTCGGTTCTGAGGAGGAATTCAACCTCTTCATAAAGCACTTCCCCTTTGCGAAGCACATGGTCCCTCAGGTTGCGCTCAATGTCTTTACCTGAACTGAGATGCAGCCAGTAAGCCGGGATTCCTCCAGCCACGGCAAAATGGGCCAGCCGATCTACAAACGGCTTGCCGTGCCTAAACTGGCTTGCCGCTCGAAATGGCATCGGCTCCACCAGCCACTGGCCACTACGCCGGCCATAGAGCGGAGAACGGTAACCTAGCACTTCATTTTCCATCATCGTTATGCTGGAGCCGAACAGGATCAGGTAGATATTGCTCTCGGAAAGGTATTCGTCCCATCCCTTCTGAAAAAGGCTGGTAATGGCAGGGTTGGACTGGATGAGGTAGGGAAATTCGTCAATGGCGAGCACAAACCGCTCTTTCTTCGCCTTCAGGTAGGCAAACGCCTCTTCCCAAGAAGCAAAACCACGAGTCTGCAGTAATGGCTCCTCGAAAAAACGGCCGAGTGCCTGCGAGAATCGTTGCAGCTGTTCCTTCTCGCTGGTGCTTTCAGCGAGAAAGTAAAGGCTGCGTTTCCCTGAAATAAACTGCTTTACCAGTTCGGTCTTGCCAACCCGCCTCTTACCCCAGAGAACAATCAACTGCGCCTTGGGGTCTTCCCATTTTTCTGTCAGGAAACGAAGTTCGTCTTCGCGGTCGATGAAAGGCATCTCACACCTCATATTTAATACTTGAAAGTATTATACTCATAAGTATATAAAATGCAACTCTTGATTGTAAATCGGTGCAGGACTGGAAAACGTTCTTGTTTGGAAGGGTGACAATCGTTAACTATACAAAATTACCGTTAACTTTATGAAACTTGCAGATCATGGCGCTTTTTAGCAAAAAATTGACAATTTCTTCGAAAGCAGATGGTTCTAAATTTAAGAAAATTGCTGCCGTGCGCGTTCTGGCGATTTCCCAGGGACATCAGAGAGTGAGTAGGTGGAATGGTTCAAGCCATCAGGTTTCTACGGAAAATGATCGAATACTTCTTCTGTACGTCCAATGATAGCTACTTTATCGCAGCTCAGCTAGTTTTAGGTTATATTTCAACATGTTAAAAGTAAAGCGGATGCAAAAACGGATGCTATCGTTTATTTCAACAGAGAATCTGACTATATTCCGAGATCTCCCCAGATGCTACCTCTGAAAAACAAATCAATTCGACGCAAATGAGGCATCGCGTTTCTCAAAGTTGCATGACGATTCAGGTCAATTCAAATACAAACGGATGCAAAAACGGATGCAAAGCGGTCATTAACAAAAAAGAAGGGGCTAGACACACTGTCTAACCCCTTGTTTTTATTGGAGCGGGAAACGGGATTCGAACCCGCGACCTTCAGCTTGGGAAGCTGACACTCTACCACTGAGTTATTCCCGCGTGGGATTAATACATACGCAAGAAGTACACGTATGTCAAGAAGCATGGGGGCAGTATCGGACCTCTGGGTTTTCGGGAGGTCCGATACCTATTGACAGAGCAGGGCGTTTTTACTTTATGCACATTCTGAATAACCACAGATGCGGCAGACCATGCAGCCGCCTTCATGCTCAACGATGCCACCACATTCAGGGCAGGCACCGCGCTCTTGCTTTGCAACATCCTCCTCTTGAAGATCGAAACCGTTTTCAAGCATATGGGTCTGAATGGCTTTTGCTACGGCATCTGAGCAGGAAAGAACCCGTGTCTCACCAAAACCTGCCGGAATATGGCAGGATATACCTGCCAGCTGCTTGACAACCTGGCGAGCCTGTACACCACTTCTCCATGCAAGTGATACCATCCGGCCAATTGCCTCACACTGGGATGCCGCACAACCACCTGCCTTGCCCATGGTCGTGAATAGTTCGAAAAGACCATTCTTGTCTTCGTTGACCGTAACATAGAGGGGGCCGCACCCGGTTTGCATCTGATACGTCCAGCCTTTGAGTGCTTTAGGGCGCTCACGCTTTATGACATGCTTTTCTTCTTCAACCAAAACAGCCGGAGCCGCTTTATCTTCTTTTTTTGCCGTGGAGAGAACCTGCTCATCACGGGATCCATCACGATAGATGGTGACACCCTTACAGCCGGTCTTGTAGGCCAGCATATACACCTGCTCAACATCTTCCATCGTAGCGCTGTTGGGGAAGTTGACGGTTTTGGATACCGCATTATCGGTGTGGTTTTGGAAGGCTGCCTGCATCTGGACGTGGTCAGCTGGGGTAATGTCATGGGCTGTCACAAAGACGCGGCGAACATCTTCCGGTACCTCGGGGATATCCTGTACGGTGCCATGCTCGGCAATTTGCTCCAACAGTTCTTCCGAGTAGAAACCGCGCTCTTTGGCAATTCTTTCGAAAATAGGGTTCACTTCATAGAGTTTCGTGCCATCCATAACGGTTTTGACATATGAAACAGCAAAAAGAGGTTCAACACCGGATGAGGCATTGGCAATCATGGAAATAGTGCCGGTTGGTGCAATGGTGGTAACCGTTGCGTTACGCATTTGCTCTACACCCTGCAACTGGAAGGTGGATCCAACAAAGTTGGGGAAAGAACCGCGGGCATTTGCCAACTCTCGGGAGGCCTTGTGACCTTCTTCATTGATGAACTGCATGACCTTGGCGCCTAATTTGATTGCTTCACTGGAGTTATAGGGAACCTCCAGAAGGATCAGCATGTCAGCCCATCCCATGACACCAAGACCAATTTTACGGTTGGCATGGGTCATGTCATGAATTTGGGGCAGGGGATAGCGGTTGGCTTCAATGACGTTGTCTAGGAAGTGAACGGCATCGTGGACGACCCCTTTGAGGCGATCCCAATCAATGGCACCTTTGACAACAAAACGACCAAGGTTAATAGAACCGAGGTTGCAGGACTCGTACGGCAGGAGTGGCTGCTCACCACATGGGTTGGTAGATTCAATCTCTCCTACATGGGGGGTGGGGTTGTCACGGTTCAAGCGGTCAAGGAAAATAATACCCGGCTCACCGTTCTCCCATGCCTGTGTTACAATCCGCTGGAAAACTTTCTTTGCATTCAGTTTACCCAGTGGTTTTTTGTCGCGGGGATTGTAGAGTTCATAATCCTCATCGCGTTCGACCGCCTGCATGAACTTCTCTGTGAGACCAACGGAAATATTGAAGTTATTCAATACTTTTTGGTCAGCTTTACACATGATAAAATTCATAACATCCGGATGGTCTACACGGAGGATACCCATGTTCGCCCCCCGGCGAGTGCCGCCTTGCTTGATGGTTTCAGTTGCGGTGTCAAAAACACGCATAAATGAAATCGGTCCACTGGAGATGCCGGTTGTGGTCATAACCACATCATTGGCGGGACGAAGGCGAGAGAAGGAGAAACCGGTGCCACCACCGGACTTGTGGATCATGGCGGTGAACTTGACCGCATCAAAAATCTCTTCGATGGAGTCCCCAACCGGTAGAACGAAACAGGCGGAGAGCTGCCCAAGTTCACGGCCGGCATTCATTAATGTCGGGGAGTTGGGGAGGAAGTCCAGGTTGGTAATCATGGAGTAGAAACGCTCTGACAGCTTTGCAACATCAGCTTTGGGGTCGAAGGTCGTATCCGGTGCGGCAATGGTGTCGGCGACGCGACGGAACATATCTTCTGGGGTCTCGAGAGTTTTGCCACTGGTGTCTCGTTTGAGGTACCGCTTCTCGAGTACGGTACGGGCATTGGGGGTCAGCGCCGTTGGTGAATTACCTGCCATGATAGTCTCCTTACTACTGATATTCCGCAGTCATGCGTATGTGGGATTACGGGGTGTCGCGGGGGTTGACGGGCAACCTGTATAAACGACCAAACCACAATATGTTGTGTTGGTGGGAGGATACAACCACAAGATATGGGTGTTGTCAACGTTTTTTGCGGTGGTAAATAATGTCGGGGGGTTAGGGGATTCTGTAACAAATAAGTAGCGTTTGCTCCCTAAAAATATGCTAGTATGGCTCCTGTCCACAACACAGAGGCCTGCCGATGGGCAGTGCCATACAAAGGTACATGATACTCTTGATCCGACGGTTGACCCACTACATATTACTCTCCATAAGTTCCTTGACCTTACTGGGCTGTCAGGCATTATTCCATGCCCAAGACGCCCCCTTTCGTAGTCAACCGGTTACGGTCGCCCTTACCATCAAAGAAACCCCGCCACCTGCGGTGGCGCCGATGCGGTTGCCTGATGAGCCGGTTAAGGCCGAGGCAAAGCCCAAGAGAACGGTCCAAAAGCATCTACTCCCCACTGAAGATTCGGTACAGCAGCTGCCGGCGCTGCTTACCCCCACGCCAGACCCCAAGAATACCGAGCCAACGGTGCGTACGGTACACTCCCCCCGTGAAGTGCTCGAACTGGCCGAGACGGTATTAAAGGATAAAACATTGCGTCAGGATATGGTCCTCAAGGGGACGGTTCTGGTGACAGGTGTTTTGAAGGTTCCCCGTCAGATGACGCTCCGTATTGAGCCCGGGACGGTCATTCATTTTGCTGGTGCCACAGATAAACAAGCTGCGGCATCACTAGAAGTCGCAGGACGGCTTGTGGCTCAGGGCACACAACAGGCTCCGGTTGTCTTCACCGGTGCTTACCGTACTCCGTTTGCTGGTGACTGGGGCGGCATTCATTTTGTGAACAGTAAAAAAAAGAATCTGATGACATTTTGCCAGATTAGCGCGGCTCATCAGGCTATGTCACTGAGTGCTTCTACCCTGACTATGAAGGGGGGTAGCATCGGTCACAGCCGTGAAGGGGTACTGGTTACGGACAGTACCATGGTGATAAGCCATGGGGTACAGGTTCACCACGTTGAACGTGCTATTGCCATGCAGCGAGGCACTTTGATTGTTCATGGTGCTGTTCTGCGGGACAACCGTCTTGGCCTCCAGGCTGACCAGAGCTCGTTAACGCTTCAGCAGGTAGTTGTCTTGCGTAATGCACAAGAGGGGGTTCAGCTGACAGATAGCCGTTTTACCCTTGAGCAGGTTCGTATTGCTGAAAATCGTACCGGCTTGAGTGTGCAGGGAGGAAGTGGACAGGTACGGGAAAGTCGTTTTGTTACGAATCGTCAAGATGGCCTTGCTGCTAAGGATGCACAGATAAGGATACTCGAGTCGTTGTTTGCTGAAAATCAGGGTTTAGGTGTTTTTTTAACGCGTGTGCATGGGCAAATAAACCGCTCGGTTCTACGCCATAACCAAGGTGGTGCTTTGCATGCGATAACCAGTTCCCAGGTTGATGCCAGCGGAAATTACTGGGGGTTTAGGGAGGCTCCTCAGGTTGCAAAACAGATCTCGGGGGATGTGCCGGATAAACCAGCGGTCAGGTATGAGCCATTTGCCGTTTCGGAACCAATATCATTAGAGCAGTAAGGAGTAATTTTCGTCCTATGCAGCAATGTTATCTTGATAATGCAGCCACCAGCCATCCTAAACCGGAAGCAGTCTATCGTGCTGTTGAGCAAACCCTGCGAATGGGGGGGGCCTCATCTGGACGCGGGAGTCACCGTGGCTCTTTGGCAGCCTCACGTCTTCTCAGTGAAGCACGGGAAGAAGTCGCCACGCTTTTTGGGGCTCCTGATCCATCACGGGTAATTTTCTGCTCATCTGCAACCCATGCTTTGAATATAGCCATCATGGGGAGTTTGCTCCCCGGTGACCATGTCGTAACCACCAGCATGGAACACAACTCAGTTTTGCGTCCCTTGCGGCTTATGGAACAACAGCGCAATATCCGTCTCACCGTGGTCCCGGCTGATCGTAATGGCTTGGTTGACCCTGAGCAAATACAGAATAGTTGTTGCGCAACAACTCGTCTTATTGTGATGACCCATGTTTCCAATGTCACGGGAACCATACAGCCGTTTCGTCAGGTGGCGGCTTTTGCCAGAGGTCGTGGTATTCGCTTTCTTCTGGATGCTGCCCAGTCTGCTGGTTTGTTGCCGCTGCATCTTGTGGATGATGCCATTGATCTTGTGGCCATCCCTGGCCATAAAGGACTCTTGGGGCCCCAGGGGACGGGACTTCTGATTCTGGCGCCTGATGTGCCGCTTACTCCCGTTTTGGCGGGTGGTACGGGTACGCTGTCCGACCAAGAGCAACAACCGGATGTCTTTCCCGAGGGGTATGAACCAGGTACCCACAACCTTCCCGGCATCGCTGGGCTCTCGGCTGGTGTCTCCTTTGTTCGTTCCATCGGTGTAGCACGTATTGCAGAACGTGAACGGATGCTGGGTGAACGCCTCCGTAATCAACTGGCTGCCCTGCCGGGATGTACACTCTATGGGCCGCTTGATGCTACGGAACGTACCGGCTTGGTGAGTTGCGGTTTTGATGGCTGGGATCCGGCTGTTCTGGCTTTTTACCTTGACCATGAGTATAACGGAGCAGTGCGGGCTGGTTTGCATTGTGCTCCGCTTGCCCATCGTAGTATTGGTAGTTATCCCTTGGGAACTTTACGTCTAAGCCCTGGGTGGTTCACAACTGAAGAGGAGATCGACTACATTGCGAAGGCCATTGAGGCCTGTCTGAGAAAGGGATCGACACCATGAAATATTTCGTTTTAGATACCAACGTCTTACTCCACGACCCGCAAGCGCTCTTTCGATTTCAAGAAAATCGTATCATTGTTCCGATTACCGTTATTGAAGAAGTAGACCGTTTTAAAAAGGATATGAATGAAACCGGTCGTAACGCCCGGAGCATATCGCGGATTCTTGACATGTTACGCGAGAAGGGCTCGCTGGCACAGGGAGTTGCCTTACCAGGTGGCGGTCTTTTACGGGTGGAGCTTTGTGAAGAAAGTGCCTTAAACCGTATGCCTAAGGACCTGCGTGATGATAAGGGGGACAACCGTATTCTGGCCGTTGCTCAAGCAACCCATGACCGGCATCCTGACGATCAGGTCATCTTCGTAACAAAGGACACAAACCTACGTATTAAAGCTGATGCCATTGGGCTTGTCGCTGAAGATTATGCCTCCGATAAAGTTGATATTCAGGAGCTGTATGCAGGGGCCCGCACCATGGATATGGATTCGGAGCTGGTTGATCGCTTCTATGGGCAGGGCTGGTTAGAGGCGCCCGAAGGGTTGTTGCCAAACGAATATGCCACTCTCACCGATACTTCGAATCCCAGTCATACGGCTCTTTGTCGCTATGATGCTCCCCAGGGACGGGTGGTGCCGGTTAGAAAGGTACCTAAGGAAGGTATCTGGAGCATCCATGCCCGTAACCGTGAGCAGCAGTTTGCTTTGGATGCATTGATGGATGATTCGGTTAAGTTAGTGAGCCTGGTGGGTAAGGCCGGTACGGGTAAAACCCTGCTGGCGATTGCTGCAGGCCTTCAGAAGGTGGCCGAGGAAAATGTTTATAACCGACTCCTGGTCTCCCGTCCGGTCTTCCCCATGGGGAAGGATCTTGGTTTCTTGCCGGGTGATATTGAGGAAAAACTTACTCCGTGGATGCAGCCCATTTTTGACAACGTAGAGCTTTTGATTTCAGGTCACGAGTCTGATAAGCGCCATGGTAACAAAGGATATAAGGAACTGATGGCAATGGGGCTCTTGGACATCGAGCCGTTAACCTATATCCGTGGTCGCTCCATTCCTAACCAGTATTTGATTGTGGATGAGGCACAAAACCTCACTCCCCATGAAATCAAAACGATAATTACCCGTGCCGGGGAGGGGACTAAAGTGGTACTGACCGGCGACCCGTACCAGATTGATAACCCCTATGTTGATTCCTCCAGTAACGGTTTGAGCTTTCTGGTGGAGCGCTTCAAGCAAGAGGCGATAGCGGCCCACGTGACCCTCACGAAAGGTGAACGTTCGGAGCTGGCTGAGCTGGCTGCCAACCTGCTCTAATGCTTGTTTTACTTCTTGAAAGCTCTTGCGATGAGACGGCCTGTGCGGTAGTCAAAGATGGCAGGGAGGTTCTGGCAAGTGTGGTGGCATCTCAGGTGGCACTACATGCCCCTTACGGTGGGGTTGTGCCGGAGATAGCCTCGCGAGCCCATCTTGAAAGCATAACGCCGGTGGTGCGTCAAGCGCTTGACCAAGCAAACGTTTCCCTCAATGCCATTGATGGCATTGGTGTCACACGGGGGCCTGGTCTGCTGGGGGCGTTACTGGTGGGAGTTGGTATGGCTAAGGCGCTTGCCTACGCCCATAACCTCCCACTGATCGGTTTACACCATCTTGAGGGGCACCTTTTGGCGGGTGGTCTCGAAGGCAACCTTTCCTTTCCATTCTTGGGGTTGGTTATTTCAGGAGGGCATACCCATCTCTATCGCGTTGATGGCATTGGGCGCTACCGTACCCTTGGACGCACCATTGATGATGCTGTGGGTGAAGCCTTTGACAAAACAGCGAGCCTTTTGGGACTTTCCTATCCCGGTGGTGCCTTGATTGACCGTTTGGCAACAACGGGTGATGCCTCCTTGCTGCGTTTACCCCGGCCACTCATACGGGATGCCAGTTTGAATTTCAGTTTTAGTGGTTTGAAGACAGCGGTGTACACCCATTGCCAGAAAACGGGCGGCCCCCCAAAGGACTCTGATGGCATGGCCAATATGGCTGCCTCCTTCCAGGAGGCCGTTTGTGATGTATTGGTGCACAAGACGGAGCGGGCCCTAGAGCAGGAAAAGCTGCAGCATCTTGTGCTAGGTGGAGGCGTGGCCTGTAATAGCGGCGTACGTAAGGCTATGGCAGAGCTTGCTGCCCAAAAAAATATTTCACTCGTTATTCCATCCCCAGCATTGTGTGCTGATAATGCCGCGATGTTAGGGGTCGCTGCTGATTACTATCTGGGTCATGGGCGAAACGATATGCTGACCATGGATGCCGTTGCCACATGGCCTTTGGATCGGGTAGGGTTTGAAGGGAGTCCTCATGGATGCTAAACCATTTTCCCGTCCAAAGAAAGCTCTTGGACAAAACTTCCTGACGGACCGGCATTGTATAGAAAAAATCATTCTCGCAGCCAAACTGGGGGAAGAGGACCCTGTTTTGGAAATTGGTCCGGGACGTGGGGCACTGACCGATTTACTTGCCACACGACCAGCTGGTCTTGTAGCCATCGAGTTTGATCGAGAACTGGCTGCCATGCATCGACAACGCTATCAGCAGGTAGCGCATGTCCGTATTGTTGAACAGGACGTTTTAAAGACAGATTTCCATGCCTTGCTGGTTGGCGATAGACCTTATACGGTGGTGGCTAATCTGCCCTACAACATCTCAACACCGGTCCTTTTCAAGTTTCTGGAGCATAGGGGGCTTTTTCGACGCTTAGTGGTCATGCTGCAAAAAGAAGTGGGGGAGCGTTTGGCTGCTCCAGCTGATTGCAGCGATTACGGTGTGCTGACCGTATTTTTTCGGCAGTGGTTCGATGTCCGGCGCGAGTTTTTGGTGAAGCCTGGCTGTTTTTATCCGCCACCGAAGGTAGACTCCGTTGTTATAAGCTTGGTGCCACGATCCACATCACGGGTATCGGTTGTGGATCAACAATTATTCGAACAGGTGGTGCGGGCCGCCTTTCACATGCGCCGTAAAACAATATGGAATTGTTTACGGTCTGCCTTGCCGCTTGCGTTACCCCTCTTGGAACAAGCTTGTGCTGATGCGGATATTATACCGACCCGCAGGGGAGAAACATTAACCATTGAAGAGTTCGCGTCACTTGCTGAAGCTATTCGACAAAAACAGCCCACTGCAGAGGCAGTGAGCTGTTCCTGAAACAAAAGTGGTGTAGGTGATACTAGGCTTTTTTCTTGCGCCCACGGGTCCCTGGTTTTTTAGGCGCTACCAAAGGAGCTTCAGCCTTGCGCTTTGCAATGTCCGCGAGCCGCTTATTACGCCCTTGTGCCAGCTTTTCACCGAGGTTGTTGTCGATGGCTGCCTGACGGCGGGCTTCGGAATAGTTTTTCGCAGCAAGCGGGGTGTTAGCTGGAATGCCGAACATTTTACGATATGCTCCCGGCTTTATAGAATGAATCTGTCGTAAATGGCGGGAAAGGGTTTTGAATCCGCCTTTGCCACAGATCAGGCAGATAACTTGATCTTTTTGAATTGATTTTTTTGGGCTGATGTTCGGCTGAGTAGCAGCGCTTGCTGTCTCTTCGGGAACTATGCCAGACTCAAGTTGTTTGAGAGTGGCGTGTACGCTTTGAATCTCCTGTAAAAGAGCTTCAGTTGTCATCTCAACTGACGATGCATGTGCTGAAACAATAGTAGCAGTAAGTTCAATAAGTATTGTTGACATGATATCTCCTTGGGAAGTAATAGCAGATGGCTAGTCACTAACAGTAATTCTCAATCACTGCAAGCTTTTTTTACACGGTTTGTGGTTGTTTGTGACAAAAAGAGACTTGAATTGTCTTTATCGTTCTGCTTCATTGTAAATAACGATAATGAGTCTCGATGCATATGCTCTTCTTATTGGTGGTGTAACGAAATGCTTGACGTCATCACCTGGTCTCTGCTATAAGTTCCGTCTACGTTGTACAGGGGTGTCGCCAAGCGGTAAGGCACCGGATTTTGATTCCGGCATTCCTAGGTTCGAATCCTGGCACCCCTGCCACTAATTATCGACACGCATCTGCAGATTTTCTGTAGGTGCGTGTTTTCGTATTAGGTATAGTTTGTTTCTCTCGTCTATGTTGTCGTTCTCTTACTGAGCTGTTCTGGAGGGGCTATGTGCCGTCTCAGTTTGGTTGTTCTCTTGTTTTTCTCCCTTGTCGCTCCCTCGGGGGCTGCACCGCTTGTGACCAGTATGAGCGGTATTGTTCGTTCTGTTTCTGATGGTGATACCTTTAAGCTGCTTGATGGCCATGGGCAACTGCATACGGTTCGCCTGTATGGGGTTGATGCACCAGAGTTGGAGCGCCGATCCAATCGTACCGGTCGTTTAAGCAAGGTGGGGCAGCCCTATGGTGAAGAGGCGTTTTTAGCGCTCAATGAGCTGCTTCTCCATAAAGAGGTGCGCCTTGAGGTCCGTGCTGTTGATCGCTACCGGCGCCTTGTGGCACTGGTGTATCAGGGTGATCAGCCCATTAATCGCTTGATGGTACAACAGGGCTTGGCGTGGGCGTATCGCCAGTACCTCGATCGTCCCCATGCCTCTATCTTTCTTGCTGATGAGGAGCTTGCACGCCATAAAAAGCTCGGTCTGTGGCGCCAGGCTAATCCCCAACCCCCCTGGGAATTCCGACGCCGTAGTCGCTCACATCACTCGTTCATACGGTGTTTGTACAACGCTTAAATCAATTGCCTCAGAAGCGTGTTTTCAGTATGCTTATACGCTATGCTTACTTTACGACCTATGCTTGCCAGTGATCTTGATAAGGTTCTTGCGATTGAATCTAAGTCCTTTGATCGTGGCTGGTCGCGTCAACAGTTCCTCGATGAGCTTGTCCATGATGGGCATGCCTGTGTTGCCTGTAGAGGTGATGTTCTTGTCGGGTATATCTGTCTGCACTGGGTACTTGATGAAGCTGAAATCTTAAATCTTGCGGTGTGTCCCAGCGGACGTCGTCTCGGCGTTGGCGCCAGCTTACTGTGCTGGGCTCTCCAGCAGGCGGTGGCTGCTGGTGCCCGCTTGATGCATTTAGAGGTTCGGGAAACCAGTCTACCGGCTGTGGCGCTCTACCAGCAAAATGGTTTTGTTGTTACCGGGCGACGTCCTGGTTATTACCCCCAGAATACGACCGCGCTTATTATGACGCGTCAGCTTGCTTGATAAGCTTGTCACACGCCCGATTTTTAGGGGCGATATAGATCGAACGATGTGGTCTTAAGTACCACGATTGCTACCAGGAGGCAGTATGCAGTTTACAGCCATGATTCTCGAGAACGTCGAGGTCTCGCCGGGTTACTGGCGGATGCGGATGACCGCACCGACTACTATGCTGACAGCCCTTCCCGGGCAATTTGTCATGGTACGGGTGACCCCCACCATTGACCCGCTGATCCGGCGCCCCTTTGGCGTTTATGATGTTGGTGTACTGCAACCGGCCTTCACCGGCGGCAGTGCGCAGCCGTATCTTGAGATGCTCTATCGGGTGGTGGGTAAAGGGACAGCTATTCTTGCAAGTTTGCATGAAGGTGATCTTTTGGATGTCCTCGGGCCACTTGGTACCGGTTTCGTTACTGGACCGCCCGATGAAGAAAAGCTGATTGTCGGTGGTGGTGTTGGTTTAGCACCACTCTATCTTTTAGCCAAAGAATTGGTGCGCCATGCGCCGGTTCGCCTCTTTGCCGGTGGCCGTACAAAAGATGATGTGCTGTGTATTACAGAATTTGAGCGCCTCGGGGTGGAGTGTTATGTGGCCACTGAAGATGGCTCGCTCGGTGAGCGCGGACTGGTGACGAAGGTTCTCTCTGACCGGCTCAGTAGTACCGGTAATGCGGGGAGCATTTTTGCCTGCGGCCCCCATGGCATGTTGAAGGCGGTGGCAGCCATTGCCGCTGAGCGTTCTGTGCCGTGTCAGGTCTCCCTCGAAGGATATATGGCCTGTGGTGTTGGTGCTTGCCTCGGTTGTGTTTGTCAAGGGGCAAAGCATACGCCAGAAACCCCGGACTATCGTTGTGTTTGCAGTGAGGGACCTGTTTTTGAGTCCCGTGAACTGGCGTGGGAGGATGGGCAATGAAACCAGATATGTCCGTTACCATAAAAGACCTCGTTCTGCGCAACCCGGTTATGACAGCTTCGGGGACTTTTGGATATGGCGAGGAGTTTAGTCGCTACCTTGATTTAGAGTCTATCGGTGCTTTTGTCACAAAAGGGCTCTCCTTACAGCCACGGGCCGGTAATCCGACACCGCGGATTGTGGAGACGCCGGGTGGTATGCTGAATGCCATTGGTCTGCAAAATGTTGGTATTGATGCCTTTATTGAGAAGAAAGTGCCGTTTTTACGCACGGTCAAGACACCGGCGGTGGTTAATTTCTTTGGGTATACTCCCGATGAATATGCCGAGTTGGCTTCCCGTTTAGACACCATTCCTGAAGTGGCAGCCCTTGAAATCAATATTTCCTGTCCAAACGTTAAACAGGGGGGGATTGTTTTTGGTACTGATCCACTCTGTGCTGCTTCGGTTGTTGCGGCCTGCCGCGCCGTCACTAAAAAAACGCTGATTGTAAAACTAAGCCCGAATGTGACGGATATCGTTGAGATGGCACAGGCCTGTGCAGCAGCTGGTGCCGATGCCCTGTCGGTCATCAATACACTGACCGGTATGGCGATTGATGTTGAAAAACGGCGTCCCGTATTGGCCAATGCCACTGGCGGACTGTCCGGCCCTGCCATTAAGCCGATTGCCCTGCGCATGGTCTGGCAGGTGGCTCGAGCCGTTCAGGTGCCGGTGATTGGTATTGGTGGTATTATGTCTGCAACTGATGCCATTGAGTTTATTCTGGCCGGTGCAACTGCAGTACAGGTTGGTACTGCCAGCTTCCTCAATCCGTCGGCAGCCCAGGATATTGCCTGTGGCATGGAACGTTGGCTTGAGGAACATGGGGTCGCACGGGTACAGGATCTGATCGGTGCGCTGGAGAGTTAGGTGATGTTGGACGTGCGGGCACTTCTTGGGGTCTACTGCAAGCCCGATACCGTTGAAATTTTGATGGTACACGGCCGTATGATTGCTGAGAAGGCCCTTGGTATTGCTGCACGATTGGGGCTTGACGCCACAACCTGTCTTCTGATTGAGGAAGCTGCATATCTACATGACATCGGTGTCTGTCGGGTTTACGCCCCCGGTATTGGGTGCCATGGTGTGGAGCCGTACATTACCCACGGTGTTGCAGGACGGGCCATTTTGGAGCAGGAGGGGCTACCCCTGCATGCTTTGATCTGTGAACGGCATACGGGTGTCGGACTGACCTGTGCCGATATTGAACAGCAGCATCTGCCGCTCCCTCTTCGTGCAATGGTGCCGGTCAGTCTTGCTGAGCAGATTATCTGCTATAGTGATCTCTTCTTTTCAAAACATGTCGGTCGGCTCCATGTCGAGAAGGATGCCGCGGCAGTACGGAAAGGGCTTGCTCGCTTCGGGCCTGATAAGGTCGCTATTTTTGATGCGTGGTATACGCGTTTTGAGGGGAAGGTGTTGTGATGGGGACTACAACAGAAGCGCTTATACCTACTGCGATTGATAGGGCATACCAGGCTGCACTGGCTGATACCTTGCCGAGTAAGGCCGTCTTCGATGAACTGCTGAGCTTACCCGACCGGCATCTGCCGGCACTTTTTGCTGCAGCGTCTCGTCTACGGGAACATTCATTTGGGCGTCAGGTGGCTCTCTGTGGGATTGTCAACGCCAAGTCGGGACGCTGCCCTGAAGATTGTGCTTTTTGCGCCCAGTCAGCTCACCATGCAACCGGTGTCAGATCGTACCCGCTGCTTGATGATGATGCTCTTATTGCTGGCGCACGCCAGGCAGCGGCATCTGGTGCTGCCTGCTACGGTATTGTCACCAGTGGCAGCGGTATCAGTGGTGGTGAGGAACTGGAGCGTATCTGCCGTGTTATTCGCCGCATTGTTGCTGAAGGGATTGTGGCACCGGGGGCATCCTTGGGGACCTTGACGGTGCCGGCAGCAGCAGCGTTAAAGGCGGCAGGGCTGGTAACCTACCACCATAACCTTGAGACGGCTCGTAGTTTTTTTCCTGCCATCTGCAGTACCCATGCCTATGATGATGATGTGGCAACGATCCGTTGTGCCAAAGCGGCAGGTCTGCGGGTCTGCTGTGGTGGTTTGTTTGGTCTTGGTGAAAGCATGGCGCAACGCTTAGAGCTGGCCTTGACCTTGCGGGAACTGGCGGTAGACTCGGTGCCGATGAACTTTCTGGATCCGGTTCCCGGCACACCTTTGGCGGCAATGCCCCCCCTCGCTCCTCTGGAGTGTCTGCGTACCATTGCTCTGTTTCGCCTCGTGCTGCCAACGGTTCATATTACCGTTTGCGGTGGGCGCCAGCGTAATTTAGGGGAGTTGCAGTCTTGGGCTGTGCTGGCCGGCGCCAGTGGCCTTATGACCGGTGATTACCTCACCAAAAGTGGTTGTGATCCCCATGATGACCACAGGATGTTACAGGATCAAGGGTTGATATTAGCAAAGGAGATGCAACGGTGACCCATGGATTATTTATAACCGGTACCGATACTGGTGTTGGTAAAACCATTGTGACGGCTGCTTTGGCCAGAGCGCTTCGACTGCGTGGTGTTCAGGTCGGTGTTATGAAGCCGGTAACGTCAGGCTGCCTGGAGCGCAACGGCGAGTTGATTTCAGAGGATGCAGAACTTTTGGCCTGGGCCGCTGGTATCGATGTTGACGAGGACGTTGCTCCCTACCGTCTCCGTGAGCCGATTGTCCCCGTGGATGCGGCGAAGAAAGATCGCGTAAAAATAGACTTTGCCCATATTAAGGCCTGCTACGACCGTCTGCAGTCCCGTTACGATTTTGTCCTCGTGGAGGGGGCAGGCGGCTTGATGGTGCCTTTGAACGGAGGCTTTCTGATTGCCGACCTGGTAAACCACCTGTCACTGCCCTTGCTCGTGGTGGCCCGGCCGGGGCTTGGTACGATTAACCATAGTGTGCTGACCTGTTTTAGTGCGTCTCAGATCGGTATTGATGTGAAAGGGGTAGTGGTTAATCGCTTCCCTTCACAGCCAACCCTGGCTGAACAGGGTGCTTCCCATCAGATTGGTTCACTGTGCGGTGCACCGATTTTGGGTATATGGGACGAGTGTACCGGCACGCCGGAGGAGATGGTAGAGCGATTGGCGGCCCGTTTTAACGCTGATCCTAAAAGTGATATTATTCTCAAGGTCTTGGGGGGTGTTGATGAAGAAGATGCGCCCGAGCAGATACCCCCTGCATCTCCTGAGGGGCATAGCTGCTCAGGGTGTGGCGGAGGCTGTTCCTCCCACTAGTTGCTTTCTGTCTTGACAGGTAGCCTTTCCCCATACTATGGTTGTTGTACGACAACCACGGTATGGGGTTTTTATATGGAAATCTTAACAGAACGCCAGAATCAGGTCTTGCAGTTTATTCGTCATTTCATAGGGGAGAGTGGCTACTCGCCGTCTCAACGGCAGATTGCTGATCACCTGGGGGTACGTGGCAACCTTGGTGTTATGAAGCACCTAGATGCCTTAGAACGTAAAGGATACCTGCGGCGTGACCGCAGTTCCCGTTCCATTTCGCTAGTGACCCCGGGTGGGAAGGCCATGACGCTACCGATTGTCGGTACAGTGCGCGCAGGACAACTAACCCCCGCCATTGAGGATATACAAGGGTATTGCAATCTCGATAGCGAACATGCCCATGGCGCTCGTTTTCTTTTGCGGGTGCGGGGAGAATCCATGCGAGAGGCGGCTATTTGTGACGGTGATCTGGCAATTGTACGCCCCCAGCCGGTTGCTGAAAACCGTGATATCGTTGTGGCGATGGTGGATGGAGAGGCGACCCTTAAAGAGTTTTATCGGGAAGCGGGGAGGATTCGCCTCCAGCCAAGAAATAGCAGTATGGCACCCATTATTATCGAGGATGGTGTGGCAGAGGTTGTCATTATCGGTAAGGTCGTCGGTATCTTGCGTAGTCTGGAGTAGTGCTGTGGAACGGATACGTGAAGCAATACGTGTGGCGGTGGTTTTTGGGCCAGGGGAGCGGATTCGTCCGGTCTGGTTTGAGTGGCGTCGTCGTAAGCATACGGTTGCCGAGACCACCTATCAGTGGTCGGACTGCCACGGGGCGGAAACCTGTCTGCATTTTTCTGTTTCTGATGGTGAGGCACTATATGAACTGGTCTACTATACCACGGCACAGGTCTGGCGCCTTGTACAGCTACAGGCGGCTTAGATGGTTATGAAGGAGATCGCCCCTATGTCGGCAACGGCCCTAGTAGAACAAACCCTGATGACGTATTGGCGTACGGCACCTGAGAACCGGCTCTTTTCCTTCGGTGAAGAGAAAGCCTGGGAGGCACCCCATTATGCTGTTGCCCGTGGTGATGATCCGCTTTTCTCCATGATTAAAGAAGCCGTTGGCCCCTTCCTCTGGACACCCCATGAAGCATTCTCACAGGCTTTCCCTGCGCTGTCGGTGCCTGCTGAAGCGTTACGAGTTGTTAGTTATGTGCTGCCACAGACGTCGTTGACACGTCAAGAGCAGCGGCAGGCCACCAGCTTGCCGGCGGAGCGTTGGGCCCGCTCTCGTTTCCATGGGGAGGCTTTCAATGTGGCGTTGCGTAGTTGTCTGGCAAAGACCCTGACGGATGCTGGATATCCTGCCGTAGCACCGGAGCGTCTCCCTGACTTCAATTATCGCCAGTCCTCCCGTTTTGGGATAGCATCCAACTGGTCAGAACGCCATGTGGCGTTTGTTGCCGGTCATGGGACCTTTGGTCTCTCTGATGGCCTGATTACGCGCTGGGGGAAAGCGGTACGCTTTGGTTCGGTTGTGGCTCATATTGATTTGCCCGTCACTCCCCGTAGCTACGGTGACCACCATCAGGCTTGGTGTCTTTGGTATGCCAAGGGGACATGTGGTGCCTGTGTACGGCGCTGCCCGGTGCAGGCAATCAGCACAGAGCGTGGCCATGATAAAGATGCCTGTTGTGCTTATATCCGAACAACGACAGCTCCCTATGTTCAAACCGCCTTTGGTACCGGCGCAACTCCTTGTGGTCTCTGTCAGGTGGCCATCCCCTGTGAGTCCTCCGTCCCTCGGGGGGTGCTGCCACCCGAGGCCGCCGCTCCCTAAGGTTTGTCTGTTATGGTACGCCATATTCTCCATGTTGATATGAACGCGTTCTTTGCTTCGGTGGAACAGCAGGCCAACCCAGCACTGCAGGGACTGCCAGTGGCGGTGGTCGGCTCAGGACGCCGTACGGTTATTACCACAAGCTCCTACGAAGCTCGGGCGAGGGGAGTCAAAACCGGCATGGCTATCTGGGAGGGGAAGCGGGCCTGTCCTGAGTTGGTGGTTGTGGTGGGGGATAATCGCAAGTATATGGATACTTCCCGCCGTATCGTTGCCATGATGCGTGAGTACACGCCGTTGGTGGAAGTGTTCTCCATTGATGAGGCTTTTTTGGATGTGACTGAGTCTCAACGTCTGTTCGGTTCAGCCCGCACCATTGCTTACCAGTTGAAAGCCCGTATCCGGCATTGTTTCGGCTTGACCTGTTCCGTTGGTATTGCTCCTAATAAACTGCTGGCAAAACTGGCGTCTGATATGCAAAAACCTGATGGCTTAACCGTCATTACGCCGGAGGGACTCCCTGCGTTACTGGAACGCATACCGGTGGGGGACCTTTGCGGTGTCGGCAAAAAGGTGCAGCGCCATCTGGAGGGGCTTGGTATTCATACCTGTGGGCAGCTTGGGCGCTTCCCGCTGGAGCTGTTGGAACAACATTTTGGGGTCGTCGGACGCCAGCTCAAGGCAATGGGACAAGGGCTGGATACGGGTGTGGTTCTGCCAGACGAGGAACAGGCTGCTGTCAAGTCGGTTGGGCACTCCATGACGCTTCGTCGGGATGTTTTGGAACGGGAGGAGTTGCTGCGGTATCTTCTGCAGCTTTCTGAGATGGTGGGACGCCGTGCCCGACGCTATGGTCTGGCAGGTCGAACCCTGCATCTAGGGCTTCGCTTTAGTGATTTAAGCGGCCGGGGCATGCAGGAAACTATGGCAGGACCCATCAACCAGAGTCAGGATATCTATCAGGGGGCGCTTCAGCTTCTAGAACGTTTGGGCTACGATCAGCCGGTGCGTCTTGTGGCGATTCGCTTGACGAACCTATGCTATCAGGGAGGGCAGTTACCTCTTATGCCGGGGGAACGTCGTCAGGTGGCGATGATTGAGGCGATGGATCGTGTTAATAACCGCTTCGGTGATTTTAGTGTTACGTATGGCAGCCTTCTGGCAAACGGGGAGGAACGGGGCTCCCATGTTATCTCACCAGCCTGGCGTCCTGAAGGGGTTCGTTTTGTGAACGTTCAGTAGGTGCTTGTCATGAAAACGCTTGCATTCTCCATAACTTTTGTGTTAGAAACAAGCAACATTTTGTTGTGGTTCGACAAAGTGGGCTGTCATCAGCCCACTTTTTTATTGGCTGGAGTTTTCCTATGGTAGAACAACAAACAATATCTGATCAGGTTGCTGCGTTAGTGGCGCCACTTCTGCAGGATCTCGGCCTTGAGCTGGCAGACTGTGAGTTTAAGAAGGTCGGTCGTGGGTATGCTCTGCGGGTCTTTATTGATAAGCCCGGCGGCGTCAACCTTGATGACTGTGCCGACGTTAGTCGGGAACTCTCTGTCCTGCTTGATGTTGAGGACTGTATCCCCGGACGCTACACCCTTGAGGTTTCATCCCCTGGCCTTGATCGTCCCCTGAAGCGACGGGAGGATTTTGTTCGTTTTAAAGGGAAACTGGCAATGGTGAAAACGGCAGAACTGCACCCCGATGACCGGGGGAGTATGCGTAAAACCTTTCTGGGGATTATCAATGATGTCTCGGGTGACTCTGTGCGACTGACCCTGCGTGAGGGAGGCATTACTGCCACCATTCCGCTGGATATGATTGCCAAGGCACATCTTGAGTTTGAACTGTAGCGACGGTAGTTTGTCGCAGCATTCGTCATAAATAGAGGACTTAGTACCTTTCATAAGGAGACACATGTCGTGGATACAACTGTCAATCTCAAACAGGCCATTGAACAGATCGTCAAGGAGAAGGGGATAGACCGCCAAGTGGTCATTGAAGCGATGGAACAGGCTGTTCTGTCTGCTGCCAACAAGAAATACCGCAATACCCGTAATCTTGAGGCACATTTCAACCCCGATACCGGTGAGGTAGAACTGTTCGAGTATGTCGTCGTTGTTGACGAGGTACAGGACTCCTATACTGAAATATCCTTTGAAGAAGCCCGCGAAATGGATCCAGAGTGTGAACTCGGTGATGAATTGGGGGAGAAAATCGACTCCGGTGACTTCGGGCGGATTGCTGCCCAGACCGCGAAGCAGGTTATTATTCAAAAGGTTCGTGAGGCAGAGCGCGAAACGGTCTTCAATGAGTATAAAGACCGCCAGTGGGAAATTGTAACGGGGCAGGTTCGCCGTTTTGAGCGGGGAGACCTCTTGATTGACCTCGGTCGTGCTGAGGCCATCCTGAGTAATAAAGAGCAGATGCCCCGTGAAGTCTATCGTCCCGGTGATCGGATTCGTGCAATCATTACTGACATTGCCATGACCACCAAAGGCCCCCAGATTATTCTCTCCAGGACCCATCCCCAGATGCTGGCGAAACTTTTTGAAGCAGAGGTGCCGGAAATCAGCGAAGGTCTTGTTGAAATTCTTGGGGTTGTCCGTGATCCAGGGAGCCGTGCGAAGATAGCTGTTACTTCCCATGATCGCGATATTGATCCAGTTGGTGCCTGCGTTGGTATGCGTGGTTCCCGTGTGCAGAATGTTGTATCGGAGCTCCGCGGTGAGAAAATTGATATTATCCCTTGGTCTGCCGACATGGTACGATTTGTCTGTAACTCACTGGCACCCGCACAGGTGACCAAGGTCTACATGGACGAGGATGGGCGTGCCCTTGAGGTAATTGTCCCCGATGATCAGCTTTCTCTTGCCATTGGTAAGCGTGGGCAAAACGTCAGTCTTGCCGCCCGCTTGACCGGTTGCCGTATTGACATCAAAGGAGAAGGGCGTTCTGAGGAACCTGAGCTCGATGAATTTGCCTCCTATGATGGAACCTTTGTTGAAGAGCCTGAAGAAGAGGGGGTTGAGCCGGACGTTGCCGAGGCGCCTGCAGCTCAACCGGAGCGCGAGGAAGCCTAGGTCGTTATGGGTAAGGCTGCCGGGAGCGAACCGCAACGGACCTGTATTGCCTGTCGCCGTGGAGGGGATAAGCATGGTTTTTTGCGCTTTGTCCTATCGCCCGATGGCGTGGTTACCCCTGATCTGGAGGAACGCCTGCCGGGACGCGGAGCATATCTCTGTCAGGCTGAAGGCTGTCTGAAGCAGGCCGCTGCCAAGGGACTCTTTGGCAGGGCTTTCAAGGCAAACCAAGCCGTGCAGGGGGTTCAAGACCTTCTGGATTTACTCCCCCGGCAGATGCTACAGAGAATTACCGGCTATCTTTCCTTGGCGACGAAAGCCAAGGCCACCGTTTCCGGTGGCGAGTCGGTTGAAAAATATCTGGCAGGACGACATAGGACGTCGCTCATGCTGGTGGCCGTCGATGCTGCCCCCGCAAGTCTTGAAAAATTGCTGGGTAACGCAACCCGCCAAGGGGTCGCGGTCGAGAAGGTCCTGACCAAGGAACAGCTCGGGCTTGCCCTGGGCAAAGAGTCAGACCGCAGCGCTGTGCTGATAACCAATGATGGATTTGCACGGTCGCTTCAACGTGAAATTGAACGATTCAGGAACTACCTGGACAAGGAGAACGGTCGATGAGTAAGACCCGGGTAAGTACAATAGCAGAGAAACTGGGGATCGAGAGTAAGGAGGTCCTGGCACGACTGAAGGCCTTGGGCTATGAGGCTAAAACAGCCTCGTCAACGGTTGATGATGATGCCGTTGCGAAAGTCACCGCCTACAAGACGACAGAGAGTGGACCTGAGGAAATTCGGGTGACCACGACTATTGTCCGGCGTCGGGCGCGTCCAAACGCTACTCCTGATGTACCAGCCACAGAAGAATCTGCCCCGGTTGAGCCGTCTGCCGCAGCGACTGTAGCGGTAGCGCCGGTCATTGAGGAGCCTGTTGAGGCACCGACCCCGGTCCAGGATAAAAAAGTTGTCGTGCCAGAGCGGGTATCAGTGGTCAAAAAAGCCAGTGAACCTCAGGAACAGCCTCAGGATGCACCGGTCGAGGTTCCACCCGTTGTGGAAGCAGTTGCTGAAGATGTGAAGCCTGCGGCTACAGAGCAACCTGTTGTCGAAAAGCCGCTTGAACCCGTGCCTGCACCTGCCGTACCCGTCGCTCCGGCGGCCTCTGCTCCCGTTACGCCTGCTGCGCCGGAAGCGACCGCAACAAAGGCTCGTATCCTTGGTCGTATCGAGATCCCGATTACTCCCGAGCCTCGTCCCTATCGTCGTGATGGTGGCCGTCCCGCTGGTCAGGGACCTGCAGGGGGAGGTGGCCGTCCCGGTGGTGATAACCGTGGTCCCCGTCCCGGTGGTGATAACCGTGGTCCTCGCCCCGGTGGTGATAACCGTGGTCCCCGTCCGCAAGGTACTGACAGCCGTCCACCCCGTCCACAAACGGCTGGCGATAGTCGCCCGGCCCGTGCACCACAGATGACGCCGGTTGAAGTGCCGGTTCCGACACAAGACGAGCGTCGCAAACAGGTGCCTGCAGGACGTAAACCCGGAGTGCCTGGTAAAGATACTGCTGGTGATCGTGGTAAGAAGAGTATGGCGCCAGCGAAAGGGAAGGGGCGTGAACAACTCAGCAAGCAGCAGTTGCTTGAACGTGAGGAGCGTCAATTCGACCCGTTCCACAAGGGACGTAAAAAACATCGTGACCGTGAGGAGCCGGGCAGAACTGAAATTACAACACCCAAGGCCCTCAAGCGGATCATTAAAATTGAGGAAACTATTACGATTGGCGAGCTTGCCAAGCGTATGGGGGTTAAGGCTACCGATATTATAAAAGCCATGATGAAGATGGGGTCGATGGTCACCATCAACCATGTGCTGGATTTTGATACAGCATCCATTCTGGCGTCAGAATACAGCTACGAGGTTGAAAACGTGGCGGTTGACCTTGAGGAGATTTACGAGTCAGCCCCCGATACCGATGCTGTCTTAAAGGACCGCCCACCCGTTGTCACCATCATGGGTCACGTTGACCATGGTAAGACTTCGCTTCTGGATGCCATCCGTCAGGCGAACGTCATTGCTGGTGAAGCAGGCGGTATTACCCAGCACATTGGTGCCTATGATGTGGAACTGCACGGGCGTAAGATTACGTTCTTAGATACGCCGGGTCACGAAGCATTTACTGCGATGCGGGCCCGTGGTGCAAAAGTTACCGATATCGTTGTTCTGGTTGTGGCGGCAGACGATGGTGTAATGCCGCAAACCCGTGAGGCAATCAACCACTCTAAGGCGGCCGGAGTACCAATTATCGTCGCCATCAACAAAGTGGATAAGCCGGATGCCCGCCCTGAACGCGTCAAGCAGGAACTGACCGAACATGGTCTGGTTGCTTCCGACTGGGGCGGCGATGTCACCATGGTTGAAGTCTCGGCGAAACAACGTATTAACCTTGAGGGGCTTTTGGAGATGATTCTTCTCCAGGCCGATGTTATGGAGCTCAAGGCTAACCCAGATAAGCAGGCCAAGGGTACCATTGTCGAAGGTAAACTTGATAAGGGGCGTGGTCCGGTTGCCACGGTTCTCGTTCAGGAAGGAACACTAAAAACCGGTGACTACTGTGTGGTCGGTGTGCATTCGGGACGTGTCCGTGCTATGCAAAATGATCGCGGTGAGCGGGTCATCGATGCTGGTCCTTCCATGCCGGTCGAGGTTATCGGTCTGTCGGGTGTTCCTGATGCCGGTGATATTTTCGTTGCAATGCATGACGAGAAACAGGCCAAGGAAATTGCTACCTTGCGTCAGATCAAGCAGCGTGAAATCGAGTTGGCAAAGCATGCCAAGATGTCACTTGAGCAACTCTATGAGAAGATTCAGCGTGGTGAGGTCAAGGACTTAAACGTTATTGTAAAGGCAGATGTTCAGGGTTCTGTTGAGGCTGTTGCCGAGACACTGCGTAAACTGTCCACCGAAACAGTGCGTTTGAATGTTATCCATACAGCGGTTGGTGCCATTACTGAATCGGACGTGAACCTGGCGACGGCATCCAATGCCATTATTATCGGCTTTAGTATCCGCCCAGAAGTGAAAGCTGCTGCCATGGCTGAGAAGGAAGGGGTTGATATTCGACTCTACAACGTCATCTACGATGCTGTTGATGATATCCGTAAAGCGATGGAAGGTCTTCTTGAGCCGGTTCTGAAGGAAAAATATCTTGGCCGTGCTGAAATCAGGGAAGTATTCTCTGTGCCAAAGGTCGGCAATGTTGGCGGTTGCTATGTGCTGGATGGTAAAATCCAACGGAACGCCCAGGTTCGCCTGTTGCGCGACAATGTTGTGGTCTACGAAGGGAAGCTGGACAGCCTACGCCGCTTTAAGGATGATGTAAAGGAAGTGGCAACAGGGTATGAGTGCGGTATGAACCTCGAAAACTATAACGATATCAAGACTGGCGACATCATCGAGGCCTTCGAGATGGAGAAGGTCGCCGCAAAACTCTAGGGGAACCCCATGGCCAGACGTTCCGATAAGGTACAAGAGACCATCCATACCTGTGTATCAACGATCCTGATGCGGGGATTAAACGACCCCCGCATTGGCTTCGTGACGGTGACCGGTGTTGAAGTCACGGTCGATCTACACTTGGCCAGAATCTATTATACCGTCATTGGTGATCAGGCTGCCCGCAAAGATACGGCTGCCGGATTAAAAAGCGCAACGCCCTTTATACGACGGGAGCTGGGAAAAGTGCTCGCCATGCGCTATACCCCTGATATTATTTTTCAGTATGATGAATCCCGTGACTATGGTGAACGTATTGACTCCCTTTTGAAGGAGGTTGCTACGCCCCATGACGAATGAGCTTGACCGGATTGTCGCGTTAATTAAAGACAGTCACACCGTTCTCATTACCAGTCATGAAGGTCCCGATGGTGACGCTGTCGGCTCTTCCCTGGGGTTGGCTGCATTTTTAAGGAGAATAGGTAAACAGGTGGTAGTCCACCTGGCTGACCCCGTTCCTGAGCTGTATCGCTTTTTGCCCGGTGCTGAGTCCGTACTGTCACATATTCCCCACCAAGACTACGATCTGGCCTTTGTGCTGGACGTCGGCAGTAAAAAACGGGCAGGCAGTCATTTTGCCGCCTGCAGTACTATCCAAACCGTCATCAATCTAGACCACCATGCTACCTGCGAATCATTCGGTACTATTAACCTGATCGACCCAGGGGCGGCGGCCACCGGGCTGTTGGTCTGGCGCATACTTGAACACTATGGTCTGGATGCCGACTATGCAACGGCCCTGTGTCTGTATGTGGCGATTATTACCGATACCGGTTCTTTCCATTATTCTAATGCTAATTATGAGGCGTTTTCTGTGGCTGGAACCTTGCTGGAGCAGGGGGGGCTGAATGCCTGGACGGTGACGGAAAAGCTCTATGAAAGCCAGCCACAAAAGCGTCTTCTGCTCTTGGCGCAAGCTCTACAAACCCTCGAATTTATGAAAGATGGTACGGTTGGTTCCTTAACGGTGACCCTTGACATGTATGCCCATACCGGGGCCAATGCCGAGTTGACGGATGGTTTTGTGAATTATCCCCGTTCTGTGGCAGGTGTTGAAGTGGCAATTTTCTTCCGCCAGATTGACGAGGAAACCTATAAAGTTGGATTCCGTTCCAAGGGGTTGGTGAATGTCGCTAGCCTAGCACAATCCTTTGGTGGCGGTGGTCATCATAATGCGGCAGGTGGAAACGTTAAAGGGACGCTTGAAGAAGTCAAGGCTTTGGTTTACCAGGCGGTTGAAGCGGCATCGTGGTAGACGGCTTTCTGGTAGTTGATAAACCGATTGGACTGAGTTCCCATGATGTTGTGGGACGGGTACGTCGCCTGTTTGGTACTCGGAAGGTTGGACACACCGGTACGCTTGATCCCTTTGCAAGTGGCGTTTTGCCGGTGGCACTTGGTGAGGCAACGAAAGGTATTCAGTTTCTCGATGAGGGGATGAAGCGCTACCAGGCTGAGCTGCTCTTGGGGCGTCAAACTGACAGTTATGACCACACCGGTGTAACGACTAACGAGTTAGATTGTCATGGTGTTAACGAGCAGGCTCTGCTCAAGGTGCTCGACCAGTTTCGTGGTGAGCAGTTACAGATTCCCCCCATGTACTCTGCCATCAAGAAAGATGGTACCCCCCTGTATAGGCTGGCTCGTAAAGGGATAGAAGTAGAGCGGGCAGGCCGAGAAATAACCATCCATGCCCTGGAACTTATTCAGTGTGACTTCCCAAAGGTTGTTCTTGATGTGGTCTGCTCCCGAGGGACTTACGTACGAAGCCTTGCCCATGACATAGGTCTTGCCCTTGGCTGCGGGGCCTGCCTGACTGCCTTGCGGCGTCTTGCTAGTGGTCCTTTTCAGATTGAAGATGCCTTGACTTTAGAAGAGGTGGCAAAACGTCTGGAATCTGGAGCTGCAGAGGATATACTGGTGCCACTGGAAGCGACGCTTTGGCACTTACCACAGGTTGAAATGCAAGCATCCTTTGTGCAGCGGGTGCGTGCTGGTGTTATTCCCCGTGAGCTTGCACAGGCATTACCGGCTGGGAATGCATGCCTATTGGAGCAGGGGCGTATCATTGCTGTTGCTTCTGGTGACGGACAAGGGATGTGTCGAATAGCCCGCGGCTTCAACATGAATAAAACGGCTTAAAGTTCTTTACATACTGGTTTTTCTATGGTAAAGATACTACCCTTTGATTGATACTCCGTATCGAAAATACAAGACCAAAGCAGTTTAGGAGGAACCACAGGTGCTGGCTACTGAACAAAAGCAGGAAATTATTAACACTTTTAAGAAACATGAGGGTGACACCGGTTCCCCGGAAGTTCAAATTGCTATTTTAACCGCTCGTATCGTATATCTGACCGAGCATTTCAAGGTCCACAAGAAAGACCACCACAGCCGCCGTGGCCTGCTGAAGCTAGTCGGTCAGCGTCGCCGTATGCTGGATTACCTGAAGTCCCGCGATCTCGACCGTTACAAGACGGTCATCGCAGAGCTGGGTATCCGCCGCTAAGCGACCGGCAGGTCTCCCTTCGAGAGATGCTGTGCTAACGTAGATAAGACGACAAAAGGGCCTTAGAGCCCTTTTGTCATTTAACAACCGTGTTGGGGGCGTGGACAGGTCTTTCTTGCCATAGGCAAGAAGGCTCTTTCGACGGCCCCAGCCCAGATTATGAAAGAGGAGTGTATATGACATTCAATGAGCAATGGGTTGAGGCGACCGTTGGCGGTATGACCGTCAATATCTCCACCGGTAAAATGGCGAAACAGGCCAACGGTGCTGTCGTGGTACGTAGTGGTGATACAGTTGTTCTGGTAACGGCTGTTGCGGCAAAAGAAGCGAAAGAAGGACAGGACTTCTTCCCGCTGACGGTAAACTATACTGAGAAAGCCTATGCCGGCGGTAAAATTCCGGGTGGTTTTTTTAAGCGTGAGGCGCGTCCCGCTGATGCTGAAACATTGAACAGCCGACTGATCGACCGACCTATTCGTCCCTTATTTCCTGAGAACTTCCTCAACGATACCCAGATTATTGCCACCGTCTTGTCGGCTGAGGAAGATCATGATCCGGCAATTTTATCAATGATTGGCGCTTCTGCAGCGCTTGGGATTTCTGATATTCCATTCTTCGGGCCGATTGCCGGTGTTAAGGTTGGCCGTGTTAATGGTGTTCTGATAGCAAACCCCACGGTGGCTCAACTGGAAGAGAGTGATATGGAGATTGTCGTGGCTGCTGGCCGTGACGCCATCTTCATGGTTGAAGGTGAGGCAAAGTTCGTATCCGAAGAAGATATGCTGGAGGCGGTCTTCTTTGCTAAGGACGCTGTTCAGGGTATCCTGGATGCCCAGGATGAACTGCAGAAGAAAGCTGGTGTTGCAAAGCGTGCCGTACCTGAAATCGTGGTGGACGAAGAGCTAAAAGCCCGTGTTCATGCACTGAGTTACGACCGTATTGCCCAAGCTTTCAAGATCAAGTCCAAGCAGGAGCGTTATGCAGAAGTTGCTGCCATCAAGAGTAGTGTTCTTGAAGCTCTAGCCCCTGAATTCGAAGGGCGTGAGAAGCAAATCAAACAGTTCCTTGGCGATTTTGAATATGAGCGTATGCGTAATGACGTTCTAGAAACCGGCATCCGTATCGACGGCCGTGATACGACAACTATCCGTCCGATTGTAATTGAAGCAGGTCTTCTGCCCCGGACCCATGGCTCAACCCTCTTTACCCGTGGTGAGACCCAGGTTCTGGCAACCACTACACTGGGTACTTCCCAGGATGAGCAGCGGATTGACAACCTCTTCAAAGAGTCCAGAAAACGCTTTCTGTTACACTACAACTTCCCGCCATTTTCCGTTGGCGAGACGAGTTTCCGTCTTGGACCAGGTCGTCGTGAGATTGGCCACGGTATGTTGGCTGAGCGTGCTATTGCTGCCGTTCTGCCGGACCATGACAGCTTCCCGTATACCATCCGTATTGTCTGCGAAACCCTCGAAAGTAACGGCTCCTCCTCCATGGCTTCCGTTTGTGGTGGTTGCCTTTCCTTGATGGATGCTGGGGTCCCCGTTAAGGCACCGGTTGCCGGTATTGCCATGGGTCTTATTAAAGAAGGCGATAAGGTTGCCGTCCTGACGGATATTCTTGGTGATGAAGACCACTTGGGCGACATGGACTTTAAGGTTGCCGGTTCTGCTGACGGTGTGACTGCATTGCAGATGGACATCAAAATTGGTGGCGTCAGCAAGGAGATTATGGCGCAGGCTCTCAAGCAGGCCAAAGAAGGACGTCTCTATATTCTCGGTAAAATGGCTGCCTGTCTGGCTGAGCCCCGTACAGAGATGTCAGCCTATGCACCACGTATTACCACCATCTTCATCAAGCCTGACCGTATCCGCGACGTTATCGGTTCCGGTGGTAAGACTATCCGGAGCATTACCGAGACAACGGGTGTGTCGATTGATATTGAGGATACCGGTAAAATCAACATTGCCAGCAGCGACAAGGCTGCCTGTGATGCTGCTATCCAGATGATCCGAGGCCTGACCGATGAGGCCGAAGAAGGTAAACTCTATATGGGTACCGTTAAGAAGATCATGGAATTCGGTGCCTTCGTAGAAATCCTTCCCAACACCGATGGTCTTGTTCATATCTCTGAACTGGACGAAAGCCGTGTAAAGAATGTTTCAGATATTCTGGCTGAGGGTGATAAGGTCCTGGTTAAGTGTATTGGTGTCGACAAACAGGGCAAGATAAAACTATCCCGAAAAGCTGCCCTTGGGCAGACACTGGAACCCACGTCTGAGGACTAAGGGTTACGACTCTGTTACATCATGGGGACGGAGCGGCGCTCCGTCCCCTTTTTTATTGACCGCGGTCGGTGCTGACCGCATAATGCAGCCCCGTACGACTATTCATACCGTACAGAGCCACAAGGAGAGGGCCTATGGAGCGTTGGAGTATTAACGAGTCTGCAAAGATATATAACCTCGATAACTGGGGAGCAGACCTGTTCTCGGTGAATAAAAAAGGGAATGTCTGTGTACATCCTTCCTCCAACTCTAAAAACTCCATTGACCTCAGGGCGCTGGTGGACGATCTGATTAAACGCAAGATTAAGCCACCAATCCTGTTGCGCTTCATGGATGTGCTCCAGGGACGCATAGCTTCCATTAACCGGGTATTCCGTAATGCCATTGCCGAGAATGACTATCCTGCAAAATATCAGACGTTTTATCCCATAAAAGTTAATCAGCAGCGTCAGGTGGTTGAGGCCATTGCCAACTTCGGTAAACGGCATAATATCGGCCTTGAGGTCGGTTCAAAGCCTGAACTGGTTGCGGGGATTGCTATTTCGACCGGGCAGAATCTGCCGATTATCTGTAATGGCTATAAAGATGCAGAGTATATTGAAACAGTGCTCTACGCCACTAAGGTCGGCTACGATATCACCATCGTCGTGGAGAAGCTTTTCGAACTTGAGAAGATTATTGCGCTGGCGAAAAAAACGGGCATTATGCCTAAGCTCGGCATCAGGGTAAAGCTCTCTTCGAAGGGTACTGGCAAATGGGCAACATCCGGTGGTGAGGATGCCAAGTTCGGCTTGAGGATGTCTGAGATCATGGCCGCCATCCAGATGCTGGAAGCAGAGGATATGCTTGCGTGCGTTACGCTTTTGCACTCCCATATCGGTAGTCAGATTACAAAGATTGATAAAATCAAAAGCTCGCTTATTGAAGCAACCCGTATCTATAGTGAACTACGTAAGCTTGGGTTAGATATTCAGTATCTCGATATCGGCGGCGGCCTTGGTGTTGATTATGACGGTTCCAAATCCAGTTATTTCTCCAGTGTGAATTACACCGTCGAAGAGTATGCCAACGATGTAATTTATCAGGTAAAGAATATCTGCGACGAAGCCGGTGTTGATTGTCCCAACATCATCTCCGAGTCAGGTCGTGCAACGGCTGCCCACTATTCTGTTTTGGTGACCAACGTTTTGGACACGAACACCCAAAGTCTCATGCCTGACTATGAAGACCTTCTTGAGGATATGGAAAAACCTG
The DNA here is from genome assembly GCA_964456065.1 of uncultured Geobacteraceae bacterium. Lineage (GTDB taxonomy): Bacteria > Desulfobacterota > Desulfuromonadia > Geobacterales > Pseudopelobacteraceae > Trichlorobacter. The sequence continues at coordinate 48,421 of CAYVYW010000005.1, forward strand.
CTCCGACGGTTAAGAAACTGTTGGACATCTATCGCAGTATTGATCGTTATTCCCTGCGTGAAGACTATCATGATACGCTGCAGCTGATCAACGAGGCGGTCAGTCTCTTTAATCTTGGGTACCTGACCCTGCAAGATCGTGCCATCGCAGAGTGGCTCTACTCGAAGATTCTACGGAAAATCAACAGCATCGTTGAAAAGATAAAACCTATCCCTGAAGAACTGCAGAACTTCCAGCTGTCCTTGCGCCAGACCTATTTTGCTAACTTTTCACTGTTTCAGTCGATTCCCGACTCCTGGGCCATTGATCAGCTCTTCCCGATTATGCCGTTACAGCGACTGGGACAGCGTCCTGAGGTCATGGCGTCCATTGCTGATATTACCTGTGATTCAGATGGTGAAATCACCAGTTTCGTCGGGGAAAATGGACGAAGTAAGTTCCTGCCGTTGCATAAAATTAAAAAAGGTGAGGATTACTACATTGGTTTTTTCCTGATTGGTGCATATCAGGAGATCCTCGGAGATTTACACAACCTTTTCGGTGATACCAATGCGGTTCATATCACTTTTAATAAAAAGACCGGCTATCAGATTGATACGGTTATTAATGGTGACGCGACGTGGGAGACCCTCAAATATGTTCAGTACAAAGGGCCTGAAATTCTAAAGCATGTTCGTAATAATCTTGAAAAGCAGGTAGCGGGACGTAAAGTCTCCATTGAGGAGAGCAGCCACTTCATTGAGTTGTTGGATAAAACCCTGCTGGGGTATACCTACCTCGGCGAATAATCTGACCGTGCTGTGGTCCATGGGGACCATCACAAGGAGGAAAGACGATGAGTGCAGTGCTGATTATCGGTGCCGGAGGTGTCGGCCAAGTTGTAACCCATAAGTGCGCCCAGCGCCGTGATATCTTCAGCTCTATCACCCTGGCTTCCCGGACCAAGGCCAAGTGTGATGCCATAGCAGCACAAATCAACGGTGCTATCGCAACAGCTCAGGTTGATGCCGATAATGTCCCTGAATTGGTGGCTTTAATCAAAAAAGTACAGCCGAAACTGGTTATCAATGTTGCCTTGCCGTATCAGGACCTGCATATCATGGATGCCTGCCTGGAAACCGGTGTTAATTATTTGGATACCGCTAATTATGAGCCGCTGGACACGGCTAAATTCGAGTATTCCTGGCAGTGGGCGTATCAGGAGCGCTTCAAAAAGGCCGGCTTGATGGCATTGTTAGGTTCTGGTTTTGATCCAGGGGTTACGAATGTCTATACGGCAATGGCTGCTAAAAAGTATTTGGATGTTGTGGAGCAGATTGACATTATCGATGCCAATGCCGGTAATCATGGGCAACCCTTCGCCACGAACTTTAACCCTGAAATTAATATTCGTGAAGTTACTGCCACCTGTCGTCACTGGGAGCATGGTGACTGGGTTGAAAGTGACGCTCTTTCCACGAAACGGAGCTTTGACTTCCCAGAGGGGATAGGGCCGATGAACGTTTATCGGCTCTACCATGAGGAAATGGAGTCATTGGTTAAGCACATCCCCAGTATTAAGAAGGCCCAGTTCTGGATGACCTTCTCGGACAACTACCTTAAGCATCTTGAGGTCCTACAAAATGTCGGTATGACCCGTATTGATGAAGTCGATTATAATGGGACCAAAGTCGTGCCGATCCAATTTTTAAAAGCACTGTTGCCGGATCCCGGCTCACTGGGCCCCCTGACGAAAGGGAAGACCTGTATTGGGGTCATTGCCCGTGGTAGTAAAGATGGGGTTCGCCGTCAGGTTTATCTCTACAATATCTGTGACCATGAAGCCTGTTATCGCGAAGTTCAATCCCAGGCCATTAGCTATACGACCGGTGTTCCTGCCGTTGTTGGCGCTATAATGATGCTGAAAGGGCTGTGGAGCGGTAGCGGTGTCTACAATATGGAACAGTTCGATCCAGAGCCATTTTTGCAGGAGCTCGCACCAATGGGGTTACCGACCGTTATCGTTGATAACGGATCGTGGCCGGAACTTTAGCATGTCAATGCCTGGCATCAACATAGATGCTATTGCCAATAAAGCCCCTTCACCCAGTTATGTGGTGGATTTAGGCCGGTTGCGCCACAACCTTGCTCTTCTGGGGCGTGTGCAAGAAGAAAGTGGTGCCACGGTCTTAATGGCCTTAAAAGCTTTTGCCATGTGGAAGACGTTTCCACTCATCCGTGAGACGCTTTCAGGTGTCTGTGCCAGCTCTCCCTGGGAGGCACGGCTTGGCCGTGAAGAATTTGGCAAAGAGGTGCATAGCTTTGCTGCTGCTTTTAAAGAAGACGATGTTCGTGAGTTGCTGTCACTCTCTGATCATATGGTCTTTAACTCCTTTGAACAGTTGGAGCGTTTCCGGCCGCTGTGGCAGCATCATCAACCCCATGTTTCTGTGGGGTTACGAATCAATCCGCAGCATTCAGAAGGGCATACGGCACTGTATGACCCCTGTGCACCCTGTTCACGGCTCGGTATTACACTCGATGCTTTTCACGGTCGCTCCTTAGAGGGGGTGGAGGGTTTACATTTTCATACCCTTTGTGAGCAGATGCTTGAACCGTTAGAGCGCACGGTTGCTGCTGTCGAGAAACAGTTTGGAGAGTACCTGCATGGTATGCGGTGGCTTAACCTGGGAGGGGGGCATCATATAACCCGAGAGGGATATGACATCGAAGGCCTGATTAGGTTAATCAAAAGGTTACGCACCACGTATGGAGTTGATGTCTACCTGGAACCGGGGGAAGCGGTTATTATCGGAACCGGTGTTTTGGTTTCCGAGGTTCTTGATATTGTTCATAATGCCATGGATATTGCTATTTTGGACGTTTCAGCGACATGCCATATGCCCGATGTTCTAGAGATGCCATACCGGCCAGAAGTTACCAATGGTGATTTTCCTGGTGTGCACCCACATACATACCGGTTAGCAGGTCCCTCTTGCCTGGCGGGAGATGTGATTGGAGATTGGTCTTTCTGTCAACCCCTGACGGTTGGCCAACGGCTCGTTTTTGAGGATATGTCACACTACACTATGGTAAAAACGACTACCTTCAATGGTATTCAGCATCCTGCGCTCTGTATCTATGAGCCGAATGACGGGACGTTAGAGGTTGTACGCCACTTTGGTTATTCTGATTTTAAAGCCCGTCTTTCCTAAGACCCTCTTGTTTTAGACTTATACCTCCTGTATAATACTTAGTTACGCGCCCGTAGCTCAGCTGGATAGAGCAACGGCCTTCTAAGCCGTGGGTCACAGGTTCGAATCCTGTCGGGCGCGCCAATCAAAACAGGGTCTTGCAGTGATATACTGTGTGCTCTTTTTTTGTTGCGCTGCAATAGAATGGTATCAATGATTGTATCCTGCATCTTACATGTCGCTGCGAAAGCCTCCTTGTTTTAGATGCCAGCCGTGAAAGTGACTGGCGCTTCAACCCAGGTGATGATTGGTGTAAAGATCTATAAGCGCCATAACCTCCTCTTGACTCAGACGTTGCTCACACCAGCAACAATAAGCTTCTTCAAAACGCTTCTGTTTGGTCTCCTCTAACCATTGTGTTCGATTCATTTAACACACCTCTGTGGGGAATGCGATAAACCGGACAGATTATAAGCTAGCTACACTTAGACAAACTCCCGTTGACAAGTTTCCGTAGATGTGGGCTTAATGAAACATCAGTACGGTTGCATACGGAGGCTCTCATGGCCCACTACCTGCAAGTCCGATACAAATATGGTTTAGCACTTTTATTTGCCTCGAGTTGGGCTGGTATTTCCATTTGGCTCTCGGTACCATGGCTGTATGATCTGGCTACCCATACCGGTCTACCCCTTGCATTCTTCTTCATTAGTTTTATTGCCATTGCCCCCGGTTTCATTAACTCATTCGTTGTAAGTTCACTCCTGCTAGACCGCAGGCCACTAGCAAAAACAGTGAGTCATTTTCCTGATGTAACGGTCCTGGTTCCTGCCTATAACGAAGGGGAGGGGATTCGGGATACGCTCGTTAGTCTCATGAACCAGGAGTATGATGGCAATATTACAGTCATCGCAATTAATGACGGTTCCAGCGATGACACGCTGTCAAATATCAGCATCCTCCAAAAAGAATATCCCCAGATTCGACTCCTGAATATCCCGGTCAATGGTGGCAAGTCACATGCGCTCAACCAGGGACTGGAGCTTTGTGAAACTGAGTTAGTAATCAGTGTTGATGCCGACTCATGGGTTAAACGTGATGGGATACGAAATATTGTTGCACGCTATCTGTCCGACCCGCCGACAACCAGAGCTGTTGCGGGAACCATCTTGATCAGAAACTCCCGGGAAACCTGGATAACGAAAGCACAGGAGTGGGACTACTTTCTGGGAATTGGTGCTATTAAGCGGATACAGTCACTTTATCAAGGGACACTGGTGGCTCAGGGTGCTTTCTCGCTCTACGATGCAGCCACACTACGTTCAGTCGGTGGTTGGCCGGATACGGTTGGTGAGGATATTGTTCTGACCTGGAAGCTTCTACTGGCTGGCCATCGGGTTGGTCATGCTGAAAACGCCTGTTGTTTTACAACGGCTCCTGCGACCCTTCGGCAGTTTGTGCGTCAACGTCAGCGCTGGTCACGGGGTTTGATAGAGGCGTTTAAGGCCAACCCGGGGTTGTTGGTAAAACCACGGCTGACCGTATTGTATATCTGGTGGAATCTGCTCTTCCCCTTGATGGACCTGGCCTATACCTTTGGGTTCCTGCCGGGTGTGGTTCTGGCTCTGTTTGGTCGATTATGGATTGTCGGCCCGATGACCTTGGCACTGATACCACCAAGCATGCTTCTCAACCGTGTCATGTACAATGCCGGGAAGCGGATGTTTGAGGGAGAGCACCTGGTGGTACGCCAGAACCGGGGAGGTATGATACTGTATATACTAGTATATGGGATTATACTGCAACCTGCCTGTGTATGGGGCTACCTCAGTGAGTTGCTGAACCTTAAAAAGAGTTGGGGGACAAAGTGAAACGCATCCTACTCATTATCGTTGCAAGTATAACGCTACCGATGACTGCTCGTGCTACGGAACTGGTAAGTGATATCCACCGGCTGTTGATACCACAGAACACGACAACCAATGGTGTTCAGCTACCGCAGGTGTTGTATGCAAGCGATTCAGACGGTTTTCACACCACCAAGATTTCCGGTGGTCTGTTTCCTTGGTATGATACTGCCTATCATTACGCCGGCTTTACCTATCAGTTTGGGCACTTCTCCCAAAACGGCTGGAGCTCCGATGGGAATCAGCTGGGGTTAGTAACGAAAAACATCGATCCCAAAACAGCTCTCGGCTACAGTATTAACCTGGGACTTAATAATCAGGAAGGGCATCAACTTGTCACGACTGATAGCCAGTGGGGCTTTAGGATTGCCTCCCATACCCGTGCAGAACTGATGCTGAATCGTGACCGGGTCGAGACCCTGCAAGGATTAATGCAGGGGACGCACTATACGATGGCCGGTGCCGATCTTGAACAGCAGTTTACTGAACGTATCAGTGGTGTGCTCATGGGAGGTGTTCAGAGTTTTTCCGATGGGAACAAGCGCCCCTTCATTAAGTTGCGTGGTGTCTATGATGTGATCCCGGATTACGGTGTGACGCTACAGCTTCGCTATCGCCAGTACCACGATACGGATACTGCTGAAGCGACAACGTACTTTAATCCTGATCGTTATCGAGAAGGGATGGTTCTTTTGGGAATACGCCATCGATATGATGGCTGGTTGATGACCGGTACCGCAGGACTTGGGCGGCAATGGGTCAATAGCGATCCATCAACTGCAACGAAACTGATTGAGGGGGGCGTGACCAGCCCCTCTGTTCATAAAGTATTCTTGCAGGCAAGAATAGGCTATAATCAGTCCGCGGGCTATCAAGGACCAGATTATAGCTATCGCTACGCATCGGGAGAGTTAGTTGTTCCCTTCTAATGGTACTTGTGGGGTGGCACCTGCAAAACAGCTGTGTCACAGAAAGTATAGTCATGAGTGGAGATACTGCGGCACTAAAGCGTTCAGAGGCACATTATCGTCTGATTTTCGAATCAACACGGAACTATCTGGTTGTTATTGATTATCCATCCGGACGCATAGTTAATGCGACGCCATCCTTTTTAGCGGTGGCGGGAACGACCTTAGATGCGATTGTGGGGACGAACTTTTGGCAGTGCCCCTATCTGGCTCCTGCCGAGCAGATGGCTTGTATGCAGGAAATTATGCAAAGTTCCCACTCCCACACCATCAACAATTTAACCCTACACACCCATACCGCTGCCTATCTCGATGTTGAATTAAGCTGTATACGCTTTCACGAAGATGGTTTCGAGCGAGTATTATGCAACTTGTATGATGTCACGCTACAGCGTCAAATGGAACGCTCCCTTGAGAGAGCACAACAACAGGTTATTAAACATTTGTTCGAGACAATTGGGGTTCTCTCAAATGTCATCGAAGCACGAGACCCTTATACCGCGGGTCACCAGAGTCGGGTGGCTGACCTAGCCGTTGCTATTGCCACAGAAATGGGACTGTCTGATGAGACAAAGACCGGTATTCATGTGGCGGCTATGCTCCATGATATCGGTAAAATTGCTGTACCATCAGACTTGCTTGTTAAGTCGACCCCCCTAAGTCAACCTGAGGCGGATTTGTTGAAAAGTCATGTTGAAGCAGGCTATGCAATTCTCCAGCCGCTGACGTTTCCGTGGACTATTGATTTATTTGTCTTGCAGCACCATGAGCGCTTAGATGGTAGTGGTTATCCCCATGGCCTTCGAGGCGATGCCCTTTGCCTGGAGGGGCGCATACTTGCTGTTGCTGATACGGTAGAAGCTATGATTGGTGAACGTCCGTATCGCATGCCTTTGACACTGGATGAATCATTAGAGTCTCTGGAAAAAGATCAGGGGAAACGCTATGATAGTACTGTTGTTTCAGCCTGTCTCAAGCTTTTTCGAGAAAAAGGGTATCATTTTCCCAAAGCTAAGAACTATGTGTTGCATAGCCTTTCAGAGCGATTTATCTAGGCCATGAAAATTTTCATACTCTTCCTATATTATCTAGGCATTTTTGTGCTAGTTTTTGCGGCTTTTATGTCTTTTATATCGCTGCTTAATGGTAAACATCGCGTCATATGGGGTGCTTTTACTATTGGTTGCTTACTGTTCCTCGGTCATACAGTGCAGCCGCTCTATGCATTATATGGCAGTGGGAGCTTTAATTTCTTCGATGCGTTTTTCTATCCCACTGCATCTTCTTTGTTGGTTGTGGCTATATTATCGATTCGTCGTTTAGTAGAGGACCTTGAAGGAAAGAATCTTTTTCTTGAGCGTGTAGCCCGTTATGATTGCTTGACCGGTGCATTGAGTCGCCTTGAAACAGAGAGTAGGGCATTAATTGAGATTGAGCGGGCATGTCGCTTTGGACAGCCATTAGCGGTTATGGAAATCGATCTGGATTTTTTTAAAGCAATTAATGATGCGCATGGCCATCACGTTGGTGATGAAGTTTTACGTGGTGTCGTGCAAAACATCAAAGGAACCCTTCGAAAAATAGATACGGTTGGTCGCTATGGTGGTGAAGAGTTTTTGGTGCTTTTGCCAGACACGGATACGGACGAAGCATTGCTTGTTGCACAGCGTCTTTGTAAAGCTGTCGCTATGGATCAACACCTCACCACCCAGGCGCATCCCATACATACCACCATCAGTATTGGTGTGGTGGTGTTTAATCCCCACATCTTAAAAGTTCATGATACATCAGTTTTTATGAATACCCTCTTTAACGAGGCTGATGCCGCCATGTATAACGCGAAGCGAAACGGAAGAAATGGTGTTTGCCATCATAACCTGCTTGATACCCACCCCAAGGCTGGATTTAGTATACAGATGACTTCAAGGGAGACCTGCTGAGATGAACATGTATACATTTTCAGCTTATACAATTGCTGGCACCTGTGATTTAGCGCGTGTAGCGAGAACCAGCGGCTTTATGAGAAAGGGCAGCAGAGATGAACCGCTTGTCCTTGATCCGGCAAGTTGTATGCCTCCCCATACCAGGACGGAGCGCTCTGTAAGTGTCTACAGTTTTGGTAGCGTGGTGTTTGTTAATTGTGATGAGCAGACCATGAAGCAGTTTTTAAACTGGTTAGCCTCTTTACTTGGGGGAGATGTGGATGTACCCCCCGCCGCCAACTGTGAGACCTATCGCCTAAAAATTGATGCTGTGGTTGAGGAGGAAGTTGCCAATGAGGGGGTTACGGTTAAGGCCTTAACAGAGTATACGATTCCTATTGTTTCCTATGTCCTTGCCAAATCAGTAGCGCTTGAGCGGCTTGAGGGGCAGGTTGATCGTGTTTTTCGTGATGTCGGTGGTCTGGTCGGTCGTTTAGGACAAGGGTTTTTAGAATTGCCTGATAAGAAGCTCGCAAAACTTGCTGCTGCGGTCCTGAGCTTTAAATTTACCTCCATTGATCAAATTATGGTTCTGGATAAACCTGATATAACCTGGGACAATGTGGATGCAGAGCGTCTTTATCTGCGTCTTTCCAGTATGTTTGAGTTACAGAGTCGTTATCACGACATGAAGCATCGTACTGAAACACTGCTTGATGTCACCGGGGTGTTCTCGGATCTGTCCCATGCTCGGCGTTCAGCGCGTCTGGAATGGATTATTATCATATTAATTGCCTTTGAAATTGTGCTGGCTCTGCTTTATAAGCTCAGCTGACGTACGAAATCATTTTCTTGCTGTCCTCTGTTCATTTCTTAACGGGAAGTTCGTCTGCTGACCTCTTGTTATTACGAACAATTTTAAAACGTGACTTTGATGGTGAGCTGTCTCTGGGCAAGTATTGCACAATTCCACGGTTGGTTGTGCATTTTTTGCTTGAATTGTGAGGTGGTATAACAGTATTTTGCAGAACCGTTTGTGTTGTAAAATTCCTCTTAAGGATGGTGACGATGCGTATCTCAAAATGTGGCATGGCGCTAGGTCTTGGCATTGCTTTGCTTGGTGCAACCGGTTCCGCGCAGGCAGCTGGTTTTAAGGTAAATGAGCAGGGAGCTAAAGCAATGGCAATGGCCAATGCCTTTACTGCACAGGCGGATGACCCATCTGCACTGTACTATAACCCAGCCGGTATTACCCAGCTTTCCGGGACACAGGTGAGCTTGGGGTCGTTAATAATTAATGTTCCCCAGACAGAGTTTGTGGGGACTAATAGTGTGGCGACATCTACTACTGCAGAGAAAGCCAAGCGTGATATTTTCATTGTACCAACTATGTATCTTACTCATGCAATTGAAGGCACATCATTTTCTTTAGGTTTTGGAGTAAACTCAATTTATCCGCTTGCTAAAACCTGGGATGACGGCTCAATTTTTAGACGAGTTATACAGAATATAGAAATTAAGCCGATTAATTTTCAGCCTACTATTGCCTATAAGGTTAATGACCAACTATCAGTTGCTGCTGGCGTTGATATGACTTATGCCCAAGTATCACTGAAAAAAATCACATATGGATCTTTAACCACAAATGGAGCTCTCTCTGAAATAGGAACACTATCAACTGATGGTACAGCTACAGACTTTGGCTATAATTTGGGACTCCTTTGGAAGCCATGCTCAACGGTTAAAGTTGGCGTTAACTACAGAAGCCCCATTAAGTTGAAAATAGATGGTGATGCTAATTGGTACTGGACAAGTGCCAGTATTTCACACTACAGTTCAGCATCTACATCAATAGAGCTACCAGATGCATTGGCTTTTGGTGTTTCTTATAAGCCTTCAGATAAATTGACTATTGAACTGGATGCTGAGCGAACAGGTTGGAGTTCATATGATAAGCTTGAACTCAGTTTTGCAAATTCACCAATTACAGCACTAAATAACAAACCAGACCCTAAAAACTGGAAAGATGTTTGGGCGTACAAGGTCGGCGCCCAATATGCACTTACTCCTAATTTCGATGTACGTGCTGGCTATGCTTTCGATAAAAGCCCAATACCAGATAGCACACTTGGTCCTGAACTGCCTGACTCCGATCGGCATAACTTTAGTTCCGGTATCGGTATCCATAAAAACAACGTTGCACTTGACCTGGCATACATGTACGTTATGTTTAAAGACCGTACCGTAGCAAACAGTATACAAACTGGTACCTACTCAAGTGATGTCCACCTGTTAGCAGCAAACGTAACCGTTAAGTTCTGATAACTCATTAACAATAAGAAAAAGAAGCCACCCCTCAAAGGGTGGCTTCTTTTGTTGGGATGTTATGTATGAGCCGCTATTCCTTCGTTGAAATACTCGCCTCAACAATGTAGCGCTTAATTTTACGGGTTGTTGTTTTGGGGAACTCCTCGTTGCGAATAGTAAATTTTTTTACCTTTTTGTAATCAGCCAGCTCCTTACAGGCACTTTGCACTTCATTTTTAAGGAGCTGTTCAATTTCGCTATCAGTACAACTCTCTTTGCCGACCTCAGCACAGTACTCTTCAATGGCTTCCATGGATGGGTAAATTACCGCATGTACTTCTTCTGCAGCAGGGCCGACTGAATGGCCATAGACCATAACCTCGGCAATGAATGAGCTTTTGAGGATTTCCTGCTCAACCTCTTCTGGATACACATTTTTGCCGTTGGGTGTCACAATCAGGTTCTTAAGGCGCCCACAAATCCTTAACATGCCATCCTGCTCAACTCGACCTAAATCGCCCGTTCTATACCAACCGTCTTGCAGGACTTCAGAGGTCGCTGACGGATTCTTATAATATCCCTGCATGACGTTTGGCCCTTTGACAAGAATCTCGCCAACACCGTCGCTGTTTGCGTCGTCGATACGGATTTGCACACCGTCTAGTACTTTACCCACTGTTCCGGCAAGGCGCACTCCCGGTTGTTCTGCGCTGATGATAGGGGAGGTTTCGGTAATGCCGTACCCTTGGTAAATCATGAGGCCAAGGCGATTCATGCCGTTTACGATGTTTGGGTCCAGTGCTGCACCGCCACTTACAAAAATAGTACCCGATCCGAATGCTTGCTTGATTTTGCTGGTGACAATAGAACGTGTCATGGAGAAATTGAATAACATGGTGGAGAGTTTTTTCGCGCCGATTGACTTCATGATGCGGTCAAAAAAGAGACGATACACTGCGGGTACCCCTAAAAAGAAGTTAGGCTTAATTTCGGCTAGGTTGTCACCGATTTTTTTCAAGGACTCGCAGAAGGTAACCGTACCACCAAGGGATAGGGGAAGTAAAACGCCGCATACTTGTTCAAAAACGTGATTTATCGGTAGGAAGGAGAGGGTAGAAATCGCTTCCGTCAGATTAAAGTGGCTGATGGCTGCCTTTATATTGGAGACAATATTGTCGTGACTGAGCATTGCTCCCTTAGAACGGCCGGTTGTTCCTGATGTGTAGAGGATAACAGCAGTGTCAAAGGGGCTCCGTGTATGACAGGGCACTGGTGCTTCATGGCAAAAATCTAAAAGACGTAGAAGCTTTCCCTCGCAGATACACCGGTCACGTAGTGTTTCATACGAGTCGTAGGGGTTTCTGACTTTTCCCTTGCTTGAAGCGGGTGGGGATGCTCCTGATAGACGCTGCAATCTGGTAAGGAGCCCTTCAATGACAATCCCCTGTTCACTACTAAGCTTCTGCTCTTTCACCAGAGTTTGAAACTCTTCGTCAAGGCGGTTGATGGTGGTGGCCAGCTCCTGACCATTTTGGGCCGCCGTTGGTTCATCAAGGAGTACACATGTTGTGATGGCAGGTATTTCATGCACCAGCTCCAACAGTATTTCAAGGTAGCCCGACTCCGTGAAGACAATCCGGGCATCACAATCAGAAAGAATGTGACGAAGCTCTCCTTGTTTGAGCTCCTTGTCAATGGGTACGACCACGCCACCTGCTTTAAGAATACCTAAATAGGTTGCCACCCAGTTGGGGGATGAAGGTGCCATGATGGCAGCATGGTCACCATAGGCAAACCCAAGTTTCATCAGGCCGGCAGCTATTCGGTCAGAAAGAGTCCAAAGGGTACCGTAGGACATTTCACCCCAGCCATGGGGGATTTTATAACGTAACGCTGTACTGTCGCTGTGGGTCAGGCATGCCTGCTTAATGAGGGCGTCGATGGTGAGTGCCATAGGTGTCCTTAGGTGCTGGTTTGTGGTGTGGCAGACGGTTAGTCTTCTGGCTTAATACGAACAACCTGGTGAACACCAGGCATACTGGCAATGGTCTCTTCATCAAGGGATTTGGCATCACCAATGACGCCAATGATGGTGCGATCAGCTCCGGTTGACTGATGGAAATCGAATCCATGGTTAACCAGGTATTCCTTGATGCCATCGAGGTCAGCTTCGTTGGTATGTTTTTTGGAGATGATCAGCATGCGTCCTGCTCCTCTTTCTGTGTCATAATCCGTTCTAAACGACGTGATTCATCGATGACCCGTTCAAAAAGACGTACAATCGCACCATCATCGAGTGGCCCTGGATTGTCTTCTTTCATACGAGCAAAAATACGCTTTTCCCGGGAGGGATCATAGACTGGTAGATCCAATAGCTTCTTGTGATGACCTATCTCAAGCGCTAAGCGTGCTCGCTCATTGAAAATACGTAGAAGAACGTCATCGAGTAAGTCAATCCGTTTCCGTATTTCTTGAATGTCTCCCATGGCCCCCTCTAAAACCTTTTCCGGATGATGGTGTCACGGCTATGGTTTTCATCACGGTCTGGGTAGTCAATGGTATAATGCAGTCCACGTGATTCCTTGCGCATTTGAGCACAGCTGACAATCAACTCAGCAACATCCGCTAGGTTCCGTAGTTCTATCAGGTCGCTGGTTACAATGAAATTCCAGTAATATTCGTCAATCTCAGACTTAATCAGCTTGATACGCCGCATGGCCCGTTCAAGGCGTTTTGTTGTCCGAACAATCCCCACGTAATTCCACATGAAGCGTCTAATCTCATCCCAGTTTTGAGAGACCACAACCATTTCATCGCTGTCCGTTGCAGTGCCTGAGTCCCACTCCGGTGTCACAAAATCGGGCATTGGCATTTCTTTCAGCGCACCAATAGCATGCACTGATGCCCGTGAGGCATAGACCGCTGCTTCAAGTAGTGAGTTGCTGGCAAGGCGGTTACCACCGTGCAGACCGGTAAACGACACTTCGCCAATGGCGTAAAGGCGCTTAACATCAGTCTGGCCGTGCATATCGACCTGTACACCACCACAGAGATAGTGGGCTGCAGGAACGACCGGTAGCCAATCCTTGGTCATATCTAAGCCATATTCCATACAGGTCTGATAGATGTTCGGGAAGCGGTTTTTTACGACATCGGCGGGCTCATGGGTAATATCCAGATAGACACAGTCATCACCATAGGTTTTCATCTCATTATCAATAGCCCGTGCAACAATATCGCGAGGTGCCAGATCTTTTAGGTGATGATACTTTTCCATGAAGGCTGTGCCATCACGCCTCCGGAGAATAGCGCCTTCACCGCGAACCGCTTCAGAAATCAGGAAGGATTTAGCTGTTGGATGATAAAGTGTTGTGGGGTGAAACTGCATAAATTCCATGTTGCCAATAGTGGCGCCGGCACGATAGGCCATAGCAACGCCGTCACCGGAGGCGACATCGGGATTACAGGTGTAAAGGTAAACCTTACCAGCACCACCACTGGCAAGAAGTGTAATGCCAGCCGAGAAGGTTTTAACCCGCTTATGCTCAATGTCGAGGACGTAGGCACCGAGACAGCAGTTGTCTTCTGTATTGTTTTTGTTCACCTTTGCCCGGGTAATGAGGTCAATGGCGATATGATGTTCATACACCGTAATGTTGGGATTGTTACGTACGGCTTCTACGAGGGCCCGCTCTATTTCACGGCCAGTAATATCCTCTGCATGCAGAATACGACGTGCACTATGGCCTCCTTCACGGGTCAGATCATAGCTTCCACCTTGAGATGTCTCGGTGAAACGTACTCCCCAGTCAATCAGGTCGCGAATGGTTTGCGGCCCTTCCTCGACCACCATGCGGACTACATCTTCATGACAGATACCTGCACCGGCGACGAGGGTATCTTGCACGTGGGCGTCGAAGGAATCTTCAGTGGAGAAAACAGAGGCGATTCCCCCCTGGGCATATCGCGTCGCTGACTCGTCAATCTCACGCTTGGTGATTATCGCCACCGACCCGTGGGCTGCTGTCTTGAGGGCGAAGGTGAGACCTGCGATGCCGCTTCCGATGACCAGGTAATCACAGCTGATACTCATGACCGGCTCCGATACAAAAAAAGTGTATACACTACGACTTGATTATTGTTCCCACAGCGTGATTTGTCAAGGAATCAGGGTTGTTTATCTTCATATTTTATGCGATACATCAAAGTCTATGCAGACTGTTGTCCTCTCAGATACCTGCGATAGCACGGCGACCCGTTCGGTCATTACTATTGGTAACTTCGATGGGGTGCACCGCGGGCACCAGGAGCTCTTTCGCAGACTGAAGGAGGCTGCTGCCGCCCAGCATGCTCGCTCTGTGGTGGTGACCTTCGACCCGCACCCACTTCGGGTCCTTCGTCCCGAGGACCGTCGTTTTCAACTGATAACAACACTTACCCAGAAACAGGAACTGATAAATCGGCTTGCGGTCGATTTACTGGTGGTTATTCCCTTTACCAAGGAGTTTGCCCGTCAGTCAGCCGAGGACTTTGTTCGCTCGGTTCTGGTGGAGAAACTGGGGGCCTGCCATCTTATTATCGGCCATGACTACGTCTTCGGTCGTGACCGCCGTGGTGACTATGAACTTCTGCAAAAGCTGGGGGCAGAACTCGGCTTTACGGTAAGCGCCATTGACCAGGTTGGTGAACGGGAACTGGTTTTCAGTAGTACACTGGTTCGTGAGTTGGTTAGTAATGGTCATATTGAAGAGGCGTCACATATTCTTGGCCGTTACCATCAGGTGAGTGGTCAGGTGGTGCCTGGGCGCCAGATAGGGCGCTCACTCGGCTTTCCCACCGCAAATATTGCCCCTGAAAATGAATTAACACCAGGAGATGGAGTCTACGCGGTCTTTGTCCGGACCCGCAATGGTAGTCGCTTTCAAGGTGCCTGCAGTATCGGTAGTAATCCAACCTTCCAGGGGAGTCACCGTTCCATAGAAGTCTTTCTGCTTGACCACGACGAAGACCTCTATGGTCAACAGGTCCGCATTGACTTTGTAGCCCGTTTACGGGATATGCGCAGTTTCGCCACCCCAGAGGCTTTAATGGCCCAAATCAGCCACGACGTTGAGACCACCAGACGTATCCTTACTGCATCGGATGGTGCCGGTGTATGCGGCGAGTAACGACCAACCGAATCCTGATTCTTGCAGGCACGGCTATAAGCTTTCTTGCGCTGTATGCCATCTTCTCACGTGTTTCTTGGCATGAACTAAAAACGGCTTTCCTTGCAGTATCCCCGATGGCTCTGCTTGGTGCCATACTGGTTACATTACTTAGCTATGGGTTACGAGCAGCACGCTGGCGCTATCTGGTTCCCCCTGGTATGCCGGTTTGTTATGCTACATTGCTACGCGCCACGATACTGGGCTATATGGCTAACACTCTACTGCCGGCTCGGTTGGGAGAACTTGTACGGGCCTGGGCTCTTGCCCGCACCAATGGCAGTTCGGTTGCAACGGTGCTGGCCTCCTTGGTAACAGACCGCTTGTGGGATGGCCTGTCGGTTCTGGTCATGTTGTTAACGGTCTTGTTTGTGGTAGAACTGCCGGCACATTATACCCATCTTGAACCACTCCTCGTACGCTCCGGGATGGTAATGCTTGTTGCCTACGGTATAATCATAGCCATTGTAGCGCTGGTCAGTCATAAACCGAGCTCAAGTGCAGCCTTGGTGCGGCAGCTTACCCATAGCTGCTGTACTCGATTTGGTGACAAAGTTGCTGAAATGCTCTTGCAGTTTGCTGGTGCGGTCCGCTTCACCCAAGGGGGACTTTACGGTACCATCATGGTGGCGTTTCTTTCCGGACTGATTTGGTTGACAGCAACACTACCGGTTTATTTCCTCATAACAGGTAGTGGACTCACGCTGCCTTTTGGTGCTCCTCTTTTAATCATGGTGCTTTTGGTTTTCGCGGTGATGGTACCGGCAGCACCTGGGGCCATCGGTACCTTTCATCTTGCCTGTACGGTCGGTCTTGCGGCCTATGGTGTCACCACCTCCTCAGCCGTATCACTTGCTATTTTGCTGCATGTCTGTGGCTATCTGCCGATTACCGTCATTGGCCTGGTACTTCTTTGGGGGGAGGGTGGCGGGCTTTTACAACTCTATCGTTCGTTGGCAACGGGTGAAAGAGTATGAAAGAACGTTGGTTTGACCGTTGGGCGCTCGCAGCGTTTTTGCTGCCAATGGCGCTTTATCTCACCACTCTTGCTCCTTCGGTTACGACGCAGGATAGCGGTGAATTCATGACGGCCATTGCCTATCTTGGTTCTGCTCACTCACCGGGTTACCCACTTTTTATTCTTTTTGCCAAGCCATTCACTTGGCTACCGTTTGGTTCCTTTGCCTTACGGGTCAATCTTGCGACAGCGGTCAGTGCTGCTTTGCTGCCGGTCGTTGTACTTTGGTTGCTCCGTGCCCTGCAACGACGTTGGAATCTGCTTTTTCATTTACCTTCCGATCACTGGGCCATTTCTTTAACAGGACTCAGCGCAGGGCTTCTTCTTGCGACATCGCCACGTTTGTGGATGCAGACAAATCATGCCAAGCCCTATCCCTTGGTCGCTTTGTTGGTGGGCCTCGTCCTTTTATGCCTCGTTCAGTGGCATCAGGAACGTGCAAAAGGAAACGATAGGCCGGCATGGTGGTTGGTTGCCGCTTTTGTAACCGGTCTTGGTACCGGAGCCCATCAGCTGATAGTTCTCTTTATCCCCGGCATGATCCTCTTTGTGATGGTATCTGATCTGAAAAGGTGTCTACGGGTTCGGGATTGGTTACTGTCTGGTGCAGCCCTGTGCTTTGGAATGTTGGTGCAGGCATATTTGCCGGTACGAGCCATGGCAGGTACCCGGCAAAACTGGGGGGATCCAGGCTCGTGGCATGGTTTTTTATGGCATGTGTTGCGTAAGGGGTATCCTGAAACACCCCATGAGCGTAGCATGTCACTCTTTCTGGAACAGCTTGCCGCTTTTTCTCCTCTTGAACAGTTTGGCTGGGTTGGTCTCGTACTCTTACTGATCGGCAGTCTGGTTTTGCTGCGGCAGGCACGGCCGGTGTTCATTTTTGTATTTGCCGGTGCCATCATGTACCTTGTGGTGATCCTTGGGCACTTCAATCCGGACAGCCAAGGTATTCAGTATGCAAAAGCTTTCTTTACACCGCTTTATTTTCTCTGTGCCGTCGTAATCGCTGTTGGCCTCCTGCGGCTGGTGGAAGAACTGGCTGGACACTTTGAACGGTTAGCCACACAAGCTGCTCACCTGGCAGGGTGGTGTAGTGCTGCGGTGTTTGTTGCGCTTCCTGCCTGGTCTGGATACGAAGTTTCAAACCAGTCCCGTAACTATCTAGCCCATGACTATGCCGTTAATAGTCTCATGGCCCTTCCCCAGCGTGCCGTCCTTGTCACCTGGGGGGATAGTGGTGCTTTTCCGCTCTGGTACCTCCAAGGGGTTGAGCGTTTACGTGAAGATGTCGACATTGTACATATCCCCCACCTAGGCTTTGCATGGTATCAACGGGACATTCCCCGTTTGAGTGCTGCTTTCGATGCTATGGAGATAGGGCAGGGGGAGGCGCATCAGCTGCAAACATTCATGCAGCATATTGCTGCTGATCGTTCAGTCTTTGTCGACTATTCAACCATGCTGTCAATCGGATTTGACCAGGCTGTCCCTTTTGGGATACTCTACTACGTACAAGGTCCTCGCCTTGCAAGCGATCCGGTCTGGGTATGGCAGCGCTATACCCTCGCCCGTATGCGTAAGGATGGTTTTGCCCTTGAGCAGGATGACCGGTCAGCCATTGCAATTCATCGCCATATGTTACGTCAGGCAATTGTTCAGGTAGAGCGTGATCGTGGTGAACGTGCGGCTTTGCCGCTCATGCAGCGACTGCTTGACAGTACGGAGTTCTAATGAAAGCTAGCATTCAAGGAACAAGTCGCGTTTATGGAATTATTGGCTATCCGGTGACCCATTCCCGTTCGCCTGTCATGCAAAATTTGGCACTCGAAGCCGACGGGCGTGATGCTGTTTTTGTTCCCTTTGAGGTTTCGCCAGACCTTTTGCCTGAGGCTATCCGTGGGATGCGGGCTCTCGGTATCGCTGGCTTTAACGTCACGATTCCCCATAAATGCGCTGTTATGCCGCTTCTTGACCATGTTGATGCTGTTGCGGCAATTGCCGGTGCGGTGAATACGGTTGTGGTAGAAGAGCATAGTTACGTCGGCTATAATACCGACGGTGATGGTCTGGTCCGTTCCTTAGCCGTTGACCTTGCCCATGATCCAGCTGGAGATGCTGTTTTGGTTTACGGTGCCGGCGGTGCGGTTCGTGGTGCTCTGGAAGCGTTATGCCGTCATGGTGTCCGGTCTGTTCGGCTCTACAACCGAACGGCGACCCGTGGCGCCGTTGTGCTGGATGCCCTCACACCACATTTTCCTGAAGTTGACTTCCAGCTGATAACAGATCTTGACCGTCTCAACGAGGTTATGAAGGAGACAAATCTCTTTCTGCAGGGGAGTTCACTCGGCATGCATGGTGAGGATTTGCCGGGTGTTGACGTGGCTTTATTGCCTAAGGATGCCATTGTGTACGATATGGTGTATGCTCCCAAGCCAACACCGCTTATCTGTTCTGCCAGATTACGTGGGTTGGCTTGTTGTGATGGCCTTGGTATGCTTGCCGGGCAGGGAGAGCTTGCCTATCGCCTTTGGCATGGTCATTTGCCGCCAGAAGGCCTGATGCGCAGTGCACTCCAATCAATCGAGAGAGGATAGATAGTGGCTACCTTTACCCCAACAGCATTGCTGGTAACCGGTGGTGCCGGCTTTATTGGCTCAAACTTCATTCGGCGTTTCATGGAGACACACCCGGCCTGTACCGTGGTGAATCTCGATGTATTGACCTATGCCGGTAATCTCGAAAATTTGGTGGATGTCGCCGCCTTACCGCACTATCATTTTGTGCTGGGTGATATTGCCGATGCTGCGTGTGTGGCACAGATCCTAAAAGACTATGCCATTGATGCGGTCGTACATTTTGCTGCTGAGTCCCATGTCGACCGCTCCATTCATGGCCCTGAACTGTTTGTGCGGACCAATGTCCTTGGCACTCAGGTGCTCCTTGAATGCTGTCGCCAGCATTGGCTTGCCAATGGTGATCGCCCCTTTCGCTTCTATCAGATTTCAACCGATGAGGTGTACGGTTCCTTAGGGGAGGAAGGGCTTTTTACGGAGGAAACGCCGCTTGCCCCCAACTCTCCCTACTCAGCCTCGAAGGCCGGTGCAGACCTCCTTGTGCGTGCGTACCAAGAAACCTATGGTATGCCAACCCTCACCAGTCGTTGTTCCAACAATTATGGACCGTTTCACTTCCCAGAAAAGCTGATTCCCCTCATTATTTCAAACATTCTAGCTGAAAAGCCGTTGCCGGTTTATGGTGATGGACGTAATGTGCGGGACTGGTTACATGTCCGGGACCATGCTGATGCCATTATCAGGATTTTAACTGCGGCAGCACCAGGTTCCGTTTATAATATCGGAGGTCATAATGAGTGGGACAATATTTCCATCGTTTCTACCATTTGTGATTTGATGGACCAGCGTCTTGATCGACCACGGGGGGCGAGTAGAATGCTGATTACCTTCGTTGCTGATCGTCTGGGGCACGACCGGCGTTATGCTATTGATGCTGGTAAACTTGCCCGTGATCTGGACTGGATGCCCCAATACACCTTTGACCAGGGTATCAGCGAGACTGTTGACTGGTACCTTGCCCATCGAGATTGGGTGGAACGTGTAACTAGTGGCGCCTATCGGGAGTACTATCACAAACAGTATGGGGAACAGATATGATTGTTGTTATTGGCGCCCATGGTATGCTGGGACGGGACCTGATGACCCTTTTAGGGGATCGTGCTGTTGGTCTTGATCTGCCGGCTATCGACATAACGGATCTATTCTCCGTGCAAGAGGCATTAGCACCTCTTGCTCCCAGCGTTGTCATAAACTGCGCTGCCTTTACCAACGTGGATGCCTGTGAGCAGGAAGTCGATCGTGCCCTGCAGGTGAACGCAGAAGGTGTTGCCTATCTGGCTATGGTTACTGCCGGCTTGAAGGCTAAGCTGGTTCATATTTCAACTGACTATGTTTTTGATGGTCAAAAACAGACTCCTTATCTGCCGGATGACCTGCAGCGACCGATTAACATCTATGGTGAGTCAAAACTGGCTGGTGAGCTTAATACCGATATAAATCCTGACAATCTGGTGATTCGTACCCAGTGGTTGTATGGTCACCACGGTTCTAACTTTGTTGAGACAATCATTAGGGTGGCCAAGGAGCGGGGAACCGTTGCCGTTGTGGATGATCAGTTCGGCACGCCCACCTGGACTGTTGATCTGTGTCAGGGGATTATGGCTTTGGTTGATGCCGGCCAGCGTGGGGTGTTCCACTGTGTGAATGGTGGCTCTACGAGTTGGTATGGCTTTGCAGAGGAAATTCTGAGGCAAACGACTATCTCCTGCACGCTTTCAAGACAGTCCAGTGCTGACTTACAGAGGCCTGCGCGTCGTCCAGCCCATGCCGTACTTGATACCAGCTCCCTTACGGAGGCAACCGGCTATACTCCACCGCCATGGCAGGAGTCGCTCGAACGTTATCTCGCTATGCGAGCTGATTGAAAGGAGTGTTGTCATGGGTGAATTGGAACGTGGTGAACGCCCGTGGGGGACCTACACGGTACTTGAAGAGAATAGTGGCTATAAGATCAAGCGCATTGAGGTGATACCTGGCCAACGTCTTTCGTTGCAAAAGCACCATCACCGCAGTGAACACTGGATTGTTGTTTCCGGAACCGCCTTGGTAACCTGTGGCACAAAGCAGTTTGTGGTGAACATTAATGAGTCTACATTCATTCCCATAGGAGAAGAGCATCGTCTTGAAAACCCTGGTAAAATACCATTGGTTATCATAGAAGTGCAAAGTGGCGAGTATCTTGGAGAAGATGATATCATCCGTTTTGACGATGATTATCAGCGTGTGGGTAAACCGTGAACGAGGTTGCACCGCTTGACATTGTTGTCATGGCTGGAGGGTCGGGCACGCGTTTCTGGCCAGCATCACGGACCTCACGCCCCAAACAACTCATACCACTGGTTGGTGGCAGCAGTATGCTGGTACGAACCATTGAGCGGATTTTACCGCTACAGCCAGCAAGTATCACCATCGTTACCCATCGTCTACAGCTTGAGGAAACCATCAGGCAGCTTACTCCTTTTAAAGAGCAGGTCCTTTTGGAATATATTGCCGAGCCGGTTGGTCGTAATACTGCAGCTGCCATTGCTGTTGCAGCTGCCCGTATAACTTATCGGAACCCGGATGCTGTCATGGTCGTGCTTCCTGCTGATCACTATATTCGCGATGCCCATGGCTTGCAGCAGGCGCTCTTGGCTGCGGCACAGGTTGCCCGCGATGGGAGCCTCGTAACGCTGGGAATTGTACCAACCTGTCCCGAGACCGGTTATGGTTATATTCGCGCCACGGGTACAGCCGATATATCAGGTAGTCTTACCGTCGATCGATTTGTGGAAAAGCCTGACCGTGCCACCGCCATGAGTTATCTGGAAAGTGGCGACTATGTTTGGAATAGTGGTATGTTTGTCTGGCAGGTCAGGGCAATTTTACAGGAACTGCATACGCAGATGCCCGAGCTCGCTGGCGTAGTGTCAGGATATCCGGTACACGATTTGTCTTTATTACACCTGGCTATGGAGGCCAGTTATGAGGGGCTTGTCAGCCGCTCCATTGACCATGGCGTTATGGAACGGGCTGCCCAGGTTCGTGTCATACCCATCTCAGTGGGCTGGAGTGATATGGGCAGCTGGTCTTCAATCCCTGAGCTTATTCCTGCAGATGAGCAGGGTAATCACATCGATCATGCTGCGGTCTGTGTTGCCATAGACAGTCATGACTGTATTGTTTCCGGGGGAGATGCCGCCGTTGCCTTAATTGGTGTTCAGAACCTGATTGTCGTACAAACGGGTGATGCCCTTTTGGTGTGTGAGCGGGGGCGTGCCCAGGATGTAAAGCTTGTGGTTGAGGAGTTGCAGAAGATGGGCAAAAGCGAGTATACTGCATAACGAGCCTGCGGCGGTCTGTACCGCCGTTTTTGCTATTCTGTTTGTCAACCTTCTCGGTTGACGAAAGGTTGACGATGAAGCCGATTGAGCATATACAGCGCCGTATGGCTGCTCTTCATGATGCAGGCCGCTATCGTTGTTTGGTGTCAGTGTCAACGACGGAGCCGACGGTTCAGATGCATGGGCGTCAGGCTGTGCTTTTTTGTTCTAATAACTACCTTGGTCTGGCAAGTCACCCCCGTCTTATAGCGGCATCAGCTGATGCTGTTCAATCCTGTGGTTGCAGTAGCGGAGCCTCACGCCTTGTTTCGGGGAATTTACCGCTTTTTGAGAAGTTGGAAGCGTCGGTCGCCGCGTGGAAGGGGACTGAAGCTGCTTTGGTGTTTAATAGCGGTTTTGCTGCCAATACGGGGGTGGTGACGGCCTTAGCTCAAAAAGGTGATGTTGTTTTTTCTGACCGTCTGAACCACGCCAGTATCATTGATGGTGCCACTGCCTCAGGTGCCCGTTTGATGCGGTATCACCATGGTGATTACCATGCACTTGAACGGCAGCTCGAGACGGCGCCTGAAGAGGGGTTACGCCTGATTATCAGTGACGGTGTGTTCAGTATGGATGGAGATTGTGCTGATATAAGGCGTCTTAGTCTCCTTGCTAAACAGTATGATGCCCTCTTGATGATTGATGATGCCCATGGAGGTGGTGTACTTGGGCCAGATGGTCGCGGAACCGCTGCGCTGCAAGGGGTCGCTGAGCAGGTCACCATCCATATGGGGACCTTTGGTAAAGCGCTGGGTAGTGCTGGTGCCTATATTGCCTGTAGTCATGCTATCCGTGAGTATCTGATTAATACAGCACGTTCATTCATCTTCTCCACCGCCCTGCCACCTGCTGTACTTGCTGCCTCATTGGCTGCAATTACTGTGGTGCGTAGTGAAGAGGGGGAGCAGCTACGGCGACGGGTTGCTGAGCATGGTGCTTTGATGCGTTATCTGTTGACCAAGGGCGGTCTTGAACTTGCTGAGGGGGTTACGCCGATTATACCTGTGATGGTTGGTGAGGCCGGCCAGGCTTTACTGCTATCGCAGCAGCTACTCCAGCAGGGGTATTTTGTACAAGCCATCCGGCCACCAACGGTCCCCCAGGGAACCAGCCGCCTGCGGTTAACCGTTATGGCAAACCATACGGAAGAGCAGATTGAAGGGTGTGCGCAAGCATTACTCAAAGCGTATCGGGGACTTTTGCCTTGCTAACGCACGGTGTCGTATTACCACATAAGGTCTGCGGGACAGGCCAGCCACTGGTTTTTATACATGGCTGGGGAATGGACCACTCCGTTTGGGAGCCGTTACTGGCGTTACTGTCGCCATGGTATCAATGTATTGCCCTTGATCTTGCTGGTTATGGCCATCAGGCATCTGCTGATGATCTTGGACGTGATATCAGTGGTCATTGTGCTGATATTGAGGCCACTCTCGCAGCCCTTGCAGTGTGCTCTGCCACTCTTGTCGGTTGGTCAATGGGTAGCCAGTTGGCTGTGGTACTGGCACATCGCAACCCTGCTTTGGTGCGTAGTCTGGTACTGGTGGGGGCGACAGCCCAGTTTGTTGCCAGTTGTGCGTATCCCCATGGACTCGCTGTCAAACAACTACACGGTATGCAGGCGAAGCTTGCCATAAGCCCCCACAGAACCATCGCAGGTTTTCAAGGGCTGCTGTTCAGCCAGGCAGAGCAAAAACATGAACAGGCTTGGCGCCGTGTGGTGGCACTCCTTCATCAGATTCCCGTGCCGAGTCGGATAGTGTTACAGGCCGGTCTTGAACAACTTGGATGCAGTTCACTTTTTCATCTCTTGCCAGAACTGAGGCAACCGGTGCTGCTGTTGCACGGTGCCTGTGATGCCATCTGTCCC
Source organism: uncultured Geobacteraceae bacterium (assembly GCA_964456065.1). GTDB lineage: Bacteria > Desulfobacterota > Desulfuromonadia > Geobacterales > Pseudopelobacteraceae > Trichlorobacter. Next base: position 72,794 of record CAYVYW010000005.1, read on the forward strand.
CTTGCCAATGCGCAGGCCATGGCCGCAGTCATACCCGATGTACAGATGGTGATTTATGACCAGGCGGGGCATCTCCCTTTTTTGATGCAGCCGAAAAGCGTTCAGCATGACATCATGACCTTTCTGCAAAGGAGGGTGTGTGTATGATTGACCGTACACGTGTCTCACGCTCCTTTCATCGTGGTGCAAAGCATTATGAGGACCTAACCCCGGTCCAGGGAGCCATCACGACAACGATGGTGGAGCATCTGCAACCATATCTTGCAGATGCACACTCTCTCTTGGATATTGGGTGTGGTACGGGGCGTCTGTTGAAATTACTCGCTCAGCTGGAAAAACATCCCGTACTGTATGGTCTTGACCTGGCACCGAACATGATAGAAACGGCCCTGCAGTCTTTGGAGACAAAGGCGTCTTTACAGGTCGGTGATGCAGAACATCTTCCGTTTGCTGACCAGTTTTTTGATCTTGTCGTTTCCACATCTACGTTTCAGTGGCTTGATGATCTTGCTCCCTGCTTTGCAGAGGTCCGTCGGGTGCTACGTCCCGGGGGGCGTTTTGTGTTCTCTCTTTTTGGTGCAGGAACCTTGGCTGGTATTCAAGAATGCTGGCGATTGGCTTGCCGTCAACAGGGGCTGGATGTAATGGGAGCGCATGATGGTACGCACCACTTTCATACCCCCGATGATATTCGTATGGCATTCGAGCGGGTAGGTTTACGTACCGGTTCCGTCAGCATGACGCAAGAAACGGTGTGGTATCCTGACGTGTTGCCACTGTTACAGGCGATTAAACAAATTGGTGCCAACACCTCACAGCCCATGGGTGGTAAAGGGCTTGGGTGGCGTCGCGTATTCGGCTGTATGGCTGAAATCTATAAGGAGAAGTACGGTGGCGAGCAGGGGGTTCCTGCCCGCTATGTCACTTTATGGGGTGAGGCCTCGGTCTGATTAGCTGCTGTGTAACAGGGCTGAAACGATACGGCGTGCCATGGGATTGATCACAGAGTAGTGTACTTCAACACCATCACGTTTCCCTTCGATGATGCCTTTGTTCTTGAGCAGCGCAAGATGCTGTGACACGGTTGCTTGGGGAAGGGACAAACACTCCCAGATATGCTTAACGTTACATTGGTGACTGCAGAGTCCGGCAACAATCTTGAGACGGATGGGATGTCCAAGAACCTTAAGGATTTCAGCTTCATTGCTGAACTGCATTGTTTTGTCGAAATCCATCAATAACCTCTAAGGATTTTTTCAACCATACTATCCATATATATGAAAAATGTCAATTGGAAGCTTGTTTAGCGACAGCTCTCATTAAGTTCCTGCAGGAGGGCTTCAATATCAAGCTGGTGGTGAATGGCACCATGTTCGAGGGTTTCGACCTCAGCCAATTGACACTCATAGCAATCAAGGCCGTGACGGACAAAGACATCGACCGTTTGTGGATAGCGGGTGATTATATCGTTGATGATCATGTTTTTAGTGATCATGGGACACCTCATCCCAGGCCCGCATGTGATATGCAGGCCTGGGAGACATGGTTTGGTTAGGCGAGATCCTTGATGGCTTTTTCAATGCGATCCATACCTTTAGCTATGTTTTCCATGCTAATGGCATAGGAGAGACGTGCATAGCGGTCATCACCGAAAGCGACACCAGGAACCAGTGCGACGTTGGCATCTTCCAAAAGGTAGGCGGCAAAGTCACTGGATGTTTCAATCAGCTTGCCCTTTGGGGTCTTCTTACCGTAGCAGCCTGAGAAATTCGGGAACACGTAGAAAGCGCCATTGGATTTAAAACAGGTGACACCCGGCATGGCGTTGAGGCGCTCAACAATATAGGTACGGCGCTTTTCGAACTCAACACACATGGCAGCAACGGCATCTTGAGGTCCGTTCAGTGCTTCTACTGATGCCTTCTGGGCGATGGATGTGGCATTGGAAGTGGACTGTGACTGCATTTTTGTCATGGCACCCATCAGTTCCTTCGGACCACAGGCATAGCCGATACGCCAGCCTGTCATGGCATAGGTCTTGGAAACGCCGTTGACGACAATGGTACGGTCCTTCAGGGCTGGTACAACCTGGGCAATATTATAGAAGGTCAGACCGTCATAAATCAGACGCTCATAGATGTCGTCTGCAACTACCAAAACATGCTCATTTTTCAGCAGGACCTCACCCAAGGCAATCAGCTCATCTTTACTATACGTTGAACCGGTTGGGTTGCAGGGGGAATTGAGAATCAAGTAACGGGTCTTTGGCGTAATAGCGTCTGCCAGTTGTTGTGGTGTGATTTTAAAGCCGGTTTCTTCATCAGTCATGATGAAAACCGGCGTGCCACCAGCCAAGACGACTTGGTCGGGATAGGAAACCCAGTAGGGACCGGGGATGATAACTTCATCACCTTCCTGAATCAATGCTTGGGAAATGTTGTACAGTGTGTGCTTCGCACCGCATGCAACGGAAATTTCGTCACGGGTGTAAGCTAAGCCATGGTCACGTTGCATTTTAGCAATGATGGCGTCTTTTAGGTCGTCAGCACCGCCAACAGCCATATAACGGGTAAAGCCGGCATCAATGGCTTTTTTCCCTGCCTCACAAATGTTTGCCGGGGTATCGAAGTCGGGCTCGCCAGCGCCGAAACCGACAATGTCAACTCCCTGCGCTTTAAGGGCCTTGGCTTTGGCGTCAATAGCCAGGGTTGGTGACGGTTGGATCTTGTTAACGCGATCAGCAAGTTTCATGTACGTCCTCCTTGGGACCGCCACAGTGGTCTGTTAACGGTGCCTGATGTTGTGTGTGCCTCTATGAAAATATAAACGAGTAGCTAGGGTTGTGCCGTGTTTGTTAAACCGTATTTTTGCCGTAACGCTTCTTTTACCTCAGGGGGAACGAAACTATCCACGGTTCCGCCTAAGGCGCAGACCTCCTTTACAATAGAGGAGGAAAGATAGCCATATTGAACTGATGTCATCATAAACATCGTCTCAATTTCATGGCCGATTGAGCTGTTCATCTGGGCAATCTGGAATTCGTATTCGAAGTCGGAGATAGCCCGCAGACCTCTTATGACAACGTGTGCTTTTTTAGAGGCCACATAATCTATCAGAAGGCCGTCGAAGGTGTCAACGGACACCCGTGGTTCATCTTTAAAGAGCTGACGAATCATGGTGACCCGTTCGTCAGGGGTGAAGAGGGGGTTTTTCTGAGAGTTCCTTGCTACGGCCACAACAACGGAATGAAAAATCTTCAGACTCCGTTTGATGATGTCAAGATGACCATAGGTAATCGGGTCAAAAGAACCCGGATAAACAGCCAGTCGGTTATGGGGCATCACGCTGCTCCGTTACAAAGAATTCAAGTGCTGTATCACCGTACACACGCCGGTCACTTTTAACCAGGAGTCCAATCCTATCTGGTAGCGGCATACTTCGGGCGCTTTCTGCCACAATAATGGCATCGGGTGTAACCAGAGCGGCAACCTGGTTGAGCACCTGTTCATACAGGCCGCTTTGGTATGGTGGATCCAGAAAGACCAAATCAAAGCGCTGTGCTTGGTCACGTAATGTTTCCAGACTCCGTTGCACCGTGTACGGCAGGATTCGCGCTTTGTCCTGTAGTCCACAGAGTGCCACGTTCAGCTGGAGTGCTTTCAATGCCAAAGTATGGTTTTCAACAAAAATAGATGAGGCCGCACCCCGCGAGAGTGCCTCAATACCAAGGCTGCCACTGCCGGCAAAGAGATCAAGTACCGCCGCACCCTCAAGGCAGTCCATGCTGGTCAGCGTACTAAATAAAGCCTCTTTTACCCGGTCTGAGGTGGGTCTGGTGGTCTGGCCACGTGGTGTGGTCAGGCGACGACCTTTGGCACTACCGGCTATTACACGCACAAACGCATTCACCTCATTAAGGCAGTCTGCAGTTCAGGTCTATGATATCCCCATGAACAGTCGTCTGTAGCCTACCCGATGCCCTAGTGCCTGTCAAGTGTGCAGCAGACCCAAAACCATAGAAAATACGGGAGCTAGTCCCTTGCCAGCCCCTGTGTTTTTTGTCGTACAGGTATGACCAGAATGCTGTGAAAAACGTTGCCTTAGAACGGTCTATCCTCTATGCTAAAAGATCAACAAATTTCGTGATGTTTAGAAGTGTTTGATGAAGGAGTCAGGCATGGCAACAGATATGAGCGTACAGGAGATTAGGACGCAGATTGACAGCATTGACCGTCAACTGGTTGCCCTTATGAATCAACGTGCGACATTTGCTTCCCAAATTGGCAAACTCAAGTCACAGTCAAATGGTGACTTTCATGTGCCAAGCCGGGAACGGCAGGTTCAGGAACGTGTGGCACAGTACAACCAAGGGCCACTCCCTTCAGAAGCACTTCATGGTATTTTTCGTGAATTGATGTCTGCCTGTCTGGCGCTGGAGTCACCCCTCAAAGTGGCCTATCTTGGTCCCAAAGCAACCTTTAGCCATCTGGCAACCATGCAGCAGTTTGGCCTGTCTGCACAACTGGAGCCACAGCGATCCATCCCTGCTGTTTTTGAACAGGTCGAAAAGGGGAAGGCACTCTATGGTATCGTACCGGTTGAAAACTCAACAGAGGGGGTTGTGACCCACACCCTGGATATGTTCGTTGATAGTAGTCTCAAGATATGTGCTGAAATCATACTTGATATCCATCACGACCTGCTCTCACGCACCGGACGCCTTGAGGATATCCGTAAGGTCTATTCCCATCCGCAACCGCTTGCTCAGTGCCGGAACTGGTTGGAGGAAAATCTGCCTGGTGTACCGGTGGTTGATGTTGCCTCCACTGCTGTTGCAGCCCAGATTGTTAGTGATGATTATGCGGCTGCAGCCATTGCCAGTGAGTTGGCAGCCTCCATGTATGACCTGAAAGTGGTGCGAAGCCGTATTGAAGATCAGGTGAACAATGTTACTCGCTTTTTGGTGATATCCAAGAAGGCCGCAGAACCGACCGGTAATGATAAAACCTCGGTCATGTTCTCCGTACGTGACGAACCTGGTATTCTCTACCGTATGCTTGAACCCTTTGCCCGTCGGGGTGTCAACCTCAGTAAAATCGAGTCACGACCCGTTAAAACGAAAGCCTGGGAATATATTTTCTTTCTCGACATGGTCGGTCATACCGACAATCCAGAGGTAACAGCTGCCATTGAAGATCTGAAGCAGTTTTGCCAGTTTTTGAAAGTACTGGGTTCCTACCCAAAGGCACGCTCATGATGACAGGTACTTCTGCATATGTTCGCACTATGGCACTTGTTGGGCCTGGTCTGATCGGCGGGTCATTTGCCTTGGCCTTGCAAGCGGCAGGGGCAGTTGGTCAGGTGGTCGGTTTTGATAAGAATCCTGAAAATCTACGACAAGCACTGGACCGTGGCATTATCAATCGTATCGCTACTTCCTATCAGGATCTGGCAGAAGCTGACCTGGTCTTTATCGCCATACCCGTCTGTTCAATTGTTGCCGAAGTGCAGGCTATGGCCCCGTACCTTCGTCCCCAAACCGTTGTTACGGACGCCGGGAGTGTTAAAGAGTCACTGATTGCTCCCTGTGAAGCAGCCTTGCCGAGTGATGTTTTTTTTGTGGGAGGGCACCCGATTTCTGGTACCGAACACTCCGGTGCTCAGGCCGCTTTTGCAACACTCTTTCAGGGCCGTCGTTGTATTCTTACGCCCACCAGTACGACAGACGCACAAGCTTTGGCATTGGTGCAGCGGCTCTGGCAGTTGGCAGGTTCCGAGGTGCTCACCATGGAGCCACGGGTGCATGATACGGTTTTTGCTGCGGTATCCCACTTGCCCCATATGGTGGCTTATGCTTTGGTGCATGCCGTTGATCGATCAGCTGAGGAAGAACAGAATATTCTGGATTTTTCGGCAGGGGGATTTCGTGACTTTACTCGGATAGCATCATCTGATCCGGCCATGTGGCGTGATATTGCCCTGATGAATCGTGAAGCGCTCCTTGTACAGCTTGATCGCTATGCAACTGAGTTTGCATTATTGCGGGAGCATGTTGCAACCGGTGATGCCGGCTGGCTGGAAGATTTTTTTGCCACGTCGAAACGTCTGCGTGACGGAATAACAGTGAGGTAAGTGATGTCAGAACAACCACAGAGAAAAACTATTCAGCCGGCTAAGGGGCTACGGGGGACCATGACGGTCCCCGGCGATAAATCAATCTCCCACCGTTCTATTATGTTGGCAGCTCTTGCCAATGGTACGACGAAGATAGAAAACTTCCTGCGCGGTGAGGATAACTTTTCCACCATGCGGGCTTTTCAGGCCATGGGGGTTCCGATTACGGACGATGGTTGTGTCGTAACGGTCCAGGGGGTTGGCCTCCATGGGCTCCAAGAGCCTAGTGATATCCTTGATTGTGGCAACTCAGGAACCACTATTCGGCTCATGACCGGTCTTTTAGCCGGACAACAATTTTTTAGCGTGCTAACGGGTGACCAGTATTTACGGAAGCGGCCCATGAAACGAGTTCTGGGACCTCTTTCCTTGATGGGAGCTCAGATTTCAGGGCGGGGAAAGGGGACACTTGCTCCTTTAGCAGTCAATGGCAGCCGCCTGCAAGGTATGCACTATACGTCGCCGATAGCCAGCGCTCAGGTTAAATCTGCTCTGATGCTGGCTGCACTTTATGCCGATGGCGAAACCAGTATTACAGAGCCGTCCGTTTCCCGAGATCACTCTGAACGTATGTTTCGCTATTTTGGGGCCGATGTACAAGTCACTGGGACGACGGTAACGGTTCGAGGTGGCCAGGAACTAACGGCCCGTGACATTATGGTGCCTGGTGATATTTCCTCGGCAGCTTTCTTCTTGGTGGCAGCGTTAATTGTTCCCGATTCAGAGCTTTTAATAACTAATGTCGGGGTGAATCCCACCAGAACAGGCATCCTTGACATACTGATGGCCATGGGAGGCGATATTACCCTCGTCAATCAGCGGGAGTGCTCCGGTGAGCCGGTGGCTGACATTCTGGTTCGCTCATCCCTGTTGCATGGCATAACTATCGAAGGGGATGTGGTGCCCCGTGCCATTGATGAATTCCCTGTAGTTTGTATTGCAGCCGCCTGTGCCACTGGAGAGACAGTCCTAAAAGATGCCCATGAACTCCGGGTCAAAGAGACAGACCGTATTGCCGCAATGGCCACCAATCTGCGCGCCTTTGGCGTCCGCGAGGTGGTAGAAACGGAGGATGGTATGCGTATACATGGTGGTTCTGGGCTTATGCAGGCCTCGGTGCCGTCCTTTGGCGATCATCGTATTGCGATGTCAGCAGCGGTGGCGGCTTTAGCGGCCCGCGGTGAGGTTACGATTGATGATGTCGCCTGTGTTGCCACATCGTTTCCAAACTTCTTCGAACTCCTTGAACAGGTGGCACTTCGCTGATGCGTGGGCGGGGTATTGTTATTGCGATTGATGGCCCCTCTGGCGCCGGTAAAAGTACGATTAGCCGCGCCCTTTCCCAGGCCCTTGGTTATCTGGAAATAGATACGGGGGCTATGTATCGGGCTATGGCGTGGTTGGCACGTCATGACGGGGTTGACCTCGCTAATGAAGAGGCAGTTGAGCAGTTCAGTCACAAAGCTGATGTTTCTCTTTCCCTTTTTGACGGGAAAACGATAGTGACGGTAAATGGGATTGACGTGACGGATGAGATTCGTACACCGGCCATATCCATGCTGACGTCTTCCATTGCGGCCCTTGCCCCTGTGCGGCAGGCTATGACAACACTACAGCGCAAAATAGGTGCTGATGGCGGAGTCGTGCTTGATGGCCGTGACATAGGAACGGTGGTTTTTCCCGATGCCGAGCTTAAATTTTTCCTGTCGGCGTCTGCTGAAGAGCGGGGAAGACGGCGATTTCTCGAATTGCAGCACAAAGGGGTACAAACCACGCTGGAAGAGACCATTAACGATGTCACGGAGCGTGATCGAAAGGATAGTGAGCGGGCTTTAGCGCCTTTACGCCAGGCTGATGATGCCATCGTGATAGACTCCACCGGCATCTCGATTGATGAGGTTGTAACGCGCATGATGCAAGAAGTTCTAAGAGTTACGTCCTTAGAACGTATAGGATAGGCTATGGAAATACTACTCGCACAAAAGGCAGGTTTCTGTTTCGGGGTGAAACGTGCCACTAAAATGGCTTTTGATGCTGCGGAAGAAAAAAGCGATGCTTTTACGTTGGGCCCAATTATTCATTCGCCACAAGTGGTTGAGCGTTTAAAAGAACTTGGTGTTGGTATGGAGAAAAGCCTTCAACAGATAACTAAAGGGACCGTTATATTACGTTCCCACGGTGTTCGGGCGGAGGAAATGCAAGAAGCTCTCGATAAGGGGCTTGATGTTATTGACGCTACCTGTCCCTTTGTCCGTAAAGCCCAGGAACATGTACGCTTTCTATCGTCAGAAGGCTATAGCGTCGTGGTCGTGGGAGAGGAGGAGCATCCCGAGGTGCAGGGTATTGTCTCTTATGCCACGGGTCCAGTCCATGTGGTTGCCGATGGCGAGAAGGCAAAAGCGCTTCCCTATGCGGCAAAACTTGGTATTGTTGCCCAAACAACACAACCATTCCGGAACCTTGCGGAGGTTGTGACATCCTGTCTCAAGCGTGGTGGTGAAATTCGTATTTTTAATACTATCTGTGATGCCACAACCGTCAGACAAAATGCCGCTGAAGAGCTGGCCGCAAGAGTCGATTGCATGATTGTTGTTGGTGGTTATAACAGTGCCAATACCTGTCGTTTGAGAGATTTGTGTAGTGCTTTACAAACAAACACCCATCATATTGAAACTGCTGAAGAGATTGATCCTGCATGGTTTACGAACGTTGAACGCGTTGGTGTGACCGCAGGCGCTTCGACTCCGAAATGGATCATCGATGCTGTCCTTGATCGCCTTACTCAGATAGACAATTCACGATTGTAATAGCAAAGAAAGTATGCAATACTGATTAACTTGCGTCCATCATCGGTAGGCGGTGGTGCGATGGCAAAATTCAACCAGGGGGTAGTTATCATGTCAGATGTAAGACGGCTCAACGTGGATGACGATTTGGATGTTGAGCAAAGCAATGAATTCGCTGAACTGTTCAGTGCGAGCCTAAGGGAGCAGCAGGAGCGTCCTGAGCGGGATAAAATACTGGAGGGTACGGTTGTGCGCGTCGATCCGGACACAGTTCTGGTCGATGTTGGTCGCAAATCAGAGGGTTTTGTGCCGATCAGTGAGTTTAAGGATGCCGATGGTAACGTCACGGTATCGGTCGGTGACAAGGTCAAGGTTGTATCCAGCCGTGATGGCGGTAACCGTTTCTCTAAAAAGCGTGCGGACCAGATGGCTGCATGGGAAACCATTCATGAAGCAGGCGGTGAAGGTGCTGTTCTTGAGGGAACCATTATTGCCAAGACGAATGGCGGGTTTACCGTCGCCATCGGCGGCATTAATGCATTTCTACCTGCTTCCCAGGTCGATATTCGCCCTTCAGGTAATGGCGATGCTTATATTGGCTTAGCTGGCCAGTTCAAAGTTATTAGCTTAAACCAGAAGCGTGGCAACATTGTTCTGTCCCGCCGTGCTCTTTTGGAAGAAGAGCGTGCTGTCGCTCGTAAGCTGACACTGGAGCAACTGTCTGAAGGCCAGATTATGCAAGGTGTGGTGAAGAACCTGACCGAGTATGGCGCATTCGTTGACCTCGGTGGCGTTGATGGTCTCTTGCATGTTACCGATATTTCCTGGGGACGCGTCAGCAAGCCTGCTGATGTACTGAAATCCGGCCAGGACGTTACGGTAAAGGTTCTGAAGTTTGACCCAGAAAAGGGTAAGGTTTCCGTCGGTATCAAGCAGACCCAAGAAGACCCATGGAAAGATATTGCCAGCCGCTTTACCGAGGGTGTACGCGTCTGTGGCAAGGTCGTTAGCCTGATGGATTACGGCGCATTTGTTGAAATCGAAACCGGTATTGAAGGCCTGGTTCATGTTTCTGAAATGTCTTGGACTAAGCGTGTACGTAAAGCATCTGACATGCTGAATATTGGTGATGATGTTGATGTTGTCGTTCTCGGTGTTGATCACCAAAACCGTAAAATTTCACTCGGCCTGAAGCAGGTAGCGGACAACCCATGGGTTTCCATTGCTGAGCGCTATCCGGTTGGGACGAAACTTGAGGGGCAGATTAAGAACATGACCGACTTTGGTATGTTCATCGGTATTGAAGATGGTATCGACGGCCTTGTACATGTTTCCGATATCTCTTGGACAAAGCGTGTAAAGCATCCGAATGATATGTTTGCCAAAGGTGATCTGGTACAAGCTGTTGTTCTGAAGATTGATCCGAATAACGAGCGTATTTCACTTGGCATCAAACAACTTGCTCCGGATCCATGGTCACTGGTCCCGACGAAGTATGCACCAGGTACCCGCCTTTTTGGTAAGGTCGCATCCACCACTGACTTCGGTGTTTTTGTTGAAATCGAAGAGGGTATCGAAGGGCTGATACACGTTTCTGAGCTCTCCCGTGAGAAGATTCCTTCAGCAAAAGAATTTGCTGCTGTTGGTGATACCATTGAGGCTGTTGTCCTGAATGCTGACTCCCGTGAGCGTCGTATCTCTCTTTCGGTCAAGGCTTTGGCTGCTGCAACTGAAAAGGCTGAGTTTGAGTCCTACCTTGGCGGTGGCCAAGGAGAGGCGACTTCGAACCTCGGTGAGCTTCTGAAGAGCCAGCTGGAGAAGAATCGCTAGAGCATTTCGATTCGTTGATTGCTTGATCATAGGGCATGGACTGTTTACAGTCCATGCCCTCTTTTCATAGGAGAGCATATGTTTGAACCGTCATCGAAAAAAACCTGCGCGGATGCACCATCGGGGCAACTTTTACAGGGGCTTCGTGAGTTCAATGGTGGGCAGTGGTATGATTGTCATGAGACCGTAGAAGATATCTGGATCGGGTCACGTGGTGAAGTTAAACATTTATTGCAGGGGATTATTCAAGTCGCCGTCGCCTTGCATCACTGGCAAAATGGTAATTACATTGGTGCCGTTGGTTTGTTAGAGACCGGCGTAGAGTATTTATCCTGTGCCCCCCAGGGATGTATGTGGATTGATGTGCAAGGCTTGATAGAACAGGCCAACCGTTTTCGGCAAGCGCTTGTCACCGGCGGGCAGGAATATATGCACAGCATTGACCGGTCCTTAATCCCCCAAATAAAGACCAAGGATGTCGCGTAAGGGTCTTAGTATTTGCAAAAAGGGTGGCCGCGAGAGGACCACCCTTTTTGTTGACAAGCGAATGGTTATGGATGCTTATTTCGCTGCTTGTACCATCAGTTCGCTGACCAGACGGGTAAAGGTCAGGGGGTCTTTGATTGCTGAGCCTTCCGTTAACAGTGCCTGGTCATACAAGAGGCCCGCATAATCCTTAAGGCGTGGATTGTCGGGGTTGCTGGTGTGCATCTCTGACATAATCTTAACAATCGGGTGATCAGCATTTAACTCAAGAACACGCTTAGCATCGGGTACCTCTTGATTCATGGCACGCATAATACGCTCCATGTTGGCATTCATACCGTATTCATCAGCAACAAGGCAGCATGCGCTGTCGGTTAGACGATTACTAAAGCGGACCTCTTTGACTTTTCCGTCGAGGGCCGATTGTATGAGCTCTAAGACGGTTCCAAAGCTCTTTTTAGCCTGTTCCTGCTTTTCAGTGCGCTCTTTTTTCTCATCTTCAGTATCGAGGTCAACATCGCCACGATCAACCGCTTTGAGGGCTTTGTCGCCATAACTTTGCAGAGCTTGAACAACCCACTCATCGATGGGGTCTGTCAGGAACAGAACTTCAAAACCTTTAGCTTTAAAAGCTTCCAGTAATGGTGATTGCTCTACGGTCTGACGGTCTTCGCCCGTGATGTAATAGATCTCTTTCTGATTCTCCGGCATCCGCTCAAGATACCCTTTTAAGCCAATATAGCTGCCAGCTTCTGTACAGGTGCTTTGGAAGAGAACAAGTTCTTGTAGCTTCTCTTTATTGGCGAAATCAAGGTGGACACCTTCCTTGATGATGGCGCCGAACTCTTGCCAGAAGGTCAGGTATTCTTGATATTCCTTTTCCTTTAGTTCTGTCAGTGTCGAAAGCACTTTGTTGACAAGACTCTTCTGAATTCGCTTGATTTGCTGATCTTCCTGCAAAAGCTCACGTGATACGTTCAGCGGTAGGTCGGCAGAGTCCACGACCCCACGGATGAAGCGTAAGTAGTCTGGTAGCAGTGCGTCACACTTTTCCGTTATGAATACACGCCGGACATACAGCTGAATACCCCGCTTGCGCTCAGCCATAAAAACATCAAATGGTTTTTTTGCAGGGAGGTAAAGCAGTGCTTTAAATTCACTCGTCCCTTCAGCAGAAAAATGTATCGTGCGGAAGGGATCTTCAAAATCGTGGGAAATATGTTTGTAGAACTCCTGGTATTCTTCAGGTGTTACTTCAGCTTTTGGGCGAGCCCAAATAGCCTTCATGGAGTTTAATGTCTGTACTTCCTCTTTTTCAATGGTGCCGCCGCCTTCAATTTCCTTTCCTTCATCATCGGTGACAGGAACGGTTCGTGTGACGGTCATGGTCACGGGATATTGGATGAAGTCCGAGTACTTCTTTACGATGGTGCGTAGGCGCCACTCGTCGAGATATTCCAGAAACTCTTCCTTCAAATGCAACGTAATGTCCGTGCCACGGGAGCTTTTGGTGTCATCCTCAATGGTATAGCTACCGTCACCCGTTGATTCCCAGCGGGTTGCCTGATTCGTTTCGCCGGCCCGGCGGGTAACGAGGACCACCTTGTCTGCAACCATAAAAGAAGCATAGAAGCCAACGCCAAATTGACCAATTAATTCAGGCTGGTCACTGGCCGCTGCCTGCTTAAGGGTTTGCATGAAGGCTTTCGTCCCTGATTTTGCAATGGTACCGATATGCTCTTCCACTTCGGCTGCACTCATGCCAATACCATTATCGCGGATGGTCAGTGTTTTTGCTTCTTTGTCAGGAATCAGGCTGATGGACCAGTCACTATTCCCCTCTAAAATAGCTTCATTTGACTGTGCTTCGAAGCGTACCTTGTCGATTGCATCGGAACCGTTCGAAATAAGCTCACGCAGAAAAATGTCACGGTTTGAGTAAAGGGAGTGGATGACCAAATCAAGAAGTTGGGTCACTTCAGTTTGAAACATTTTTGTTGTCTTAGCCATGGACGAGCAATTCTCCTTCGTTTGATACGAGTTGTTTTTCTAAGGGTAAGCACGGCATACTACAATTTCAAGGGTGCTAACGCCGCACATCGAAATAATGTCCTTCGGGGTGATGAAATACCAGCGCTGAAATACTTGCCTCTGGATCCATCATATGGCCCTCAGTAAGCTCGATGCCAATTTGTTCAGGATGGAGCAAATCAAAGAGTGTTGTTTGGTCGGCCAATTCTGGACAAGCAGGATAGCCGAAGGAGACACGTATTCCCTGATACTCTGCATTGAAGATCTGTTTTGTACTTAATGATGGGTCATCCACGAGTCCCCAAACGGTTCTGATTCTCTTGTGGATATATTCTGCGGTTGCTTCTGCCAGTTCGAGGGCGATTGCCTGTATGAGGTGTGAGCGCAAATAGTCTCCCTGTTCCTTCAACGCCTCAGCCTGCTCCCTGACTCCCTGCCCGCATGTGACGGTAAAAAGTGCTACAGAATCCATTTCACCACTTTGCTTCGGACGGACAAAGTCAGCAAGACAAAGGTGTTTTACACCGCTTTGCCGTGGGAAGCTGATACGCTTTTGCTCCTGACCATCTTCATAGAGTATGATGGTGTCACCATCTGCTTGGGCCTGATAAAAACGGTAGAGTGCCTGGGGACGAATCAAGCCTTCACGGGTAATTTCGTCCAACATCTCTTCGACACGCTGATGCAGGCTCAGTGCTTTTGGGTCTTGGTCTGCAAGAAGGCGGTCGACGGGGCCGATGAGCCCCAGATGTTTACTGTAGAGCATCTGACGGTTAAGGTAGCCCCGTATCTCTGCCAAGGGAATATCCCGCAAAATGTGCTGTTGAAAATCTGGTGGTAGAGGCAGCGTGACATCGATGGCTACGCTTGAACGGGATGATGGAGCGGGTGTTGTGACTGAAACTGATGGCAGGGGCAGGGCTTGAGCACCCTGGCGCTCAGTCAGTTCTGCCAAGAGTTCATCACGTTGTGATGGGTCCATGAGACGGTTGGCAAGTTCGAGGCCAGCCATGGCATCTTTTGCATAGAGGACGGCCCCTTTATAAGCTGGTGCAATGCGATTATCAGCAAAAGCACGGGATAATGCGGCGCCTCCCACCATGATCGGAGCGGTAATCCCTGCAGCAGCAAGGTCGGTAGCCGTAACCACCATTTGCAAAGCGCTCTTCACCAAAAGCCCTGAAAGACCGATAAAATCGGGGTTTTCTTTGCGAGCTGCAGCTATCAGCTCCTCTGGAGCAACTTTAATCCCAAGGTTCACAACACGGTACCCGTTGTTTGAAAGAATTATCTCAACCAGGTTTTTGCCAATGTCGTGCACATCACCTTTGACGGTGGCCAGCAATAGGGTACCCTTACAGGCGGTCTCATTACGGTCCATATGATTTTCAAGTTGCGAAACGGCGGCTTTCATGGCTTCTGCAGATTGCAAAACTTCAGCAACAATCAGTTGATTGTCGTTAAAGAGCCGTCCCACCTCTGCCATACCTGCCATTAGTGGTCCGTTAATAATATCCAGTGGTGCGTCACCCCGTGTCAGGGCCTGGGTTATGTCGTCTGCGAGACCGTCTTTGCTGCCGTCAATGATGTACTGTGAAAGTCGTTGGTCAAGCGGAAGCTCAGGCGCAATGGTTTTTTGTTCGGGCTTTTTATCTCGAAATGCAGCAGCGAATGCGCCAACGGGGTCTTCACCACGCCAGAAAATGAGGTCTTCCGCCAACTGACGTTCATGCTCAGCTATCGAAGCATAGCGTTCGAGCTTCTCGGTGTTAACAATGGCATAGGTCAGACCTGCTTTGACACAATGATACAAGAAGACGGCATTCAGAATCTCACGGCCGGCAGCCGGGAGCCCGAAGGAAACATTGGAAATACCAAGAATGGTACTACACTGGGGAAACGCTTCAGTAATCTGGCGTACTCCTTCAATAGTTTCAACGGCTGATCCGATATATTTTTCATCACCGCTACCAACAGGGAAAACAAGCGGATCAAAAATCAAATCTTCGGGTGCTAATCCGTACCGCTCGGTCAGGAGTTGGTAAGAACGGCGGGCAACGGCAAGCTTTCGTTCACGGGTTGTTGCCATACCATGCTCTGGGTCTTCATCAATACAGCCAACAACAACTGACCCGCCAAAGCGGTGTATGAGGTTGGCGATTTCTTTGAAGCGCTCTTCACCATCTTCAAGGTTAATGGAGTTAATGACAGATTTGCCCTGTAGGCGGGTGAGGGCAAGTTCCACGACTGCTGAGTCTGTGGAGTCAATCATAATCGGGGCCCGAACCTTCTTTGGCAGATATGTCAGCATTGCTTCCATATCGGCATGTTCGTCGCGGTCAGGGTTGGCCACACAGATATCGATAACTTGGGCACCGGTTTTTACTTGGGCGCGGGCTATCTCTGCTGCCTCCTCAAACTGGCCTGCTACAAGCATATTCTTGAATTTACGTGAGCCGATGACATTTGTGCGCTCACCAACAAGGATAGGGCGGGCATCATCTTCTATTACAAGCGGCTCGATACCGGAGATCAGTTTGCGACACGTCGTGACCGGTTGGCGTGGTGGACGACCAGCAACCATGCGAGCTATGGCAGCGATATGAGCCGGTGTGGTCCCGCAGCAGCCACCAATAATATTGAGCCATCCCTCCTCAGCGAAGCGAACGAGCTTACGAGCCAGCGTATCAGGCGTTTCAGCGTACTGGCCGTTTTCGTCGGGGAGACCAGCGTTTGGATAAACCGAAACATGACAGCGCGCTAAAGCGGAAAGAGAACGCACATGGTCCGTCATAAACTCAGGCCCGGTTGCACAGTTAAGTCCTACGGAAAGTAAGTCAAGACTTGCTTCGAGATGGCTGACACTGGCATAGAGTGCTTCGATACTTTGACCAGCTAACATGGTACCGGTCGGTTCAATGGTGCCGGAAATCATGAGCGGGACATGACAGCCAGTGTCAAGGGATGCCAAACGAATCCCTTCGGTGGCTGCCTTGAGGTTGAGCGTGTCTTGGGCTGTTTCCAGAAGCAAAAGATCAACCCCGCCGGTTAGAAGTGCCGCTGCCTGCTCGCGGAAGCTGGCCACCAGTTCTTCAAAGGTAACACCACCTGTTACGGAGATAGTTCTTGTGGTTGGCCCCATGGAGCCTGCTACGAAGCGAGGCTTCTCCGCTGTTGCGTAGGCATTACATGCTTCTCTGGCGATATGGGCTGCAGCGATGTTAAGCTCAGCAACGCGGTCGCTGAGGCCATATTCTGCCAAAACAATACTGGTTGAACCAAAAGAATCCGTTTCGATGATATCAGCGCCAGCTGCAAGATATGCCTCATGTACCTCCCGAATAACATCGGGGCGGGTGAGCACAAGCATCTCGTTGCAGCCTTCATAGGCCTCCCCACCAAAGTCTTCGGCAGTAAGGTGATAACCTTGGATCTGGGTTCCCATGGCTCCGTCCAAAACGAGGATGCGGTCCTTGAGGGCTTTTCGAATCAGTATGTTTGTATCAGGCATGAATCAGTCCTTCAGTTAATTCTAGAATGGCTTCAGCACGGTTGAAAGTATAGAGATGTACACCTGCAACACCCTGCTGTAAAAGGTCTTCGGCTTGGCGACGGGCATGGGCTACACCGACAGCCCGTACTGCTTTAGCACCACCGTGGGCATCAGCAGCAATCAGTGCCTGCATGAATGTTTCAGGAATATAGGCACCTGAGAGCTCCTTGATGCGATTAATCATGTTGATGTTTAAAATTGGCAGAATACCGGGAATGATCGGCTTGGTGATGCCGCGCGCTCGAGCACGGGCGACAAAATCATAGTAGAGTTGATTGTCGAAAAACATCTGAGTTGTGGCAAAATCACCCCCTAGGTCGAACTTGAGTTTCAAGTAGCCAAGGTCTGAGTCGGCTGAAATTGCTTCCGGATGAACTTCTGGATAAGCGGCAACACCGATACCCATTTCAGGATGTACTGATTTTACAAAGGTGACTAGATCAGAAGCGAAGTGCAGCGGGCTCTCAGTCAGAGCCTCTCGACGTTCGGCTTCTTTCGGGAGGTCGCCACGCAGTGCGAGGATATTTTGAATGCCTGCACCAGCCAACTGGTCCAAGAAGGCTGTCAGTCGATCGGTTTGTGCACCCACACAGGTCAGGTGTGCCATGGTTAAAATGCCAAGATCGCGCTGCATGGTGGTAACGATTTCAAGCGTGGCGTCCTGGTTGCTGCCGCCGGCACCGTAGGTCACAGAAGCAAAGCAGGGGTTTATGGCGGCAAGTTTCTCAACAACTGAAAAGAAGGAAGGCCAGTCCTCACGCTCTTTGGGGGGGAAGTACTCCAAGGAGATAAAGGGACCTTTTTTCTGTATGCTCTCTATAATCCGCATGAATTGACATCCTTGCTTAGCAATGTAAATGGAATACAATACCAGTTTTAGAGCTTTTTTTCCATAAAAAAACCTCATGTTCTCACGAGCTTTCTATTGACGTTATGTGCTAAAAAACACTATAAAAAAAGATTCTATGAGCGATAAATTTTTATATATAGATACCGTTGGTTGTCAGATGAACGTGAACGACTCGGAACGGATGGTGCATTTACTGGAACCGTTGGGATATCGACTCACCAGCGACCGTAAGAAGGCACATCTTATTATGTTCAACACCTGTTCCGTCAGGGGTGGGGCTGAAGAGCGTTTATACCAGAATATTGAAAACCTACGTAATCTCCACAAAAAGAGGCCAGGCACGTTGGTGGGGGTGGCTGGTTGTGTTGCACAGCAGCAGGGAGAAGCGTTACTGGCTCGATATCCATGGTTACATCTTGTGGTTGGAACTCACACCCTCCATAGGCTACCTGATCTTGTTTCTGATGCTCAGCATGGTATACGAGGGTGCGCCACCGACTTTCTTGATGATGATCAGCGTTTAGATCTTTTACCTCCCATTCCCGGCAGGAAGAGGGTTTCTGAATTTGTTACGGTTATGCAGGGATGTGATAACTTCTGCTCCTATTGTATTGTCCCGTATGTCCGTGGACGAGAGGTCAGCAGACGTTTTGAGGATGTTTTGGATGAGGTGCGTGCACTTGCAGATTCAGGGGTGCGAGAAATCATTCTTTTAGGGCAAAATGTCAATTCCTATGGTCTTAAAGGTGATCGGCAACCAAGTTTTGCGGAACTGGTGACAGCGGTCTGTGCGGTGGAAGGTATTGCACGGGTTCGTTTTGTGACCTCCCATCCCAAGGATATGTCTGACGACCTTATTGAATGCTTCGCCCGTTTGCCACAGTTATGCGGGTCAGTTCACTTGCCGGCCCAATCGGGTAGTGATCGTATCCTGTCTCGTATGAACCGTGGCTATACTCGCGACAGTTACATACAGGTTGTCACAAAACTAAGGACGGTACGCCCCGGCATCCAGATTACGGGGGATATGATTGTTGGCTTTCCTGGTGAAGACGAATCGGATTTTGAACAGTCTCTTGCTTTAATGGAGCAGGTACGTTTTTTTGATCTTTTTTCGTTTGTGTATTCCCCCAGGCCCGGAACCAAGGCTGCAGACTGGGAGGATACGTTGTCCCGCACGGTCAAGGCTGAACGGTTGCAACGGCTCCAACAGCTACAAGCAGTCCATTCGCGAGCCCATAATGATGCCATGTGCGGTACGCGCCAGCAGGTACTTATAGAAGGTCAGGCAAAGTGGTCAGGGCAGATTAGTGGGCGAACCGACAATGGTCGGATTGTCAATCTGGTCGGTGATACGTCCCTGATAGGCAACCTGCTAGATGTCAGAATCAAAGAGAGTTATGCAAACTCCCTGCTTGGCGAGTATCTGCCGGAGCAGGCATGTGAGGTACCTTATGCACAGTGATACACCTACCGCTAATTTTCTGCGGACGATTGTAGCCGATGACCTTGCCAGTGGTAAGCACAAAACCGTTGTTACCCGCTTTCCCCCTGAGCCGAACGGCTATTTGCACATTGGTCATGCCAAGTCGATCTGTTTGAATTTTGGTCTTGCCCGTGATTTTGGGGGTGTTTGCCATCTCCGTTTCGACGATACCAACCCGGTCAAAGAGGATGTTGAGTATATTGCCTCCATTAAAGAGAGTGTTCGCTGGCTCGGTTTTGATTGGGGGGAGCACCTCTACCACGCCTCTGAATACTTTGAACAGCTCTTTGAGTGGGCGTTGTACCTTGTTGAGCAGGGTAAGGCCTATGTTGACGATCTAACTCCTGAAGAAATCCGCCAGTACCGTGGCACCTTAACGGAGCCTGGTAAGGAGTCACCCTGGCGTAACCGGTCTGTTGAGGAAAACCGTGATCTCTTTATGCGGATGCGGGCAGGGGAGTTTGCGGATGGCACAAAGGTGTTACGGGCGAAAATTGATATGGCATCACCCAATATCAATTTGCGCGACCCTGTGCTTTACCGCATTTTGCATGCCCCCCATCCCCATGTCGGTGATGCCTGGTGCATGTACCCGATGTATGACTTCACCCATGGACAGTCCGATGCCATTGAGGGTATTACCCATTCCATTTGTACCCTGGAGTTTGAGTCCCACCGGCCGCTCTATGATTGGTTTTTAGAGCAACTACCCGTGCCGTCATACCCACGCCAGTATGAGTTCGCCCGCTTAAACCTCAGCTATACGGTCATGAGCAAACGTAAACTGCAGGAGTTGGTCCAATCGAAACGGGTGAGTGGATGGGACGATCCACGTATGCCTACCATTATGGGTTTGAAGCGTCGTGGGTATACCCCGCAGTCCATCAGAACATTTTGCGACAGAATCGGTGTCGGCCGTAGCGATGCCAGAATCGGTTATGAAGTGTTGGAGGAGTGTGTCCGTGATGACCTCAATGAAAAGGCGGTACGTGGTTTTGCCGTGATGCGTCCGATACGCTTAATTCTGGATAACTATCCCGTTGACCAGGAAGAGTGGTTTGATGTTCCCAATCACCCGAGTCGCCCTGAACTTGGTACGCGCTCAATGCCCTTTAGCCGAGAAATTTTAATTGATGCTGATGACTTTATGGAGCAACCGACAAAAGGGTTCCACCGTCTGACGGTTGGAGCGCTGGTTAAGCTGAAGTACGCCTACGTTATTACCTGTACTGCCATTGAGCGGGGAGATGACGGCTCAATTGTTGCTTTACGGGGAACTTTCGACCCAGGCTCCACCAACGGCCCATTTACTTCCGATGGAGTTAAGGTTAAGGGAGTTATTCACTGGGTAAGTGCCTCCCATGGGGTCCCCGTTAGCATCCGTTTGTTCGACCGCCTTTTTGTCGATGAATCACCGGAAAAGGCTGGTGAGGGTTATCTTGATTTGCTGAACCCGCAGTCGTTAGTAGTGTTGTCGCAAAGCGTTGTGGAACCGGCAGTTGCAAAAACAGCAGCGACAGGTGATATCCATTTTCAGTTCGAGCGTCAGGGTTATTTCTGCCCTGATCAACCGGATAGCACGGCAGAAGCACTTGTTTTTAACCGTATCGTCACCCTAAAGGACACCTGGGCGGTACAGGGGGGACGTCCATGAGTGAAGCGTTTCACAGTGGTTTTATTGCAATTGTTGGCCGACCGAATGTTGGTAAGTCGACCCTCTTAAATAAACTGCTGGGTGAAAAGATTGTGGCGGTCTCTGATAAACCTCAGACGACCCGTACGGCCATTCGAGGTATTATCTCCGATGAGAACAGCCAACTGGTATTTGTGGATACCCCTGGTATTCATACGGCTCGTACCCGTATAAATCGAGCCATGGTTGATGCGGCTATGACAACGCTCGGTGGCGTTGATCTGATTTTGCTGGTGGTAGATGCTACTGCTTCACCAGAGGAAGCTTTTATCAACGAGCTGTGCCTAAAGTCAGGAGCACCGATTTTTCTGCTCCTGAATAAAATAGATCTGCTTGCCGATAAGGAACGCCTGTTCGCCCTGATTAGCAAATATCAGGCGTTGTATTCATTTGCAGAAATCATTCCTTTGTCTGCCCAGAGTGGCAGCAACTGTCAACGCCTTGTCGAGCTTGCACGGGCGAGAATGCCACAAGGGGTTGCCTTTTTCCCGGATGATATTTTGACGGATCAACCGGAAAAACAGGTCGTTGCTGAAATGATTCGAGAAAAAGTATTCCGTATGACCAGTAAAGAAGTCCCCTATGGCACAGCGGTGCTGGTGGACTCTTTTCAAGAACGGGAAAGCGGCCTGATTGCTATTATGGCAACTATTATGGTCGAGCGTGATACCCATAAGGGTATTATTATTGGTAAACGTGGAAGCATGCTGAAGAAAATTGGGGAGCAAGCCCGTCGTGATATTGAGCGACTGCTCGGCACACGGGTTTATCTGGAGCTGTTTGTGCAAGTGCAGGAGCGCTGGACTGAGCGCACGGCAATGCTACGTGAGCTTGGTTATGAGTAGGACCCACTTTCGGGTGGGGGACAGGGTGGTGAGGTAGGTATGAAGTCTATTGTTGCAATTGTCGGACGTCCCAATGTGGGGAAGTCCACCCTGTTTAATAGAATCGTCGGTGAGCGTCGTGCGATTGTTGATGATATGCCTGGCGTGACTCGAGACAGAAACTATGCTGTGGTCGAACGGTATGAACGCCCCTTTATTCTCGTGGATACCGGTGGATTTGAGCCGGTGACCGAAGATCGTATGCTCCAACAGATGCGGGAACAGTCCTTGTTGGCCATGGAAGAGGCTGATGTTATCCTTTTTATGATGGATGCAAAGCAAGGCCTGACGCCGGCAGACCAAGAAGTTGCTGCCATGCTGCGGCGAGTCGATAAGCCGGTGCTTTACCTGGTGAATAAGGTAGATGGTGAGCGGATTGAGAATGAAGCCTCTGAATTTTATGCTCTCGGTATTGAAGAGTTACATACCATCTCTGCTGCCCATAACCGCGGTATTCGGGATCTTATGGACTTGGTCCAAGAACTTCTTGTTGCGACACCGCAGCAATCCGGTGAGGAAATCACCAAAATTGCAGTGGTTGGGCGGCCCAATGTCGGGAAGTCATCACTGGTAAATGCTTTAGTTGGCTTTGAACGGGTTGTGGCTAACCCGACGCCGGGAACGACACGGGATGCCGTTGATACCATTTTTACCTGCCATAAGAAGCGCTACTGTCTGATTGATACTGCCGGTATACGACGTAAAGGCAAAACAAGCCAAAAGCTCGAGAAATACAGCGTGGTTGATGCGTTACGCAGTATAGAGCGGGCAGATGTTGTTCTCATCGTTCTTAATGCTGAGGAAGGGATTACGGAACAGGATAAACATATAGCCGGCTACGTTTACGAAGCGGGGCGCTCCTGTCTGTTTGTCGTCAATAAGTGGGATACGCTTGAAAAGGATAACAAAACGCTTGGTGCTTTTGTTGAGCGTATTCACTATGAGTTTAAATTTCTTGCTTTTGCTCCGATTGTTTTTGTCTCGGCAAAATCAGGGCAACGTATTCATAAGGTCATGGAGACGGTGGACGAGGTCTTTGCCTCTTATAGCCGCCGTGTCACAACCTCCGAGCTCAACAGGGTTTTTAAAGAAGCTATCGAAGCCCACCATGCCCCACTTCATCAAGGGCGCCGCGTGAAATTCTACTTTGCAACACAGGTTGGCGTGAAACCACCGACCTTTGCAATCTTCACCAACCAGCCAGATGGTGTTTTGACTCCCTATGAGCGCTACTTAGGTAATCGCTTCCGAACGGCCTTCGGTTTTATCGGTACTCCTTTCCGTTTGTTATTCCGGGGCCGTGACAGTAAAGCGGCCAAACGACGTCCACCGAGCTGATTGACAAAGGACTGCATGTATGGTGCCCGACAGCCCGTTGCACGAATCTGTAGAGTTTAAGGCTGATGCTGAAGAGTCGTTGCTGTTGTTTGCGACGACCCTTGCGGATATCGCCGATATTGTACGTGCCGAAGGGACTCTTCCTCCGAGTTTCATTAACCAACTCTTCCGTGCAGCCCATTCCTTAAAAGGACTTGCTTCTCTGGCTGGCCGTACTCAGATGGCAGCTCTTGCCCACACACTGGAAAACGTTTTAGAGCAGGTTCGATTCGGTCGTGTAGCCATGACAGGTCTGCTCGTCGCGCTTATGAGTGATGGTGAGGAGCTGCTTGACCGTATGAGTGGTATACCAGAGGCGAGCCTTTCGGTTTTGGATCACCAAATGGTCCAGCGTCTGCAGGAGCGGCTTGACGCCATAGTCAGTGAGGTGCAGCTGCCGGTTATGGAACCGCAGGGTTTTGGGGATATACTCCCTCCTGAGATGCATGATGCTTTGTCGGAGTACGAACGTCATCGCCTTCAGGAGACGCTGAGTCAGGGCTCGCTGCTCTACGATGTTCATGTTTGTATCCCTTTAGAGACACTCGAAGAGGGCTTTAGTGCGGTCTCAGCCCGTGCTGATGCCGTCGGTGAGCTCATAAGTACACTGCCTTCGGCAAACGAGGCTGAACACGATTGCATCGGTTTTAATCTTTTGGTTGCCACGATGGCACCGCAGGATGTGATGGACCGTGACTTCGGTACCTTTGATGGTGTGGTTACGCTTTTGTCCGCGCAACCTGCTGCAGTAACGCCGCCAGCTGCTCGAGCAATTACGGTTCATGACCGGGAAGTGGCGCGTGACAGTGCTCCCTTGGTTAGCCAGACCACCGTCCGTGTTGCTATTGATAAGCTCGACCACCTTCTTCATGCCGTTGGTGCCATGGGGGGGAGTCAGGCTTCACTTTTGCAACTGGCTCGACGTTTACGTCAACAGGGACAACCCCTGGTTGCTGAGGAGGTTGAGCGGATTGGGGCTGGTTTCAGACGGCGCATCGGTGACCTCCAGCGTGGCGTGTTGTCGGTTCGTCTGGTCCCCACGGCACAGCTCTTTGATAAACTTGCGCTTGCTGCCCGTAAAATTGCCCGGGAGCTTAATAAGGAATTGACGGTACGACAATTCGGGGCAGAGACAGAACTCGACAAGTTAATTGTTGAACAGTTGGTTGACCCACTTTTGCATATTCTGCGTAATGCCATCGATCACGGCCTTGAAACACCAGTTGTACGGGGGGCAGCGGGTAAATCCCCCCAAGGGTTTCTACGTCTCGCCGCTTATCAGCTCGGTGATCAGGTTGCCATCGAAATTGAAGATGACGGTGCCGGGATCGATACTGAAGCTTTAGTGCATTCTGCCCGTGAACGTGGCTTACTTGCCAATGGCATTCAAGCTCATGAGATTGACCCCCTCGAACTGATGTGTCTGCCGGGGATGACAACGGCTGAAGTAGTCACCGATATATCGGGGCGAGGGGTGGGGATGGATGTGGTTAAAACAGCAATCACGGCCCTTTCTGGTAAAGTTGAGCTCATAACAAAACGGGGGGTTGGCACCCGTTTTAAAATTGTTGTTCCTACTAGCCTTGCTATTGTTCCCTGTCTTGTGGTGGAGGCGTCTGGTGTACAGTATGCCTGTCCGATGTCTCTTCTGCACGAAACTGTTCTGATGAGTGGTGCTGATCTTGTATTCGTTGATGACGCCCCTTTTATCGAGATGCGTAAGTCACTCGTCCCGGTGGCAAGCCTTGCTGGTTTTGCAGGCGCCCCTTTAGGACTGGGTCAGGCTCTACCGGAATGTTATCTGTTAGTCTGTCAGGTTGGTGAGCGAGCGGTTGGTGTGGTGGTTGATCAACTTTTAGATCAAGAGGATGTGGTTGTGAAGCCGCTTGGGCCTCTATTCTCAGGAGCAGTAGGGGTCCTTGGTGCCAGCGATATTGGCGAGCACGGTACGGTACTTGTGGTTGATCCAGGAGCTGTTTTTAACCATCTGCAATATGCTGCCGGGGAAGGTCGACATGATAAATGAACGTTACCCTGAGCAAATGCCTTTTGATTTACGCTCAACCCTTACACGTCTTCTTGAACATGAGGCGCAGTCCCAAGGGGGGGAACTGCCAGAACTGTTGATACCTGCGGTTGAAGATACGGGTGACCCTTATGTCGTTGGTGTTT
Organism: uncultured Geobacteraceae bacterium; assembly: GCA_964456065.1. GTDB lineage: Bacteria > Desulfobacterota > Desulfuromonadia > Geobacterales > Pseudopelobacteraceae > Trichlorobacter. The sequence continues at coordinate 98,116 of CAYVYW010000005.1, forward strand.
TTTCTGACAGACGGTATGCCGTACCACTGCATGTTGTGCGTGAGATTACGCATGTTACCCGTGTGACCTGTGTGCCAACGGGTCCGTTCCACTTAGACGGTATTGTTTCGCTGCGGGGAATGCCGATTCCTGTTGTGGATATAGCCTTGCGGTTTGGAACACTTAGAAGGCAACCTCCCGAACGTGGAGGCCGATTGGTGGTCGTTACCTTAGGGCAGGATGGTGATGTTGCTTTACGTTTTGATGAGGTGTTGGGAGTGAAGAACATTGCTCCTGAGGCGGTTGACGAGGATCTCTCAGACGTGGTTATCAGCCACCGGGCGTGTGTAATCGGTGCTTTCATGTATAACGATCAGCTTGTTACCATCTTGGACGTCCATGCTCTTGCCTATCCAGAGGGTGGTCGGGATGCCTGAGCAAGGGGGGGCCTTGCGGCTCATTTGTTTCAGGGTGGGACATGATCTCTATGGTGTCGATATTATGCGCGCGCGTGAGGTCATCCCCTTTAAAAAGGATGTCTTGATTTCTGTGGCTACAAGTCAAGGGGGGTTGGTTACCGTACGTGGAGCGATAATGCCTCTTTATAATCTTCGGGAGCAGTTTGGGTATGTTTCGCTACCTGAAGAGGGTGACGGTTGCCTGGTCATCGTGCGCGTTCGGGGGCAGGATCGGGCTCTTTTGGTTGACCGTCCTGACCGTGTGCGCAGCATGAATCCAGATGACGCTACAAGAGTGCCTGACGAACTGCTGGGGCTTCCTTTGCTCGCCCTGGTGGTTGTTGATGGCCAGGTGCTGCGACTCGTCGATATTGACGGCCTTGTTACATAACCCCCGCCGGGAAAGCCTCGCTCTTTGGGCGGGGATGGTAGGCGTC
>CAYVYW010000006.1:0-94779 GCA_964456065.1 uncultured Geobacteraceae bacterium
AGACGCCTACCATCCCCGCCCAAAGAGCGAGGCTTTCCCGGCGGGGGTTATGTAAGAATTGCATAGTTGATTTTGGAAAATATCTCTTGTTCACAGTGTTAGTCGGCATAATTACTGGTTTTCTAAGTTTTCAATTTTTTATCTGTCTTCGTCCTTTCGTCATCCGACTTTGTACCGGCCTGAAAGCAACACCAAATATGGAGTTCTCATGACCCGCTCTCCTACTTTCCAGTCTTCTGTAGCAGTTGATCAAGCATTGCGTGTATCTCGCCAATGGCGCTATTTTGTGCCGCTAGGTTTTCTAGAATATCCCGCACTTCAATTTCTGCTTTTTGATTAATTTCATAGTCAATGTGTGCCTCAACACGATCACGGACGGCCTTTCTGTTCTGGCTCATCATAATCATGGGGGCGGTGTAGGCGGCTTGTAACGATAAAAGTAGATTCATGAGAATGAATGGATAGGGATCCCAGTGTTGTATCCAGGCGGTTATGTTTAGAAGCGCCCAGATTGTCAGCAGTAACGATTGAGCAATAATAAAACGCCATGAACCGACAATACGTGCGATGGTATCTGCTGCACGTTGCCCGAGTGTGAGCTGTTCTTGTAAAACATCATTCACATTTTTTATAGGCTTATGCTCATGTTTGGTGCGTGGTGGGAATGTTGGCTGCTTCATAAAGAACTCCTTAAAGGCAAGTGCCATCCGTATGCATTGGGGGATATTGACCATTCCCCAATCATTGTACCAGCATTAGCCTAGTTGTTTCGGTCTATGACCTCAAGTAATTAATACACACAATTAATACACACAATCAATACGTGGTATGGGACCCGGACGGCGAAAAGCCGTCCGGGTCTTTTGTTAGGGTATGGACGCGGGAGGCTGTGCTAGGGTACAAGAGTAGTATGTTCGAGCAACACGCATTGATACGACTATTTGTTTATGGCACCTTGATGCCAGGTTATCCACCTCACGCTCAGTACTGTCAGGGTGCTACAGTACGAGGACCTGCATGGGTATATGGACGTCTCTTTCAGCTTCCTGAGGGATATCCCGGTTTAGTCCTCAGTGATTATACCGAGGCGGCGGAGTCATCTTTTGTGCATGGATTCTTATTAGAACTGCCAGAGGAATGTTTAGAGGGATTGGATGATTATGAAGAAGTGAGGCCCGATGGAACGGGCCCCTATCTAAGGTGTATAACGACGGTATATGGTCCTGCTGGGGGTGACTATGCCTGGACTTACTGTTTGCGTCGAGAGCCAGCTGAGGGACAGATTCCCTCGGGTATTTGGCCTGTTTCTTGCGAATAGTCGCTCTAGATCCCCTCGAAAAGTGCTGTTGAAAGATACCGCTCTGCCAAATCGGGTAGAATGACAACGATGCTTTTCCCTCGAAACTCCTCAAGCTGTGCTAAGCGTACCGCTACGGCTGTAGCGGCACCACAAGAAATACCAACGAGCAATCCCTCTTCCCGTGCCAGACGCTGCGCAAATGCAATGGCTTCGGGGCCAGTAACGGTTTCTACCCGGTCAATAATACTAATATCCAGCGTCGCTGGTAAAAACCCTGCACCGATACCTTGAATGGGGTGGGGGGATGGCGCCAGCGGCTTGCCTGCTAGATGCTGGCTGATAACGGGACTTTCAGCTGGTTCAACCGCGACGGAGCAGATATTTTTTTTCTGGTGGTTCTTTATATAGCGCGAAATACCACTAATAGTTCCACCGGTACCAACACCAGCTACCAAAACATCAATAGCGCCATTGGTGTCCTGCCAGATCTCTGGCCCCGTAGTAGCTTCATGGATAGCGGGATTAGCAGGATTTGTAAACTGGTTTGGCATGAGATAGCGCTCAGGTGCTTCTGTTGCCATACGCTCAGCACAGGCTATGGCTCCCTTCATTCCTTCGGAGCCGGGGGTGAGTACAAGTGTGGCACCGAGGGCTGCCAGAATTCTGCGGCGCTCAATACTCATGGTTTCAGGCATGGTTAAGGTTAATGAATACCCTCGTGCAGCAGCGACATAGGCAAGAGCAATGCCGGTATTCCCTGATGTGGGCTCAATCAACTCGACCCCGGGCTTAAGTAACCCTCTTTTTTCGAAGTCCCAAATCATGTTGGCGCCGATACGGCACTTAACGGAGAAAGAAGGATTACGCCCTTCTACTTTTGCAAGTACCGTTGCACCACATCCTGCAGTAACACGGTTCAGGCGGACGAGTGGCGTATTGCCAATGGACAGGGAGTAGTCGGGATAAATCATAGTCGAACCTCCTGCAGGCTGTTGAGTTATGTGGTATCTAGTATAGAAAAAAGCCCTGCTGTCAATAGGAAATGGCATGCCTGGATTTGCGATGCTTGACAGTTTACCGTCCTTACATGGTACGATTTTGTCGGTGTAACGCGTGTGTTGTACCACCATGATAGAGAGGAGCTTAAGACATGGGAACCGTACAGGTCATACGTCATGTCATGTTTGAAGATCTCGGGAGGCTAGAAGACATACTCCAGGGTAGGGGGCATCATATTAAATATTCTGAGGCTGGATATGATCATCTCGATGATGCGGCACTACTTGCGGCCGATTTGCTTGTCATCTGTGGTGGCCCAATTGGTGCTAATGACGAGAGGGATTACCCCTTTTTACTGGATGAGATCCGAATTATTGCTGCACGTATCAAGGCCGACCAGCCCACTTTAGGAATCTGTCTTGGAGCGCAGTTAATCGCAAAGGCACTTGGAGCTGCAGTCTATCCTCATGATGAGAAAGAGATAGGTTGGCAGGGACTTAATCTGACGCCAGAAGGTCGTACAAGTGTCATTGCACCACTTGGAGCAGAAAACACCTCTATGCTGCATTGGCACGGCGACACATTTGACCTTCCCAACAAAGCTGTATTGTTGGCCTCCACCAACTGCTGCCGCCATCAGGTCTTTAGCATCGGTAGAACGCTGGCGTTTCAGTGCCATCCGGAAGTTACGCCCCGGTCACTTGAACGATGGTATATTGGGCATGCTGCAGAACTTGGTGCACATGAGACATCAATCACGTCCCTGAGGGAAGAATCCTACCGTTTGGGGCCAGAGCTTGTCCGTCAGGCATCCATCTGTTTTGGTGCTTGGTTTCGGGATGTGGGGTTATAGCTGTTGACCAAGAGTGTTGGAGGTTTTTCGACGCTAGTGTACCACGGATGGAAGAGAAAACAGCTGACGCTATCCATTGTTGTCAGCGCCAGCTGTGCCTCCCAAACAGCATCATCCTAACCCAAGGAATCTGCCTCCTTGGTAGATGATGAGTGCTGTAAACCAAGCCAGTACGGTTGAGTAGCCAAAAGCCACGCCAACCCATTTCCAACCACCAAATTCATGACGCATTGCTGCTCCAACGACAAAGCACGGCATATAGAGCAGGACAAAAGCCATGAAAGCGAAGGAAGAAAGCGGGGTGAACTGTCCTTGCAATGCGGTTTGTAGGCCTTTTTGATCCTCTTCCGTCTCTTTCTCCTGTGGCAGATAGAGCAAGGTGCGAACGGCCTTTGATGCCGCAGTACCAAAGGATGTGGCTACTTCAGTTAGTTCTTGACCAACAGTCTTGTGATCTTTCTCTTCATCATCTTTTTCGCCAACATATATTTCACCCATAGTTCCTACGACAACTTCCTTCGCGATAACGCCGGTTATCAATGCTGAAGATGCTTCCCAGTTACCAAAGCCTAGCGGTTGAAAGAGGGGGGCGATAGTAGCCCCTGCTATCCCTAAATAGGAGTCTCGCTTGTTCTCAACACCCCACGGGAGATTTAGCATAAACCATACGGCAACGGATACGGCAAAAATATAGGTGCCTGCCTTAATGAGAAAATGTTTCCCCTTCTCCCAGGTGTGGATTAAAAGATTCATGAGCGACGGGATCCGATAGGGTGGAAGCTCCATGATGAAAACTGGCGCCTCCCCCCTGAATAGAGTTTTTTTAAAGATGAAGCCCATAACAACGGCAAGCGCCATCCCAAGCAGATAAAGGGACCAGATGACCGTACCGGCATTATTGGGGAAAAAGACTGCGGTAAAGAGAACATAGACCGGAAGGCGAGCACCACAGGACATAAGTGGTATTAAGAGCGCCGTCAGAATTTTGTCTTTTTTGTTCTCAAGCATTCTTGTTGCGTAGATGCTTGGAACATTACAACCGAATCCCAGTAGCATTGGAATGAATGATTTACCGTGTAGCCCGATGGCGTGCATGGCCTTGTCCATGACGAAGGCTGCACGGGCCATGTATCCGCTCCCTTCAAGAAAAGTGATAAAGAACATCATGGTAAAGATGACTGGCACAAAAACCAGAACAGAGCCCACACCAGCAATTACCCCTTCTGTTGCAAGCGAAACGAACCACGCCGGCGCACCACTGCCTTCAAGCCCAACAGTTACCCAGCGAGTAACCGGCCCACCAAGGACCTCGTCCAGCCAGTCGCTAAACGGGGAGGAAAGGTCAAAAGTAAGCTTAAAAAGAAGCCACATGGCTAAAATGAAAATCGGAATACCAAAAATACGGTGTAGAACAATCTTGTCAAGACGCTCGGTAAGCTCTGGGCGCTTGATGCTTGGTTTAACGACTGCTTCTCGAGTCAACCCGTTGGCAAGACCATAGCGTATATCAGCTAGGTACCCTTCGATGTCATGGTCGTGGGCAAGCAATAGATGGGTCAGAACGTTTTGAGGAATAGGGTTACTTCCAATGTTGATTTCCTTCAAAACGAGATCATCACCTTCCATAAGCTTGAGCATAAGCCAGCGCTTTGGGAATTGATCCATAAGGGAGGGGTGGTTCTGGCAAAGATTGACTTCAATATCAGTCAAAGCCTGTTCAATGTCTAAACCGTAATGTTGTTTCCGTGGTGTATGAACTCCTAAATTTTTTCCAATGTCTCCTATGGCAAGCAGCAATTGATCGAGCCCGATTTTTTTGACTGCGGAGGTCGGTATAACCGAGATACCGAGGTTTTTTTCAATAAGGCTGGTATCAATGCTAAGCCCCTTCTGCTCAGCCTCGTCTATGATGTTGAGAGCCATTATCATCGGGAGGCCTAATTCAAGTAACTGGATACTGAGATAAAGGTTCCTCTCAAGATTGGTTGCATCGACAACGTTGACAATCAGGTCAGGGCGCTCTTGTACAAGATAGTCACGGGTGATAATTTCTTCCTGACTATAAGGGGAGAGGGAATAACAACCTGGAAGGTCAACAAGTCGAATAGACTGACCATTAATATCAAAGGTCGCTTCTTTTTTCTCAACAGTTACGCCAGGCCAGTTCCCAACCTGCAGTCGACTACCTGCAATAGCATTGATGAGAGTTGATTTTCCACAGTTCGGGTTGCCGACAACGGCAACAACAATTGTTTTATCACTCATGTACATACCTCAATTTCAATGTCCTGTGCTTCACTTTTTCTAAGCGACAGCTGATAACTCCTTAGGGTTACTTCAATCGGATCTCCCATGGGGGCTATTTTTTCTACGGTTATTTTGGTGCCAGGGGTTATTCCCATGTCCATGAGGCGCCTACGAACAGGTCCGATGCTATTTGTTATTTTTTTTATGGTACCACTTTGTCCTGGTTGAAGGTCTTGGAGTGTCATGATTGGACTCCTTTTACAGAAATACCCCGCGCCATACGGCGGTCGATGGCTATTCTGGACTGTTCAACTAAGACAAGAATTAGATTGCTGTCATTCTTTATCATCTCAATGGTTGTGCCGACACGTAATCCCATCTCTTCCGCTCTTGTAGTTCCTTGTCCGTGACGATGATTGCAGCCGCATCCGCCACAGTGTCTTACTGCTATTATCTCTGCCCGATCACCAGGTGTGAGTAAATCAAGTGGCATCATGTTGGCTCCTTGTGACTATCATTTTATATTGTCCAATCCCGCCGCTGTGAAAGGGGGTAACACAGCGGCGGAATCGGGCATCGGCTATTGCCGATTTTAGAAGGCGAGTACCACACCATAGGAAACAATCATATCAGTGTTTGTTTTGTTAAGGCCAAACTGTACCCCGGCATTGACGCTGACCATGTCAGTGATATCGTAACGCAGTCCGGTTAGTGCAAAACTCTGCTTCTTATCTTCATCGCCTTTCTCGGGACTGGTAGCTACTCCTAGGTCAAGTACCCCGTACAGCCCCTTGGCCAGTTTAGCTTCAGTGCCGATTGATGCAGAAAAGAGATTTCCACGGTTTAAATCTTTCGTTTCCTGGTCTTTATAGCTGTGACGCTCATATCCGAGATTTGCATGGAGAGCATAGGCACCGTCAGCAAATTCCTTCGAAGCAATCAGGGTGGCATTGTACTGGAAACGGTCATCTGTTAGAGCATTTGCGCCTGTCGGCAGGGTTATCCCCGGTTTAACAGCAAAATCGAATCCTGCTATTTCAGCAAAACGGTATTTCAACTCAAAACTTGCATCACCGAAACCCTGTGTTCGCGTTGCTTCATCCCCGCCTGACGTCCTTTCAAAATTCTGGTAGGGAACAGCAATTGAGATACCGATATTTTTCGTGATACCGGTTGTTACGACAAATTCAGATTCGCTGGTTATGGTTTTTACACCATTGTCCTTGTTCCTTCCGTATGCACCGTTCAATTCCACCTCATATTTTCCAACCTCAACAGTGCCAGCATCGTCGGTGGCTAAGGGTGGACCTGCAAAAGCGGGGGCAGCAAGGGTGAGGGCACATACAAATGTTGCGGCGGTTGTTTTCATGTTCATCATGTTTTTCTCCTTTTTATGGTGTTGTCTTTCGCTGGCAGGTGAGGCTTGCGTTTGTGTCTGCTTACTTCGTCAAAATGAGTTTGTTCGTGCTGGTAATGCGTAAACGATAGATGGATCCATCATGCTTAATCTCGATCTCTCGAAAATCATGAAATAATTGCTTGGAGTCATATTGCAGATGTTTTTTTAGGTGCATGGTGGGTATCCTTGTCGTCAAATGCTGGCTGGCTACAAGGTGCGTGCACCGGTGGCTTGCTGGTATGTTTTTTGGTATACACGTACGGTCTGATCTTGTAAACGAAAATCGTTATCATTAATTAGGCGTGCATAACATTTTCATGGCGGTTGCCAGATAAGCATTGCAGTGGTGAGGTACAACTTGCTAACTCCTGGACCATTTTACTGCGACATTGTTTTATGGCATGCGCGAGTTTGATACTCTCTTGGGGGCAGCCATATATTTTCCAGGGACCTTGACAGGTGAATGGTATGTTAGCAATCCCCATAAAGCCGATGACATCTTTCAGGGGATATCCTAGTAAAATACCGATTTCGTGTGGACACTCCCCTCGTTGAAAGCGATCCTGCAATGCCGCTAGCAGCATATCCAATGATGTACCTTTCGGGTAGCCAATTGTACTGAGTACGGCTTGAGTCTTTTTTGCGTTTATATGTGCAGCCAGTAATTCTCGCCGGAAGATGAGTAGCAGGCCGTGAGTGCCGTGATTGGCGAGTGTGATGGACTCAAAAGCCGAAGCCCGTGCGATTTCCTCCCCCCAATGTTGCCATCCTTCATAGAGGGTCAGACCTTTATTGCATCTGCGATTGGGCAGCGGTATGAGGTTGGCTGGTTTTAACCGCTCTAGCACTTCTGCCGCTTGGTAGGCGAAGTATGCTGCGCAGCAGTCGTAGGCAGAGGTAAAACGATTGCTAATTATTGGCCAGCATGCTGGTGCTTTTTCATGATTGCATGTGGATATATCTGTCAAGGTACATTTCATGGAAACCGATATATAGAAAACGATAATCATTGTCAATAGCAAAATAATAAAAACATCATACTGTCACCACCATGCCGCATGAGTCAAACGCGCTACACTCATAACTGACTTCCTGGCGATATCCCCGTTGATTTGAGATGAGCCGCGTGGGGCCTATGATGCGGTCATCAATCTCATGGGTATGGCCATAGAACCACAGGTCTGGTCCCTGATTAAGGATAACCTCTTCCATGGTACGAGCGACGAAAGCTCCTTGCAGACTACTTCCTTTATAGAGTGTGGCTGGGTTGTAAGCGGGACAGTGGTGACTAATAACAACGCGTGGTCCTGTGAGGGGAGCGTCCATCCAATGTGCAAGTGCCTCACGAAAATGCCGGTGGAGTGCGCGGGTGTCATCGGGGGTGAGTCTCCGTTGTTCGCGGTAGTGGATTGTACGAAAGTCGTTCAGTTTTTGATGTGCTTCTATCATCTGGAGCGCATTGCCGTTATCAAAATCTGTCCACATGGTGCCACCAAAAAAGTGGACTCCATCAATCTCTATGGCTTGATTATCAAGTATCGTGAGATTGGGTAGTGTCTGTTGGCAGTACTCCTGGAAACCCTGCAGCACTTCATTCATTGTTTTGTTGCGATGGTAGTATTCGTGGTTGCCAAGCACATACAGTACTGGTTTCTGCCAATTCTGTAGCATCTCACCCAGTCGTGAGATCATTGGGAGGGTGGTTATGTCTCCCGAGAGTACTAAGAGATCTGCCTCAACGGCATCGATAACCGGCAGGGGGGTCTCAAATTCAAGATGTATATCACTGTATGACGCGATCCGCATCGTCTGAACTCCTCATCGTTGTGACACTATATATAGCATTGATTTGCATTTTTGCATCTCTTTTGCTTCTGCAAGCAAATGCACAAAAAGTATACAGTATGCAGTGTCGTCAATCAGATTTGCTTTTCATTGTTGATTAAAATTAAAGCAGATGATACAAATCTGGGCAAACTAAAATACTTTAACTGGTGCTTTAGCATCGTGTGTATCACTAAACTGCATAAAAAGGAGGCTGTATGGCGAAGCTTGACGAAAAAATTGAACAGATTTATGGAGAGGTATTACGTCGCAACCCTGGTGAAACTGAATTTCACCAAGCTGTTCTCGAGGTTTTAGAGTCCCTAGGGCCTGTTGTTAGCAAAAATCCGCAGTACCTTGACCGGAAGATCATAGAGAGAATTTGTGAGCCTGAGCGCCAGATTATCTTTAGGGTGCCTTGGCAAGATGATAAAGGAAATGTGCATATCAACCGTGGTTTCCGGGTTGAGTTTAACAGCGCGCTTGGTCCTTATAAAGGGGGACTTCGTTTTCACCCCTCAGTATACCTCGGTATTATCAAATTCCTCGGCTTTGAGCAGATTTTTAAAAACTCATTGACGGGCATGCCTATTGGTGGTGGTAAGGGTGGCTCCGATTTCGATCCTAAAGGGAAATCTGATGACGAAATCATGCGCTTTTGCCAGAGCTTTATGACAGAGTTGTATCGTCACATTGGTGAGCATACTGACGTACCAGCCGGTGATATTGGTGTTGGTGGCCGTGAAATTGGTTATATGTTTGGCCAGTACAAGCGCATTACCAATCGCTGGGAGGCCGGCGTTTTAACCGGTAAGGGATTAAAGTGGGGCGGTTCTCTCGTACGCCCCGAAGCAACCGGCTATGGTGCTACCTTCTTTATCAATGAAGCTTTAAAGGCACGTAAAGACGCATTCGGTGGTAAAACCTGTCTTGTCTCCGGTTCTGGTAACGTTGCTATTTACACCATTGAGAAGATTCATCAGCTGGGTGGTACCTGTGTGGCCTGCTCTGACTCCAATGGCGTAATCTTCCATGAGAAGGGTCTGGATGTCGAACTGATTAAGCAGTTAAAAGAAGTTGAACGTCGCCGTATTAGTGATTACGTTGACTATCATAAGGATGCGAAGTACATCAAAGCAGGCAACATCTGGGAAATCCCGTGTCAGGTTGCTATGCCGTCGGCCACCCAGAATGAAATTAATGGCAAGGATGCCACAACCCTCGTTAAGAATGGCTGTATCGCTGTTGGTGAAGGTGCTAACATGCCTACCACTCCGGAAGGGGTAAAAGTATTCTTGGATGCTAAAATTGCTTATGGTCCTGGCAAGGCCGCCAATGCAGGTGGCGTTGCAACTTCTGCCTTGGAAATGCAGCAAAATGCACAACGTGATTCATGGAGTTTTGAGGACACTGAGGTTAAGCTTGAGAACATTATGAAAGGTATCCACCGTCTTTGCTACGAAACAGCAGAAGAATACGGTGATGCCGGTAACTATGTTTTAGGGGCTAATGTCGCCGGCTTTATCAAAGTTGCTGATGCGATGGTTGCACACGGCCTTGTATAAAAACGCCTACCCGTAGTATGAGCCCCCTGGCCTGTGGCCAGGGGGCTTTTTTAGTCATTCTGGCGACAGAAAAAACTTTTTACCCCTGCTATGTCACCCATACAGCTTGTGGACAGCGAGCCTGCGACCATGGTAAAGTGAAAACATGAACGATACTGTCGCCGTATTCGCAAAGGTCCATGACCCACGCTGCCAAGGTGTTGCCAACGAACTGATCGACTGGCTAGAGCAGCGTGTTAGCGCCGTTTTGGTGGAAAGTCATTTGGCGCACCACATCGGGTGCCTCCATGGCGCTTCTGATGAGGTTATTCGTGACAAGGCAACACTCGTTGTTGTCTTGGGTGGTGATGGAACTTTGATTTCTGTAGCGCGCCTGATGTCAGGCCGTGCAGTTCCCATTCTTGGGGTTAACCTAGGGAGCCTCGGTTTTCTGACGGAAATCACCCTTGAAGATGTCTATAGTGTCTTGGAAGAGTGCTTGAGTGCTCCTCCCAAAGTGACTGAGCGGATGATGCTCGATGTGACCGTCACCAGGGGGGATCAAGAAATAAGTCGCTGTCAGGTTTTAAATGATGCGGTTATCAACAAAGGGGCGATTGCAAGAATTATCGAACTTGAGACAACCGTGAACGGTCGGCTCTTAACAACGTTTAAGGCAGACGGCTTGATTATATCTACACCGACCGGCTCAACCGGCTACTCCATGTCTGCCGGGGGGCCGATTGTGCAACCGCTGATGAACTGTGTCGTCATTACCCCCATTTGTCCCCATACGCTTACAAACCGCCCGATTGTTCTCTCCTACCAGTCCGTTATTCAGGTCACCGTGAAGTCTGCTTTTGATGAAAAGGTGTATTTAACAATGGATGGTCAAGTTGGTGTTGAGCTGCAAGAGGGTGATCGTGTTGATATCCGCCAGTCGCACGACCGTACTTTGTTAGTCACCTCCTCTGAAAAAGATTATTTTACCATCCTTCGCACAAAACTGAAGTGGGGCGAACGCTAGTCTGCCATGCTGACAGAACTCCTGATCAAAGATGTCGCTATCATCGACCGGCTCCGGATCAGGTTTGGTCCCGGTCTGACGGTACTCACCGGTGAAACCGGTGCCGGCAAGTCAATTATTATCGATGCCTTGACACTTCTGTCTGGCGGGCGAGCCAGCCAGGATCTCATCCGCTCTGGAGCCGATGAAGCCCAGGTGGAAGGGATTTTCGATGTGGGGGAGCTCCCAGCAATACAGCTCTGGCTTGATGAACACGGTTTTGAGGCAGGCCCTGAGCTTGTTGTCAAACGCCGCCTCAGCAAACAGGGGCCTAACCGTATCTATCTCAACGGTTCCGCCGCGACCCTTTCCCAAATTAGTGACTTGGGGATGCAGCTCATTACCATTCATGGTCAGCACGAATCGCAAGGCTTACTCAGGCCGGATGTTCATCTGCAGCTCCTTGACCGTTTTGCTGGCCTGACAGAACTTCGTGATACTTTTAGCAACGGTTTTGATCGTCTGAGTGCCCTTGAAGCAACCATTGAACGCCTTGCCAGTGCACGGTTGGATCGGGAAAGCCGTCGTGAAATTCTAGCCTATCAGATTGATGAACTTGAGGCAGCACAGTTGCAGCCCAACGAAGAGTTACAGGTGGAGGAGGAGTTTCGTCTGCTTTCTGCAGCTGAGCGCTTGATTGCTGGTGCGCAATCGGCTTATGACGAGCTCTATGCTGGTGAGGTTACGGTGCTTAGGCAACTCGGTCGTGTCAAACAAACCCTGCATGAGCTTGCCCGTGTCGATGGGACATTGACCACTATGGCACGTCAACTTGAAGAAGGGTATCTTCAGATTGAGGATGCCGCGCTTGCCCTGCGGGACTACGCTAGTAAAATGGAGTGCGACCCCGGCCGTTTGCGTCAGCTGGAAGAACGACGTGACCTTCTGACGCGTTTACTCCGAAAATATGCTCCTACGGTACAAGGCGTTTTGATTAGGCTGACAGAACTCAAAGAGGAGTTCGGGCTGCTTGAGCGTGCTGATGACGAGGAGCGGATATTACAGCGTGAGCGAGAAGAACTGCTGGAGGAACTCCGGCTGCTGGGAATGCAGCTCCATGATGCACGGGTCGCCGCTGGGGCAGTACTTGCTGAAACAGTAACCCGCGAAATCCGTGAGCTGGCCATGCCCCACGGTACACTGGATGTTTCATTGGAGTTGCTTGAAGTAATGCGTCGTGATGGCGTTAATCGCCTGACTCTGCTGTTCAGTGCAAACCCCGGTGAGCCTTCTCGGCCGTTAGCGCGGGTCGCATCAGGGGGGGAGCTTTCCCGTCTGATGCTCGCCCTTAAACAGGTGCTGCCAGAGGGTGAAGCACCGACCATGGTATTTGATGAGGTTGATACTGGCGTGAGTGGGGCTGTTGCTTCAGGTATCGGACGTAAACTTGCCCATGCTGCCCGGGGTCAGCAGCTTTTTTGTGTTACCCATCTGCCCCAGGTTGCAGCCTGGGCTGGCAACCACCTGGTTGTCACGAAAGAGGTACATGACGGGCGCGCCGTTACGAAGGTTACGGCCTTAAATCGTGCGGGGCAGATACAGGAGCTTGCCCGGCTGGTGGCCGGTGAAGAAGTCCATGAAAGTGCCCGTACCCATGCGGAAGCGATGTTGAGAGCCTCTGAAGCTGTCCTTGCACCGTAGCATAGGTATAACGGATGCTACTCATCTAACGTACAGCGGTTATGTCGTTGTCGAAAGTGGCGCCCACAACCTATGTATTTCTATGCTATAGCACGGTCCTCACAGCCTACGATGTAAATAGAAAATAGCCGTCTGAAGTCTTGGTGTGCGCTCTTTTACAGTGTGCGCTCTTTTACATTGACTCATACGAATCTTTCTGATTAGATAAGAATATGTATAAGCAACATGCGAAACCGTTTAGCATCTTTTTTTGGTACGGCTTTCTTTTTAGGCCGTCTGCCCAGGTATCGGTGTAGCTAACGTCGTATATATCCAAACCACACTGAAACCGGGCAGACGATTACGTCTCCCGGTTTTTTCGTTGTAGGCTCCTCACTACTCCCAACGGACCACCGGCAGACGCGGTGGTCCGCTTCTGTTTCAGTACCAAAAAAGGAGCAGCATATGATTATTGTTATGAAGGCAGGAGCAGGGACCCGTGAGCGGGATGAAGTGTTGGCGCGTATTAAAGAGTTGGGGTATACCCCCCATGTTATTCATGGGTCGACGCGGGATGTAATCGGGGCGGTGGGGGATGAACGGGGTAAATTGGTGCTGCAGTCCATTGAGAGCATGCATGGAGTTGAGAGCGTTGTCCCGATTCTGCAGCCCTATAAACTGGCCTCGACGGAGGTTAAGCCGGTGCCAAGCCTTGTGCCCATTAGCCCCGAAGTTACCATTGGTGGTGATAAGATTGTTGTGATGGCCGGTCCCTGCTCGGTTGAAGGGGAGCGTCAAATTATTGAGACTGCGCTTACAGTTCGCGCCTCCGGTGCGACCATGTTGCGCGGTGGTGCTTTCAAGCCACGTACCTCTCCCTATTCTTTTCAGGGCCTGGAAGAGCAGGGGCTTAAGTTGTTGGCACAAGCCAGGAAAGAAAGTGGTCTGCCCTTTGTCACGGAAGTTATCAACCCTGAAACGGTTGACCTGGTGGCAGATTATGCTGATATGCTGCAAATCGGTGCCCGTAACAGTCAGAACTTTGCCTTACTCAAGAAGGTTGGTCAATGTGGTAAGCCGATTCTTTTGAAGCGTGGTATGGCCATGACCATCCAAGAGTGGTTGATGAGTGCAGAGTATATTTTGAGTGAAGGGAACCAGGGGGTTGTTTTGTGCGAGCGGGGGATACGAACCTTTGAGACCGCAACGCGCAATACCCTCGATCTATCAGCAGTCCCGGTACTCAAGCGTAAAACGCACCTACCTGTGGTGATTGATCCATCCCATGGTACGGGTGATTACCACTACGTGGCAGCCATGAGTTATGCTGCGGTAGCCGCTGGTGCCGATGGTTTGATTGTAGAGGTACACCCTGATCCTGAGCGTGCCTCCAGTGATGGGCCACAATCATTGAAACCACATGCTTTTACAGAAATGATGGAGCGCTTACGGCGTTTTGCCGCTGCAGCTGACCGCTCAATCTAGTATCGGCCGCCCCCCTGCATGTCGTCATGGCAGGGGGGCTTTTTTATGTTTTTTATGTTGCTTGGCACCTCGCCCATACGGTACGATACCACTAGGATCGCATGAAGAACTCCTGTGCTGGACCAAGCCAGGCCCTCCCGGAAATCTCCACGTAACATCCTATATTTATGGGTTTATACCCGTGTACTGGAGACTTGTCATGAGCCATTGTGAACAGGCAGACTTGCAAAGCACCCCGTTGAACAGTCGACACCGCGCCCTTGGCGCTTTAATGGCCCCTTTTGGGGGCTGGGATATGCCGATTCAGTATGAAGGCATTCTGGCTGAGCACCGTTGGTGCCGTGAGCAGGCTGCCCTTTTTGATATTTGCCACATGGGAGAGTTTCTCTTCAAAGGTGATATTGTGGCCTCAGGACTTGATGACCTTTTGACGGTTAAAGTAAGTACCATCCCGCAGGGGCGCTCCCGCTATGGTTTTCTTCTTAATGAGCAGGGTGGTGTTATTGATGATTTGATTGCCTTTCGCATTGCTGAGGACACCGTACTTCTGGTGGTGAATGCTGCGACCAGTCCTAATGATTTTAAAGTTATTTCCACCCGTCTCCATGGTGGTACCCTGATTGACCGCTCCTCTGAGTTGGCAAAACTTGATATACAGGGTCCAAAGTCCCGTGACGTCCTGATAAAACTCCTCGGGGACTGGGTTCTTGACCTTAAGTACTTCCAGTTTGTTGAACGTACCATCGATGGTCATGAGGTTGTGGTCAGCCGTACTGGCTATACCGGAGAACTGGGTTATGAACTCTTTGTACCGGTTGCCATGGTGGGGGACCTTTGGGATAGTCTCCTGGCTGATGAGCGGGTACGGCCTGCCGGGCTGGGAGCACGGGACGTTCTACGCTTAGAGGTCGGCTATTCACTGTATGGCAATGATCTTGATGAACAGACTACGCCGCTTGAAGCCGGCCTGCCGATGTTTGTGGATATGGAGAAAACCTTTGTTGGTAAAGAGGCGTTATGTGCCCAGGAACAGTCTGGTATTCCTCGCCGCAAAGTAGCCTTTCAAGTGACCTCCCGCCGTACGCCACGCCATGGATATCGTATTTTCGTTGATGGCCGTGATGTGGGCGAGGTAACCAGTGGAGTCTTCTCCCCCATGCTCGGGTGTGGTATCGGTATCGGTTTGGTTGAACCAGGCTTTGAGGCGATTGGCAGCAGGCTTACCATTTGCCATGAACGTACGAGTATGGAAGCCCTTGTCTGTACCACCCCCTTCTACACAGAGGGTACAGTACGGTCGTAATGTGAGTCCGGCCTACAGGCCAGAGAACTATGATAAGGAGTTACTACGATGAGCACTTTCTTTAGCAAAGAACATGAGTGGGTTAGCATTGACGGAAACATCGCAACCTGTGGCATCAGTGACCACGCAGCCCATGAGCTGGGTGATGTGACGTTTGTTGAACTGCCTGCCGTTGGTACGAAGGTTCGCCAGTTTTCGGTCATGGCCTCCATCGAGTCAGTCAAGGCTGCCAGCGATATCTATGCACCGGTCTCCGGCACGGTTACGGCAGTTAATACAGCTCTTGATGATGCTCCTGAGCTGGTTAATGCTTCACCAGAGCAGGATGCCTGGATGGTAAAAATCCAGCTGGATGACCCGGCTGAAAGCGCCGCTTTGATGTCCCAGGAGCAGTATCAGGCATATCTGGCCACCCTTTAGGAGTAAGCAATGAACACCAGCCATTACTGTCCCCATACCCCGGGGGAAATCAAGGAGATGCTGGACACTATTGGTGTCGCCAGTATTGAGGACCTTTTTTCCCCGATTCCGGCCGCTTTGCGTAGTCGTCCACTTGAGCTTTCCCTTGGTGTTTCAGAATTTGAAGCGCTGCAGCATATGCAGGGACTGGCTCAAAAGAATCGTCAAGACTTGTCCCTTTTTGTTGGCGCTGGTTTTTATGACCACCTGATTCCGGCTGCTGTTGACCATCTCGCGGGTCGGGCTGAGTTCTATACGGCGTATACGCCCTACCAGCCGGAATGCTCGCAAGGGACGCTTCAGGCACTCTTTGAGTACCAGACGGCAATCTGCCGTTTGACGGGGCTTGATGTTTCCAATGCCTCGCTCTACGACGGTGCTACGGCGGTGGCTGAGGCCGCTTTGATGGCGATGCGTGCAACAGGTCGTCAGACTATTGTGGTTGATGAGGCTGTTTCGCCCATAGCCCGTGAGGTTCTGGCAACCTATCTCTCACACCAGGATGCGACCATTATGACCCTGCCTTCTTCCCAGGGGGGCTTGGATCGTCAGCTCCTTGCAGAGGCACTGCAAGGAGATGTTGCGGCTCTCGTGGTGCAGTACCCGAATGCCTTCGGGGTGGTAGACAATTTACAGGGTGTGGCTGACATCGTGCATGGGCACGGGGCCCTTTTGGTAACGGCTGTTTATCCAATTGCCCTTGGCATGTTGGCTTCCCCTGGTGAGCTGGGGGCGGATATAGCGGTGGGGGACGGTCAGTCCCTTGGCAACCCGCTGACTTTCGGTGGTCCTTCTTTTGGTTTTATTGCAGCGAATAAGGCCTTGATACGCAATATGCCAGGTCGTATCGTCGGTGAAACGGTTGACCGGGACGGGCGTCGGGGCTTTGTTTTAACCCTGCAAGCCCGTGAGCAGCATATTAAACGCCATAAAGCTACCTCCAACATCTGCAGCAATCAGTCGTTATGTGCTCTACGGGGCTTGATCTTCCTGTCAGCCGTTGGCCGTCAAGGATTGGTCGAAATGGCAGAACTGAATCGGAATAAGGCCGCCTATGCACTGCAGCAGCTTGTGGCTATTCCAGGTGTTACCCAAGCCTATCCAGGTGAGGTCTTTAATGAATTTACGCTGCTGTTGCCACAGGATGCTTACCAGGTTGCCAAAAACCTGTTGGACAGGGGGATCGCTTGCGGTATGCCGCTTGATGGTAACCGTCTCGTGGTGACGGTCACAGAAAAGCGTACGAAGGAAGAAATTGATCAGCTGGCCGGTGCCCTAAGGGAGGTTCTATGCAATTAATTTATGAACAATCGGTCCCGGGCAGACGAGGGGTAAAACTTCCTGCTTGTGATGTCCCTACAGCAGCACCTTTACCGGCGGCTATGCTGCGCACTGCATCAGCTGCATTGCCTGAAATCTCGGAGCTCGATCTGGTTCGGCACTTTACGAATCTTTCACGCCGTAACTTCTCGGTCGACACCAACTTCTATCCCCTTGGCTCCTGTACCATGAAGTATAATGCCAAGGTTTTAGAAGAGGCAGCAGGCCTCTTTGCCGGTATTCATCCTGCGACGGCATTGTTACCCGGTGGTGAGGCTGCCTGTCAGGGCGTTCTCGGTATGCTGCATCATTTGGGAACGATGTTGGCAGAAATTACCGGTATGGACGAGGTGACAACGCAACCACTGGCTGGAGCTCACGGGGAAATGACTGGTATGCTTTTGGTGGCAGCATATCATCAGGCGAAAGGTAACCGTAAGAAGGTGGTTATTGTTCCTGACTCCTCCCATGGTACGAACCCAGCTTCTGCCGCTATGGTCGGTTATGAAATTGTTACAATCCCGACAGCAGCCTATGGGGATATGGACCTCGACCTTTTCAAGGCTGCCATGAATGATGAAGTGGCTGCGGTCATGATGACCTGTCCCAATACACTTGGTCTCTTCAATCCCCATATTAAGGAGATTGCAGAAATAGCCCATGCCCACGATGCCCTGATGTATTACGACGGTGCCAACCTGAATGCAATTATGGGTAAGGTTCGGCCAGGTGATGTCGGTTTTGATGTTATTCACGTCAACCTCCACAAAACCTTCGGCACACCCCATGGTGGTGGTGGCCCCGGTTCAGGTCCTGTTGGGGTGAAAAAAGAGCTGATTCCCTTCTTACCCCGTCCCCGGATTATACAAGGGGCTGATGGGGCATTCCGTTGCGACGGTGCCGCTGACCTGACTATTGGAAGAACTGCAAACTATTTCGGTAACTTTGGTGTTATGGTGAAAGCCTACTGCTATATGGTGCTGCTCGGTAAAGATGGTCTGACCGAGGCCTCTGAGCAGGCTGTTTTGAACGCGAATTACATTAAGGAGCGTTTGAAAGGGGTCTATGAGCTCCCGTATGATCAGATTTGTATGCATGAGGCGGTTTTCTCTGCATCAAAACAGGTCGCAAAAGGAGTTCATGCCATTGATATTGCCAAGTTCCTGATAGACCGTGGTTACCATCCGCCTACGGTGTATTTCCCTTTAATTGTCAAGGAAGCGGTTATGATTGAGCCGACCGAGACAGAAAGTAAGGCGACCCTCGACGCGTTTATTGAGGTTATGCTTGAGGCCGCCCGTCTTGCAGAAGATGATCCAGAGGCCTTTAAAGCCATGCCGGTCAGTATGCCGGTTACCAGGTTGGATGAAACGAGGGCGGCTCGCAGTCAAACAGTGTGTCACCTCGGCTAGGATGATGGGGGAGCCTTGGCGCTGTATCGTCGACCCCCCTGGTGGTGCCGCCCGCATGATGGCGGTTGATGAAGCATTGCTGTGGGGCGTGTCCCAGGGGGGGCTACCGGTACTCAGGCTGTATGGCTGGAGTCCGGTGGCCTTTTCTTTAGGACGCCATCAAGATGCTCAGGCTGTCCTGGACTGTCAGCGCTGCCAGCGTGACGGGGTTGCGATTGTGCGTCGTATGACCGGTGGGGGAGCGATATACCATGGTATGGAGCTGACCTATAGCCTTGCCGTCCCACTGTCCTATCTACCGGAAACGGCACAACGGGTAAAAGATTCCTTTCGTTTTCTAACGGCAGGATTACTCCTTTTCTATCAGCGCTTAGGCCTTGCCCCCGCGTATGCCGGTGAATGTCACGATGGGCGGACGCTTGGTGAACGGACAGCGCTCTGTTTTGCAGGTAGTGAGTGGTTTGATATTGTTATTGCTGGCAAGAAAATCGGCGGGAATGCGCAACGGCGCACAAGACAGCTTGTATTACAGCATGGTTCTATTCCACTCCAGCCGATGATGCATGAAGCGCTTGTCTATCTGAAAGAGGAAGATCAGCATATACCAGAGGGAAGTGTATCGCTTGCAGAGCTCGGTGTGACAGCGTGCCGGCAGGATCTGGCCCAGCTACTTGCCAGCTGTATGTTTGAAGCGTTTGGTGCCACTGCTGAGTACCATAAAACGTCCGACAGCGAGCTTCTACGCGCGGCTTGGTTGGAAGAACACAAGTACAAGCAGGCATCATGGAACTTAGAGGGGGTAGCCTGTGCAGATTACCCGTAAGCCGGAGTGGCTACGTAAAAAAATACCGGCTGCTGAACAGGCGGCCATGCGGGGACTTCTCCATGACCTTGCTTTGCATACGGTCTGTCAGGAGGCTCTCTGCCCGAATATTGGTGAATGTTTTAGTTGTGGTCATGCGACGTTCTTAATTCTTGGTACCGACTGTACACGTCACTGTGCCTTCTGTAATATTGAGGCCTCCCGTGTACCACAACAGCCCGATCCCGATGAACCCCGTAGAGTTGCTCTCGCTGTTGAGCGCTTGCAGCTTTCCCATGTTGTTATCACTAGCCCGACGCGGGATGATCTGTCCGATGGCGGGGCAGCCCAGTATGCTGCTACGGTTCATGCGGTACGCGAGCGTATGCCTCAGACACGGGTGGAACTGTTAATTCCCGATTTCGCCGGTGATCAGGAGTCATTGGCAGCCGTCTTACAAGCTACACCGGCTATTCTAGCCCATAACCTGGAAACGGTCCCCCGCCTCTATCATATCCGAGCTGGTGCTTCGTATCAGCGCAGTCTGCAGCTTCTTGCTCATGCCAGCCGTATGGCGCCGACCATCCCTACAAAGTCAGGGGTGATGCTTGGGCTTGGAGAAACATCAGATGAACTTGTGGCTGTTCTCCAAGACCTCCGTCGAGTTGGTTGCCGATTCTTGAGCCTCGGGCAGTATCTTGCCCCGAGCCGGCGTCATCAGCCGGTAGTAGCTTATATCGAACCGGAGCGTTTTGAACAGTATGGTACCCTGGCTCGAGAGCTTGGCTTCGAGCATGTGGAAAGCGGCCCCTATGTACGAAGCTCTTATCATGCTGACCGTTACCAGGAACAGGTCCCCCATGGTGCGTGACCATAGCTATTGGATGCACAAGGCACTGGAACAGGCCGAGCGGGCTCGATCAATGGGTGAGGTGCCGATAGGTGCGGTCATAGTGCATGAAGGCCGCATCATTGCACGGGCTCATAATCTGCGGGAGACGAAGCAAGACCCAGCTGGACATGCTGAACTTTTGGCCATTCGGAAAGCCGCTAAGAAGCTTGGTACTTGGCGTTTACAGGAGGCGGTTTTGTATGTCACCCTCGAACCCTGCCTGATGTGTACCGGCGCGATCATTTTAGCACGTATACCAACGGTGGTGTATGGCTGCCGTGACCCGAAAGCTGGGGCACTGGGGTCCTGTTATGATCTATCCAATGAGGCTTCATTGAATCACCGTTTTCAAGTTATAAGTGGTATTGAGCAGGAGCGCTGTTCACAGATGCTTTCTGATTTTTTTGCCCGTCTGCGTGCCAGTAGAAAATCCAAAAGCTCCTAACGATCTGGGGCCTCGTACTTGAGTTTTTTAAAAGAGTGATGTATAGGTAGTAATGCCTGATGTTGTCAGGTTGGTTTGTATGGAGAGGTGTCCGAGAGGTCGAAGGTGCTTGACTCGAAATCAAGTGTACGGCAACGTACCCAGGGTTCGAATCCCTGCCTCTCCGCCATTAACCTAAAACGAACTTTCATATGCCCCAGATGGCATAGCCTTAAAAGCCCAGCTTTAGCGGGCTTTTTTGCTATTTGCAATTGACTTCCTCTCTCTAAAAACACCACGTTTTTCTCTGATTTTTCTCCTATATATGCCGCTTTACTGAAAAACACCGTACTTGGAAAAGCGAAGTACGGTGTTTTTAGTCATGGGAAATCAAGGCGTTGGCAATTGACCAGTTCGCACCAGTCTATGCCTGTCATTGACTACTCATCAGGTGAGATATGAAACTTAGAGCGATAGCAAACGCGGTTTTTGTGTCTTTGTAATCCTCAAATGGATCAATGTCATATATGCCGAAGAACTTTTGAAAGACCTTCTTCAGTTCTTTTTTTGCTTTTTCTGGTTTCGGTTGGCTTTCGGGTTACACGGCACTGTAATGTCATGCCTGCGGTGAATAGCCATTCTAATCACTGCATCTTGTGCGGTGATTTATCTGTCAGTGTGGTTCTGCATGACAGAGTACGTCTCGTTATGCTACTGTAAGTAATCATACACGTAAGGGAGTTACCCCCATGCATAGTACATTAATGAGAGTGGTCCTGTCTGCCGGTCTGGTTTTTCTGTTGGCTCTGCCTGTCTGTGCTGCTGAGCCTACTGAGGAGGAGTTGACGTTTTATGCGGCTCAACGTCATCGGGTTGAGTACGGTAAGCTCCAAGATAAACAAAAAGCTGAATTAAAGAATGACTACGAGCAATTTTCAAAAGTAGCAACGATGATTATGCAGAAAAACCTTCTGAAAGACGATCGACTCTACGCTGTAGCCCAGAAGATTGTTGCTTTTGATATCTGGACGCAACGTTTTAGTCAAACGTTCAATCCAAGTGAAGCTGATCTAAAAAAAATCTACGAAGTGCAGCAGCCAAAGATGCCAGCGCGTTATTTCCTCTACCGTTATCTCAGTAAAGACGAAAAGCGCGCCAGTGACTTAGTGAAGGCGGTAACTGCTGCAAAGGGTGTTGCCAAGAAGATTGATAAGTTTACCGCCGTTTCGAAGGCCACCTCCGATGACGTTGCCAACAGGAGTCGTGGTGGTGAAATCGGATGGGTAGACGCCAACAATCTCGATAAGACCGTTCTTGATGCAATAACAGGACAGAGTGCAGCGGCTGTAATAAAGCTTCAGATTCCCAATGTTGGCTGGCAGGTTCTTTTGGTTAAGGAATACCAAGCAGAGCGCAAGGCGACCTTTGATGAGGCAAAGCAGGTGTTACAGATGATTGCTCGTCAGCAGGCACTTGCCGATGAGATAAAGAAACAAATGCAATAAGACTCTACCAGAGTGTTATTCAAAAGGCCCGGTTTTCCGGGCCTTTTTTTGTCGGCAGTTTATATGTTCTCTGGACTTGTTGGAAGGGCGCTTGAGCTCAACAACAGTTCAGCCGAGAAGAAATAGCCGATATTATGGGCGGTTTTAATGGGTGCTTGGCTACTGTCACCTGGTGCTATTTTAGAACGCAGGCGCTTGACAAGTGAATCAAGAGCGCGGCTGGCATAATAATCATCACGGCGATAGAGATTCTGGAGGAGAGTCTGACGTGTTGTCGGTCCGTTATGGCAGGGGTTGGCGAGTGTCTCAAGAAACAACATCTCCTTTGCCGTTACTTCAATACCGACTCCCTCAGGGCTAATCAGTACCCAGCGTTTTTGATCCAGAATCCAGGTCTCCTGCGTAATCTCAAGGACAAGTGTCGGAAGTTTACGCAGGAGATGGTGCCTGGTTTCTTTAGTTACGGACCGAAAGGTTGGATGGTCGGCTTTTTTCACGTAGGCAAAACTCCTTGTGCTGCAGGACGCCGGTTGGTGTTGGCTTGTCAGGAATAGCGGTGAAGGCATACTTCCTCCTTAGGTGGGAGGCCGTCCATCACACTGAGTTTTCCGATTCTGTGACAAAATTCTGTCGTATAGAACCAGTAATGACAACATACGGTATGTGTCAGGATGTGTCGATTGAGCTCGATCCTGCGTGTGTATGTGTACTCCCAGTCGTTTTTTGGAGGCATCCGTTGGATACATCTCATTCTGATGTGTCACTATAATATTCCTCCTTGGACAAAGAGCGTCATAGGTCCGGTGAATTTGCAGAGGGGAGTTGTTTTGCCACATTTTGACACATGAAGTAGCTTGCTCATTATGAGATCTCAGTAAGATAGTCTCTTATTACACGATTGAAGGGAGACAATTATGCGTTTGGTCTTATTGACAGCAGCATTACTTACCGTGGGGACTGCGTCTGCCGCATTGGCAGAAGGGCTGTATGTTTCAGGATCCGTTGGCATCACGAAGCTTGATGATGCTCAAGCCTATCAAGCATACATTGGGCAAGAGAAAATTAAGTACGACGTTGGGAGTGGCTGGAATGTGGCGCTTGGTAAGGAGTTAGGTGTTGTTCGTGTTGAAGGAGAACTCGGCTATAAATATGCCAGTATGGATAGCTATACGCTTGCCTCAAATGGTCGTACCTATAGCTCTTCTACAGATCAATACCTGCTTTCAGGCATGGTAAACGGCTATCTTGATTTTAAGAACAGTACAAAAATGACTCCGTATGTTGGTGCGGGTGTCGGCCTTATTTACGGCCTTGTTGATCAAGATGGCTACACAATCGATGATACGAAGTTCGGCTACCAGGGAATTGTTGGAGTCGGTTACGAACTTAATAAACGTTTTACCTTTGACGTTTCTTACCGCTATCAGGCGATTAATGGTGAGTTTGACAGTGGTCGGGATTATCTTGAATATGCCTCGAACAGTGTATTCGCCGGTATTCGTTATCGTTTCTAACTGAGCTACGGGGTGATGTATGTATAAAATTATGGGAGTTATACTCGTAGCGTGTGTTGCTGTTTCAGGCCTTACTGGCTGTGCTTCAATCATTGATGGCAGGTCTCAGGAAATCACATTTAAGTCTGTCCCTGATGGTGCAACGGTGGTGCTAAATGGTCGAGAAATGGGCAAAACACCCTATACCGCAAAAATTGACCGTAAGGCAGACCAGTCTGTTGTGTTCCAAAAAGAAGGCTATCGCAATGAAAATGTACCATTGGCAACAACAGTCAATGGCTGGTTTTTTGGCAATATTGTCTTAGGTGGGCTTGTGGGGTCAACGACTGATAGTGTTACTGGTTCGATTCATGAGTACTCGCCTAGTTTTTATCAGGTGACCATGACTCCCCTTGCAGGATCTGAAACAGAGACAACCCAGCGTATAGCTGAGGTACGTACCTACATTGTTGCGAACTATGTGATGATCGCCGATGAACTACGCGGCACGACAGTGCCACGTCCATATCTTGATGCGCTCTTGATGCTACTCAAAGTGCCGGCTAGTCAGCATAACGATGTCATCGAGAAAATGAAGCAATTTAAAAAAGACCATGCTGACATCGCAGATTTTGCGAAGCAGGTCGCTGAAAAACTCCTTGTTCACTAAAATAGAAATTTCTAGGGGGAAAGGGGTATGTCAGTTTCTGGCATACCTCTTTCTGTTTTGTATTTTGAATGTTTCTACTGTTTGTGCAGAGTCTGCATCGTCTCCATATAACAGTGATGCCTGGCACACTCTTTTGCATTACCAGCAGGGGCGGAAAGGAACATTTGCAAGTAGTATCCAAGATCAATCGTTTTTTGTATCTCGAGAGGGTAGATTTTCTCCCCAAGCTGAATATGAGGCACTTGCTGCTGAACTGAGGAAAAATAAGCCGCCTACAGATCATGGTGCTCAGTGCCGTTTTCCTGCACGCTCAATCTTTGTTGCCCGTCAAGAGGGCCTTGATTACTATCCAGAACAATGTCCAAAAGTGGCAGCATTTTTAAGTCGCCTTGCCCCCCAAAGTGCCACCTTGGTTTTTCCTGCACCTCAAACACGTGGTGCAGGCACCCTTTTCGGGCATATTCTCATAAGGTTTAATTCGGCATCTCGTCCTGCTTTGCTTGATATGGCCATCAGCTATGCTGCTAAAACGGAGGGAGCCGGCCTTGCCTCGTTACTTTATAAGGGGGTTTCAGGCGGTTTCAATGGACATTTTAGCGTAACACCTTACTATCAGAAGCTGCATAGTTATCGCGCTATGGAGGAGCGTGACATCTGGGAATACCCCCTGCGTCTTAACCACGATGAAGTTGTACGTATGGCGCTCCATGCTTTTGAGTTGCGCGAGATAGTTACGCCCTATTATTTTTTCGATGATAACTGCGCGTACCTCATGGCTTCATTAATTGATGTAGCCAAACCATCACTTGCCATAGGGAAAAAGCTACACGATAGGGTACGTTTCTGGGTCACACCCATTGATGTGGTGCATGAGCTTTACAGAAGTAGCCTCTTGGAGGATCCTCGCTATCAACCATCTCTTGCTGAACGGATGCATTTTTTCGTTCGGCACATACCCCATGCCTCTTCAGTGAAGCTCAATAGACTTCTCGCGCTGGGTGATAAAAACAGCCTTGGAAGACTTTCTGAAGATGAAACGTTACTGGCACGTGCTGTCACGGAATATCGCTTTTCACGGCTCGCCTATTCGCAAGAAAAAGCGAATGAACTCCTCGATGCTCTGCCACGTCATATTCCTGTATCGATACCATCGCCACCAGCGCCTCAAGAGGGACATGGGTCGGGAATGGCCTCTCTTGGTGTTGCATTTGTTGATGATATGAGATTTTTATTAGGCTTGCGACCTGTCTATCACACTCAGTATGATAATCAGTGGGGGTATCCGCGGGGTGCACGTTTGACACTTGGTGAGGTAATCGGTAGTTTCGATGCCACTGGTAGAAGTAGAGTTGAACAGCTTAAGGTCGCTGAAATAGTTTCTCTTGTGCCGGTAACCCCTTTTACACATCCAGCATCTTGGCTTTTCTCCATTGAGGGGGTACGCCAGGGTGCCGATGCTCAAGATCATAATATGCATGCTGCCATTCAAGCAGCGGGGGGTATAAGTACTACGCTACAAGAGTCACTTCTTTTTGGATTGATAGGCGTTACGGTTCGCACTCAGCTGACTGCAGGGCATGATACTCATGTAGAGCCTGGTATTTTAGTAGGACTTGAGGAATATCCCCACGCAAAAGGCACGTTCGGCATCCGCGGTTTGTTAGCCTACACTCCTCATCAAACATTTCGTGGCATTGCAAGGATAGAGCCGTATGTGACTTATATAATCAACCAGCAAAGCACTCTTTTGCTACGGGGTAATTCTGCATGGAATAATCGCACCAATCAATCTCATCAGGTTTCTCTTCATTATCAGTGGTACTTCTAAATAATAGCTAAAGAGTCCTACTTCTGGGGGAAAACACTGCTGAGCCCATACCCTGCTAATAACGTGTCAAGTAATAAGGGGGGTCCTTGATTGGACCCCCCATATTCTATTTGCAGGTAATAAATTCTATTGACGGCCAGCCTTGCAGGGGGGTACTTTTTTAACTTGGTAAATGACTAGCAAGGGGGCACCGCATGCAGATAGATGTTCTACCGTTATCACCGGCACAGATGAAGACAAAAGTAGCTGACGAATCAACCCTTGGTTTCGGAAAAATTTTCACCGACCGCATGCTTTTGGTTGAGTGGACGACAGATAAAGGTTGGCATAACGCACGGATTAAACCATATGAACCGTTTGTACTCGATCCCGCGGCCTTGGTATTTCATTATGCACAGGAAATATTTGAAGGCTTGAAGGCATATCGTTGGGCTGATGGCACTATAGCTCTTTTCCGCCCCGAGCGTAATGCAAAGCGTTTTAACCAGTCAGCTGAACGAATGTGTATGCCGGCAGTCCCTGAAGAACTCTTTGTTGAAGGTATCAAGCAGCTTGTGAATTTAGAGCGTGACTGGGTTCCTGCGTCACCTGGTACTTCTTTGTATATCCGTCCGACCATGATTGCCGTTGAGCCAATTCTTGGGGTAAAGCCATCGGATCACTATTATTTCTACGTTATTGCCTGCCCGGTGGGTCCCTACTACGCTGCCGGCTTCAACCCGGTTAAGATTCTGGTTGAGGATTATTATGTCAGGGCGGTTCCTGGTGGTACCGGGGAGGCTAAGACGGGCGGTAACTATGCCTCTTCTTTAAAAGCCGGTCTTGAGGCCAAGAAGAAAGGTTATGACCAGGTCCTGTGGCTTGATGGACGCCAACAACGGTACATTGAGGAAGTTGGGGCAATGAATATGTTCTTTGCCTATGGTGATACCATTGTGACCTCCTCCTTAACCGGTTCGATTCTGGCCGGTATCACACGGGACTCCGTACTCGCCCTTGCCGGGACCATGGGGTATCGTATTGAAGAGCGGATGATTGATGTGCATGAACTGTTAGATGACATTAAAAGTGGCCGTGTTACGGAGGCCTTCGGGAGTGGTACCGCAGCGGTTATTACGCCAGTAGGCTCTTTACGGTACAAGGATGTTGAGCTTCCAATTGGTAGTGGTGGTGTTGGCGCGATTACCCAAAGGCTTTATGATACCTTGACCGGTATTCAGACCGGAGGATTCCCGGATCAGCATGGATGGGTAACAACGGTACCATGATATGCAGCTGATTACTGTTTTTATACATGAGTGTTTTTTGGGAAAAGCTGGTTCCACAGCGCCCCGAGTTCCAGCACGCCGAAGGGAATACCCCTTCCCACATACTTGCGAGTTTAGTAGGGAGTTCGCTGCAGATTATTGTATCAAAGGGGGCTTTGGTGCTGGGGACATGGCAGGGCGTGTATTTCTGTGATTTTGACGGTCCACGTCAACGTAAAATGCTTTTGGCATTCCAGTGAAGAAAGGATGGCTATGAAAGCGTCTATCTTGGGCTGTATGATAATGCTCCTGCTGATGGGGCAGGCTTATGCTGATGGTGATTATAGTGGGGACGCACGTTGCGTGCCTCCGAAGGACTGGAGCGCCTACTCTGCTCCTTATTGGGCTCTGGACCACCCCAATGATTATCCTACCTTTCCTGATGCGGACAAGCCGGGTTGGTCCTGTAGCTATCAGCGGGAGGACGGTGTTATCGTGCAGTTTGGTGATGTTCGCAGCCCGCAGCAACAGTGGCTAGACATCTGGAGTGGCGGCGATAATCAGCAGTAATAGTTCCTTTAATCTTTGTCCTTCTGTGGCGAGGCCTGTAAGGAAAATACAACGGCTGCCACGAGGGTGGTAATAATTACGGCAAGTGACCAGCTTATCGGTATGTGAATCCCCTGCATGACCAGCACCATCTTGACGCCGACAAATGCCAGGATGAATGAAATACCAAACTTCAAGTAGACGAACATCCCCATGACACCCGCCAAGAGAAAATAAAGTGCCCGAAGTCCCATGATGGCGAACACGTTCGATGTTAAGACAATGAATGGATCAAGGGTTATGGCAAAAATTGCAGGTATGGAGTCCATGGCGAACATCAGGTCGCTACTTTCAATCACAAGTAAGACCATAAAAAGTGGACTGGCAATCAAGAGACCGCGTTTCTTCGTAAAGAACCAGTCACCCCGAATACGTTTTGTCATAGTGAGAAAACGACGTGAAAGTTTAACAAGCGGATTGTCTTCCGGGTTTATTTCTGCATCCCCACCAAAGGCCATCTTCCAGGCGGTATATATTAAAATTGCTCCAAACAGGTAGAACGTCCATTGGAAGCGCTCAAGCATCTCTGTTCCCAGGTAGATGAAAAGTACCCGCATAATGAGAGCACCGAGAATCCCCCATTTTAGTACCCTGGCCTGTAGTTCTCCCTTCACCCCAAAGGCAGAGAAAATCATGATGAAGACAAAGAGGTTATCAACGGAAAGGGATTTTTCGATAAGGTAACCAGCAAAAAACTCAAGGGCGGGTTGTTTTCCCATGGTGACATAAATGCCTGCATTGAAGGCGAGTGCAAGCCCTATCCAGAGGATACTCCAGTAGAGAGCTTCCCGGATGGTGACCTGGCGTCCAGTGCGGTTAAGGCCGAGGTCCAGGAGCAGCATGAGAGAGACCAAGACGACAAACGCCCCCCACAACAGTGTGCGATCAGACATGGATATACTCCAAGTATCGGGAGACTAGGCATGCAGCCTCCCGATACCGGTCAGAGAAAAGGGTGTTTGCTTGTTATGCGCGGCGAGCCATTGCTTCAAGGCGTGCAATACGTTCTTCCATCGGTGGATGGGTTGAGAACATTGACGCTAGCGAACGGCCTGACAGTGGATTGACAATAAAAAGGTGTGCTGAGGCCGGCGAAGCTTCTTGCATTGGCACCGCTTGGCTCGTGTAGTGCAGTTTGCGTAACGCGTTGGCTAGGGCAAGGGGATTGCCGCAGATACGTGCTCCAGCTTCATCAGCAAGGTACTCGCGAGAGCGGGAAACAGCCATCTGAATCAGCATGGCAGCAATCGGCGCGATGATTGCCATGGCAAGGGAGCCGATTATGCTCCCACCAGAATCTTCATCGTCTCCTCGTCCGGCACCAAACATAGCTCCCCACTGCAGCATATTGGCCAGCATGGATATGGCCCCAGCCATGGTTGCCGCAATCGTGCCGATCAGTATGTCGCGATTTCTTACATGACCGAGTTCATGGGCCATAACGCCTTCGAGTTCCTCCATGGTCAAAATACGGAGAATACCTTCTGTAGCGGCGACGGCTGCATTTGAGGGGTTACGTCCCGTTGCAAAGGCGTTGGGGCTGTCACTGGGGATAATGTAAACCTTGGGCATGGGAAGATTGGCCTTTTGGGCTAGCCCCTGCACCATCCGATAGAACGTTGGGTGGTCCTGTTCACTAATCTGATTGGCGCCATACATTTTTAAGACAATGGTGTCGGAGAACCAGTAGGTGGCAAAATTCATGACGGCGGCCATGACGAAGGCGATGACCATACCGTTTTTACCCCCCATGGCGCTTCCCATCAAGACCATGAGGGCGGTCATGAGCGCGAGTAATGCGGTGGTTTTAAGACTATTCATTGTTGTGTACCTCCCAATAATTGGTTCGGTGAACACCAGGGAAACAAAAAAAGACCATTACCCCCGGCAGATACACCTGGATAAAGGTCTTGTTGGCAGACTGGGTATCTGCTCCGTTTCCGAGCGTTGCCGCTGTATTGACGAAAACGGATCGGCCATTTCTCTAGCCGATAACTACTCCCCTTCGGTACTAACTATAGGAAGCGTATTACATCTTGTCAAGAGGGTTTGTGAATTACGTTATGGCCCTGACGTGACCAAAGCCTTTCTGGCCACCGTAACATAACCGCGCTGGATGCAAGAGATCAGAAAACGAGAAGTCAAGAAAACAAAAAATCCATCGTTGTTACTTTGTTTTTCTCAATAATCCCGTTAGAGAAAGCGCGGGCCGGAGAAAAGACCAATGAAAGGTTTTAACAGTGCAAAAATGGTCAGAACGGCAAGCAGCAATGCAATAAGATGATGATAGTTCTTTTCATAGCCACGCTCATTATAGCCAACAATCAGTGCCACCAGTCCACCGCCAATCAGGCCTCCCGCATGGGCCCAGTTATTAATGCCTGGTACAATAAAGCCGAAGAGAAAGAGACCGATAACCCATCCGCCGATCTCACGGTTGAGCGTAAAACCGTAACTTCCCCCGCGTTGTTTGCCGAAGGCATAGATAGCGCCGGCTAATCCACATATGGAGCCTGAGGCGCCTATGGTGAGTGGTACGCCACCAATATAGGATACAATAAACCCAATAATCCCTGAGAGTGTGTAAATAATGAACATCCGGCTTGAACCAAAAATTTGGTTCACCATGCTACCAAGCTGGGTTAGTGCCATCATGTTAAAGAGTAGGTGGAGAATGCCCCCATGAAGATAGACGGCGGTAATCAGTGATTCATAGCGGCCATACATACCGATGGGGTAAGTTCCGCTAGCCCCGAGAAAAAGTAGTACGGAGTCAAGGGGAGACAAAAGACCGCCGCCACGCCCCATGCCCAGCAGTAACGATACGGCAAACATTAAACTGGTTACCGTTAAAATGCCTTTAATAATGAGATCAGTACTTCCCAAGGTTGATCGCAGGTAGCGTGATAGTCCAAAACCCCTTTGGGCACCGCAAAAAGAGCATTCCTTCTCATCACTGCCGATAATTTTACCACAACGGGCACAGATAACTGCTTTTTGAACCATGGCTGCCTATCCTTTTTTCCTCACAGTACTTGCTACCAGCTTATTATCGCCAGGAAAGAAGCGGGTACTGCTGCATGAAGGTTTTAAGCTTGTAGGGCTATTATGGGGTGCATGACCGCTGCTGTCAATCTATGGGGCAGGTTGGTCCTTGTTCCTGCTTGACCACGCCCCCGGCTTTGTGTATGAATGAACGATCACTCATTCATTAAGTCCTTAGGCGGTGTGTATGCAAAAAGAAGATAAGCGTGAGGCGATACTTGCGGCGGCATTAGCGCTTTTTGCGGAGCAGGGTTTTCTTAATGCACCCTGTGCCCAGATTGCCCAGAGGGCTGGCGTTGCCGCTGGCACCATCTACCGCTATTTTGAGAGTAAGGATGTGCTGATTGGTGAGCTCTACCATGAGATTGAGCGTTCGGTAACCAACGTGGTTCTGCCGGGGTATAATCAGCAGGCAACCTGCTGTGAACGTTTTAGCCATATGGCAACCGTCATTTTGCGGTATTTTACGGAACATCCCCAGGCATTCAAGTATATTGAACAGTTTCACCACTCCCCCTACGGTGTGACCTTACGTCGTGACCGCATGCTCAGTAATCATGTGGACTGTGGAATTTATGCACAGCTTTTCACGGAAGGTATGCAGAAGAAGGCGATAAAGGACCTGCCCATCATCATCCTGTTTGATTTGGCATTTGGGCCGATTATGGCAGTGGCTAGAAACCACACGTTGGGTTTTATTACGCTGACGGATGAACTTATTAACCATGTGATACAAGCCTGTTGGCATGCCATCAGTACAACGCACGAAAGCACTCAAACGACGAACTAATCATAGAACGAGGTACGCCATGCTGCAAGCAACACAACGAGTTGTCGTGGGAACAATGATTATAGCCGGCCTTACCTTGACTGGCTGTACCGAGAAGAAACAACAGGCAGGCCCAATGGGACCGCCAGAAGTCAGTTTTCTTGCGGTAAAAGAGGAACGGGTCAGTCTTACCACTGAGCTGCCTGGTCGTACGAATGCGATGGCAACGGCAGAAGTGAGGCCACAGGTTGGTGGTCTTATAAAAAAACGCCTTTACCCTGAAGGTGGTCTTGTTAAGGCAGGACAGACGCTCTATCAGATAGAGCCCGCCAGTTATGAGGCCTCTCTGGCCAGTGCCAGGGCTGTACAAGCCCGAGCTGAGGCAACGCTCGGTACCGTCCGGATGAAAGCTGGACGGTATGCTGATCTTGTCAAGACCAACGCTGTCAGCCGGCAGGATAACGATGATGCACAGGCCTCCCTGAAGCAGGCTGAGGCTGAAGTGGCAGCAGCCAAAGCAGCGGTTGAAACAGCACGTATTAATTTAGCTTATACCAAGGTTACGGCACCTATTAGTGGTCGTATCGGTCGGTCCAGCGTGACCGAAGGCGCTCTGGTAACGGCAAATCAGCCACAGGCTCTGGCCACAATCCAGCAGATGGGGAGTATGTATGTCGATATTACCCAGTCCAGTGCCGACCTTCTAAAACTCAAACAGCGCCGACTTGCTGGTAAAGGGGCAGGGCAAGCGCCTGTTTCTTTGATTCTTGAGGATGGTACCCCCTATCCACACAAAGGCACTCTCAAGTTTACTGAGGTGACGGTTGATCAGAGTACCGGTAGTGTCACCTTACGCGCCGTGTTCCCGAATCCGAATCAGATGCTTTTGCCTGGCATGTTTGTCAGGGCCTTAATCCAGGAAGGGATACAGGAGAAAGGTATTTTAGTGCCGCAGCGTGGCCTCAGCCGTAACCCGAAAGGGGATGCTACGGTACTGGTCGTGGGGGCTGAAGAAAAAGTTGAAGTCCGTGTTGTGAAAACAGATCGCACCGTTGGTGAAAACTGGTTAGTTACCGCAGGCCTCAAGCCTGGAGACCGTGTCATTCTGGAGGGGGTGCAACGAGCACGTCCGGGTACGCCGGTTAAGGCGGTACCGTTTGGCCAGGGGCCTGCCAGCGCAGGTGCATCACCAGCATCAGCCGGCCAGCCAGCTCAGACACAGAAAGCACCCGCTGCAGGGACAACACAGCCTCAAGGCGCAACGAAGTAAGGGAGCTGGTATATGGCACGTTTTTTCATTGATCGACCGATTTTTGCCTGGGTCATTGCCATCATGGTTATGTTGGGAGGGCTTTTTGCCATTAAGGCGCTGCCTGTTTCCCAATATCCGCCGATTGCGCCACCTCAGATCAGTATCAATGCCACCTATCCAGGAGCTTCTGCCCAAACCGTCCAGGATACCGTTACACAGGTTATTGAACAGAAGCTGAACGGTCTTGACAACCTGATTTACATGTCATCAAGCAGTGACTCTTCAGGTATCATAAATATCGACCTTACTTTCAAAGCAGGTACCGACCCCAATATTGCTCATGTGCAGGTGCAAAACAAGCTGCAGTTGGCTACGCCATTGTTGCCCCAGGTTGTTCAGAAACAGGGTATTTCAGTTGTCAAATCAACCCGTAACTTTTTGATGATTGTTGGCCTTGTTTCTGAAGATGGTGCCATGAATCGTCATGCCTTGACAGATTATATGGTCTCGAACGTACAGGATATTGTCAGTCGCCTTGAAGGGGTTGGCGAACTGCAAATATTCGGGACTCAAAATGCCATGCGTATCTGGCTGAATCCTGCAAAAATGGTCAGCTACAACCTGACGATCACTGATGTCAACAATGCTCTGCAAGGGCAAAATGCACAGGTCTCTGCAGGTCAATTTGGTGGGACGCCGTTCACGGAAGGGCAACAGCTTAATGCAACCATAACGGCACGCACCCTTTTACAGACACCACAACAGTTTGGTGACCTTACGATTAAGGTTATGCCGAACGGCTCCACAGTCAAGTTGCGGGATATTGCCACCATTAATATCGGCACAGAGAACTACCAGATGCAGTCGTTTTATAACGGTAAGCCAATTGGCGGTATGGCGGTCCGGTTGGCAGCGGGTGCAAATGCACTTGAAACGGGGGATCGCGTTAAGGCGAAAATGGCGGAACTTGAGCGGTATTTTCCGCAGGGGCTGAAGGTTGTCTACCCCTATGACTCGACGCCATTTGTTAACGTCTCAATTAATGAGGTTGTGCATACGTTGATTGAGGCGGTAATTCTGGTTTTCATCATTATGTTCCTGTTCCTGCAGAATCTCCGGTCAACATTGATACCGACAATCGCCGTGCCTATTGTTCTCCTCGGCACCATGGGCGTCCTGTCAGTTTCCGGTTTCTCTATCAACACACTCACCATGTTTGCTCTGGTCATCGTAATTGGTTTGCTGGTTGATGATGCCATTGTTGTTGTTGAGAACGTTGAACGCATTATGACTGAAGAGGGACTGTCACCCCGTGAGGCAACGATTAAATCCATGGGGCAGATTAGTAGTGCCCTCTGGGGTATAGCCACAGTGCTTGCGGCGGTTTTCCTGCCTATGGCGTTTTTTGGCGGTTCCACAGGTGTTATTTACCGGCAGTTTTCCGTAACTATTATTTCGGCCATGATTCTTTCTGTGCTCGTTGCCATGATTTTAACGCCGGCTCTGTGTGCTTCTATTTTGAAGCCGGTTGCCAAAGGGCACGTTGCTGGTGAAGACAGCAGACTTGCAAGCTTCTTTAGCTGGTTTAATGCCAAGTTCGACTGGGCCCGCGGCAAGTATGAGCGGGTGGTTGGCAGATCCTTCAGCAAAACAACCCGCTACCTCCTGCTCTATGGCGGTATTGTTGCTGCGATGGCGATTCTCTTTATGAAGCTGCCAACGGCATTTCTCCCCGATGAGGACCAGGGTTTCTTGATCTGTCAGGTGCAGCTACCTGCAGGAGCAACACAGGATAGAACCATTGCAGTCTTAAAGCAGCTTGAAAAACATTTTTTAGAAAAAGAACGTGATGCCGTTGAAGGGATCATAACGGTTTCAGGATACAGTTTTGCCGGTCTCGGTCAAAATATGGGCTTGGCCTGGGTTAAAATGAAGGACTGGAAGCTTCGGAAGTCAAAAGACCTCAAAGCGCCAGCAGTAGCTAAACGAGCAATGATGTCGTTCTCAAAAATAAAAGATGGTCTTGCCTTCGCCTTTTCACCACCTGCTGTTCTGGAACTTGGCCAGGCGAATGGTTTTGACTTTCAACTGCAAGATCGAGGCGGGGTAGGGCATGAGAAACTTATGCAGGCCAGAAATCAGTTGTTGGGTATGGCGATGCAGAACCCGAAGCTTGTGGCAGTCCGCCCGAACGGTCAGGATGATTCTCCCCAATTTAAGCTTGATATTGATGACGTTCGAGCCGGTGCTTTAGGTGTTTCTCCGGCGGCTATCAATGAAGTTCTGGCCACAGCCTGGGGCAGTTCCTATATCAACGACTTCATTCAGAATGGTCGGGTTAAACGGGTCTATATGCAGTCAGAGGCTCCATACCGCATGGTACCTGAGGATATCAGTCGCTGGTACGTACGGAATAACAAGGGAGAGATGGTTCCGTTTTCCGCCTTCTCAACATCTAAATGGCAGTATGGCTCACCACGATTGGAACGCTATAACGGCATCCCGTCACGCCAGATTATGGGTCAAGCCGCCCCTGGGATTAGTACTGGTGAGGCTATGCATGAGATGGAACAGATGGCCGCAAAACTACCTCCCGGGATAGGGTTTGAATGGTCAGGCCTGTCTTATGAAGAAAAAGAAGCGGGTAAGCAGGCTCCACTACTCTATGCGGTGTCCCTCCTTGTTGTCTTTTTAGCGGTTGCCGCTCTGTATGAAAGCTGGACCATACCGTTTGTGAATCTGTTGATGTTACCCCTTGGCCTCGTGGGGGCGGTAACTGCAGTTAAACTCAGGATGCTCCCTAATGACGTGTATCTTCAGATTGGCCTTTTGACCACGGTTGGCCTTTCAACAAAAAATGCGATTTTGATTATCCAGTTTATTAAGGAACAGATGCATCAAGGTGCTCCCTTAGTCGAAGCAACCTTGACAGCAGTTAAGATTCGACTTCGGCCGGTCATTATGACTTCCCTCGCCTTCTTCTTTGGTACTTTGCCGCTGGCATTGACCAAAGGCGCGGGCGCAGCAGCGCAAAATGCAATTGGTACGGCGGTTACCGGCGGTCTTCTGTCGGCGACCTTTATTGACTTACTCTTCATTCCCTTCTTCTTCGTTCTTGTTTCGCGTTTTTTCGGTAAGAAGAAGGCTGTTGAAGGAGGTGCTGTATGATAGGTTCCCCGCGCATTACAGCTCTTGGTGGAGCCGCACTAGCCAGTGTTTTTTTGTTGGGTGGTTGCTCTATGGCTCCGCACTATACCCGCCCGCAGGCGCCGGTACCATCACAGGTGGGTGGGACTACTTTGCACGGCAAACCATTGCAGGCCAGTGATATTACTATAGCCGGCTGGCAGAGTTTTTTCACGGATGAACGTCTCAAGAAAACAATTGAGCAGGCTCTGCAAACAAACCGAGACCTGCAGGTGGCAAGTGCTGCCATTGAGCGGGCACGAGCACTCTACCGGATACAACGTGCTGATCAATTGCCCCGTCTTAATGCGACAGCCAGTGAATCTGCTCAACGTATCCCTGCTGATCTCTCGGGCAACGGACAGGCACGGGTCGCCCAGCAGTATGCAGTCGGGCTGGGTATCAGCAGTTTTGAGCTGGATATTTTTGGACGCGTCAATAGTTTAAAAGGCCAAGCTCTCGAAACCTATCTTGCTACCGCAGAAGCGCAGCGCTCTATTCGTCTGAGCCTGATTGCTGAGGTCGCCAATGCCTGGCTGAATCTTGCTGCTGACCGTGAACGTCTCGCTCTGGCCAAGGCTACCCTGCACAATCAAGAGGCCTATCATCGTTTAATACAGCAGCGCGTGGCTGGTGGTATTGCTGCCATGGTTGAAGAGCTGTCTGCCAGAACCGGTGTTGATAGTGCGCGTGTTGATGTAGCGCGTTTTACCGGTCAAATACAGCAAAGTATGCAGACCCTTCAGCTCCTTGTCGGGTCATCCCTACGTGACGAGTTGCTGCCCGAACGGTTGACGGCAGTCACTACTATGCAACAACTCCCGTCTGGTATTTCCTCAACGGTTCTCTTGCGACGTCCTGACATTCAGGCTGCTGAGCACCGGCTAAAGGCTGCTAATGCCAGTATTGGTGCTGCTCGGGCTGCCTATTTTCCACGCATTGGCCTAAGTGCCTCTTTGGGGACAGCCAGTGCTGATTTGAGTGGCCTTTTTAAAGGTGGCTCAGGTGTCTGGAGTTTCACGCCACAGATTAGTGTCCCTCTGTTTGATTATGGTGCTGTGAAAGCGGGTGTTGCCGTCAGTAAGGCCGACCGCACAATTGCGGTGGCTCAGTACGAAAAGGCAATCCAGGTAGCTTTCAGAGAAGTATCCGATGTCATGACTTTACAAACTACGATGCAGGATCAAGTAGTGGCTCAACAATCTCTGACTGATGCTGCCAATGAATCCTACCGTATTTCACAGCAGCGCTATGAGCTGGGTGTAGACAGCTATCTTGCCGTGCTTGTAGCGCAGCGTTATTCCTATACTGCGCAGCAAACGCTCGTAAGTACCCGCCTGAATCAATACGCCATACATGCTACGGTTTATAAGGCTCTCGGTGGCAGCCTAAACCCCTGATTAGTTAACGAAATTCTCAATAAAGGTGATGCTGTACGGCCCCCTTGTTACTACGGTGACGAGGGGGTTTTTCATATGCACGCCACAGTTTCTGACGGTATGACGCCGTTATAATCGCGTCTTCATCTGTCGTTAGTCATCCGCCTTATGCAAGCTGTGCCCCCCTACACGAATATATAGGTGGAGGCACTATGTCACGAATGCAACGAATTATTATACTTGTCGTATGCCTGATGCTGGTCAGCACTCAAGGGCAGGCCTTTTGTTTTGATGCCGCTGCCACCCGCTACGGTGTCGCCCCTTCTCTGTTACGTGCGATCGCCTATGGAGAGAGTAGTAATAATCCCCGAGCCATACATCACAATACCAATGGCAGTCATGACATTGGTCTGATGCAGATCAATTCCACCTGGCTTCCCACCCTCGCAAAAAAGGGTATCAACTCCGGTGACCTCTGGGAGCCTTGTACAAACCTTATGGTTGGCGCCTGGATTCTTGCGGGTTGTTTTGAAGAGTACGGTAACAGTTGGAAGGCGGTAGGTTGTTACAACTCGCGCACGCCCCGTATCCGTGACCAGTATGCCTCACGTATTCAACGAATACATGCCCGCTACTTCAACAATGGAGCACTCCATGTACGATGATGACATATGGATAACCCTGGCAGAACAGACTATCAGACAGGTTTTAACCCACTGGAGCCAGACCCCCTGGTCGGTGGTGATATACCACGAGACGGTGCATCTTCATCAGTATGATGCTGCGGGCGTGCAGCAGAGGCACTATCTTGAGCACCTGCCGGCAGCAATTAAAAAGCGATTGGAACGTACCGTACAACGGGCCATCCGGCAGCAGCAGGACCAACTCCTGGTCTCTACCGGAAAGCGAACCATCGGTTCGGTAGTCGCCGCCCGTGTAGTCGGTCGTACGCTGCAGGGAGATCTTGCCCTGCAGTTGGAACAGACTACGGCCCAGCGCTGCCCTTTCACCAGTGCAGTCTGTCCTACCCGCTATCAGCCGCCGCGCGAACGTGGTCATCAAGATACCGGTGACCTGCGGCAGTATCTGGTGACCGGAATTCTTATGCCCCATCGGGTAGGTCAGGTGGTTATGGTGCGTCTGTCACGGACCTCGCATCGTCTGCCGTTAGCGTTGTTGCGGGAGGCAGGATTTTACGAGCCGGTACGCTGCGAGCGGCGCATTGCAGGGGCTTTTTGTCAATTGGCCACCCAGAGTTGGATTCCGCCTGAGATTCTCCGAAATCTTTCTCATGAATTACAGGAGCGCATCGATGTCCGGCGCATCCCATAACCATCAAAACCCAACCTGTATCGGAAGCGGTTATCCGGTTGATCGTCCCAGACGCCCGTCGGCGCTTATGCTTTCTGACGAGGAGCGCTGTCGCCACACGTTCGTTTTCGGCACCACCGGTGTTGGTAAAACACGGCTGTGTGAGCAACTAATCGTGCAGGATCTCATGAAGGGGCATTCGGTGGTCTACATCGACCCAAAGGGGGACCAGCAGATTTTCTCAACAATCTATGCCGTCGCTCGTCAAGTCGGTCGTCTTGATGATTTGATGTTAGTGACGCCAGTTTTTCCACAGCACTCCGTTCGGATTGATCCGTTGGCAGCATTTTTCATGACAGATGAGCTGGTGGGACATGTCATTGCGGGGGTTAGTGCCGGACGCGATCCTTTTTTCAGGAATGTCGCCAAAGAGATAACAACGGCTGTTATCGCAGCACAGCTACTGTTGCGGGGGCAGGGAAATCAGCTTGCCCCCTTGAACTTCGATGCGGTACGCCGATGTATCAGGCGAGAGGTAATGCTGGATACCGTGCGGGAGCTTAAACGTCTCGCAACGCCTGAAGCTCTGAGCGTTGCTGGGATGCTGGATGATATCTTAACCTCTCCCCATGAGTACTACGCGAAAATTTCCTCCAGTCTGCGTACCGCTCTGATGGAATTGTCAGCAGGGAGTATTGGCCAGATTATCGGCCAGGCAGCAAGCAATCGCTTCATGAGCCGCCTTGAAGCGGGGCGACCGGTCATTCTCGTGGTGCATACCGGTGCTCTGATCACCCGTGAAGCTTCAGCGACACTCGGTAAAGTTCTACTATCCATGTTGCAGTCTTTTGTGGGGCGAGTCTTACTATCGGACCGCCGTATTGTTACCCCTGCGCTGGCTATCTACCTTGATGAGGCCCAGAGTGTCATCTACCCTGGTGTGGACGAGCTGTTTGCCAAGGCAGGGGCAGCACGTGTCATGCTGACGGCCTTCGCCCAGTCAGTCACCCAGCTTTATGCCGCTGTGGGGGAACTCTACGGCCGTTGTATCCTTGACAATACGAACACAAAAATATTCATGCGCTGTGCTGATGCTGAAACAGCACAGTATGTTGTTGAGCACTTCGGTGAGCAGCGCATACTACAGGGAGTTTTTGGCAATGGCCAGGTAACAACCCGTGAAACCCGAGAGCCCCTTTTAAAAACCACCGATCTGTTGAGTCTCCCACCGCGGGTTTTCTATATGCTCGGGTATGCCGGTCGCTTTATCGGAAAGACTCATGATGCGGCCCCTGAGCAACTAAGGATACGCTTTCCCCAAGCAAACATGCCGGGTATGGAGGGTTAGTATGTTTTTGGCTCTGTTGGGGAGTGTGCTCGTAATGCTCTGGTGGTTTTGCCGCACACCGGTTCCAGAACCCGTGGTAGAAGAACTGTCGTTGGACGCCATCAGCCATCTTTGGACAGGCAATGTTTCCCTGCTTAGCGCCATTCCCACGCCGGCAGTTCCACCACCCGTTGTCCATGATACTCCTTTCTCGTTGATTGTGGCCCGCTATCGTCCTCTGGTAACGACACAACCGGCCTATGAAGCGCTGCTGGATTGTCTGGTGGGCTGGTATGACCGGTATGGCCGTAAACTCCCCTCAATTGCCGACACGGTTACCCGTGAGCCTGAGCTTCGTTTTCAGGAGGAACAACGTCATCGTCTACGCCGAATATCACTGCTTGAACATCTTCTAGAAGTGGAGGCGGTAGCAGCCCCAAATATCCATGACGATGAAGCTGCGCTCTTTTTTATGGCGCTTATGGCAGCAGACTGGGGAATGCTGCCTAGCGAAACCAGGCCAAAGAATACGGCGTTGGCCGATCTTCCCCATCAAGAGATCAGCGCTGACGCCCTCGCACAATGGCATAAAGCTGACCCCTTGCCAGACTATGATCTTCTGCGTCAGGCGGTGCTGGAACATCATCGCCCCCGCCCTAAAACCAGTATTGGAAAAAGTATTCAGCGCGCTATTACGCAAGTCCGTACGGAGCAGCTGACAGATCAGAAGCCACCGGCAATAGCGGCCATGCCGTCAGAAGCACCGCTGGTTCCTTTAACGATTGTAGCGCATGGCAACCGTGTTCCCCTTGCGTATTTGGTGGCTTGGCTTCGTTGTGAGCTTGCTCGCGAGGTTAATCACGTGGAGGAAACCCCCCATGGCCCCCGTTGGAGAGCACTCTGTCTCGACAAGAAACGTGTTTTTATCGCGCCGGAGAGTCTGTGGGAACTTATTCAGCGTTGTCCTGCTCGCCATGCTGCTCCACGCCCTTATGATGCCCACGCTTTGCAGCGTCTATTACTTGTATTTGCTCGTCACGGTCTAATGCAGCAGCAGGATGCGGATGCTGGTTCGCAAGCGGCAATTCTTGTGACTCCCCGTGGTAGGGAAATAGCCCTCTCTCTGGTGGTTATTCAGGCAGCAAGTATTAGTCACGACCCAGCTGCTTTTGTCTTGCGACGGGACCAAAAGCTGAACCGCATGGTGTCCTATATCCGTCTGGAGGGAGAATCGTCATGAGATGGCTTCTGGTGTTGTTGGTACTGCCGACGATAGCTTGCGCTGACTATGATGAAGGGAGTCGCTCTGGCTGGTGGTGGTATCAGGAGCCCCCTGCAGAGGAATCGACTCTCAGCCATTCTCCTGAGGAGCAGCTTTCAACCAAGGCCCTGGCAAAGGCTTTAGAAGAAGCCTTAGAGACCGCCGTCGCTTCTCCGGACCCCCACCATGTACACCGCTACCTGACCCTGCAAGACCTTGCCCGCCGGCGTGCCCTGGCCTTTGCCAATACCACGCAACTGGTGCTGCAGCACTACCCGGGCCTGTCCACACGAGGGGTCTACCCGGTGACGACTCCCGGTAACCTGGCCCGCATCACTCAGGTCCGACAGGAACAGCATACGCGGCTTCAGCAGGAACGGGAACGCTTTGGATTGGTATTGGTTTCCCGTAGCAGTTGTCTGGCTTGTCAGGAACAGGAGCGGATTCTAGGCTGGTTTCGTCAGGAGCATGGCTGGGACTGGGGTGCCATTGATCTGGATCAGGACCATGCTTTCTCAGGGACGCTTCCCGTGGAGACCGTGCCGGCCGTTTTTCTACTTTCTCGCCTTGATGGTCAACTGATACCCCTCACCAGTGGTGTCAGTTCTGCCCAGGAGGTTGAAGAACGTCTCTACCGCACCATTCGCTATCTTGCGGGTGAAACAACTCCCGAGCAGTTTACCTTGCTCCCCTTTGAAAACAACACACCGGCTGATCCCCTGGCCGGGTCGTCGAGGAGGTAGGTCATGGCTGTGCGTTGGCTTGTGGTAATACTATTACTGCTTCCGATGAGTCTCCATGCAGGCTGGGTAGATGATTGGCTGACCCAGAAGCGCAGCACTGGTGCCAGCGGCTACGAATCAGCTCGCCGGGGGTATTACAACGCCGGGGGGATGTCATTACGTTGGCCGAATACCAGTGACCATCCGGTCAGTATTACGGCTCCCCGTATTAAATCAGGCTGTGGAGGGATTGACCTCTTTCTTGGTGGTGTTTCCTTTCTGAATGTCGATTACCTCGTCCAGAAGTTACAAAACATCCTCTCCGCTGCTCCTGCAGCAGCCTTCGATATAGCCTTAAAAACCATGGCCCCCCAGGTGGCGGACACCATTAAAACCCTGGAATCCATTATTGACCGTTTAAACGGCCTCCAGCTTCAGGATTGTAAAGCTGCCAGAGCCCTCGTGGCAACGGCAGCCAGTCCCTTTTCACCAGTTATGAGTGAAAGTATGCAGGCCGAGATGAAAAATGCTCAAACCGATTTTTTGGTCTCCAGCGGCGCCAAAGACCTCTACCAGAGTGCCAGTAGCCTGCTGTCAGCAGAACAACGGCAGGCAGCCGGTAATCGGCCTGCTGCCGGGACGACGATACAGCAGAGTACAACCGCGGCCACTGCCGGTTGTGCTGACCAGTTACGCCAGATATTTGGCGAAGGCTCCCTGCTGGAGAACCTGGCAACGCAGCAGGGGCTTCCCAGTACCTATGTCTCGCTGATCAGAGGTTTTATCGGTGATGTGGTGGTCGCCTCACCTGCCAGTACGGGTAGCACCTACCA
The DNA here is from genome assembly GCA_964456065.1 of uncultured Geobacteraceae bacterium. GTDB lineage: Bacteria > Desulfobacterota > Desulfuromonadia > Geobacterales > Pseudopelobacteraceae > Trichlorobacter. Next base: position 43,387 of record CAYVYW010000006.1, read on the forward strand.
GGCAAGCTATCGACCTCCCTGCGCCGCTAATGACAGTTATGAGGCCTTTATGCAGGGGACGGCTGAAGGTCGTGATGCTGCCGGTGTCTGTCGACCGTTGGCGGATGTTAACCGGGACCTGACCGCACTTGTTATTACCCGCATGCAGTCCATTGCTGCACGGATGAAGGGGCGGCAAGCGCTCAGCAGCGAGGAACAGGCTTTTTTACAGGGGACCCCCTTGGCTGTAAGTCAGGCCCTGAAGGCAGCAGTGGCAGCAGGAGTTGAGCAGGACATGATTGCCCGTCTGGCTGAGGTTACCACTAGGTCCTACGCCTACTATCTGCTGGTAGACCTATTTCAGCGTACCGAGCAACTTCAGCAACTAGCTCGTTCGGTGATGGCTGGTCAGCGGGGGCATCGCCCCGGTAGTACGCCGGAAAGTTGTCAGCTGGCTTTGTTGGGGGAGGGGCTCCAGCAGGTGTCGCTTCTAGAGGAACGCACCCTGCATTTACTGCAGACAGCCCAGAGACGCTACGCAGCAGCTGCTGCTGAGATGACAGCCATGGATCAGATGCTGGCAACCCTACAGCGTTTTGACCAGATTGTATTCACGGAACTACAAAACCGCTTCGGGACACCGCTGGCAGCACGCATGCGCTCCCGCTAATACCGCATGAAAGGAAAGCATATGGCAACGCACACAAAACAAAAAGATGAACAGACAGCACGGAAACGGGCACGTATCGAACGTCCCGACATGGATGTTATCTCCCACAAGACGGGGGAGCAGGGGGAGTTCATTACCATGCTGAATACCCTCGATAACCTGCTCTATCAGATCAGAATGCGTATGGGACGCGACCGGCGTATCAGTTTTGAGCTGGCCGCAGACTATCTGGAACGCTGTCATGCGGTCGGTGCTGAAATTAACCGCATGAATCAGGAATTGACGATGCTCTTAGGCTGGGAGTACACCCCGCCACGGCGCTATCGGGATATGCCGTAAGGGGTTGTGTACACAGGTATGTATCACCTCGAAAACCGCTTCGGTTTTCAAGGACTCCGTCGGTGTTTTTCATCACGGACCAACGAAGCTGACAGTTTCTGTCAACCGTATGATGCTTGCAGAGTGGAGACAACCTACCGTTTCTACTCATTACCTGCCTTATGCAGGTACGTTCCATTCCGCGACAAGCCTTAGAAGCGGCGGAGAAGGCACCGGGCATGCCCGGTCTGAGGAGTTGTGTATGTATGGATTGAACCGTGTGGAACTGATTGGACATTTAGGAAGAGATCCTGAGTTACGCTATACCGTCAACGGTATGGCCATAGCCACCGTTTCACTGGCGACGAAGGAAAAACCGCGTAGCAACAGTAGTACCCAGGAGATGCAGACGGAATGGCATGCCGTGGTGCTGTATGGACGGCTTGCTGAGTTGTGTGGGCAGTTTTTGTCAAGTGGCAGCCCTGTCTACATTGATGGTCGATTAAAAACACGGCGCTGGAAAGACCGGAATGGTCATGATCACCAGCAGACGGAGATTATTGGTGATCGCATGTTGATGTTAAGTCAGCGTCAGACGGCAGAAACAGCGCCGGAGGGACTGGCCCTACCCCAGAACGTTTCGGGTAAAACAGAAATAGATATCCCGTTTTAGGGAGTAGGAGGGTGCTATGAAGAAAAAAAACCGGAGAAACAGTTCCGTACCGAAGGATATTGCTTGCTCAGCCCGCATACCTTTACCTCAGATGGCCGCGCATCAACGCCTGTGTGCACTGATGCAGACGGGTGTTTTGCGGGAGGGGACCCATTTTCTGTCCGTTAAGCAGGGTAAGCCGATACTTTTAAAGGCCGGCGCTGAAGCACTTATGCTGGCCTGCGGCATGGTCCCCCGTGTTGTCATTGCAACACAGGATGATGGTGCGCATCATCGAGACTTTCGTGTCACCATGATGCTCTACGATCAGCGGGGAGCCCTGAAAGCAAGTGGTGTCGGCTGTTGCAGTACAATGGAATCGGGCTACCGTCCGCGTCAACGGGTGGTGCGTCTTTTACCCCAACCGGTCCCCCATGAGTACTGGGACCTGCGGAGAAATTACCCTGAACGGGCCCTGGAGGTTATCGGTGGTGACGGTTTTTCCGTGGTCAAAGATGACAAAGGGGTCTGGCGGGTTGGGCGCTATCTGGAACAGGCCCAACCTGATCCACCGATGGATCGCTACAACCGCTGCCTTAAAATTGCCAAAAAACGTGCTCTGGTGGATGCGGTTTTAACCGCAACCGCCGGGTCGGCCTATTTCACCCAGGATCAGGAAGAGTTGCAGGTGGGTCTGCAGCGTCAGGCGGTTTTCCCCCAGCGGGGGGCCGCATGAGAAGGGAGACCGGCCTTCCCCTTGACTTGATGTCGTTTCTTGAGGACCAGGAGCGCCGTATACGACGGCGCGTTTTGCTGGTTGTGCTGTTGTGGATACTGCTGGTGGCAGTTGTGACTGCCACCGGCATCACCGTAAAAGGAGTGTGAGCATGCAGGAATACTCTATTAAGGAGCTGTTTCATTTGCCGGTCAGCGATCAGCTGACGGTGCCGGGGCGACTACCGTCCGACAACCCCCATATCCCCATCATAGACAGGCAATATCGTTTTCGGAGAGAATTGCTTTCAGATCTTCTCTGCTGGCATAAGACGGCCCATGGTGAAGGACTTTTTTTGACCGGACCGACCGGTAGCGGTAAATCGTCGGTGGTCCTACAGACTGCGGCTCGCCTCCAGATACCGGTTATGACCGTGACCGGCCATAGCCGGCTCGAATCTCCGGAACTGGTTGGGCAGTATGTTCTGCAGGATGGCCAAATGCAGTATGTCTATGGACCACTGGCCCAAGCGATGCAGCACGGCTACTGGTTCCTGTTTGATGAAATTGACCTGGTGGAGCCAGGAACAGCCGCTGGCCTGAACAGTATTGTTGAAGGGCGGCCCCTGGTTATACCGGAACGGGGCGCAGAGCTGATACAGCCCCATCCGGATTTTCGCTTCATTGCTACGGCAAACACCACCGGTGGCGGTGACCAAAGCGGGCTCTACCAAGGGGCACTGCGTTTGAATGGTGCCTTTGTAGACCGTTTCTGGATGGTGGAGGTTAGCTATCCGGAAGCGCTGCATGAACAGGAGATTCTGGCAACAGCTGTACCACGCTTACCCCAGGGACTTATGGAACGGATGCTTGAGTTCGCCTCCCTGGTCAGGGGGCGGTTTTCCGATGGTACTATGGAAGTGACATTTTCAACCCGTACTCTTGTACGCTGGGGACGGATGATTGATCTATTCCGCTGCGCCAGCGCAGAAGGGAAAAATCCGGTCATCCATGCCCTTGACCGTGCTCTGGCCCTTCGGGCCGAGCCGGACAGTAGAGTGGCGCTGCACGAACTTGCTCAACGGGTTTTTGGCTTCTAAGTAGCCCGCTGGCATCACACTATTCCCATGACACGGGAGTCACCACGACTTCCGTGGCGACTCCCGTCTATTTTGAAAGGAGTCGAACATGGAACCATTATTATCTCGCCTTGTTTTAATTGCTCTGCAGGTTAAACTCTGGTCAGGACGCCGCAAACTCAGTACCGATGATCTCGGTCTTGCCGGTGGCAGTCTTCCCCCTGATGTGGTGGCATCCCTCGGGAGTAAACGGGTTTGTGACCCCGCCAGCATCAGAGTTTTTGCAAACATGAAGTCAGGGGCTGAACGCCTCTTGGATCAACATGGCCTGCGTTTCCTGAGTGGGTATCTGGTGCCGGAACCGGCCGCTTTGCCGTTAATGCAGGCGTTACAGCAGTATCGTGACCGTTTTGCCGAGGAACGCCAGTCATTCATGGGCCGCTATGATGCCATGATACACGACTGGGTGGCAGCACACCCTGCCTGGGCTGAAGTCATTCGCCGTGGCGTGGTTCCTGCTGATCGGGTGGAACGCCAATTACATTTTTCTGTTGAAGCGTATCGTATCTCCTCTGTGGACGGTATCAGTAGCGACCTATTGCGGGATGTCGGCCAACTGGAACAGACCCTTCAGGCAGAAGTGGTGACGGTCTGTCGTCAGGTGCTGCAGGATTCACTCCAGGGCCGAGATCGAATCAGTCGTCGGGCCCTGCGACCTCTCCAGATGATAACGCATAAGCTTGAAGGGCTCGCCTTTCTCTCCGATACTGTTATGCAGCTGCATGGAAGAATCAGTAGTTTTCTGGCTGGCCTGCCTCGACGTGGTGCCATCAGTGGCTACCGCCTTGAGGCCCTTGCAGTACTTTTGCGTGATGTTGCTAGCGGGAGCAAGCCGTCATCGCTCCCCCCGTCAGAACCTTCACTGCTTGGCCTTGACGTGCCGGTGATGCCTGATACGGTTCAGGACAGCCAGCAACTGTGGTTCTTTTAGGAGGACGCCATGCGACAAGGATCATTACCAATCGTGGCAAGTCTTCTCTCTGAGCGCTATGGTGTCAGCGTGGTTATCGGCGGTGATACGGCCTATACCGACGGCAGTACGATTGTTTTACCGTCACTACCGGAAACCCCCCGTACCGAACAGCTGGTGCGGGGCTATATTGACCATGAGAGTGCCCATATCCGTTATACCGATTTTACGATCTGCGGTGACTACCCTGCGCACCATATGATGCTTAACCTTTTGGAGGATATGCGGGTCGAGCGCCTGATGGGTGAGCAGTTTCCGGGGGCACGGCAGAATCTCTCCCATTTAGTAGAAGCACTGGAACAGGAAGGGGCCCTGCGGCTTAATGTTCAAAGCCCCCTCCAGCTGCTCTGTAGTTATATCATGGCCTATGGCCGTTGTGCTCTTGGTCACAATCTGTCTGGTCTTATGGAGCAGGTACTGCCCCCTATGGCACAGGCTGCTTGGTGCAACAAGGAAAAGATTGATCAGCTCTGTGCGCGGAGCTTGGTGTTGGGCTCAACCGCTGAGGCGGCAGCTCTGGCCCGTGATTTTTTGGCAGAACTACCTGCCGGAGACAAACCCTGCACGGGCAGTTCTGCCGAGTCACCCGATGGTGATTCGCAGGCTACATCTCCCCAACACGAGGTGCCCACTGCTGACGAAGGGCAGAGCATGGCACACTCCTGTGATGTGGGTGGTCTTGCTGCAGCTCTACTGGGACAGGAACATGGTTCCCATGGCAAAAAAACGTGCCATATCCGTCTTCCCCGACCGGTTAGTGTTGCCACCCGACCCCTCGATATGACGGATGACCGCCGCCTCACGGCCAGACTACGTGGTCGCTTACGCAGTCTATTACAGTCGGTCCGTCTTTCGGACCATTGTAGTGGCTGTCGGGGCAGGGTGCCTGAGCATCGGGTGCTCTATCGGGCTCTTCTTGGTGACAGCCGCTTGTTTCGTAAGCGGACCTTGGCGAGGGCGCCGAATACTGCCGTTATGCTCTTGCTTGATCGTAGTGGCAGTATGCGCTACGAACGTCTGGATGTGGCAAGCCGTTCCGCTGCTTTAGTGGCTGAAGTGCTGGAGCAGGAGCAGGGCTGCCGGGTGGCCGTCACTGCATTTCCCGGTAGCAGTAGTCATGAGGTTGTACCACTGGTACGTTTTGGTGAGCGGATAGCACGGAAGCAGTTCGGTATCGATGCAGAAGGGGGCACGCCGTTAGCAGAGGCGCTCTACTATGCCGGAGCTCAACTGTTGCTCCAGCCGGAACAGCGCCGGATACTGATGGTTATGACCGATGGTGAGCCGGACTGCTGTGAAAGTACGAAACAAGCCTTGGGATGGCTTACGCAACGTGGTGTCGAGATCTGTGCCATTGGTATTATGGATACCACGGTTCGGGAGTTATTCTCGACCAACGTTATTATCACTGCGCTTGAAGAATTACCCCGTGCCGTCATCCGACTGCTCGGCGAGGTCTTGCATGTCCGACGAGGACATTCAGTTTGGTAGGTTGCGGCCGGTCGAGTCCCGTTACGGGTACTCACCGGCCGTTTTTTTGTGGTTACATGATGGAAACGAAATAAAGCTGTTCAGGCAGGCATGATTCGCTGTTTTCTGTGTGCCGTCTATCTGGTAGAATATGGCAACTCTATGAATACGGCAGCGTTCGATGTCATGTCTCAGCGCAAGGAGGCTCTGTCAGGATGAAGTTTGTTGCGGCAGTCCACCATCGAGTAGCCCTTATGGTGCTCCTGTTTTTTCTGCTGACCACGATGCTTGCAGGTGCGACCAGTGTGGACTCCTGGGATAAACTCTACCAAGAAGGGCGTAGAACGCTTCAGGGCAAAGGGGAAACCAAGGATCGGGCTCGTGGTCTCGCTTTGATTCAAAAAGCCGCTGAAGCTGGCCATATGGATGCTCAACTGTACCTTGCGATGAGTTTCTATGAGGGGACGTATGGTGTGCACGATATAGTGCAGGCGGTCTACTGGCTTCGCAAAGCAGCTGAACAGGGTAGCACGGAAGCTCAAGAAATTCTTGAGCTTTTAACCGCGGAGGTTTAATGCCAGACGGTCTTCTGCAGCGTGTGATATCAGGGGGGCAAACTGGGGTCGATCGGGCAGGATTGGACTGGGCCTTCAGGCATGGCCTTCCCATAGGGGGCTTTTGTCCCGAAGACCAACGGGCTGAAGACGGTAAGGTGCCAGCACAGTATGGTCTTGTCCCCTTGCCACAAGGGGGATATCGCGAGCGGACAGAGGCCAATGTTCTGGCGGCGGATGGGACCTTGATTCTGAATGCCGGCCCTTTGGATGGTGGTACAGCCATGACCAGAGATTTTGCGGTGCAGCATCAAAAACCCTACAGAACCGTGCAGCTTGATGCTGTCGGTATGATTCCTCCACAAGCCTGTCTGGCATGGTTACGTCAGCATCATATATCCTGTCTTAATATCGCTGGCCCTCGAGCCAGTAAAGCGCAGGGTGTTTATAATTTGGCCTTGACGTACTTGGATGCTTTATGGCGCTGTATGGCAAAGGATGCATCATGAACGGGATACCTGGCGCTCTCCGTAAACTTTTTCCCCATGAGAGCGCAGCTTGCTTCTGGCTGGTGGGGGGAGCGGTCCGTGATCAGCTGCTTGGTGTCGCATGCCATGATTTTGATGTGGTGGCGGTGGTCACGGCTCAAGCACTGACTGCTGCCGGTTTTCGTGAGGTGGTGGCTCGCTCGGGGCAGACCGTATGGCTGCGTAGTGTCCCGGAGTTGGGACAGGTTGAAATAACAAGAATTCCATCATCGGACGCACTGTACGATGAGCTGCTGCGTCGTGACTTTACTGTCCATGCTATGGCCGTTGCTGAAGACGGAACGTTGCTTGATCCCTATGGTGGTGCAAAAGATTGTCGTGAACGCCTTGTAAGGGTGGTGCATGAACAATCGCTCTACGATGATCCCGTTAGGAGCTTACGGGCACTAAGATTGTGTGCCTATGGTTTTAAACTTGAAGGCGGAACTCGACGACTTTTAGAGGAGGGGGAGTGGGACCATGCCTTGGCCGCTGTGCCCGTTGAGCGCTTGAGCCGTGAGCTTTTGAAGGCGCTGGCTGCTCCCTATCCTGACCGTTTTTTGAAGGAAATGCTGGACTGCACTCTGGGAAAAACGTTTTTGCCGGAATGGTTTGCTATGCGGGACATACCTGCTGGACCTCCTGACAAACACCCGGAGGGGTCACTTGTACAGCATGTCCTGATGGTGTTGGGACGGGTCGCAGCTATAGCTGACGACCCGTTGACACGCTTTTGTGCCTTTGGCCATGATTTGGGAAAGTGCAGTACAGACCCCGTGAGCTATCCCCGTCATATTGGGCATGATGTAGCCGGTGTGGCTCTGGCGCAGGTCCTCTGCACACGTCTTAAGCTGCCGGTGACCTATCGTGAAGCCTTAATGGTGGTCTGTCGATGGCATACTCTCATGAATCGCTGGGATGAGCTACGGGATGAAACCCGTCTCAAGATTGCCTATGCTGCTAACCGAGGCGGTTGTGGGCAGATACTGCCCTTGGTTTCTGAGGCTGATACTGGACGCCCTGTGCCTCGTGTCTGTTGGGAGGCGGCCTTGAGGGCGGTACGTGCCACGGTCGGCATGCTGGGGGTGCAAGAGGAAACACTTGCGGCCTGTCCACCTAAGGAGCGTGGCCGCCTACTGATGAAAGCACGCATAGCGTGGTATCGCACCCATAGAGAGAAAGGAGTGCATCATGGCTGAAAAAAATTATATGGCACTGTTAGCGCAGTTGGAACAAGGCATGGGGATGTTGGGTAAGGCCATTCCTGCAACCATGGGTGCCTTCGGGCAGCTGCATGGTAAGGCCATGGAGGGGGGTGCCCTGCCCACCAAGTATAAGGAGCTAATGGCGCTGGCGATTGCTATTGCTGTTCGCTGTGAGGGGTGCATAACCTATCACACCCATGCAGCCCTTGCTGCCGGCGCCCATCGTGATGAGGTTGCTGAAACGGTTGGGGTGGCTGTATTAATGGGGGGAGGCCCCTGTGTGGTGTACGGCACGCAGGCTTTACAGGCACTTGACCAGTTTATGGCTGAAACGGCATGAGAAAAGTGCTGTTCCTACGACTGCTGATGGCCGTTTTGCTCAGTCTGTGGAGCTGTATGGCTGTTGCTGCTGGTGATCTGTCTTCACTGGCGAAGCAATGGAACCAACTCAATACAGCAGTCCGTGATGGTGCCATCACCAAATTTGAAGCACAACGGGGCTTGCAGGCTCTTTCTGAAGAGCTCGACAGAGCAGGCCAAGAGTTTTTTGTAAATCCCTCACCTTGGGTATTCCCCTTGCAGGGGTATACCCCCTCCTGTATGGGACGTAGTTCGTATCAAGCTAAAGGGTATGACTTCTTCTCGGGGAACCGCCATGGCGGGCATCCTTCTGAAGACCTCTTTGTCCGGGAAACAGCGCGCAATGCCCGTGATGTGAGAAGCGGCAAGCCGGTCACCGTTCTTGCTATGACCGATGGTATTGTAGTGGCGTATGCGGATGACTGGCAGCCGGGTAGTCGCTTGCGGGGAGGAAACTATCTGTGGTTGTATAATCCCTGGGAGCAGGCCTTGGTGTATTATGCTCACAATGACCGCCTCTTGGTGTCGCTGGGGGACGTGGTTACTGCCGGCACCCCAATTGCAACCGTCGGTAGAAGCGGTTTGAGTGCCTACAAGAATCGTTCGCCAAGTCACCTGCATCTGACATACCTGTCGTTACGGGACGGCTATCCGCGACCAGTCAATATCTATAAGGAGCTACGGCGTAGTCACGTAAAAGTTATATCAGGCAGTAATTGAAGAAGTATATTCTATGTAATTGTATTTTATAGATATAGTGGGGGGTATGTATGGTGGAGTCACGTTTGGGAGCATCGCTTGTTAAAGGGGGCCTGGGGGTTGTTATCGCCATATGTGTACTTGCCGGCTTGTATATGACGGTGGTACTCAACTGGAGTTTCTCCAAGGGCGAGCGGATAGGCTATGTCCAGAAAGTGTCACAGCGCGGCTGGCTATGTAAGACTTTTGAAGGGGAACTTCAGATTCTGCCGGTGCCTGGTTCCATTCCCGAGAAGTTTCACTTCAGTGTCCGGGATGCCGTTGTGGTTGAGCAGATAAATCGATCTCTTGGTAAGAAAGTCGCACTGGTGTATGAGCAGCATAAAGGATTACCAACGAGCTGTTTTGGTGAGACGGAGTACTTTATTGTTGCGGTGCGAGTCCTGGACTAGGGGCAGGCGAGTTGAGTAACTCGGTGAGCTCCTGAAGGTTCTGTACCATTATATCTGTGTCATGAGGCCAACGTTGTTTGTCGGGTCGCTCGACATGGATGGTAAGGATGGCAGCGGCACGTCCCGCTGCTAGGTCATGGATATAGTCACCCACCATGACCATTGATGACAGGGGAGCTTGCCAGAGTTTCTGTAGATAATAAATGCCCGCAGGGTGTGGTTTTGGCTCTGCTTCATAGCGGCCTATGATAGTCTCTGGCATGAAAGGAGCCGATAGACCGATAGCTTCCAGCGTACGGATGGCAATGCTGCGGGAGTTTCTCGTTACCATTCCAAGATTGCATCCCTGCTGTAGGAGTTTTTCCACGAGGCAAGCCGCACCGGGTGCCATAACGGCACAACTGGCCAACTCCTCTTCTATAGCATGTAGACGGTCATAGCGTTTTTGCCGGTCCGTCCCAGTCAGCCCCTCAAGAAAATCCAGTATATCGGCGTGCTCAGGAATGTCGAGTTCTCGTTTTATCATGGCAAAATCATGAACCGGGCGTGTCAGGGTTCCGTCTAAATCAAAAATCCAATTGCGTATGATGCCACTACTCAGGAGTTGGCGATCGGGCATGGGGACTCCCTTGTAAAACGATTAGCATAAGTGATGATGGGCTAAAGTAAACGTTTCGCATGCTGAATACAAGTTGGATAATCCTGCCCTTTTTCAGTGGACATTCTCGTAAGCTGCTTTGACTTCTTCACATGCTACAGTACTGATGCGAGCATTGGCACTGTGTCGTCGATGGAGATGGTAGTCAACTTTAATATACTCTGATTCGGTTTTATAGCGCAGTGAGCAGATAGTTGCTATAGAGGCAAAAGCGGCAGATCCTAGGATGCCGCATCGCTTATTTTTTATAATCTGCATTTTTCCCCTCACCTATGACACTCTTTGGGGAGGGTCCTGCTGTATGGTCCTACCATAGTATTACCCTTGACCGAGCTTATCACATAACGCCACACCATGTAACAAGCAGACAGTTCGTCTCCACTGTACTGTTGGCTCCAGAAGGTGCTTGCTGTGGCTAGGGAGGCCGTATGATTCACTACACGATCACCATGGATGTCCCTGCAGTAGCGCTTGGCAGGTCCAAGACCATTTGAGTACTCCTTAGTCTTGTGGACGAGGACTTTTTCTTGGAAGTGGTAATAAAATGCTCTGTCAAAAGGCCAATGTCCGTTTTATGCGTTACATAAATGTAGACTGAGTCATCGAAAAAAGGAGCCATTATGAAAACCCTTGGTTTGAGGCTGTTGATGATGCTGAGTGTATTGCTGTCTGTCCCTGGGGTACTCCAGGCTGAATCGATGGAGTATATTAAAAACATCAAGGATATGATGATGTTGAAGGGCGTTCCGAATCGCTTCAAGGTTGACGGTCTCCATTACAGTAGTGGTGATGTAATTTTTCAGTCATATACCAATGGGCGCAGTCTCTTTATGTTTCTCTTCAACGGACAGGTGGTGAGTCTGTCAGGTGGTGAAGATCAGATGCAAGGGAGTCGATATGCGCTGCAGATTGACCGTATGATTTTTGCCAACAGTACGGATATTCAGTTGAAACAGGTCAATGCCATGGGGCGTTGTGTTTTAGATCTTCGGGAGCTTGATGGTTCTTTTGAGATGTTACGCTGTGCGGCAACGGGAAAAAAGCATACGGTTGAGATTGAAATGCGAGGAGATGATGCCCCTATAAAGGTGTTGATTCGTGACGGGGAAGAGGTCAGTGAGGATGATAGCACAGGAGACGGAACCATATGAAACCATCAGGTAGAGAGACATTGGATAAACGTTATTTTTATCTTCCAACGGTCATGCTGTGGGGTGTGGCCGTTGCTTTCGGCTTAAAACTGTTGATCTGGCACTTAAAAATGCATGAGACCTATGACCCCCAGACGGCACAGGTTCTGGCGCTGATAAAAACCGTGGTTCTCGTGAGTTATGTCTTTTGCATGGTGTATGAATACATTCGTTTTCGTGAGTTTCTTAGTGAGCAGGATGACGAGTAATCAGGACATGCGCTAGAATCTAGCGTATAACAAAGAACACCACTTCCGGTCGTGCCCCAAAACGTATCGGTAGAACCGATGTTCCAATCCCCTTTGATACAAATAATGTTCCCCAGTCGGTTGTAAACCAACCTGCATCAAACGAGCCACTTCCTTCTGGGGTTGTCAGCGTTGAGCCAAACAGGGTCACTTGTCCTCCATGGGTGTGGCCGGCGAGGTTGAGGATAATACCTTGATCTGCCTTATATCGCTGATCACCGAAAAAACCAGGGGAGTGCTGTATCATTATGACTGGGGACGTCGAGCGGCATGACGATTTTGCTGCGGCATAATTGGGCCTGCCTGCCGTGTAGTCATCAAGTCCCATGATGGTGATATGCTGAACGGTCAGGCATTGATTCACAAGCAGGTGCACGTTGTTTTTTTTGTAGAGTGCCATCAGTGCGTGCATACGTACACCTGACCAGTACTCCCAATTGCCAAGCACGGCAATTTTTACAGGTCTGGTGGGGAGCATTGATAAAAAAGTATCAAGTTCATCCAGTGACGCTGCATTATCGATAACATCACCGGCCAGTAGAATCATGTCGGGGGGGTCTTTCTGTAGGGTCGCAATGACGTTACGTTCTAGACGCCCGATTGACGAGAGGTGGAGATCAGATACCTGTGCCAGTTTTAAAGGGGGACCATCTAGTCTGGCATCGACCGTCATCTGTCTGATGGCAAGCCAGTTTGGCTCAATGAAGAAAGCGTAGAGTGCCGAAATAACGACGGCTAAGCAAACTGCCGTAATCAGAAACATAATGAATTTATTGGGGGTACTCTTCGGGGGGGTATATGCATTGTTATACATAGTTAGGACCAAGTCTGTGCATACAGGAGTAATAACGCAAAAACAATTTAAAAGTGAAAATCAGTAGTGTCAAAACGTTGACTTGCTGATTTGTAACCGTCTGTCCGTACTGAGACGAATTAACATTATGTCATTTAACGACTTGAAAATATCCCAAGGGGCTCGCCATCTTCGCACAGCACCGTTTGTGTCATCTGGGAGAATGCTTCTGGATCTTTTCTGTGATATCTGCTTTGGTCATTGTGATTTTTCCCGTAAAAACTATTCCTTTTATCAGCCAATGAATCAAGGTAGGCACGATGCGAAAATGAAGCTGCATAGTTCCCATTAGGTGTCGCTTTCCAGTCCTCAAAACGCTGCCAACTTTCTTTCATGGAAACGGGAAGTCTTCCTGACATTTTATAGTTATCAATAAGTTCTCGATAATCACGAGGATAAATATCCATACCCATTATTAGCGCAATCGCCCTTAAATCGAAGCCAGTTCTTGATGGTTCAGGTTGGGGGATTGATGAAGGGATTGTTTTCAAAGCCGCAAATATTTCTTCCCTGACAATGGTACGAATAGCCGCTAGTAATTCTTCATCATTCATGACAACTCCTAATAGTTTCATTCTGAGAAGTATATAACCCCGTCTATAAGCAACCGGGTATCTGCAACATCAAAAAAATGACGTAACACTTATTACCCTCGATTTTTCCTGAAATTCTCCGCCTGCTCGAATATTTCCCTGTACACCTCATCCCGGTCAACCGGCGGATAGCCGTGTTCTGCCAGCAGAATGATCAGGTCAACCTTCAGCTCTGCCTTGATATCATCCCGCTTGCTCCAGTCGGTATACTTCGCCTTGTCATCAACAACGTCCTTCACCTTTTGGGCCAGCACGATCATCTTATCGTCAGGATACGCGAAGTCATACTTGATGGTGAGCGCCTTCAGGATGTCGTAGAAAGCCTTTGCCTCAAAGTCGATGCCAAGGTCGGCGAATGATTCTTTCTCTTTCTGCAGTGCATGAAGCAGATCAATAATCTCGTTGCTGAAATCATCCAGCACATTGCTGACCAGTACATCCTGCTCCTTGCGCTCGTTATATTTATCAACCAGCGCCTTGAACATCTTGGAAAAGTCTGCCGCCTTTGCCTTGTTGGTCTTCTTGAACTCGGCAATGGCCTTTGCCAATAACTGTTGAAGCAGCTTGATTCTGGTGTTCGGCAACTTGATCTTGCTGATCTTCTCCAGGTAGTCATCAGAGAAAATATCAACTCCCGCTGCCGCACCTTCGCCCATCTTGAAGATTTCCTCCACCCCGTCACTTTGCAGGGCTTCCTTGATCATCTCCCTTACCTTGGCGTTCATCTGCGCCAGGTCAGGGGCATTCCCTTTGGTCAGCTTAAAGACAATGGAGCGCACCGCCAGGTAGAAATGGATGTAATCGCGCTCGGCCTGGCTGAGTTGGTCACTGCCACAGCAGATGTCATAAGCGGCTTTCAGGCGTTGCACCAGGTGCATGAACCGCTTCTCGATCTTGTCCGTCAGTTGGACAAATTCTGCCGCCATGTTCAGACAATGAAGCTGCTGGAGCGGCTTCCCGGAAAGGTAGGGAGCCATGTCGAATGTGTGGAACATCTTCGCCAGCAGGTCGAGATGGTCTTTCACCACCACGACGGATTGGTTGATCTCTTCGATGTTCGAGCTGTCAGTCTTGGAATATTGCGCCAGTGCCAGATTCATCTGCTTCTTGATGCCGATGTAATCCACCACCAGACCTTTATCTTTGCCAGCGCATTTACGGTTTACCCGCGAGATGGTCTGAATCAGGTTGTGCCGCTGGATTGGCTTGTCGATGTAGATCGTGTCAAGAGTAGGGACGTCAAAGCCGGTTACCCACATATCAACCACAATGGCGATCTTGAAGTTCGACTTCTCGTTCTTGAACTGACGATCCAGCTCCTTCCGGTACTCCTTGGTGCCAAGCAGATCATATAGCTCTTTCACATCATCCTGGCCACGGGTCATGACCATCTTGATCCGCTCCATCGGCTTGATCTCGCGCTGCTCCTTCTCTGTGAGTACCGTGCCATCTTCGTACACCTTCACTTCAGCCCATTCGGGACGCAGGGCAATGACCTCCTTGTAAAAGTCATAGGCAATCTGCCGGTTGCTACTGACAAACATAGCCTTACCCTTGACGGTTGACCCTTCATCAATGCGATTTTCGTAGTGTTTTATAAAATCCGCTGCCAGAGCCTTCAAACGATCAGGATCGCCAAGAATGGTGTCCATGTTGGTGCTGGCCTTCTTGCTCTCCTCAATGGCATAGTCGCTGGCACCTTCTTCCGCGCACTTGGCGTAATAGGCTTCAATCTCCTGCAGCTTGTTGCTGTCAAGAATCACCTTGGCAGCGCGCCCTTCATAGACAATCCGCACCGTAATTTCATCCTGCACCGATTCGGTCATGGTGTAGGAATCCACCACCCCGCCAAAGACATCCAGGGTCGCATCAATCGGCGTCCCGGTAAAGCCGACATAGGTTGCATTGGGCAAGGAATCGCGCAGATACTTGGCAAAGCCGTACTTCTTAACCACCCCATTCTCGGTAATCCGGATTTTCTGATCCATATTCACCTGGCTGCGGTGGGCCTCGTCAGAAATGCAGATTACATTGTTCCGGTCGGTGAGGAGCTGGGTATCCTCAGTAAACTTGTGGATGGTGGTCAGGAATACGCCACCGCTCATCCGGCCTTGAACCGTCATCGCGCTGAAGTCAGGGGTTTCCTCGGCGGCCAGTGCTGCCCCGATTTCGTTTTCGTTGCTCATCAGCGGATAATTGTCCGGCGCTTTCAGCAGAGTCTGCATCGGCCCGCCCAGCCGCTCCCGTAGCTCGGCACGGCTTTCAACGCTCACCACCTCATTGTCGCCGATAAACTCTTTTGCCCCGGTAAACTGTGTGGAAAGCTGATCGTCCAGATCAGTGCGGTCGGTGACAAGCACTATCGTCGGGCTAGCAAAATACGGGCTCTTCATCAACAGCCGCGTCAGGAACAACATGGTATAGCTCTTGCCACAGCCGGTGGCGCCGAAATAGGTGCCGCCCTTACCGTCACCATCTGGCCGCCGGTGCTCGCAGATGTTCGCATACAGCTTGGTGGCGGCATAATACTGCGGATAACGGCAGACGATCTTTTCATCCTTTTTGGAACTGTCGGGAAAGAAGATGAAATTATGGATCACATCCCGCAGCCGGTGTTTGTTGAACAGCCCTTTGATCATGGTAAAGAGCGAGTCTATCCCGTCCTTCTCCACTGTTTCGCTACCGCTGATCTTACGCCAGGCATAGAAGAACTCATACGGTGCAAACAGGGAGCCCATCTTGTTGTTCACCCCGTCGCTGATTACGCACAGGGCGTTGTATTTCAGCAGTTCCGGGATGTCGCGGCAATAGCGCACTGTCAACTGGACATAGGCATCATGAATGGTTGCCTCTTCACGAATGGCGCTTTTGAACTCGAACACCACCAACGGCAGGCCGTTGATGTAGAGAATCCCGTCCGGAATGCGTTTCTCGAATCCGGTTATCTCAAGCTGATTGACAATCTTGTAGTGGTTGCGGTCGGTAGGGGTGTAATCGATCAACTGGATGAACAGGTCTTTCTGGTTACGGTCTTCACGTTTCAGCAGGAAGCCATCCGACACCAGTTTCATGAAAGCCTTGTTGCTGCCGTACAGGTCGGATGCTGGCAGTAGTTCCAGCTTGCGGATGATCTGCTCTATCTCTGCCTGGGTGATACCATCACTGGCATACTGCTCCCGCAGAAACCTCCGCAGGTCGTCCTTGATCAGCACTTCATCAGGGGCGCGTGAGATGGTTTCTCCCAACAGATGGGGATACCCTTCTTCTCCGAGAAGTTCGATGATTGCCTGCTCAAGTTGAGCTTCGGTGAATTTTGACATTTACTTGGTTACTGCTGCAGTGACCTTGGTTGCCTGCGCTTCAGGAGGTTGCGCCGTTACCCGTTCTATCTTTCCGTCATGCCAGACAATCAGCGAAGTTCCGGTCTGTGCTGCCACCTGTCCGGCACGTTTTGCCGCCCGGCGGATGGCATTGATCGAGCTGGCCATATCGGTGTCTTTTGCCTGTTCTATTGATTTGCTGTTCATGGCTTTTCACTCCAGTCTACAAGTTGCGGTTCGTCTCCGGCATTATGGTACAGCGCCCAGGAATCCACAATATCCCGGTACAACGATATAAAATTGTTGCGTCCGGCTGTAAAGCGTCTGCGGATCACCTCTTCCGCCACATCATGGCCACCCTGGCGCACCCGTTCGGCAACACGGGCAATGGCCATCTCTGCTGATGGCAGTTCCAGGAAAAAGAGTTTTACATGGTAGCCATCTGCCTGCCAGAGCGGGATCATCCGTGCGTAAGTTCTACCCGCCAGGGTTGTCTCAAAGGCAAAGCTGGCACCATGCCGGGAATGGTCGGCAATCTCTGCCAGCATCAGCCTGCCTGCCTTGACTGCTGCGAGTTCCGGATTAAAGGGAGAAAGCCCCGCTGCAATCAGGTCGGCATTGATAAAAATCGGGCATCCGGCCTCATTCGGCAGAAACTCACGGGCAAAGGTGGTTTTGCCTGCGCCGTTGGGACCGGCAATAATGACGATCTTTTTTTCGCTCATGCTACACGCTCTTTCAAATGCTTGATGATTGCCTGTTCAAGTTGGGATTTGGTGAATTTCATACTATATCCTGCTTATCTTGCAGAGAAATACGTCCTTAAGATCATATAATTTTCTGATTTCTTTAGTTATTTTTTCCAAATGATTTTGAATAGCTCCGCATCTGCTCTCAAAGGACTCGACGTCACCAAGCTTTGGAATTAGTACCGAAATTTGCTTAATATCCTTAATCGGAAGATGCTGTTGTGCAGAGCCAGACATAAAACTTTCAATAGAGTGTTTCATGTCTCTGCTTTTCAACACAAAAAAAACATACAACGGCAAAGATTTTCGTTTCTTGGCTCGCAAAATGATCATGCCAGAATTAATTCTTATGTGCTCATATTCGATCACATCACTAAAATATGCTGAGTTACCAACTGTACCCCTCGTTGTAAGAACTACATCACCCCGCGTAAGTTTTCCTTTTCTGAGAAGATTATCACGCGTTTCGGAAACGAAGTTATTCGATGAAAAATCAAATCCTTTTTTTGTCACATTCCCAGTGTTAAGAAATAAGCAGTGTCCCTCTTGGAGTAGTTCTTCTTGACAGGGGTAGTTACTACCTCGATCTCCATCAATCAGATCAGCTAAACATTCAAGACTTCCGTCTTCCCATCCAACCGGAATCTCCTGCTTCAGCACCTCATTGAAAACCATCTCCCCGCCGCTGGACTTGTAAGGCTGACCTTCAAGCTCCGGCTTGCCGATGGAAGCGGCATACTCGGCGGAGATGGGAAACTCGAAATTCACAAACCACTGCCTGTAGATCGCCTGCGCCGTCTCTTCCAGCTTCTGATTCAGTCGCTCGTTCAGCTTAATCCGGTCAACAATGGTGTGGTATTCCTTCACGATCTCCCGCTGTTTTTCAATTGATGGCATCGGCAGTTCAACATCGCACATCTCTTCCCAGTCAAATAGCTCGCGCACACTGCCATGTGACTTGAAACGGGCATAGCGGTCAAACTCTGGCCGCCGGAACCACATCATCAGGTATTCAGGCAACAGTGTGTTGTGGTCAATAATTTCAAAGACGGTGTACGAAGTTGAAACAATGCACTCTTCTACGGTGAGCAGGGCAACCGAAACCTTATCGCTGTTTCTTGACGTTACTGGACCGTAGGCAAACTGATCTTTGCGGACAATCTTGTATGTTGACATATCCGTTCCGATTATGTTGGCAATCGACGGAATAAACTCTTTGGAAACGCTGACTCCGAGTAGCAAATCAACTGCAAGATCATTATTTTTTTCAACGACCTCTCGGATGTATGGGCCAATCTTCTTATAATTTGATCTCATAGCCTAATTCCTTGAAAACAGCCAAAAGATCTTCCTTCGACTTTGCTTCTTCCTTCAGCATGTTGCTGAACTCAGCCTGTAGTTCGGCCATCTTTTCATCAAAATCAATATTCTCATCACGGTTGATGAACTCAATGTACTTGCTCGGAACCAGGGAATAATCCTTTTCGCGTATCTCCTCAATTGATGCCGAATAGCAGTATTCAGCAATGTTCTGGTATTCCTTGGCGGCACGTAATTCCTGCCAGGTATGGAAGGTGTTGGTAATGTCGGCCCGGTGCTGATCGGAAAACTGAACGAACTTCTTTTCAAACGGCTCTCCCCATTGACGAAGATCCATGAACAGCACTTCGTTCTCACGGTTCCGGTAATTGCGGGTTACGTCAGCATGGGAAACAGTCCGCGCCTTCTTGTTCTTGTTCAGAATCCAGAGAGTAACACTGATGTCCGTGGTGTAGAACATACTGCGCGGCAGGATGATGATTGCCTCAACAAGGTGGTTTTCAATCATCTTCTTGCGGATTTTATATTCTTCACCGCCACCGGATAGAGCGCCGTTAGCAAGGATGAAGCCTGCCGTGCCGTTCTCTGACAGCTTGGCAGCCATATGCAGAATCCAACCATAGTTGGCATTGCTTGTGGGTGGCACGTCGTACCCGCTCCAGCGTGGGTCATCGGTCAGTTCATCACTGGCCCGCCAGTCCTTCTGGTTGAACGGCGGATTTGCCATGATGAAGTCAGCCTTCAGGTCCGGGTGCTGATCTTTGGCGAAGGTGTCATCAGCCTTCACGCCAAGATTGCCTGAAATCCCCCGTATCGCCAGATTCATCTTGGCCAGCTTCAGCGTGGTAGTAGTTCCCTCCTGACCGTAGATGGAAATATCCTTGGTGTTACCCTTGTGGCTGTCCACAAACTTCATTGACTGCACAAACATGCCGCCGGAACCGCAGCAAGGGTCATAAATGATCCCCCGGTACGGCTCAATCAGTTCGGCAATCAGGTTAACGATGCTCTTGGGGGTATAGAACTCTCCCTTACCTTTCCCTTCTGCCAGGGCGAATTTGCTCAGGAAATATTCGTACACCCGGCCAACCACATCCTGCGATTTATCGGCAATGGTGTTGATGTTGCTGATGGTGTCAATCAGCGCTGCCAGCTTGCTCCGGTCCAGATCAAGGCGGGAGAAATAGTTGTCCGGCAACGCACCGGCAAGAGCCTTGTTGTTCTTCTCAATGGTATGCAGGGCGGTATCAACCTTGATCGTCAGATCATCCTGCTTGGCATTGGCCTGGATGAAACTCCAGCGCGATTCCTCCGGCAAGTAGAAGACATTCTTCATGGTGTAAAATTCCACCATGTCGAGGTACTTCTCTTTACCCTCCTTGATCAGCTCCTGCCGCCGCTCGTTGAACTTGTCAGAAGCGAACTTCAGAAAGATCAGACTCAGCACCACATGCTTGTATTCTGAAGGCTCAACCGAGCCGCGCAGTTTGTTGGCGGAATCCCACAGGGTTTCTTCAAAGCTCTTTGTTTTCTTACTTGCTGTCGTTTCCTTCTTTGCTCTGGCCATGGGGTTCCTTTAGTTCGTACTTTCTTCTTCGATCTCCACAAAGGCATCACGCATCATCATTTGATAGTGAGCAGCATGCCCTGATTTATCGAAAATTGACCGAAACACTTTCAAATAGACATCTACAGTTGAATGATCAATTGACATATACAGATCATCATGTGCGTAATGCGATCCATCATTGACCCATGAGAGCAGAGTGTTACAAATAACTTTCTCCTTGCCTGAAAATTTATTGCAGATTTCCTTCGGATCAACCCCGCCAAAAAATTTGAAATAATTTTCCAGTATTCGTCGAAGTGTGTTCTGAATCGTCAAATTTGAATGTTCAACTGTTCTAACTTCTGACCATAAGAGCTCGTATGATGTTCTAATAGGGTTAGTTGGATGTTTATCCAATTTCGATAGTGAGCCCGATTTTCTGACGACCCAAAATGTTTCATCTTTCAACGCAACATCTTGACGTTTTAGATTGAAAGATACTTCTTTGTGGAAATAGACGTTGTGTGTAAGGATGAATACTTGCTTTATGTGTCCAGCTCCTGATCTAACTTCGTCGAATAATCCTTTGATAAGATTCCCGACGATGAACAATATATCACTGTCGAGGCTCGAGACCGGATCATCGAAAACGACAACGCGGTCTGTGGTCATGCCGCTTTCCGAGTCACTTCCTTTTAGAAGATGATAGAAGTAAAGGAACGTAACGAAAGTTTTTTCTCCTTCACTCAGTGTCGTCTGTGCGTCTGAACCGTCCTCGCGAATAAGTTTGTAAGATGTGCCATTTGATGCTTTCGCAAGAGCAAATCCATGAAAACCAAAAGAAGAAAGTAAAGTATTTATGTCGTCAATGGTGGGCTGAACACTGGTAGTCTGTTTTTCCAAATCCCGAATCTCGGTTAATTTAGCAACCTTGTCTGTATTCGTCGATGTTATCTGAGTACTCAAAGATGCTATAGCACTATTCAATGCGGTACTTTTGGTTGAGTATGTTGCCAAGTCCGCCTTAAGGTCTTGTTCCAGCACATACTTCCAAACCTGCGCAGTCAGCAGCTCTTTTTCCTGCGAAAGATTTTTCACCATCTTGTTGTGTTCGGCGATAAGAACGTTAGCTGAATTAATCATGGTTGTGATTGCGTCGGCCACATTGCTGATCGACTCCAGATCAACTACTTGGCTTGGCTCTTTTTTCTTTCCAGCAAGTCGTTGAATGTTGATAGCAATTCGTGAGTCGAAAAGATCTTTTTCGATTTTCAGCTTTTCAATATCAAGAAACTTAGAGGGGGCTGCAATAATCGCTGAAACCTGCTGTATGAGCCGGTCTGCATCTGCACTGTAGTTTGTAATCAGGTTGTCAATTTCTTTATTGTCTTTCTCGAATGTCACATCAAAATATTCATTTAGGCTTTGAGCAAACGACTCTGGGGTATTCTGCTGACAAAAGGGGCATATCTTTTCATTTGATTCATAATATGATCGCCCTTGCCGTACCCAATCGCTGTTGCCAAGCTTCTTGATCATAGCCGCAATATCAACATCATCTTTACCAATGACGCGTTTTTTGAGTATGGCGGTAGTTTCGTGAACTACAAGATTTGAAGAGTCGATAGATGGAATAATTTGTTCAATCGTGGGTGTCTGTCCATATATTGTTTCAGCTTTTTTCTCCAAATCAGCCAGCGTTATCAAGTTTGCGGCATTTGATCCAAGTTCTTTCAGAATTTTTGTTTTAAATTCTTTCTTGCTATTACGGAACCCCTCAAAAGCGGTTGACAGTTTGTCTTTATGTTTTGTATATGCTGCCCAGCATTGTGTTTGAAGTTCGTCCTCAAGCGCAGCTAATTCCGCTTTCTTTCCGCCAGTACCATCATTCCCCTGCAAAGTTTGCGTTAGAGATTCGATTTTATCGTTTAATTTATCTAGCTCTTTTTTTGCATCTGCAATTTTTTTAAGAGTATCAATTTGTTGATCTCCAAGAGTGAATACGCCTTTTAATTCGAGAGACGGATTGAAATTCTTTTCAACAAAATCACAATTGTACACGAGAGTTTGTAGTTTCGTCCCATTTTTCCAAGATACGATACACGATGGGAATTTACTTTCATCAGCAATTATCCGACTGACTGTGGTTTTCCCTGTACCGTTTGATCCAAAAATGAAATTTATTTGCGATAGCCCCCCCATTGATTCAGGGGAACTTCCGTAGGTAGCTACGTCGGCGATAGTGATTGACTCAATCATCTGCTAGCTCCCAAACTCAATTTGCAAACCGTTGCTTCACATATATTGAACAGGAAAAGCTTCGTTAATCCCTTTAAACTTTGTCTGATAATGTATGTACCATAGGAATTGTCAGCTGACAAACCAGCTGACTGAGAGTTTTATCCTAAAAACGGCAGTTGGTTCTCTTTAACCAGTTGCCGGTAGTAGATTTTGATCAGATATCGTCTGTAAAACTGGCAGCATTTTTCTGTACGCCCTTTTGGCTATCAATTTCACTCTATCCGGTATCCTCAACTGCTCCGCAGTACGGGCCAGCTCTTTGAAAAACGCTGTCAGTTCTCGCATTGCAGCCTGTACAATCGATGCCTTTGCGTGGCTGCTGGTGATGGTTAACGTAGTCTGACCGGCATGACTGGTCTTTCTGGCAACCGATTCCAGCATAAGCGGTCTGCTGGTTATCGCCTCATGCCGTTTGTCAGGATTGATCAGTCGGGTATAGAGTGACCACCAGTTGTAGACCAGTGCCACCATACGGCTGATGATCCGACACCGCTGAAGGTCTTTGGTGGTAAAACCGCCCCAGCCCCAATGATTCTTCAGTTCATCAAAGCAGTTCTCGCTGTCACCACGGTCACGATAATGCTGGGCAATGGTCAGTATTTCATCCTGCAGTGAAGTGACCAGTACCTGGTATTCGTATTTCCTGATGCCGTCCTCGGTTTCAATGAACGCAAGGTTAAGTTGGTCATCGGTGATCAGTACCTCTCCCTGGATCAGGCGTTTGAGTACGATGATACGTCGGCTCTTTGTCCAGCCGGTGAGCTGGATTCTACTTTCAGCACCCCTGAAACCATGACCGGCATCAACCCATTCTCCACGATCAATCAGCCGGTTGATGACCTTCTTGACGTTCTTGGTGAGTCTGAGTTTAGTCAGGTAGTGCAGATTACGTTCTTCCGCTTCATGCATGATCTGTTCAGTACCAAAGGATACATCACCACGGATGAATACCGGCCACAGGTTGCGAGGCATAGCATCCAACCGTTTCCAGAGGCCGACAGCAACATGCTTGCCGGTATGCTGATTGCCTGGTTCAACTTCAACTCCCAGTGCCAGACGAGTGTTACCCATGAAGTAGCTGTGGTAGGCATGGGACGGTCTGCCCGGTTTCTTGGGATTGTAACTCTTCTCAGCCCCTTCCTGCTTACCGTACAACGGCTTTACGGTGTTGTCAGTATCCAGCACCCATGGGGCAAGACCAAGTATGGGACAGGTGATTGCTGCAATGTGCCGGTCAAGCCAGACAAGGGCTTCTGTTTCATCAAATTGGGAAAGAGCACGGCGGACTGAATCTTCACTGGCAACGCCAGTCATGCCAAGTAGTTCGGGATTCACCCGGTCACTGCGGATGGTGGTGATATGGGCGTACCGCTTATGGCCGGCAAGCACTGACAGAAACAGGGTGCCCAGTACATCACGCACCGCCGGCGCGTTCGGGCTGCGGTAACTCAAGGGGCAGTCGGCTACAAATGCTTCATAGAGTCCGCTGACTTTCAAAAACTCGATAAAGAACGGAAGCTGCCCAAGCGGAGTAACAGCAGCATCAGGATCCCACTCAACCTGGATGCGGCCGGCAAACGTATCAACGGCAACACGAGATGAAGGAACAACAGCACGCTTTTTACTCTCACCCATTTGGTGAACCCTCCTGAACCAGATTCAAACCTGCATTCAGAAGGTTACAACATTTTTGGCAGTTTAACTGCCGTTTTTAGGTTTATAAGTTCAAAGGGGAAAAGTTATTACAACACAAACTACAACACGAAAGAAAAAAGGACTTAACCGATTTGGCTAAGTCCTTGATTTATTTGGAGCGGGAAACGGGATTCGAACCCGCGGCCTTCAGCTTGGGAAGCTAAAACTTTTATCTCTGGTGCAATTAAGAAATAGTTTTCAGCTTCCCTCCCGTCTCTTTACAGAATTATTTGCTCCTACTCGTTCTTAAGCCCTCCTTTTTTCTCTGCAATAAACTGTTTCGTTATTCCCCTTATGCCCGTATGGTCTCCTTGCAGCACCATCTGCTGTAAATCCGATGCCGCTTCGGCATAACGTTCTTTAGCCGGGGTGTCAGGATATTGATGATCCCCGTACCAGCGAATTAATGCTGCATCATAAGACCCACCGCTTCGCATGAGTTCTGCCTCCTCCGTCGAAACACGGCGCTCAAAGGATGCTAATTCTCTCCAGGAGCGGGTAGCTTGCTCGGTTGTCGTCTGAGTGTTGGTTGCACTTAAAAGAGACTGTACGGCCTCCGTCGTTGTTTTTGAACTGGTGTCACTCATAAGACGTGCGGTGGTCTGCCGCCATTGTTCGCCAACGGAGCGCTCCACACTACTGCGATTTGCAATTTCCACGGTATAGCTTTTGATGGTCCCATCACTTTGTTGTTTTGTGACCCGGTACCCGGTTTGGCCATCGACACCGATCTGTACCCCCTGACCTGCAGCGATGCCTCCATGACCACCTGCTACCACCTGCATAAAACTTCCTTTACTGACCGTTTGACCCGATTCATCCTTGATGCTGGTGGCATGGCCGGCAAGCTGGCTGAGACTACGGGTAACTCCTTGGCTTAGTTCCTGCTGACTGCTACGACTGATACCGTCAGTGTGGTTGATACTTTGCATGGCCTGCTGCCAGCGTGAGTTGCCGATACTTGCCAAGAGGCTCTGACCTGTACTGGTGTCATACTGTACCGCCTCGGCGGTCAGCGCTGATCTGGTCTGACTGAGCCCCTGACGGTATTGTTCCTCGACACCAACCCCAAAGGACATCCCTTCGGCAGCGGTGAGGGTATTTCCGGTCATGGTGAGGCGTTGTGCACCACTTTCCAGTTTGGTGATAGCTCCGGAACTGCTTTCAAAGCGTACCCAGCTTTGACCACTACTGGTCTGGTAGGTGCCCGTTGGCGCACGGTTCAGCGAAGTTCCCAGTGCGGCAGAGCCCCGGGTGTCACCACCCTGTGCAAAGGCATCACTGACACCGAGTTCCTGTTGTGCCATGCGTACCCCTTGGCTGAATCCCTCAGTCGCAAGTCCAAAGCCGTGACCGGTCTGTCGCTCAAGGTTTCCACGAGCAGCAACGGCTCTTTCCTCAAAACGATGGGCGGAGCCCCATGCCTGGGTCGGGAGTGCATGACTTGTAGCCTGTAGTGCCTCGGCTCGGGAGCGAGGGTCTTCAGTTGACTGCCCTGCGGCCATACCGCTTGTGGCAATGGTGCCGCTTAATGAGCCAGCCATGGCAGCTAGAGCGTGGCCGCCGAAGCGGATCAGACTCCCGGTCAGAATCGTCGCCAACATCATGCCGCTTAAACGCAGTGTCCCAAACATCGCCAGGGCTTTGACAGTCTGGTCCGGTAAAAGATAAAGAGCATCCATGCCTAGCTTTTGCTGGCGGACCAGTTCAAAGACCTGTAGCGTATAGTTGGTAGCAAACTGGTGCACCACGGCATCGGTTACCCCCCAGGCTGTTAACCAGACAAAAAGCCCCAGTATCAGACCGCCAGCTTTACCCACGAGGGGGGTTGGTACCAGTAAAGCCAGAAACGGAAGCAGGCCGACAGTGACGGCCGTCAAGGCTGCTTTTAAGACTGGCAGCCACTCATTTGCAGCCTGCATGGCACCGGAGGCTTTTATCAGAGCCTGAAAATTGCCGACGGGCAGGCTGTCACCACTTCGAAAGGCCTGATCGAGTTTGCGGGCCAGGTAGGCCTGCCGGATGAACTGATCAATGCTGGCATGGGAGAGGTCAGCCCCTTGTAAAACATTAGTGAGTACGGTGCGGCACTGCACGATGGCGCTGGGGTCATCGCTTGCATACCCCATGGCACTGCAGACTGCTGTCAGATTTCCATCGAGGAGATTTCCCTGTAGGCCAGCTTTGATGTTCGTAAAGGCATCCGTACAGCTGCAACTGGTGCCCTGGGGAACTTGCTGGCTATACATGACTGTGGTTATCGCCGGGTGCTGTGCTTTTTCTAGGCTGGCCATAAAATCAGTACTGTTGCGTAGCAGTTCGTCGGGGGTGAGGGTACTGGCCGGTTGCATGAGGGCAAAACTGACACAATCGTGGATATAGCGGCTGACTGAAGCATCAAGTGCTGCATCGCTGATACCACCTGGTACGGTGGCAAGATTCCCCAAACCTAAATAACCATGACCACCGGCTTGCATGGTGTAGCCCAGGGGATCACCTGCGTTAGTGACAACCGCCACTAAGCCTCGCTCGAGAAGATTGAGCATGCCGGCCATAACTACCAGCCCGTCGGGGATGCCGGAGACCGCTTCGGTTTTATTAAAGACCGGGTCGTAGATATGCAGGGTGCCTTTCGGAATAACCAGGGCCAGATACAACAGGATACCGCTTAATGCCGGGGTCAGCCAGGCCATGGGTGAGGCCGGAGATCCGCTGATGATTCGTCCGGCCAACATTAATCCTCCAAAGGCCAACCCTGCAGCGATGGTTACCAGAAAAAGGGTCTGGTAGCCATGATCCGAAAATATCAATGCCAATGTTCTAAAGGCACTGCTGACAATGGCATGCCCACCTACCACCTGGTATTCGAATTCAAGTGCGTCGGCATTGACAGCCGATAAGCAGGTCAGGACCATCAGTCGTGCACAGACATTAGATGTCATGATTGGTTCCCTCCAGACGATAGCCGGCAACCCGGCGCAGGTTGAGCCAGTGCACCAGAAAACAGACCAGTGGCATGACACTGGCTACAAGTGCTGTCAGCAGTACCATCCCGGTGGCTTTTTCCAGGATGGTTGCCATGAGGGGCAGCAACTTGGCGCTGGCGGTGGCCGTGTGATGGCTGATGAGGTGGTGACCTGCGAGAGAGCCGAGCAGCAGAGGGCCGCGTTGTTCGAGCCAGAGGGCCAGTCCGCCGTAGAGTCCCGCCACAAAAAACCCCTTTACCAGAGTCGCAAGGACCATCCCCCCTATCAGATTCAGTACCATGGCACGGCTATAGGGACCTTGCCAGCCGAGGGCTGCCCTGCTCATGAGAATGGCGTAGCCGAGACTGAAACTACCCGTGACCAGCAAGACCAGCGCACGGTCAAAAGGGGCTGGCTCGGTCCTGCCAAAAACAGCCAGATGGCCATCCAGCATTGCCACTGCCAGTGGTGAGAGCAGGCTTAAAACCATACCGGCGGCAATGGCTCCGCGCATGCCGACTTCCATGAACTCAAGGCGTTGCCGTGTGGTAAGCATCCCCTCTGGTATCTGGCAACCTTGGCGTTCATTGGTGCTGCTCTGTTCAATGGCAGCCAGTGCCTCCAAAAGCCCCCGGGGATGGATGCTCTCCCCTGGTGGAAGCACAACCAGATCAGGGGAGGCCATGGCCGCCCCCTGTCTGTAACCACTGGACTAGCGGTAGTCCGCCGTACAATAAGCCAGCGGCCAGTAACAGAAAAAAACCTGCCAGGGTTGGATTTCGCATTCGTACGCCACTCCAGAAGGCGGCCAGAACCGTCAGCAGGCTGGCCCCACGCAATAAAAACAAGCCATGGTCATGCAGTAGGCTTTGGAAAAAGAGATGCATCTGAATATTCGGTTCCATAGTATTCCTCACCAAAGGGGATAGGCCTGCTGAACAATCTGTTGCCTATCCACTAGGCCGAAGCGTCGTGAGTCCACACTGTCGGGATGGTCACCCAGGACAAAACAGTAACCTTGCGGAATCTGCCCGTTGAAGCTTGCCGCCGGACGATCACCCTTCCTCAAGAGGGCTATTGGTTCGCCGTCACAGCTCAAGACCGTCTGATGGTGGACTGTTACCAGCTGTCCTTCAGTACAGGCTACCCGCTTGGTCACCAGATGTTGACCCCGTTCATCAAGGTGAATAAAGAGCTGATGGGATCCTTGGGCAACCTTACCGGTGTTTTGCAGCCAGAAAACCCGGTGGCGCAGGGAAGGGGTTGTGGTAACCATTAGGCGCTCCAGAACCATTTGTGCGGCAAGGGTCAAACATACCCCCATTAGTAAAAGCCTAGGGTAGGGGGAGAGCTGGAAGCGTTCCAAGCACCACCTCCTTCAAGAGAAAAATCCTGTTTTTGGGCTGACTGTTCATCAGATGTTCCAGTTCAGCTAGGTTGCGTTGGAGTGTTGCGTCATTGATTTTCTGGCTTTGGTAGAGTTCCCGTTGACGCTCCAGATAGCCTTTCAGGTCGATAGTCTGGATACGGGTGGCGATGCGATGATGGTAGAACAACAGAGCCAGCAGAATCAGAATCGTTTGCAGGCTGAGTGCCAGTAAAAGACGGCGTTGGATAAAGCGGTTCAAACGTTGGTGTGCCATGGGTGCCTCCTTGGGCTGATAGAAGGGTTTCGCGAAGATAGGTGAGCTGTGCATCTCCACTGATGGTACTGTAACGGACGGTATGATCCTGATCCCGGGCCAAAACTAGCGTGGGGACCTCGGTCACCGCGGCCTGGCGAAACAGTACGGGGTCGATGCGGATAGTAACGGCATGGCGCTGACAAGGCTGACCATGGCGATCTTGACAGGCAGGGTCCACCAGCAGCAGCTCATCCAGGCGTGCGATGGTAGGCTGAATGGTCCTGGCCCCCCCAGCAAAACCACGTAGGGCAATCTGGACCGCCTCGGAAGACTGGGCTGCATCCTGTAGATAGCGCCTCAGGAGCTCCGTTGGCATGCTGAGGGAGAGGCAGAGGGTTAGCTGGTCCGCATAAAGGGAGCGGCTACAGAGTACCAGTATTAGGGTAATAGAGATGGACCGACGCAACAGAGCCTCCGTCTGGTAATGGCGTAGAGAAAGTTGTCGGGGGAGCGCCCCAGTAGCCCCAGGGGCGGGTTGAGTCCTGCACCCCACACCAGCGGGGAACGACCGATTGGTATCGCTTCATGGCGTGTGACCGGTCGAATCGGCTGCAGGCGGTAGTTACTTTTCACCAGCATTGGCATGTAAACCCCCTGACGAGCGCAGCTGTCACGGGCAGTATCTGGCAGGACACCTTCCCGTCCCAGTTTGAAGAGTAGACGGGCCGTCAGCCCGGCTGACAGAGTTACCGGATCACTTTCCGCCATGCTGCCGGAGAGTGGGTAGGTCGATCCCCAGCTCCCTAAGCACCAGAAAAGCTGATCAAGGGGACTGCCGCTACTGACCGCAGCGCTGTCTGCCATACAGGAAAGCTGGGTTACCGGATTGGCAAATAGTAGGGCCTCGGGGTTCACCAGGTGGGAAAGCAGATCATCATTCCAGAGTGGGTCGACTTCAGAGAGGTAGGCTAGATCAAAGGGAGACTGTTCCAAGCAAGGTAGATCCAAGAGCAGGCCGAGCATCTGCCAGGCAGGAAAACGGTAGTAATGAACCTGCATAAAACCGAGACTACTGTCGCCATGGTCGGCAGAACGGCTAACACCGGTTAAATGGGTCGGGTCACTGCCAGCCAGCCCGGTCCCCAGAGCAGGGAAACAAAACGGCTCCCGGACGGCTTCCACGAGACGGGCATGTTCAAAGAAGGAAACAGTGAGCCCCATCATCATGCCGCCCCCGTTCGGGCAAAGGCAGACCGGTCCCTGTACAGTACCTGCACTGCCGCCATGACTAACGGCACCAATCTGAATCGGTAGTAAACAGCTCCAGCAAATATCGGTGAGGGGATTTAAAGGGTCACCCTGGCAACCAGGCGGGCTAGCCAGGGTATTACATGGCAGCCACAGCATCAGACTGATCAATACTAGAATTTTCATGGGCGCCTCCTGGGGACTGGGTACTCATCTACCCGGAGCATGCGACCAGCCTGACGAACGACGGCCGGCATCAGGACAATCCCAAAGCGTTGCTGCAGCTGTGGTGGAACGCGGTAGACCGCCCGCTTCAGGTGCCGGCGCAGCTGCTGTAAGTCTCCGGTAAGACTGAGCAGCATAAAGCTCGGATCCTGCGCCAGAAGTGTCGAAACCACCTGGAGCTCTTCCGGTGAGTCCCCACAAAATATTAGTAGTTTGCGGGGATAATGCAGTCGCTCCAAGGGCGAATAGCGAAAACCGGCCGGATAGATACGGTGTCCTTCCTGATCATGGACCGCCTGGGTAAGGGTGACGCTAATGTCCACTAGGCGTGAGCGGTGCTGGCGTGCCAGCAGGCAGGGGCTTGGGGGGACGTCCCCCTGGAGATGCCGTGCAGTGATGGTGGGAGCGGGTATTTGAGAGGCTTGACGCCTGATTTCCTCCAGAAGATCAGGCTCACTGATAGGGTAACAACGGCCGACGGTACAGGCCAATCCCGATGAGGCCCAGAGTGTCAGGAACAAAATGAGCACCACGCTGTTCATGGCTGCTCCTTGAGGGGGGAGATAGTCTGGCGGGCGGCCTGCATACGCTCCATGAACTGTTCGGGAGCCGGCAGGGTACCGATATACTCACTAAGATCAATGCGGCCGAAATCAAGGGCCTGGAACTCTTCCGGTGTCAGACCACGACAGATCGGGGCTGTTGCTGTTCCAAAGGGCGCTAAGGGGTGAAACCCCGGCAGCTGTTGACGCCCCTGCTCGTGGATAATACGGGCCAGGCGGGAGTTGAAGCAGCAGTGGCTCTCAGCTTTTTGTACGCAGCCCACGAGCGGCAGTTTTTTAGCGCAATAGCTCCCCACATGGTGGCAGCTGCCGGATGCCAGCAGGAATGCGGTTTGCAGGTCTTGGGCGTCACAACCACTGCCATAAAGGATACGGGTTGCCACCAGGGTGGCTCCGGTAATGGAGAGGGCAAGCGGGTTGAAAAGTGCAGCGCTGTAGGATTCCAGGCCTGCTGCCACAGCAGCTGAACCACTGGCTCCACTGGTGGCGGCCCCAAAAGCACCGCTTGCGGCCGCTCCCTGCAGGGTGACGGTGCTGGATTCCGTTAGAATGGTGACACTGGTAATGGTGCTGCCACTGCCGGTAATGCCTATGATGCTGGCGCTGCCGCTTGTCAGCTGTGAGCCGTAGTAGGCAACCTGCCCAACCTCCCAGGCGGTCCGTAGACCGGTGAGTATGGCGCCCGTGTTATTTCCCTGCATGCCACCACCAAAACCGGCGTCACAACAGTCTTGTAGCATGCCAACTTGCAGTCCTGGGGGGCGACAGCGGCTGCCAGCACCACTGAACAGGGCAAGGACACCCTGGCAACTGCCGTCTGCCGCCCGTGGGCCGTTATCCTCGGGGATGGCAGTCGTTATGGTCGTACTTTCACCGTCACTGCCGTGCGGGTCGAAACAGCGCTGAGGAGAGCAGACCGGTTGGGTCATGCCGGGGGGAACCAAGCAAGGGTAGGGGCCTGCAGGGCACTGGGTAAAGCCCTGACTGCAAAGTCCCCGCAATGGGTCGTGCTGATACCCTTCTGGGCAGGAACTGGCCGTACTGCAGGTACTCCCCGCCAACAGCATGCCACTTGGGCAGGTCTGACTTTGATCACTTGTGCATACCTGACCTTTACTGTCGACCTGCAGGGTACCCCCTGTCGGGCAGCCTGCTTCAGTGTAACACTGCTGTCCGGTCAGACTGCCGACCGGACACTGGAGGTCAACCGGAAAACTACAGCGGTCGAGGTCGGCAGAAAAAATCCCCCGTATACAACTTGCTGTGCTTATGCAGGCTCCTTGAACACCATCATACTGCATGCCGACTGGACAAATCATACTGACCGGAAGCAGGCAACGGTCCAATTCTGTGTCCAGGCTGCCGCTGGTGCAGAGCGCTGGGGTCAAACAGCTGTTTGAGGTCTGGTGATAGGTCCCCGTTTGACACTGATAGTTGACGGCGCTTTGGCAATGGTCAGTTACCGTATCGAGACTGCCCTGGCTACAGTTGGCCGTTGCCACCGCTAGGCAGCTGCCGTCACTTTGCAGAGTGCTGCCGCTTGGACAGCTTAGGGTGGTAACCGCCATGGAAAAAGTGCCGGACGCTAGCCAGCCACTTAAGGGATAGCCGTTATAACAGAGTCGGTCCATAAAGTAGCTGGTGCAGCTGCCGGCTGCCGTGCACTGCACCGCAATCATGGCATAACCGCCACTACTGATCTCTTTGCGGGTCAAAAAATCACTAGCCTTTGAGATGGTAATACTGGCACTGCCGAGACAGCAGTAGCTAGCATCAACTTTGACTGGGCCGCTTGCGCCATCGGGACAGCTGATGTTGACGTGGCAGCAGCTTGCGGCACCACTGATACACGGGAAGCTGGTGGCTTTACAGCCCAAACCGGTCTGGGCACTGGCGGGGACACTTTTTTCACACCGGTCTCGGGCGGTCTGGTAGCTGTAACCGGATGGGCAGCTTGGTACGGCCAGGCAGTGGGTGCCATCGGCATGCATGGTCATGCCATCAGGGCAGATCTTGCTGGCAGGGGAACTACAGGCATTTGTGTTGGGGTCATACTGGCCACTACCGCACAGCGGCGCAGTCAGACATGCCATACTGTTAGCATCGAAGCTGCTGCCTACCGGGCAACTGGTGCTTCCGGGTGCTCGGCAACTCAGGCTTGCCGCAATTCTGGTGGCACCTTCGGTACAACGGGGAGTTTCCAGACACTGCATTCCTGTGAGTGTACTGCCGCTTGGGCAGCTGGGTGTGGCTGCGACACTGCAGACTCCCGCTGTAAGCGTAAATCCGCTAGGACAGTTCGATGGTGCCTGGCAGCCGTTTGTCGTCAGGGAATAACCGTCTGGACAGGTGGCGGTCGCCGCTTGTATGCAGCGGTTACTGCCAGGGTCATAACTGGTCCCGTTCGGACAACCTCCCATGGCGATTTGTTCCAAACAGGGGACCTGGTCTAACGGACATAGTGCTTTGCCCGTCACCATACTACAAGGGGCCTGTTCCTCCTGCCCCAGGATGCTGCCGTCCCCGTCACGGTCGATACCACAGAAAAGAGCAGTTGGGGTTGGCTCAATAGGTATATCCGATGCCATGGGCTGATCCTCAAGCCGTACCGCACAATCCATTATCCCCGGTAGTACCACAATCTGTCCCGCCTGGGGTACTTCCGGAACAACCCGGAGTTCCCCGTCTGAACCGATACCGAGCGCAAGCGGTTCTGCATCCTGTCGCTCCATCAGTGCCGGCGGGAGTCCCGTTAAGGGGCTACCATCCATGGTGAGAAACCCGGTCTTGCCGGGGTAGTGCCAGGCATCTACCAGCGACCCTTTACCATGCAGCGGATCGCCAAGCAGGCTGGCGTAATAGCCAATAATACGCCGAGTCATGACGTTATCTGTGAGGGGAAGCGGTCGTGCTGCACCGAAGCGGCCTGCTGCGAGCTGGACCAGCAGTGAACCTTGATCAGGCCCGCCCTGGCGATAGGCCTGACTTATTTGGGGCGCCATGGCAAAATAGCCGTCCGGCAGCTGCAAACTGCCAGTACGGGCTGCTTTAGCCTGGGCATAGGTTACCTGGCCGTTACTCACAAAACGCTCTAACAAATCGCGGTAGCGATACGGTTGGTCGATGCGTACCAGGTCGTAACAGCTGAGAGCCATGGCCATTGATGGGGCCAGCAGTACCATGATGCAGACGGAGCGTATCACGGTGTACCTGCCGTTGGGTTGGTACAGATTAGATCGTTTCCAGCCGCTTCAAGAACGGAAAGGCTTGCTGCTGCGGGGCCCAGTTCTCCATCGCATCCACAGGGACGTTCAACAGACTCACCAGTTGTTAGGGGACACTGGCCTGTTACACACAGACGTAAACCACTCACGCTGGCCTGCTCACCCTGTAGTACCTGGCGACTGACCGGCCCGTCACTGGTAACCTGGCTACGGGTCGCCATGGTGCGGACACGGCAACTAGCCTGACAGGGGGGTAGCTCCGGTTGCTTGGGCAGGTCTGTCTGCATGGCTTGTCCAGCCAGATCACGGTAGTACAGAGAACTGCTGTCGGCAGTACTGGTGTTTTTGACACGATCGAGTGCTGCGGTGCTTGGCCGTGACAGCTGTTCTCCCTGACAGAGGTAGCGTTCTTTGGTCTCCCAGAACGGTCGGCAAATCAGCATGCGCTGTGTTGCCAGTGTCAGGGTGCGGCAGGAGGGGAGGGGGTTTAAGCCGGTAGTACGTCCTCCATTCACTGTGACCACTCCATCGCTGCTTGCTTCCATAACGATGCAGTCCTGTCGTTGCCGATACGGTGCACAGCTGTCGTGCAGCTGTTCCTGATATCGGGTAATTGTGCGTTGCAGGGTCAATTCTCCGGTCAGGGTAACTCCCTGGGGACCGACTGCACCACAGACGACGGGATGCAAAAGCGGTACATCGTGGCGCTGGATGGTGCTGTCAATCGTCTGGCTGGCTGTAGAACAGCCTGCGCCGCTAATACTGATACTGGCCCTGATGCCTGTCAGGGCTTGATACTCATCCAGCACTTCAGTGTATTGGGGGATACTGGCCACGCGATGCCAGCCGTCGGCAAGACTTCCGGCTGGACAGGATTTGTTTGCTTCACTGAGGCCGGCGGGTCCGCTGCTTATGATATCCAGATCGAGTGATGTCGTGCCTTCGCTGATACGGCTGTAGATGAAATGGTCGCTGCAGAGGCTAGCCTGCAGGGGGAGGCGCTGCTCACGTACATCAGGTACCAAAGCAGCATGCCGCACGGTCTGGCAGCTATACCAGGCGTTCATGTCAAAACGGTCCCCTCGGGCACGCTGGTCAAGGACGCTGACGAGACTGCCCTGCAGGGAGCGTGCTTCGGGAGCCAACAGGTTGTCCCTGGCCTCGTCAAGGAGCGGTGGTGCTGTCAGCCAATCTTTACCTGGGACTGTTGGAGGAACCACCACCTGATCTGCGCTGCTGAGAAAAGTCTGACGGGGGGCCACGAGGCGGCCGGCATAGCGAATGGCACTGTCTTCAACGGCTACACTGCTGATGGCAAGCTTGACACCATCATGCTGCAGGGCTGCCACTAGACTCCCTCCCAGGGCAAAGAGTACGGCACGGCGGTTTTGCCAGTACAAGTCTTGGCCGCAGGAGTTGTTGATGCAGAAACAGCCGGAGAGCTGTGTCAACGGTACCGTTGTGAGCTGGACGTGCTCCTGTGCATCAAACGTAAATTGATAGGGATTACAGGCATCCCAGCTGCCTGGTCGGCAACTGATAATGCCGTTAGTACAGACCCCCGAGACGGGTGTGGTGATGATGCTTTCGGTGGCAACATTATCTGCTGTCTGGCGATTAATGTGAATTATCAAGCGTACCAGATCACCACCTGTGCCTGGCTGCACCACCAGTGACAGAAGATTAGGGGCCGTATCTGTCAGTAATGACACGCCGAAACGCTGGCTGCCGTCAAGTGTGCTGAGATGGTCGCCTGCCACAAAAGGACTAACCAGTGCCTGCTGCAGGCCTTCCGGAGTGCCATAGCGATCCCTGACCAGTGCTCCCCCCTGCAGGCCGGCCTCTTGTCCATCCGGTGGGCCGGCCATGGTGCTAACGGCGACCATGATGATGGCGCTCAACCATGGTATGGATGGCTTCTTCATACGGGGCTCCTGCTGCGATTAGAGCATCAATTTCGGCGATTTCACGGGCGTCTGAAGTGAATACATAGTAGGAAAAGGGGTCTACCGAAAGACGGGCGACACCCGTGCCAAAAGGGGTTTCCATGAAGATTTCCGAATAGTGGGGTTTCATGGTTTTGACTGAGTTCAGCATGGCCAGGCCGAAATCATCAACCTGTATAAGGTTATGCTGCCGAGCCTTAGGGTAGTCGGCAGACTCTAGATAAAACTTGTAGGCCGAGTTGTTGCGGATGACGTCCCCGACGCTGCCGAACTGCTGCATGTCTAGTACAGATTGGGTAATAATGGTGAAACTGCCACCGTATTTACGGGCTCGTCGATACCCTTCTTCAATCACCTCCGTGCCATGGGCTTGCCCCCCTAAAAATTGCCAGGCCTCATCAAAAACAATCAGGCGTCGTTCACTACGATCAGAGAGGTAAAGGTCCTGGGTGACGGCATTGATGACCTGAAGGGTGACGACACGAAAAAGGTCGTGACGGGCCTTTAATTGCTCCAGCTCTAAAACCACAAAGGGATCACTGGCAATCCGTAAGTCGCTTGTGCCGTTGAAAAAACGACCGTAGATTCCCTGTGAGGTATAATCTTGGAGGGTAAAGGCCAGGGCCGCGGCTTTCTGGCAGATGTTCTCCTGCTCCCCTGTCAGACGTGGTAGTTGTTGGAGGTAGTACTGTACAAGATCGAGGTCTGCCTGTTGGCCTGCCTGGTGGTAGGCATAGCGAACCGCCTGGCGGATTAGGGCCATCTCAATACTGTCTGGTATGCTACCGCCTCCGGCTACCATACTGGCAATAATTGGAGCGATAACCGGTAGGTCAAATTCTGGATCCATCACCGTACTAAATGGGTTCAGGGATAAGGGGCGGTCATGGCGAAAATCCAGGTAGCGGGCGCCAGCCAGCGCTGTCATTTTGCGGTAGGAACCACCGATATCGATAATCCGGATGCGCGCA
Organism: uncultured Geobacteraceae bacterium; assembly: GCA_964456065.1. Classification (GTDB taxonomy): domain Bacteria; phylum Desulfobacterota; class Desulfuromonadia; order Geobacterales; family Pseudopelobacteraceae; genus Trichlorobacter. The sequence continues at coordinate 80,340 of CAYVYW010000006.1, forward strand.
TGGCTGGCCAGGTAGTTATAGACCAGGTAGTTCACCAAAAAACTTTTACCGGCACCACTGGAGGCACAGACCAGGGCGTTATGGTTATTGGCGGCGGGATCGAAGAGATCGATGCCACAGAGATTCCCTTTACGGCCGCTGAAAAGTAGTTCCGGGGTTTGCATGCCAACAAAATCTGCTTGGACTGGTAGCGTGGTGGCGATGGCCTGCACCGGCAAGATGTGGTCACGGTCAAGGGTGTCTACGGTGGCTCCATGGTCGTAAAGCCCGAAGGGCAGACCGATGATGAACAGAATCGGTAGAATACCCCGGTCTTCCTGCATCAGGTATCCCTGGCCCTCCCAAATGCGCTTAGCCCGAGAAACCGCTTCCGTCAGCTGCTCGGCGTCTTCTCCATAAAGCCACATCGTCGGTATCACGCGGTAAAAGCGGGTGCCCCGCTCTAATTCGTCCACCGCCCAGAGGTATTCATCTTTCTTGCGATAGAGTGAGGGGGCAAAACTACCCACTCCTTGCTGTTGTAATACCAGATTACACTTGGTATGCAGGCGTTGTTTTTGGTTTTTAATCAAGACCGTGACGGTGTATAGAAAAGGGCTTTTAATCTGGTCACTATCGCTAATCATCCCGTCAAGTCCCCCCACCAGCCTGTTGGTTTGGATTGGGTCACCTTTTGGGGGGAAGGTGCGAGGGGTAATGCAGCGGAAGATCCGCTGGTTCATGGTCAGCTCCTGCATACCGCAGGTAACGCTGGTGCCGTACAGAACCTGTTTACGCAAGGGTTGCTCCGGGTCATAGTGGGTCAAGTCCTGGGGAGGGTCGGGGTTCATGATGGTCCGTAACCACGCTAAAAGCCCGTGCGGGGGTACTCGGCGTGGTGCCAGACCAGCGCCTTTGAGAATCTCTTCAATGCTCCCGGCTGCTGTTCGCAGTTCTTGACGTCCCTGCTGCGGCAGCGGGATTTTGACGGCTACAAAGAGACGAAATCGTCGCACTGGTATTCCGGTCGTCATGCAGGTTCGCTCCTGAAGCGCATTGGTCAGTGCCGTAGTGACGGTACGTACCAGTGGAGTGTCAAGGGTTTTGGTTGCCCGGTAGGCTTCCAGCATCCCTTCGATGTGGGGGTCGGCATGTAGCATGACCTGCAGTATCGAACCCTCCGGCAGGCCGGCCCGAAAGAGACCCTCCAGGGTTGTGATGGATGATGCAGATGCCACATTAAGCGGTGTGCACTCCCAGATCCAACCGATGGTGTCATCGCTGTTGATGTAGAGTTGGTTGTCTGGATCGTGGTGTAGCCAGGGCAGGTAGTCGGAAAAACGTTCCCGGTTCACAAGGCGCTCCAGAAGAGTACGTTTAATACCGCTTGCCGTTATGGTCATGGACGTTCCCCCTCACGATGCCCGGACAAAAGCCAACGGGGTTGATCAACGACCAGGTAGAGGTGGCGCTGCAGATAGAGGACATTGTCGGCGCCGGTGTAGGGTAAAACTAAGAGGCGTACAATACGGGGTGGTGCTAAGAGGGGTGGATCCGGCTGGTTTACCAGAGCTGCCAACTGACGTTGACGGGTTTGTTCAACCGGGTCGATGGCGGTGGATGGTGCCTTGTTGGTCGCAGAGGTGAGGCTGTCCCGATAGGCGCTGTCTACGGATACACAGGCTCCCGGATGTCCCGGGGGACAGCTGAACTCAGAGGCATATGGGTTGATAGCGGCACAGCCGCTCAACAGCAGCCCCAAGGATGCAAGAACCAGATACGGTTTCACGCTCATCGGCTGACTCCTTTTGAGATTTTTCTGATGCTAAGGGTGGTCCCTTCTGAAATGACCAGCGTGACCGGTCGCGTGGCACCAACTTCGACGACCGGCATGGATTGGCGTGCCAGGTCGAGATAGAATTTCTGTAACTCCTTAAAGCCACCGGCAAGCCCATTGCCGAGTCCGGCCAGTGCCACCTCACGGGCTTCAATCGTCTGGGTACTGCCGAGGGGATTTACGGTGGTCGTGGTCGCCGCCGCCTTGACGGCATCACCAGCACCCCCGAAAAATCCAGCCAGCATGCTTCTGGCTATGGCGGCCCCCATTTTGGCCACGACTTTGCCCCTCAGACCGATTTTTCCATCATCATCCACCACAAAACCCTTAATCTTCTGGTCGATCACGGCCTGTCCCCGGGTGTCGAGACAGGAGAGGGAGACCAGTACTAGTTCCGCCCGTTCCGTGGCGAGGTTTCCCCGGCCATCGGCTATTACGAAGCAGCCCTGCAGGTCGGCTTTGACTTCATTTGGCAGCATAGCTGGAGCCTTAATCCGTAAAATGACCGGAACCGGTGTCCCTTTAGCATCATGACTGGTGGGGGCATCAAGACCACTTAAAAGCGTCGCTGCCATGAAGGATGGGGGTAGGTAAGCACCCGGTGAGGCAGGTACGGGCTGTGGCGTTAGCGGGGTGGGCATGGCTGGCGTGTGGCGGGTTCGGACGATCTCCCCCAGTTCCTGACGTACTGGCGGGGGCGTCGGCACCGCCACCAAAGGTGGTGGGGGTGCCATGACGCCTGTCTGGTGGGCAGGGGGGGCATGCAGAAGGGGTGGTGGGATTGGTACTCCACGTTCCGGTAGCGGTGGCAGTACCGTTTGGGTGGAAGGGATTGCCTTTAGTGTGCGGTTCTCAGCCTCCAGTTCACGAAGGCGTACCTCCAAGTCGGCACTGTGCTGCCGCGTTAAAAGGCCTGGGTCGAGGGGGACCAGCGTGGGGGGGGTTGTCCGTGACGGTACCTTCGTATCGGTACTGATATAGCCTCCCGCCGCCACGGCTGCAGCAAGGGTGCTTAGCAGGACACCCTGAACCAGATGTCGTTTTGATTTGGGGGAGCGCTGGTCCCAGAAACGTTTAAGGGCGACGCGCATGGGGAACCTCCAGACTGTTGCGGGGACTGCCCTGTGAAATGATCTCAGCTTTCGTGTTGGCAGTCGTTGGCGCCAGAGAGGGCAATCCCACCAGAGGTTCGGATCCAGGCATGCTACCGTGGCGTTTGGCAATCACGACCAGTTCCATGGTTTCCCCCGCCTCCAGTTGTTCCCGTTCGAGGGCTAACGCCAGGGGATTGGGAACTAACTGCTGTTCCAGCAGTGTTTGTTCTAACAGTGTGATGGGACTTATGGCTGTGATGCGAAAGATGTGTATGACCAGACCCTCGCCAGGAATGCTGATGCGCTTGTGGGGCTGAATCGTCATTTCCTTGTAGCGCCGCGGTGGCTCTTGCAGCTTTTCCTGTTCATAGCTTTCCGGCAGGCTCCTTTGAGCCAGCTCTTGCATGATTCGTACGAGGCGCTGCTCAAAGGGCAGTCCTTCAAAACGAGCCTGATTTTGCTCTACGGCTTGACGCTGTGCCGGGGCCAGCCTAATCGTCTGGGCGGGGATGCGCTGGGGGAGTGCTATCAGGCTGTAGGTGCTGCCTTGGCAGACCACAAAAAGCTCTGTGGGAGTCTCGCGATAGATTGGTGGTTCACCGCTTTGCACCTTGAATTTTATGAAGGCATCCTGCCCTGTGATGGTGATCATGACGCCTTTTTCAGCTGAGCTTAAAACATCACTGATGGTGCCTGGACAGCTGATACGGTTCATATCGGAATTAGATAGTCGAACCGTTGCCAGTTGGTCGGGGACAACGGTGGGCTGGAGCGGCTCGTTGGCAGCCAGAACCAGCGAAGGGCAGAGAAACAACAGTGCAAGGCATAAACGGTAGCGTGGCATGAATCACTCCTTGGTGCGGTCCTGTAGTTCAGTCACTTTGAAACGGCCATGATCGAGAAGGAAATGTATGGCAAGGGAGGCCTGACGGTCGTCAGCGCTCTGTCCAGGGAGGCTTATCAGGCGGCGGACCGTTAACGTGATGGTGCCGCGGTCTTGACTGATGGCCATCTGTTGGATGTGGATGGAACTGACCGCACCACTTTTCTCAACCCTTGCGGCCAGGTCGTAGAGCTGGGTTTTGATCTGCTGGTACTGCTGTTCATGGACGTGGCGTAACAACTCATTGAATTGGGAGCGTGCCGTACCAGGACTATAGTTCCAGGCCAAATTGCTGATATAGCGTGCCACCTCACTGAGGTAGGCCTGATCGGCCCGCTGGGGGGTCACCGTCAGCGGGCCGCCACCGCTAGGTGGTATTAGGACGGTTGTATGGTGGTTTAAGGCGTAAAAGACTCCAGCGGTATTCACGCCGTAACCAATGGAAAGTGCCACCACCATGCTGCTTAACATACGGTTGGAGCGGGTCAGATTGGCGGTGGTTCCTATGAAGGTGCGAAGCTGCATGGCTACCTCACGTTTATTCGTAGAAGTGATCGCTGAAAAACGAAGGATATCCCTGCATCGGTGCGATACCGAGCCAATACAGGGCATGTCGTAAAAAGCCGCGTGGATGCCGCCTTTTCAGGCGGCGATACCAAGCAGGAGCGATTAGAAGCATAAGCCAGAGCCAACCTCCGAATTGCTGAGCAATGATGAAGGCGGCTGTCATAACCGCCAGGTCATCCGGTTCAAACCAGAGGACCTGGAACGGTTGGGACAGGTAGTGGGGAAAGCGTATTTCCATGGCGGTCAGGGCATCATGCCGAGTGAGGTGACTATCTTGTCGGAATTAATTACCAAGACACCACCAAGAATACAGAGCACGGCGGGCACCATCTTCTGCTGAATCATCACGACGACGCCAGCAATGATCGAGAGCACACCAGCGATGGCACCGAAGGGTCCTTTCAGGATGTTGTTAATGAAGAAATCATAGGCCTCAAAGCCAAATGAGCCGGTTGATGGTGCAATTAAGGCCTCAGCTGGGCTGCCGGCAAGAAGAATCAAGGCGCTTGCGAAGAGGCTGACAGTGGTGGTGACTGAGAAACGGGTCATGGGGAAACTCCTTTACGGGTGGTTTGTTTTTGCTGACTACGCAGCGTGGTAAGCAGGCTGGTGATGCGAGGTAGGTCAGCACCGCGGATTATCTGACCATCCACAATCAAAATTGGGGTGGCGTTGATCCCCTTTGCAATCAAGGCCTTTACTGCCTCTTCGATCCGCTCACGTTCTTCCTGGCTGACAGGAGATGGTGGCGTACTGTCAAGTGCCCCGTTCATGACAGCTTTGTGGGCAGCGACAGGGTCCTGCGCCCGAAGAATATGGGCAACTTTCTGTAAAGCCTGGGGGTGAATGCTGGTGTGGGGCAGGTAGTGAATCGTGCGCTTAAGATCTTCCTGCTGGTCCAGGAAACGGTCGAGAATACGACAGTGGGGGCAGTCGGGGTCGCTGATTTCAATGACGGAAAGAGGCCCTGTCCCAATTGTGATACTGGCACTGCTTGACAAACTGTCAACCTGGGTGATGAGAAGCCGGTCTCGACTCCTGGCAGAGAGGTTTTCACCTTCTGGACTCCAAAGGTCACCAATCAACATGTGACCACTGGTGCTGGCATACAGAATCTGGTGCTGACTTGTGATCTGATACAGGCCAGGGATGGGGGATGGTTCAAAGCGATCGATGGTGAGATTCGGGAACCGTCGGGTAAAGATTTCCCGGTCTGATGCCGTGTCAGCGCTGGCTTGGCTGACACTGTTGAGCAGTAGCATTGCTGCCACAATCATGGTGCGGTAGGGGACGGACATAGGACAACCTCCTGAGGGGATAATGAGACGGTAACCCGTCTGTTTTTGGCATGGATCGCCGATAACGGTACGAAACCATGGCCTTTTATTGCTGTTGGTGGCACAGTCAGGCACGCTGCGGCCGCCTGCGCGCGCGCATACGAGATTCTCTTGTTTGCGCGGTGGCGACCCGGTTGTGATGCGTAACCGTCGATCTTGACGATCCATCCAGCCGGACGTTTGGCGCTGAACTGGCGAAGAGTCTGGCATTCCAGCGGTGTAAGCCTGCTGAGGCCGTGCTGAAAGAAGACGGAGATTTGACGGGAAGGGATGCCCGCCTCTGTCACAGGACAGGAAAGATGACTGCTTGTTTTTTTCCTGTCTGCCCCGTTCGCTTGTAAAACCTCTCTGATGGTCAGCACAGGCTGCCGCAGGTGGGGTGTCACATTGGTGGCTGTAAGGTTTCTGCCGATCCGGTAGGGACTATAGGCCCCCTGCACCAAGGCCCGCTGGTCGAAGTAGACCGGAAGGTGGCGTATGGTGTCCGCCTGTGCGGTTTCGAAAGCACAGGCGCCAGTAGTCAGTAGTATCAGTAATGCGAACCGGGTGAAGCGCATGCAATCCCTCCTACCGATATATTCGTGTAGGGGGGCACAGTGCCCCCCTACACGAATAAGGATGTGAGGAAACTCACATCCTTATTTCACTGCGGTACTAATACCGCGCGTACGAGGAGGTTGTATGCAGAAGCAGATCGTGGAGCAGCATGAACGAGAGAAGTCACCGCTTCGCCTGATTATGGATCGGGTAGAGGCAGGGCTACATCAGATGCCGACCTGGCATGATGACACCCTGATGCTACCGAACTGTCTAGCTCGCTCGGCATTGTTTTCATGTCGGCGGAAGATAGGGGCTGAGCGGATCGCTGGTGTGGTGTCAGGTTGTGGCCGGGAGAGGATTACCGCCCATGGACCGATGCTCATGCAGGGCGACCTGTTGGTATGGCTTGAGCTTATTCAGATGGCTCGGCTTAGCATCTTTGGAGAGTCAGTCAGTATTACCATGCACCAGCTCATCCGAGCCATGGGGCTCACAAATTCCGGTCAGCGTTATACATTTGTAGAGCGGAGGCTACAGCGGCTTGCCGAGACTATTATTACGGTTGAGGTGCCGGACGGTCGGGTCTTTGGTCCAGCACCACTGGTCACCATTGAATCGTTTGGTAATGGCACCCATGATCGTACTGTGCGCTATCATTTTTCTCCGCTTTTACAGAATCTTTTTTATGCTCACCTGATGACGGGCTTGTCCCGCGCCATTATGCATGAGCTTCCCTGTGGAACAGGTAGCTGGATGTACGCCTATATCCGCAGCCACCAACGGCCGTTCCCGGTCAAATTGGCCTCCATTCGTTCTTGGAGCGGCTCGCAACTCGCCATGCCTGCATTTCATCGCATGTTACTGACTGAGCTAGCTCGCTTGAAAATGCATCATATTCTTAGGGATTTTTCCTTGGATGGTCAGTTAATGACCCTCTCCCCCATGACATATATGTCACGGGGGTAGCCTGACGTGTTTTTGATGCGACATCTGGTTACAGGTGTCTGACACCAATGCAATTTTGTCGCGACACCGCGCGTTACATGTCGCGACATAACGGGAGATTTAAAAATGGAATTATTGAATGAAAAAAGATGGTTATCTTTAAAATATTCATTGCTAACCAATACTAACCATTCTAACCATTCTAATAGGTATAAGGGACGTGGTGGTGATGAACAAGACCCCAGAAGGGGGCGCGCATGGAAATGACAGATGGTTTTGCTTGGGTCGAAAACAATCGACTCAAAATCATTCGCTACGTGAACCACTATCGAGGGTATGCCCCTTATGACATGGAAGACTATATGCAAAATGCATATCTTGCTGCCGTAGAAGCGCTGGAAGTCGTTTGCGCCTCCAAAGGCAGGGTAGGCTTCCCCCAGGCCTTTTGGGTGCGCTTTAGAGCCATTCTAGGCAATCAGGTGCCCCATGCTACAAGTGGTGGAACTGGTTCGCGTTCGATTCCTCGGAATACCTGCGTCAATATCGAGGATTATGAGGAAGTTGTTAGTTCTGTTGTTTCGAGAAGGACAACCTCAACACATCATCGTTTGCGACTGGAGGCGCTGCGTCATCAGGTTATTGCTTCGATGGCACCGTTATTGACCGAGCGTGAAATGATAGTGCTGGCAGGTGCTTTAGGTAGTGGACCTGCTGGGTATCAGAGCAATTACGAGATGGCAAGGGTGCTTGGTTGTGTGGTCTCCCATGTTAGAACCATACGAAAGCGTATGGTGGAAAAATTGTATGCCGCCTATGGTTTCCATGGGAATTACTTGGATAAACAGTATGGTATGTCACGACGCTTCACCGGGTGTGTGTGCCCAAGGCGTGAGAATAATCAGATGACGCTGCAACGAAAACCACGTCCCGTACTGACGCGATCACCACGTGATGCCCCCTGTATAAAAAAGAAGAAAAACAGTAGGTTGCGCAGTGCTTCTTCTTGTGACACCTGATGTTGAGTTCAGCCATGTGCAGGAACCATCTGCACATGGCTTCTTTTAGCGTCCCACTTGCCTAATCAGCAACAGCAATGAAGCAGACGTAGGGAAAAAATATCGTAGTAGATGATGTCTTTTCGGCCGAGTGATTTTTCCTGTAACTAGTAGCGATTGACTGTCAGTAGCGATTGACTTGTCCTTCAGTTCATAGCAACGTATACTAACCGTTGTATACTAGTTTCATGTTATGCAGAGGCTTGTACAAGCCGTCTCGAGGGATTATGTCGCATTTCAGTACGATCTGTCAGTTGCGCTACCATGAAGTTGACCAGTATGGCTGCCCCCGCATCCCTGCACTGATGACCTGGCTGCAGGATACGGCAATTTTACACACAAAAACGAAGGGGCTGCAGATGGCCGAACTACTTGAGCAGGGAGTTACATTTGTACTCTCTCGTCTGCATATTGAGCTTAACCGCTATCCAGCCTCCCATGAAGAGGTGGCCGTTGATACCTGGATAGCGCAGTGTGACCAGCGATTTATGGTACGTGACTACCATCTTAGCAATACTGACGGAACAGTAATCGGGGTCGCAACTACATCCCTTTCCATGATTTGTTTTGCGAACCGAATGCCTGTTAATTTGGATGATTTCCTGCCAGTTTACCCCTGTGACCCCGTTCGAGCTCTGGAAGACTCTTTTGATACGCTCCCCGAATTACAGCAGGTGGACTATCAACTGAATTTGCCGGTGCTCAGGGCTGACCTTGACAGAAATGATCATGTTAATAACACCATTTATGCTTCGTGGGCTCTTGAAGCTCTTCCCGAAAAACTGGTAGCTAGTCACAGGATGACAAGTCTTGAGATTCGCTATCGTTCTGAAGCGCGCTATGGAGAGACGGTTGTAATCGAAGCCCAAAAAACCGTGGGTGCTGTGCAGGGGGAATGCCGTTTTCTACACCGTATTATCTCTGGTCATGACCAACGTGAACTGGCACGTTTGGTGACATTGTGGGTCGAGAAATCGGTGGGGGCAGAAGCATGACTGTCTGGTATGAAAAAAAGTTTCAAGCCGGTTATGGAGAATGTACCCCACAGGGCTACCCCCGCTTAGCGGTCATTCTCAGTTGGTTGCAGGAGGCTGCACTCGGCCATTCACATGACCGTGGTTTTTCAGTGGATGACATTAAAGAAAAGGGCATTACTTGGGTTTTGTCGCGTATAACGGTGCAGTTTGAGCGTATGCCCAGGGGAGACGAAGACATTCTGGTGCGGACCTGGCCGGTGAGTCGTGAATCACGGTCGGGGGTTCGGGACTTCGCTCTCTATGATGCCGTTGGTAACCGTATTGCTGTAGCAACGAGTCTTTGGGTTCTCATGAACCTTACGACGCGTCGCCCGGTAAAAATTGACGAGTATCTACCCCAGTACCCACTTCATCCTGAACGGGCACTTGATGATCCCTTTGACACGTTACCAGTTTTACATGAAGGGTCTTTTCATTGTGAGATACCGGTTTTACGATCTCATATTGACCAAAATGCCCATGTCAATAATACCGTCTATGCTGCCTTAGCACTTGAGGTCGTTCCTGAGGAACTGGTCCGTGAATGGGTGCCCGTTACCATCGCTATCGGGTTTCGGTCTGAAGCGGCATATGGAGATCGTATTCATGTTACTGGCCATCTGAAGGTTGAAGGGGATATTGCCACAATGGTTCATCGGCTTGAGGCTCTGCCCCAGGGGCGCGAACTGACACGGGTTGTAACCTGCTGGCGGGCTCGACCAACCCTCGAGCATGCTATCCGTCAGATGGTTGATACCATTTAGTGGTCTCCATAGGGGCTGGGGGCTTAGCTGATGTTGTTGTTGGCAAATAATCCCAAGCCACATTAAAAAAGGAACTTTGCTATGCATAAGCCATCTTTATTTTTACAAGCGGCTCTTGCTGAGGCTCAAGAGGGCTTGTCAGAGGGGGGTATCCCAATAGGAGCGGTTTTGGTCCATAAAAGCCGCATACTGGGACGGGGGCATAACCGCCGTGTGCAACACGACAGCGTTATTCGCCATGCAGAAATGGACGCCTTAGAGCATGCGGGACGTCTGCCAGCACAAATATACCGTGAAGCAACGCTATACACGACGTTGTCACCATGTGCCATGTGCTCTGGTGCCATCGTATTGTACGGTATCTCCCATGTCGTTATTGGCGAGAATCGTACCTTTATGGGTGAAGAAGCTTGGTTGCGCTCCCATGGGGTCACGGTGGAGGTTTTACAAAACGAAGACTGTATTGCAATTATGCAGGAGTTTATACAGAGAAATCCTGAACTGTGGTATGAGGATATTGGGCTAAACGCAACGGGGAAGTGATGGGAAGCAGTCTGTCCCTCGGTGTATTCTCACTCAAATGCTACAGCAGGTCGCATGTTCAGGATTATATTATCCGTTGTGCGAGGAAGTACTGGCTTATTAGCTCCTCATAATGTCGTTCATGATGTCGTATTTTCCAGTGTAAATCTCCCTGTGTCTGTAGCTGCCATGGTGGTTGCAGATTTCCTCGCCGTCCCATCAAAATCTCCTCGACAATCATAGCACTTTCACGACCATTGGTGCCGCCAAGCCTGCCATCCCCCTCGACTGATCAGGGACTATCGACGTCCCCGCCACCGAAAAAATAGAAAAACCCTACAGGCGGAAATTCTTGGCCTTTTCTTCACAATCAATCGTTGCGCCCACTCCCGGGCACGCTGGTAGCGTTCGAGCTGACTACGTCGGCAACTGGCCGCTGGTCATGGCGCTGGATGCTTCCAGCAGCTCTTGAAGAGCAGCCAGCAAATCTTCGTAATCAACCACAGAAATCCTCCAACAAAATTATTCGTTACATTGAATGCGGCTTGCAACGTCACGGAAAAAGTCGTGTGACCAGAGTGCAAGTTGCTCTTGATCCTTGACAAACGGTGCGACATCTTTACGTGCCTGGTTTACATCGAGCCGGTCAATTGTCTCGAACAGCAGGTCCCTGAAAGATATAGACGACAAAGATTTCTCTCCGCTCCAATGGCCGGTCTGGCGCATCCTCTGCTCAAGATGGGCAAGGTGCAACTGAGGGTGATTGGCGGCATACCAGACAAAATCATACCAGTCGCGCCCCTTGACCCGATTTTTCCACTTACGGAACAGCAGCGCATGCATCTTGCCGGCAAACAGATCTGGAAGTGAGTAGCTCCGAACGGCAAAGGGTATCGGCTGCAGCAGGTAACGGGTAGATGTGGTAAATCCGGCAGGCGGGTCGGTGTCTACCTCGATTTTCACTTTCAGCACCTGGCCTGCGGAAATCTGTCTGGAAAGTTCTTCACCTGCCTCGATAACCAGGAGTTCATTACGGGTATTTGCCTTGAGAAAGGCCGACTGCACCGCCGACTCTACAGCCTTGTCAACCATCTCCACCCGCACGTTGAAGCCGAATGCCAACAGCTCCTTTTCAAGTGATGCCGTGAACCGCGCCAGATTGAAATCGTCTGATGGCTCCAGCAGTGAAAAATCCAGATCCTCGGAGAAGCGGTCGAGTCCGTACAGAATACGCAGTGCTGTTCCACCATAAAAAGCGGCGTGCTCGAAGAACTTGGCCCGCCAGAGCCCGAGCAGCGCCACTTCCTGGATGATCTCCCGCAAGGCCCTGACTGAATCATCAACGCTCTTGGGTGCGTATTTGGCTAGCATCCGCTTCACAGCATCATGCATTTCTATCCCCCCTGCGCAACCGGCTGACCAGGTCGGCCAAAAGCTTCACTCTGCGGGAACGATAGTGCTGGGCAATCTCCGCAAGCCTCGCCGGATCGAGTTCTCGAAGCATGTTGGGGTCAATGCGTAGACTTGAGAGCAGAGATTCGAGTAACTCCTTCTGGGTGGTAATCCCGGCGCCCCGGTCGGCAACGATTTGGTCTGCCAAAGCCTTTTCCGGCACTGCAATGAGAAAAGAACGTCCATCATCAAGCTCTACCCGGTCCATGCCAGTGCGGAATGCTTCCAGCGGAATCATGCGATAGGAAAACGTACCGACCGGCGTGTCAAAAATCCTGGAACGTCCGCAGGTAACAGACGTCAGGGTTTCGGCCCGTTCCGGAATCAAACCGTGATAGTGCAGCGCGTATTCGAGGGATACGTAGGATGGGCCATAGATGAGATTGGCAAGCAGTTCCCGGCAGAAGGGGCGACGACGCAGTGACTCTCCGAGGATATAGAGTCCCTTCTTGACGCGGACGATATCCCCTTTGGCCAGCATGGCGGAAATCTTCATCCGTGGCTGTGCATATCCGTGGAGGGAGTCCAGAAGAGTCTGATAGTCAAACTCCTCATAGGGAATGCTCTTGATCAGTAGGCTGTTAGTCATGATTACCATCTCCTGTATGACGGCTATAAATTTAGCAGATAGCTGCATAGTATGTCTATAATAATTAGACATACTATGCAACTAAACGAGAAATAAGCCGGAATGGTAATAAAAGACCAGCGTTGCCTGAGGTGCCCTGGTTCGGATCGTGTAGATGTAGGACTGCCACATATCGTAGCAGATGCCAATCAAATTGGCTGTCCGCGCTGTGCCAAAGAAATCGAAGAAGGCTGCTAGCGTTTCCCCGGTTCTGCATTCACCGCTCCAGATGAGAGTGCCGGTCTTCAGGACACAGACATTGGTCAGATATCCGAATAGGAGCGGTTTTGGTCCATAAAAACCGCATACTGGGACGGGGGCATAACCGCCGTGTGCAACAAGACAGCGTTATTCGCCATGCAGAAATGGACGCCTTAGAGCATGCGGGACGTCTGCCAGCACAAATATACCGTGAAGCAACGCTATACACGACGTTGTCACCATGTGCCATGTGCTCTGGTGCCATCGTATTGTACGGTATCTCCCATGTCGTTATTGGCGAGAATCGTACCTTTATGGGTGAAGAAGCTTGGTTGCGCTCCCATGGGGTCACGGTGGAGGTTTTACAAAACGAAGACTGTATTGCAATTATGCAGGAGTTTATACAGAGAAATCCTGAACTGTGGTATGAGGATATTGGGCTAAACGCAACGGGGAAGTGATGGGAAGCAGTCTGTCCCTCGGTGTATTCTCACTCAAATGCTACAGCAGGTCGCATGTTCAGGATTATATTATCCGTTGTGCGAGGAAGTACTGGCTTATTAGCTCCTCATAATGTCGTTCATGATGTCGTATTTTCCAGTGTAAATCTCCCTGTGTCTGTAGCTGCCATGGTGGTTGCAGATTTCCTCGCCGTCCCATCAAAATCTCCTCGACAATCATAGCACTTTCACGACCATTGGTGCCGCCAAGCCACCGTTCGGGACGGCTTGCCTGTTCATTCCAACACCAAGGGGAAGCCAGCAGAAAGGTCCCTTTCTGGTGATGCATGACACGATTAACATCGTGGAGGTGTGCCAGGGGATAATCAATACGGTCAAGTAGATTAAGGGACACGGCGGTGGTCACCAGGCCCGGGTGTAATGGCAAACGTCGGGCGTCGGCTACAATAAATTCAACGGTATCCCGTTTCCAGTGTTCAGGTAGCCTAATGGTTACGGTTGTTGATGTATGTCCTTGCAGGGGGAGTTCAAAGCTATGGAAGCCGTGTGTGCGGAGTGAGCGAGCGGTGCGGATAAACTGCCATGAGAGGTCACAACCGATTGCAAAGGGCAGGCGTTGCCCCATTTCAAAAGTCAGGCGACCAACAGCGCAACCGGTATCAAGAGCAAGGCCATCATTCGTGGGGGAGGGGAGGAACTGGTTCCAGGACTGAAAGTTACTGTCTGCTGTGGGATAGTCGAGCAGATCATGGTACTGGATCCATAGGTAGCGGTCCCGAACGCTGCGCTGTTCGTATTTGCTTTGTTCGCCAAGTGGCATTTCATGCGTGGTTGTTAGGTGTGCAATCCCGTCTTTGACCAAGTAACGGGTACTGCAGCGGGGACAGGAAAGTTCACCACGTATCAGGTCATCGCCATGGCGCTTATGTTCATGGAGACGTAAGGATATATCGCGGGGCAGGCAGGCTGGACATGCCAGATAGGGGAGAATCTGTAGATGCATAGCGGTGCCCCCAACAGCTTACATAACCCCCGCCGGGAAAGCCTCGCTCTTTGGGCGGGGATGGTAGGCGTCTTCCTTAGAATATATTTGCATGATTAAGTCTTTAATGGTATAAAATCATTGTGAAAAGTAATGCGAATACACATTATGAATCAA
>CAYVYW010000007.1:0-89105 GCA_964456065.1 uncultured Geobacteraceae bacterium
AATCATGAGCAAACCAAACTTAACTACCTGTCCGAAAAAGCGGGAGTATTATACTCTCAACGAGTTAGACGCTCAGTTTGATATAGCGTACCGTAGAGGGTACATTTGTGACGAACAGTTGGAGAGAGTGCAAGAGCTTATTTCAGAGGTCAGTAGAACCATGTGGGGATTCAGGGAAAGACTCCGAACACCTCAGTAAAATCAAGGGAATATTTGACTTCTGATAACATTAGGTGTATGATAATTATTCTTTGAATACGGGCTACCAAATGGTACACTTTAGTACTAAAAACTACAAAACTGTAAACTTTTAACTTTAACGATTACGGGCGGTTAGCTCAGCTGGATAGAGCGTTGGCCTCCGAAGCCAAAGGTCGCTGGTTCGAATCCAGTATCGCCCGCCAATAAAAACCCGCGTTTGTGCGGGTTTTTTACGTATACCGGAGAAATCGTATGTCGCAACTGTTTAACCAAAACGAGGTCGATTGCCGTCGCACCTTTGCTATCATCAGTCACCCGGATGCAGGTAAAACGACCATAACGGAGAAGCTGCTACTCTTTGGTGGTGCTATTCAGCAGGCTGGTGAAGTGCGGGCACGCAAGAGTGGGCGACATGCCACGTCTGACTGGATGGAGTTGGAGAAACAGCGGGGGATTTCCGTTACCTCTTCGGTTATGAAGTTTAGCTATGATAGGTTCGAGGTGAATCTACTCGACACACCGGGTCATAACGACTTTTCTGAAGATACCTATCGCGTTCTGACTGCCGTTGATTCTGCTTTAATGGTTATTGACTCTGTCAAAGGGGTCGAAAGTCAGACAAAAAAACTGTTAGATGTCTGTCGCCTACGTGACACACCAATTATGACCTTTATGAACAAGTTGGATCGTGAAGGTCAGGAACCACTTGATTTGCTTGATGATGTCGAAAAGAATCTTGGCATGCAAACAGCCCCCATCACTTGGCCAATCGGTATGGGGAAAAGGTTCCGAGGGACCTATCACCTTTATACAAAAGAAGTTCTTCTTTTTGATCCAGAGGCAGAGCATGGTATCAGGTCATCAGTAACTGTTCAGGGATTGGATGATCCAAAGTTAGATGAAGTTCTTGGTAGCCAGGCGGACGAATTGCGTGCCGATGTCGAACTCCTTGAAGGGGCCGCTCATCCTTTTGATGTCACGGCCTATCTTGCAGGCAAGCAGACGCCGGTTTTCTTTGGTAGTGCAATAAATACTTTTGGCGTGCAACAGTTACTGGACACTTTTGTTGAGTATGCCCCCCATCCTCGCCCCCGGGAAACAACGACGCGGGTCGTTTCTCCTTATGAAGAACCCTTTAGTGGTTTCGTATTTAAAATCCAAGCAAATATGGATCCGGCCCATCGGGACCGCATTGCTTTCTTTAGAATTTGTTCCGGTCGGTTTGAGCGTGGCATGAAAGTGCGTCATCTGCGCTTGGGGCGTGATGTGCAAATCAGTAACGCTACCATCTTTATGGCGCAGGATCGCAGTAATGTCGAAGAGGCTTTCCCCGGTGATATTATTGGTATTCATAATCATGGCACCATTAAGATTGGTGATACGTTTACCCTAGGTGAAGACTTGAAGTTTACCGGTATTCCAAGTTTTGCACCAGAGCACTTCCGTAAAGTAAGACTGCTTAACCCTATGAAGTCTAAGGCACTTGAAAAAGGTTTGGTTCAGTTGGCTGAAGAAGGTACCACCCAGGTCTTTAAACCGCTTTTTGGTGCTGAGTGGGTCGTTGGTGCCGTTGGGGTTCTCCAGTTTGAAGTCGTTTTACACCGTCTGGAGTTCGAATATAGTGTTCAGATTGCCTATGAGCCTGTAGCCTATGTAACAGCACGTTGGGTAACCGGTGATAAAAAACAGATTGATGATTTCGAAAAAAAGGAAAAAATGAATCTGTATATTGACGGCGAGGGGAAGCTGACCTATATGGCTGGTAGCCAATGGCGTCTCGATAATACTATCGAAAACTGGCCGGACTTGGCCTTCCATGCGACATCAGAGCACAGTTAAGGGCTATGTTTCGTTGGCGCCTAGTCAGTGGTATTATTGCATCCCTTGTCTTTGACGTGACAAGGCCACTTCCCTGTCATATCGAGGGTGCACCGTTATGGTGTGCCTTTTTTATTTTGAAGCGACTGAAGAAAGCAGGTTATTCAAATTGTCGGGTTTTCCCTGAAGCGGGTCGGCTGCGTATTGAAGGGCAGCGCTGATCAGAGCAGATCAAGCGGGTCTATATCGACGCGCTCCCGTATTCCTGCCTTTGGGACCCGTTCCTGACGATATGCTTTGATAAGTTGATGAAGTCGTGGTCTTGAGCGATCTTTTAGTAATATCTGATAGCGGAACCGTCCTTGGAGACGATACAGCGGTGCCTGTGCAGGCCCCAGTATTTCTGTCCGCAAGCCGATTTTCTGTTTAATGTCTCTAAGAATTTCAGCAATAAGTTGCACTTCACGAGCCAGTGTTCCTTCTGATGTTGCTGAGATTTTAAGAGCAGCTAGATAGCCGGCCGGTGGATAACCAAGCTCTTCTCTGAACTGAAGTTCCTGTTGATAAAACCCTTCATAATCATGCTCGACAGCGAAGTGAATGGCATAATGTTCAGGATCGGTTGTTTGTACCACGACCTGCCCCGGTAACTCCCCGCGGCCTGCCCGTCCAATTACCTGTGATAAGAGTTGATACGTCCGCTCTGAAGCACGGTAGTCCGGTAGATAGAGTGATCCTTCACCCTGCACCACCCCCACGAGGGTTACACCGGGGAAGTCATGCCCCTTGGCAATCATTTGTGTGCCGACGAGGATATCGATTTCCTGACGTGCCATTCGGTCAAGTATCCGTTGATGGCCATGTTTGCCAGCTGTCGTGTCGCTATCCATTCTGGCAATGCGTGCTTGGGGTAATAGTTCCTGTAACTCCTCTTCCAGACGCTCTGTACCAACCCCGACCTCCCGCAGATCAGGGTCACCACAATGTGGGCAGATGGTTGGCGAAGGGATTTGATATTCACAGTAGTGACAGAGATTTTTTCGACGCTGTCGATGGTGTGTGAGGGTGACGGAGCAATTGGGACAGCGCAGTTCCTTGCCACAGGTAGGGCAGACCAGGCAACTTGAAAACCCTCGCCGATTTAAAAAAATGAGACTTTGTTCCCCTTTGGCGTACGTTGTCAGAAGGGCTTCTGCTAACACGGGAGAGATGGAGCGCTCGGCAGTGATACTCGTCGGTACGACAGTACAGGTTGGCATCGGGCGCATCGCAACGCGCTGTGGTAGTGACAGGTAGTGCAGGCGACCAGCATCAGCAGCGAATTTACTGGCAATGGAAGGAGTTGCTGAACCGAGAACGACAACAGCTTTGTGCTGCAGAGCTCTAACCAAGGCGAGGTCCCTGGCATTGTAGCGTACACCATCTCCTTGTTTGAAAGAACTTTCGTGCTCTTCATCAACCACAATGATGCCGATACGCGGCAATGGTGCAAAAATTGCCGAGCGGGCTCCAATAACAATCGGGCACTCTTGGCGATATATCCGGCGCCATGCATCAAAACGTTCACCATCGGACATGCCGCTATGCAGTATGGCAAGCCCCTCACTAGGGAAACGGCTCCTGAAGCGGGAGACTAGTTGCGGCGTTAAAGCAATCTCAGGTACCAGCACCAGTGCACCGAGACCTTTTTGAAGGGCATGGTCAATGGCGTGCAGATAGACTTCAGTTTTTCCGCTGCCAGTAACACCATGGAGCAGAAATGGTCGAAACTCTTGAGCATCAATGGCCAGTGTTAAAGAGCAAACGGCATCGGCTTGATGTGTTTTCAACTGTCGTGCTTGATCGGGTGGTGGCGGGGCACCAAGAAAGGGGTCGCGGTAAACCTCCCTTTGGGAGAGTACCACATCACCACGATCACAGAGTCGTTTTAAAAGGGCATTACATTCGCCAAAACGGCGGCGCAAATCCCCCGCTGAGGCACCTTTTTCCTGGATAAGAAAGGTATGAAGTGTCTCTGCCCGACCACGGCGTGGCAAGTCACTGGGGATCGCCTCGAAAAAACGCTCATACTTAATGCGTTGTCCTGCTTGAAGACGTACAGGGTCATCACCATTGGATTCCGTACTGACCTCTAGACGGTTTCCAGCAGGAAGAGCTGTTTTTATTACTTCTCCGAGGGAGGCCTGGTAGTAATCTGCAGTCCACTGAAAGAACGTCAGATCGCCATCTTGCCACAATGGCTCACTATCCAGCACCGCTTTGATTGGTTTTAATACAGGGATGTCTGTGGGGCGCGTGACACACGCTACGAGATAGCCAACCGTTGTACGCCGGCCAAATGGGACGTGGACACGCATACCTGGGTGTGCTTTGGCTCTCAGATCATCAGGGATTTCATAGTGATACCGGTAGGGCAGCGGAAGCGGAACAACGACCTCAGCAACCGTAGCATCGCCGGGAGATACAAGGGGTATACTGTCAGCCGGGATAGACATGAAGAGTGATCCGGCACCAGATGGTGCCGGTGAGGGTTACCAATATTTCTTGGGAGGGTCAGTTTTGCCAATCAGTTTGATTTCGCCATCTTCAATCTTGAAGATATCACCGCTTTCGGTTGTCCACTGATCTCCTTCTTCTGGGGGGTTAGGAAAACTACGATGCCCCAGGAACATTTCTTCATCATCAATATAGCCGAACCAGTCAAGTGAGCCGGTCATCCAAATTCTTGTTTTGAGCTCCATCGCGATCTACTCCCGTTTAAAGTACTTCTACGATTATGAATCTAAGCAGATTCAAGGATGCTGTCAACCGCTTTTGCTGGTAGGGTCGTATCGAGTTTTTTTCAAGTCCCCCTTGTATTCTGTGTTTGCTGTTCTTATGGTTAATGGGAAGAAGAAGCTTTCGCTGTTCTTGCGGTTTTATGCGGATTTTGCTACAGTTTCCCTGTCCGGATCACGCTAAGCATAGCCTGGTTCGGACATGTACTTTTTACAGGGTATCGACAGCTATATATTTTGTAGCTCATCGATTATCAAAGGAGTTGTAAACCATGGGTAATAAAAAATTTGATCATATACATGAAGCAACAATCGTAACGGATGAAGACCTGCAGATACCTGAGCAGTTACCGCTACTTCCTGTTAGGGATGTGGTTGTCTATCCATTTATGATTATCCCGCTTTTCGTTGGTCGAGACATGTCCATCAAGGCGGTTGAGCAGGCTTTGGCCGGTGATCGTATGATTATGCTTTCGACCCAGCATGACGTTGGTGAGGAAGAACCGAGTCCTGATAAGATTTATACCGTTGGCACGGTTGCTATGATTATGCGTATGCTGAAGCTTCCCGATGGACGTATCAAAATTCTGGTACAAGGACTGGTTAAAGCGCGTATCACGGAGTTCGTTGAAGGAAACCCCTACCATACGGTCAAAATCGAGCGTATGGTTGAGCCGGCAAGCAGTAATGCACTCGTAACAGAAGCGCTGATGCGAACGGTTCGGGAGCAGCTTACGAAGGTTTCAGAACTTGGAAAGCAGATTTCCCCTGAGGTGATGGTTATTCTGGAAAACATCACCGATCCGGGAAGTATGGCGGATTTGATTGCCAGTAATATAGGTTTGAAGCTGAATGAAGCGCAGATGTTACTTGAAACGGAAGATCCAATCCAGCGCCTTACCAAAATCAATGACCTGCTATCCCGTGAACATGAAATGCTTTCGGTGCAGGCACAGATTCAGAATGCGGCACGTGAGGAGATGGGGAAAAACCAGAAAGAGTATTACCTGCGTGAGCAGATGAAGGCCATTCAGCATGAGTTGGGTGATAACGACGGCAAAGAGGAAATGGAAGAGCTGCGTACGGCTATCCACGCTGCCAAAATGCCCGAGGCTGCCCATAAGGAAGCGCTCAAACAATTAGGCCGTCTCGAACGTATGCACGGGGAATCCAGTGAAGCCGGCGTCATTAGAAATTACCTGGACTGGCTGGTGGATATCCCCTGGTCAAAAATGACACGGGACTCACTGGATCTGATTCGTGCGAAGCAGATTCTCGATGAGGATCATTCGTACCTTGATAAAGTAAAAGATCGTATTGTTGAGTTCTTGGCGGTTCGCAAGCTTAATAAGAAAATGAAAGGCCCTATTCTTTGCTTCGTGGGACCTCCTGGTGTGGGAAAAACATCACTTGGTAAGTCTATTGCACGAGCCCTGAACCGCAAGTTTGTCAGAGTTTCCTTGGGCGGCGTACGTGACGAGGCGGAGATCCGTGGACATCGGCGTACCTATCTCGGCTCGATGCCGGGACGTATCATTCAGGGACTCAAGCAGGCAGGCTCGAAAAATCCGGTATTTATGCTAGATGAGCTTGACAAGCTTGGTTATGACTATAAGGGTGACCCTTCCGCAGCCTTACTCGAGGTTCTTGACCCACAACAGAATAATGCTTTCTCAGACCATTATATCAATCTTCCTTTTGACCTCTCAAATGTTCTGTTTGTGGCAACGGCAAATCATAGTGATCCAATCCCGTCAGCGCTGTATGACCGGATGGAGGTTATCCAAATACCCGGTTATACCGAAGAGGAAAAGCTTGAAATCGCACAGCGTTATCTCGTGCCTCGTCAGCGTAAAGATAACGGGCTTAAGGAAAATCAAATCAGTTTCGAACCGGAGGCTTTACAAGGCATTATCGCTCGTTATACGCGTGAAGCGGGCCTTCGGAACCTTGAACGTGAAATTGGAAACGTCTGTCGTAAGGTTGCCAGGAAGGTTGCTGAGGGGTATAAGCGCCCTATTAAGATCACGCTGAGCTCCTTAAACGGCTACTTGGGGGCTCCCCGTTATCTTCGTGAAGAAGAAATTGAAAAAAACGAAGTCGGGGTGGTGAATGGTCTGGCTTGGACTCCGGTAGGTGGTGAGGTTTTGCATATTGAAGCGACCACCATGGGGGGTAAGGGTGGTATGGCTCTGACGGGTCAGCTTGGTGACGTTATGAAAGAGTCGGTACACGCCGCACTGGCATATATCCGGGCCCATGCCGAGCAATTCCATCTCCAGCAGGAGTGGTTCCAAGATAATGATATCCATGTCCATGTTCCTGCCGGTGCTGTTCCAAAGGATGGCCCTTCAGCCGGATGTGCCATGGTGACGGCTCTCGTCTCAGTATTAACCAAGGTGCCGGTGAAAAAAGATGTTGCCATGACCGGTGAGATTTCATTGCGTGGCAAAGTGCTCCCGATTGGCGGCTTGAAGGAAAAAATTCTGGCAGCGGTACGTGCCGGTATGAAAACGGTTATCATTCCCGAACAAAACAAGAAGGATCTTGAAGATATTCCTAAGGATATGCAGAAAAAGCTTCGCATTGTGCCTGTGCGCGATGTCGACGATGTCCTGAAGTTGGCTTTGGAACGCTTCCCGATTCCGGTGCCCCGTAAAGCAGGAGTACCAAAGGTTGTTGTACGACCACAGAAAGAGATAACGGCGTGAATGCACTGGCAAAGGAGGGTGAGTTTGGTTTGATTGAGCGTATCCGCGCCCGTTTCAGACAGCCCACTGCCCCAGATTATGGCATCGGCGATGATTGCGCCCTTTTAACACCACGTGTTGGTATGCAGATCGCACTCTCCACTGACCTGATGACGGAAGGGGTGCATTTCGATCGATCTTACATGCCGGCAATAGCACTCGGCCGGAAAGCGCTGGCAGTCAATCTCTCCGATTTAGCGGCCATGGGCGCGATTCCCCGGGTGTTTTTCCTCTCATTTGCGCTTCCTCGGGCTTTTTCTGTAGACTATCTCGATGGGATGTTAGAAGGCCTTGCAGCCATGGCTGACGAGCATGATTGCCTATTAGCTGGGGGGGATACCTGTGGTTCCCAGAGTGGTTTGACCATAAGCATAACGGTCCTCGGAGAACAAAAACCGCAGTACATGGTGAAACGCTCTGGAGCGCAAGCCGGTCACGATATCTGGGTCAGTGGAACTCTCGGTGATGCAGTCGCTGGTCTTGAGCAGCTCCAAAAGGGAGCGGTGGCATGCGATCAGTTTCTTGTTAGCCGCCACCTTGATCCAACACCCCGTGTCGGCCTCGGTATTGTTCTTGCCGAGTCGGAATCTGTTTCCAGTATGATTGATATCAGTGATGGCCTCTATGGTGATGTTGGTCACTGTATGCGTCTTTCTGGGGTTGGTGCGGCCATTAACCTCAACAGCCTCCCCCTTTCCTTGCCCTATCGTACGTTCAGTCGTCAGCAGCATGATCCTTGGCTTGGGGCTCTAACCGGTGGTGAGGACTATGAACTCTGTTTTACTGCTGCACCGCAACATGAAGAAACCATTTGTAATCTGGCAAAAACTACTGGCATTCCCGTAACGAAAATTGGTACAGTTACAGAACAGTCCGGCGTGACGCTCTACACTGCCGATGGCAGTCCCTATCAGCCTGAACGCAGTTCCTATACCCATTTCTAGAGCTTTATTTGAAAGGAGCAGTACCCATGGCCACCCCCTTGACCCCCCAGCAGGCGTTTCGTTGTGCGAATACCATCAGAATTCTCTCCGCTGAGGCAATCGAAAAAGCGAACTCTGGGCATCCGGGTCTGCCGATGGGGGCCGCTGATATGGCTGTTGCCCTCTGGGGTGGCTTCCTGCACTTCAACCCCAAGGACACCGCCTGGGCTAACCGAGACCGCTTTGTCTTGTCTGCGGGGCATGGTTCCATGCTGCTCTACTCCCTCTTGCACATGTTTGGATTTGAACTTTCCATGGATGAAATCAAGCGTTTTCGTCAGTGGGGCAGTAAAACGGCTGGGCACCCTGAGTTTGGCCATACTCCAGGGGTTGAGGTTACAACGGGACCCTTAGGACAGGGAATTGCAAACAGCGTTGGTATGGCACTGGCATCTAAAATGGCTGCCGAGCGTTTCAATACGGCTGATTTTTCCCCCATTACCCATAAGGTCTATGCTCTGGTTGGCGATGGTGATCTGCAGGAAGGTATTTCCTATGAGGCCGCCGCCCTTGCAGGCCATCTGAAGCTTGGCAATCTGATTTGCCTGTATGATTCGAACAGCATTACGATCGAAGGCTCCACCAGCATGGCATGGTCTGAGGATGTCACAGGCCGTTTTAACGCTGCTGGCTGGCATGTCCAAGCGGTGGATGGTCATGACCATAGTGCCCTGATGCATGCGATACAGGCTGCCGCTTCAGTTACGGACCGCCCTTCAATGATCATCTGTACAACCAAAATAGCTTTTGGATGCCCGGGTAAAGAAGGCTCATCAAGTGCCCATGGCTCACCGCTCTCACAAGATGAGATAGCCGCAACAAAAACGAACCTCGGCTATGACGTACCTCCCTTTACGGTTCCGGATGATGTCACAGCTCTTTGCGCACAACGTATTTCAGAGTTAAAAGCAGTTTATGATGCTTGGCAGCATGGCTTTGCAGCCTGGCGGACGGCACGTCCCGATAAAGCTGCGCTATGGGATACCAGTTGGCAGCATGCCTTACCGGAGAACCTTGCCGAGGAGCTCTTAGCGGTGGTCGCTGGCAAGGATGGAGCAACACGTGCCCTCTCCGGTGCGGTTCTTCAAAAGGCAGCAAGTCTGTTGCCGCACCTTGTTGGTGGTTCTGCTGACCTTGCACCGTCAAACAATTCAGACGTAAAAGGCGCGGGTGACGTGCAGGCGGAAGCCTATGGTGGGAAAAACCTACACTTTGGCATCCGCGAACATGCCATGGGGGCTATCTGTAACGGGCTGTCCCTTTATGGCTGTTTTGTTCCCTATGGGGCAACCTTTCTGGTCTTCTCCGATTACTGCCGTCCTGCGGTACGTCTTTCCGCATTAATGCAGCGGCAGGTTATTTATATTTTTACCCATGACTCCTATGCCGTTGGTGAGGATGGACCGACGCATCAACCGATTGAGCACACGGCGTCACTGCGTTTGATTCCCGGTGTCCAGGTTATTCGCCCTGCTGATGGTCATGAGACTGCCTTGGCATGGTATGCTGCTCTAAAATACCAATGTGGTCCAACCGTGCTGGTTTTGACTCGTCAGAAACTGCCGGTACTGGAGCGCCCCGCTGGATGGGATCCCGCCTCACCGCTCAAAGGAGGCTATACTGTACTTGACTGTGCATCCCCGGATGTTGTTTTGATGGCTTCCGGTTCGGAAGTATCTCTGGCTATTGATGCTGCGCGTCTTCTCGCGGGCAAGGCTGTTAATGCTCGAGTCATTTCTGTTCCTGACGTCACAACGTTTATGGCGCAACCTTCAGCTTATCGTGCAGCACTGATGCCGGCTGGTGTGCCTCGGGTAGCCCTTGAGGCTGGTCGTAGTGAATCCTTTGCACGTCTTTTGGGCGAGGAGGGGCTCTTTGTCGGATGGGAACAGTTCGGCGCTTCCGCACCTGCTGAGGTTCTTGCTGAGCAGTTTGGGCTGACTCCAGACCACGTTGCACAACGGGTACAGGGCTTCATCGGGAAGGCTTAGCATGACACTGGTAGAAACGCTCAAGAAGTCGTTACTTTTTTCAGGTCTTTCAGAACGAGACCTGATTAGCCTCGGTGGTATTGTTGTCCGGCGTTTATTCAAAAAGGGGGAGCGGCTTTTTAACGAGGGGGATCCGGCAAACGGTTTCTTTTTACTTGTTTCTGGACAGGTTAAGCTCTGCAAGGTATCGAAAGACGGCCGGGAGAAAGTCCTGCATTTTGTCCACCCTGGTGAAACCTTTGCAGAAGCAGCTATGTTTGCTTCAGCAACCTATCCTGCAGAGTGTCGTGCGACGGAAGCAGGCGAGGTCCTCTTTCTATCAAAACAGGGCTTTATGGATCTGCTGTCTGGTAACGCAGGCTTTACCCTGAACCTGGTCGTTTCACTATCACTCTCTTTGCGTCGCTTTGCGCGCCAGATTGAGGAACTTAGTTTTTCGGATGTTCCTGCTCGGCTTGCTTCGTATCTGCTACAAAGAGTCGCTGAGCATTCAACCACGTATGCTGGTATTACCTATCTTGAGTTAGGGCTTAAAAAGGGTGAGCTTGCAGCACAGCTCGGTACCGTCAATGAAACCCTTTCACGTTGTTTTAAAAAACTTAAGGATGAGCATATCATTGAACTGGATGGCCGCAAGGTCACCATCTTACAGATGGAAAAGCTACATCAGCTGGCGAATCGCCAGCAGGTGGGATAGGACATACCGATGCTTATAGTTATGAATCATACCGCTACGACTGAACAGATTGACCGGGTTATGGAGACGGTACGCGGGATGGGACTGATTGCACAGCCTATTCCAGGCAGCCTGCGGACGGCCATTGGTGTACTGGGGAATAAGGGTTGTATTGATGATTCCGTTTTGCGTGACCTGCCAGGTGTCCAACAGGCCATTGCCGTTTCTAAGCCGTATAAGCTTGTTTCCCGTGACTTCCATCCCGCAGACACCATCGTGACGGTGGGATCAGTGCGGATTGGTGCCGGCGAGCGCCCCGTTGTGGTTGGTGGCCCCTGCGCCGTTGAGAGTGAAGAGCAAATCATTAAGACGGCACGTTGGGTAAAGGCATGTGGTGCTGATATGTTACGTGGCGGTGCCTTCAAACCCCGTACCGGCCCCCATACATTCCAGGGCCTGCGTGAGGAGGGCTTGGCACTTTTAGTTAAAGCCCGTGAAGAGACGGGGCTGCCGATTGTCACAGAGGTTATGAGCCCAGATACGGTGGCGGTGGTGGCAGAGGCCGCTGACCTGTTACAGGTTGGGGCTCGAAACATGCAAAACTTTGACCTGTTACGTGAGTTGGGTAAAATTAGAAAACCGATTCTCTTGAAGCGGGGTATGAGTGCCACTATTGAAGAGTTCCTTGCCGCTGCGGAATATATTCTTGCGGAAGGTAATGACCAGGTCATCCTTTGTGAACGGGGTATACGTACCTTTGAGACGGCAATGCGTAATACCCTTGACCTTGCCATGGTACCGTATGTCCAGCAAATTACCCATTTGCCCGTTATGGTTGATCCATCCCATGCCACCGGAAAACGTTCGTTGGTGGTTCCTATGTCGAAGGCGGCTTTGGTTGCCGGTGCTCACGGGGTTTTAGTTGAGGTGCATCCTGAACCGGAAAAAGCTCTTTCCGATGGACCACAGTCACTCACCTTCGAGGGGTTTGAGCAAATGATGCATGAACTGCGCCGTCTTATGAGCTGCCTGAAGAGCTGTTAGCCCCTAAGAAAGCGCTTGAAAAAAAACTGGTCGGGGACTAGATTACCCATAGATGCTCTCTGCTCTTGTCGCCATGCTTGAAGCGCCCGGGCGGAATACTTGTTGAACAGGGGGACGCTCCCTGCCGTGGTGTGCTACCTTCCTCGTGTCGGATTGCCTAAAGCGGTATACTGCACCCCCACCTCGTTAGGAACTCGCCAGAGGACCTTATACGGCAAGCGCTGGAGCGGAGAGTCTTACGTATAAAAGGAATGCTGCTCACAGCATTCCTTTTCTGCTTTATGTGGAGAGGTAGCGCGTGATACCACACCGAACAGAACAAATGGTTGAACAGCGCCTGCTGAAGTTTGCAGGGGTCTCACTCCTTTTGCATCTGATCGCTCTTGCTCTCTGGCTTTGGTGGCCGTCATCAAAACCCCGCATTTCTGAACCAACCTTTATCGATTTACAAGACACAATGCTGCCCTCAACGATGCCTGCACCACGGGCCGTTCCGTCCGACAGGACCCGGCGTGTAGAGCGGGAACGGAATGTGCGCCCTCGCCCTCAGATTAAGGCGGCTCCTGCTGCCCCACAACGGACACCGGCATCGACAGGTAGTGCACTTGGTAAGCCATCGCTGCCTCCTGTTACACCATCCCAGAGCGTGGCTCCCGGTTCATCGGTGGCCGGCCTGCTTAAGAAACCATCCACTCAGGCAGGTTCGCCTGCTGGTCAGCGTTCGGCGCCGAATCTTACCCCAAGCGTCAGTCGTCTCGCGCGTCTTGAAGAGCAGTATCGTCGCCGCTATGCGGATGACCTGGATGAGGGTAGTACACGTTTTCTCAACACCAACGATATTCAATTGGGCTCGTTCTTAAAGCATTTTGAGACAGCAGTGTATGGCGTCTGGCGTTATCCTCAGGAAGCATTGCAAAAGGGTATTGAGGGAGTGACCCCGGTCAAAATAACTTTTAATCGGCGTGGTGAGATTATCAATATCCGTCTCTTGGAGTCATCAGGGAGTAAAATCCTTGATGAGGAGGTAATACGCACTCTGCGTGCCATTGGTCCTGTGGGGCGGCTACCTAAAAATTATGAGAAAGAAGAATTCACATTGATAGCGTTTTTCTTTTACGGTAATGCCCGCGGGCGCTTGCGCTAGAGTGTTTCAAGGAAGGTTTTGCTACGAAGCGGGTAGGGTATGACTTCAGTAAGACTTTGATCCAGCAGGATTCTGGCCGTATGGTATTGCGTGTCGTTGAAAGGTATGGCATCGAAGCGACTGGTGTTCAGACAACGGCCCAGTGTTTCGTGATGATGGCTTGACAGTTCCGGACAATATCCCAGAATATTCAGCAGATTCATCTCAAAAAAGCAGCGTACCGAGCGGTTGAGGGGATACTCGACTGCATGCTCAAGAAGCAATGCAAAGAGTCGAAAAAGCCTCGGTATTACCTGGCCCTCAGCGGTTAAAGACTCCACTAGTTCTCCACAGTACAAGAGCAGAGCCAGGCTGTAGAGGTCGTTGTGCAATCCTCCGGGATAGTGACGCTCTACTTGGACAAGGCGTGAAAGACCACGGGTTGGCAGGCTCAGGGTGAGATCAATGCGCTGTCCTGCCATGAGGGCACCGGAAAAGCGTTTGCGGGAGGAGCGGGCACCTTTGGCAAATCCTTTCAGTCGTCCCTGTTCCAGTGTAAAGAGCGATACAATCAGGTCGCTTTCGCCGTAGGGTCTCGTTGAAAGCACGATGGCCTGACAGGTGAGGGTTGCCATGACTAATGCGCCTCACTCCAGGTGCGTCCGTGGTGGATGTCTACCTTGAGGGGTATAATCAGCGGTACAGCTTCGGTCATTTCACGGATTATGACAGCGCAGACCCGTTCTTGTTCTTCCTGTGGCGCCTCAAAAACAAGTTCGTCATGAACCTGCATGACCAGCCTTGTCGCAAAGCCTCCTTGACGAAGTGCCCGATCAACGCCAAGCATGGCCTGTTTTATAATATCGGCAGCCGATCCTTGAATTGGATAGTTAATGGCATTTCGTTCCGCATAGGCCCTTAGATTGCCGTTGGTACTGTTTATGTCGGTAATGGGAAGACGTCTGCCCAGCATGGTAGTGACGGCTCCGGTTTCACAGGCCTGTTGAATGCAGCGGTCTAAAAAGGCCATGGCCCCATGATGTCGTTCTTTATAGGTTGCAATGAAACGTTCAGCTACGGGACGTGCAATACCAAGTTGCTTCGCCAGGGAAAATGCCCCTTGACCATAGATGACCCCGAAGTTGATTGCTTTGGCCTGGCGTCGCATTTCAGGTGTTACCATTTCCGGGAAGAGGCCGAATATTTCAGCGGCTGTCCTGGTATGGATATCCTGATCCTCATTGAAGGCCTCACAGAAGACCTGGTCTTTGGAGAGGTGGGCCAAAACCCTTAGCTCAATCTGAGAATAGTCCGCAGCAATGATGCAGAATCCAGGAGGGGCAATAAAGGCTTCTCTGATGCGCCGTCCTTCTTCTGTCCTGATCGGTATATTCTGAAGATTTGGGTCGGAGGAGGAAAGGCGTCCGGTTGCCGTGACGGCTTGGTTGTAACTGGTATGAACACGGTCGTTGCTATCAGCAAGTTTAGGGAGTGCATCACTGTAGGTTGATTTCAGTTTAGCAAGACTACGGTAGGCCAGAATTTGCTGCGCTATCTGGTGGTCTTGGGCTAAGCTGGTGAGAACTTCGTTATCGGTGGAACGTCCTGTTTTTCCTTTAGTTTTTTTTGAAGCAGTGAGGCCGAGTCGATCAAAAAGAATCTCTTCAAGTTGGCGAGGTGAGTTAAGATTGAATGGTCCTCCTGCGAGATGATAGACCTCCCCTTCCCGGGCCTGCATCTGCTCGCCAAAATCACTGGAGAGACGGGTAAGCAGTGCTCTATCCAGTAAAACGCCATGCATCTCCATGGCAGTGAGAATCTCCATGAGTGGCATTTCAAGCTCGTAGAGCAGGGCAGCCATTCCTGAGGCCTCGAGACGCTCACGTAATGCATGGTAAAGGAGCCACGTCACATCTGCATCCTCGGCGGCATAGCGGGTCGCCAGTGGTAAGGCCACTTCACTAAAGCAGATCCGATTCTTCCCCGTCCCTGTGACGTCATCATAACTCAGCATGCGGTGATTAAAGTATTCCTGTGCCATGGCATCGAGCCCATGACCACCGCGGGAGGGGGCAAGTAGGTAAGAGCAAAGCATGGTATCAAAATGGCAGCCGTGCACGGTGTAGCCGGCGGTGGCTAGAACTTGCAGGTCGAACTTAAGATTTTGGCCCACTTTTTTTATGCTTGAATCGGCAAAGAGCGGCCCTATGTGCTCTTTTACCAAGTTGGCCGAGAGTTGTTCGGGAACACCTAAATAGCGATGATTGAGGGGAATGTACCAGGCTTCATGGTCACGGCATGAAAAAGAGATGCCAACAAGCTCAGCCGTGCGAGGATCCAGGCCGGTTGTTTCGGTGTCAAAGGCAAAGCTGCCGGATGCTTTGAGGTTTTTAGCCAGGTGCGTCAGGGTTGCTATGTCAGTGACGCAATGATACTGCTCATGGGAGAGCGTTGCCTGGGCTGTCAGTTCCTTGATAAGGCTGCCAAAACCATACTCAGTTAAAAGTTGATGCAGTGTTTCACGGTCTGGTTCAGCTGTCGCAAAGGGGATCTCGTCAACATGAAAGGCAAGGTCGCAGCGGATAGTGGCCAGAAGTCTCGAAAGACGTGCTTGTTCCGCAAATTCCCGCAGACGCTCACCTGTTTTTCCAGGAACCTGCTCGGCCGACGCCAAAAGCTGATCAAGGGAGCCGAACTGCTGAATGAGCTTTATGGCGGTTTTCTCACCAATACCGGGAACCCCGGGTATATTATCAGAGCTGTCTCCAGCCAGACCGAGGATGTCAACCACTAGGGAAGGGGGGACACCGAAGCGTTCGATGACCTCTTTGACTCCAGAGCGGGTATTTTTCATGGTGTCAAGCAGAGTGGTGTGTTGGCTGACAATCTGCATCAAATCCTTATCACCGGTTACCACGACGACATCACCACCGCGTTGTTCCCATTCACGGGCAAGGGTGCCTATGATATCATCAGCCTCGAATCCCTCGCGGTCAATAACTGGAATATTGAACGCCTTAATCATGGTACGAATGGGGGGGATTTGAACCCGTAAGTCTTCAGGCATCTCACTGCGGTTTGCCTTGTAGGCTGGATATAGTTCAGTACGGAAGGTAATGCGGCTAACATCGAAGATAACCGCTATATGGCTCGGGTCGTGCTCTTGAAGGAGGCGTAAAAGCATCTGGGTGAAGCCATAGAGGGCATTCGTTGGAAAGCCACTAGGGGAAGACAGGCGTTTGATGGCAAAGTAGGCACGGTAGAGATAGGATGAACCATCAACAAGGTAAAGCGTGTCAGCCATGATTACTCCGCACAGCAGATAGGCATATGTGCCAGGTAGGGTTTGTTAGGCTTTCGGGTCTTTTTCAACGGGTTGCTTCGGGGCTGCAGCACCTTCTTCGGCTTTCTCTGCGGCCTCCTGCTTAATGCGGCGATGATTTGCTACGACATCATCCGTGTCTTTGGTTTCCGTTTGCATATTCCGTTGAAAATCATCGGTGGCTTTTTTGAATTCAGCGAGGCCTTTGCCCAGAGATCTTGCAATCTCAGGGAGCTTATTGGGCCCGATTACAATCAAAGCGATAACAAGTATGACGATTAGTTCTGGCATGCCAATACCAAACATGGCTGACTCCTTGCAAGATGGTAGATGCATTTAAGCCATCTTTGGCGTGGCTTGGCAACAAAAAAATGTGTCATACTCATGCCTTCTCTGCGAGCATAGTACTGGACAGCATGCACAAAAAAGGTGCATAAGTGATTAAAAAATAGGCATGGAGCCGTTGTGAATCTTGTCAGACCATTATCAATAGCAGGGTTACACCTGCCCCATAATCTTATCCTTGCTCCCTTGGCGGGCATTACAAACCATGTCTTTCGCTGTCTTTGCCGTGAGCAGGGAGCAGCATTCGCTTTCACCGAGATGGTAAGTGTAAACGGCATGATTCGTGAAGGAGAAAAGTCATGGCGATTACTCGCACGTGGCGATGCAGACCGTCCCCTTGGTGTTCAGCTCTTTGGTGAAAACCCTTATATCCTCGCTGAAGCTGCCAAAATGGTGGGAGAAACGGTCGAGTTGATTGATATTAATATGGGGTGTCCTGTCCGTAAAGTTGTTGGTAGTGGCGCCGGGAGTGCTCTTTTACAAGATCCTAGCAAGGTTGCCGCGGTCGTGCGGGCAGTGCGGGCTGCAACGAAGCTGCCTTTGACCATTAAAATTAGAAGTGGCTGGCAGACCGATGAACCAGTCTGGTCAACAATAGGGCATATAGCAGAAGAAGAGGGTTGCAATGCCATCACCCTCCACCCCCGTAGTCGCGCCCAGATGTTTGATGGGCAGTCTGATTGGAATCAGATTAGGCTGCTCAAGCAGCAATGCCGTATCCCTGTTATCGGTAGCGGTGATCTTTTTACGCCTGAAGATTGTAGAAACATGCTGGAAAAAACCGGTTGTGACGGAGTTATGATAGCTCGAGGTACCTTGGGAAATCCCTGGATTTTTCGACAGACTCTGGATCTTATAGAAACCGGTACGGTACATGAAATTACGGCTGCTGACCGCGTGGCCATGGCTTTACGCCATCTACAGCTTTTTACTGATGAAGCCGGTGAACAGGTTGCGGTGCGGGAAATGAAAAAACATGTTGCCTGGTATATCCATGGGGTAGCCGGTGCAGCAGCACTGAGGCGGGATGCCAATCGTGCAGCCACAACACAGGAGTTGGCAGGCTGCATACAACGGATGGAGCATTAATCGATACCCATGCATGCAGATGATTTGAGCGGATATGCACGTAACGTGCTTGATAGCGTCGGAGACGGCGTTATTGTTGTCAATGCAGAGGGTATCATTACGCTTATGAACCCTGCGGCAGAGGAGATGACTGGTCGCTCATACAGCCAAGTTGCTCTGCATGCATTTAGTTCGGTTTTTGAAGCTGAAACACTTTTGGTAGAAATGGTGGCACGCACAGCTAAAACCGGTGTGTCGCTCTCTGACCAGGAAAATATTGTCTTGAATGCCCTCGGCCGGCTTTTCCCGGTTAATGCAACAACCTTTCCCCTCGTTAAACCAAGTGGTGAATCCATCGGGGTCATTTTGACGCTGCGTGACCTGAGTTCCATTCGGGAGCTTGAGGCTGCCGTTCGGCAGTCTGACCGTTTATCAACCCTAGGCACGCTTGCTGCCGGCCTAGCCCATGAGGTGAAAAATCCCTTGGGTGGCATTAAAGGCGCTGCCCAGCTCTTAGAGCGTGAACTGCCTCCCGACAGTGAACTTCGTGAATATACACGCGTGATGCTCAAAGAGAGCGACCGTATTGATAAAATAATCAGGCAGCTTCTTGACTTTTCGTCACCACGCCGTCCACGCAGTCAATCCGTCAATCTTCATATGGTGCTGGGGGATATCATCCTGTTACAGCGGGAGGCTGCTTCTAGCCAGGATGTCTACGTCAGCTCTATTTTTGACCCGAGTATTCCGCCGATTCTTGGTGATGAAGCATTATTGACACAACTTTTTTTGAATCTGGTGCGTAATGCTCTTGAGGCAATGCCTGAGGGGGGCAAACTTACGATTACCAGCCGAGTTGATGCTGAATATCTTCTGGCAAGGGATGAGGGGAAATCCCGCATGGTGGCAGTTGAAATTCGAGACACCGGTGTTGGTATGTCCCCAGATGATTTGACCAAAGTCGGGACCCCCTTTTTTACAACAAAAATGTACGGTACGGGCCTTGGGTTGGCAATCTGTCAAAAAATTGTTGCTGAACACCGGGGACTGCTGAAAATACGATCAAAAGTAGGTTCAGGTACGACGATACGCGTCTTACTACCACTGGTCAATGCACCGCTGACAAGGGAGTAGTATCTATGGGACTCAAACGGATTCTGATAGCTGATGATGAAGAGAGCATGCGCTGGGTTTTATCGAAAGCTTTACGTAAAAAAGGCTTTCAAGTGGACCTTGCTGCTGATGGTGGGCAGGCCCTGCGCCAGATTCAAGAACAGTCTTATGACCTTGCAATTGTAGACATCAAGATGCCCGTTATGAACGGCTTGGTGCTACTTGAAAAAGCAAGGGAAATACGTCCCGATATGTTGGTGGTAGTCATGACTGCCGAGTCCAGCATGAAAAATGCTGTTGAGGCAATGAAGCGTGGTGCCTATGATTATATCACCAAGCCATTTGACCTTGATGTGATTGATGCGATTATGGAGAAGGTCAGTCGTGTCCTGGAGGTTACGAACCAGGTTTCTCTATTGAAGCAGGAGTTGAAAGACCGTTACAAGGTCGAGAAGAATATCATTGGTAATTCATCCCAAATGCGGGACCTATATAAAACAATCGGTAAAGTTGCCGGTAGTGATGTAACGGTTTTAATTCAAGGTGAGTCGGGAACAGGAAAAGAGCTGGTGGCGCGAGCGATCCACTTTAACTCGCCCCGTCTTGGCAAACCATTTGTTGCCATCAACTGCGCTGCCATACCGAAGGACCTTTTGGAAAGTGAGTTGTTTGGTAGTGAACGCGGGTCATTTACGGGTTCGACTGAGCGTAAATCAGGTAAATTTGAGCAGGCCAACCAAGGGACCATATTTCTTGATGAAATTGGAGACATGCCCTTAGAGCTCCAGGCAAAAATTCTCCGGGTTCTTCAAGAACAAGAAGTCACCAGAATTGGCGGTACAGCAAGTAACCAGGTTGATGTACGGGTTGTGGCAGCTACCAACCAAGATCTAACGGAACGAGTGAGAAACGGGGAGTTCCGAGAGGATCTCTATTATCGCCTCAATGTTGTGCCGGTCAAACTGCCACCGCTCCGTGAACGTCAGGAAGATATCCCGCTGCTTTTAGAATATTTCCTCGAGCGGGCCTGCGCGGAACTTGAAATCCCCGTTAAGCAGTGTTCGCCTGAGGCAATGGAGATGCTGCTGACCCACAGTTGGCCCGGTAACGTGCGGGAATTGGAGAACATGGTCAAGCGGGCGGTGATTCTTTCCAACGACACCATCCTTACGCCGGCCGATTTCAGTGGGCTGAGTGACCGCAGTGACATTATCCATGCTGATCCCCTTGATCAGTCTCTGGAGTCACTCGTTGAAGCGAAGCTCAGAAGCTCCATGATTGGTATTGAGAAGTTGGACAAGGGCGACATTCACGAGCGCGTCCTTGAGCAGGTTGAGAGGCCACTGATACGCTTTATGTTAGAGAAAACTAGGGGGAATCAGGTCCGTGCAGCTGACCTGTTGGGTATCAACCGCAACACACTTCGTAAAAAAATTCAGGAACTCGGCATCGTTATCAAAAAAGACTGACTCCTAGAGGTGGTCAAGAACCTGACAGTGATGAGTGATGGTTGTCACCCCGGGGAACATGCTTTTGTAGGCCAAAAAGGGTACTGACGCAGCGGTGGCAGCCTGCAGGTCTACGGCACTGTCCCCGATAAACAATGCCTGTTCCGGGGCAATACCGTAGTGCTCAAGTACACGATGGAGCGGTTCTGGGTCTGGCTTTGGCCTACTGACTTTACTCGCGGTCATGACACAGCTGAAAAAACCTTCCAACCCAAAATCCTCAATAATCATTTCCATCGACGCCGCACGGTTCGTGCAAATAGCAAGTTCAACCCGGCCTTGTAACTGTTGCAAAGCCTCCAGAAGTCCTTCT
The DNA here is from genome assembly GCA_964456065.1 of uncultured Geobacteraceae bacterium. GTDB lineage: Bacteria > Desulfobacterota > Desulfuromonadia > Geobacterales > Pseudopelobacteraceae > Trichlorobacter. The sequence goes on from CAYVYW010000007.1 coordinate 21,033, forward strand.
TCGCGACGCATATACGGCATAAGCTCACGATAGCGTATGGTTTTTCCCAAGACGAGCGCCTGTTCTTTTTGGGGGTCTCCCCCAAAAAAATACTCTATAACGTCCTGATAGGAATAGGTATGCAGGACATTTTCTGCTTCTTTACACAAACGGTTGATGGGAGGGCGTCCAAGGCCAGCCATAATCCGATTGTAGAAAATGTAGTTTGACTCGATGGAATCTAATATGACACCGTCGCAATCGTAGATAACAACGGCATACTGTTTGTTCATGATCACTCCTGAGGTCTGTTCAGACTGGCAAGATATTCTTCCCACTCCATTGGAAGCAGATACTTTTTCTTGTTGTTACATTCTTTGCAGCAGGGAACGACATTATTACGGCTTGACTTTCCCCCACGGAATATAGGGACAATATGATCCATGGTAAGATCCTCAGGGGCGAAATGATTGCCGCACCAGTGACAGACCCCCTGTGCAAGACGCGTGTGCCACCATCGGGATTTACGGAGTTCCCGTGCTTTTTCACGTTCTTTTTTTATTTCGGCCTCTGGCACGCTGTCGATAAAAAAATCCATGCGACCCTCGTTTAGGAAAGACTGACCACGGTCGCCCCGTTGCGCCCTTCATGGGGTTCTCCGGTTCTAAAGCGAATAACATTGGGGTGGCGTTCCAGTGCCTCTCGAACCGCCTGCCTGAGTGCGCCACTACCAACGCCGTGGATAATGCGTACTTCACGTATGCCTGCCAATACAGCATGATCCAAAAAGCGCTCCAGTTGGTCAAGGGCACTATCCACCCTCTGGCCAATCAGGTTGAGCTGGTCAGCCATGTTCTCCTCCTCAATGCGTGGACCACGCAGTTGCGGTGGGGATGGCTTGCGCCTGGACTGCCCTGGCATGCTTGCCAGTCCATCAAGAGGAACCTCAATCTCCAAGGAGCCAGCTCTGACCCGTACTTTGTGTCGCTGTTGATCAATTGCGATGACCTGCGCTTCACGTGCCAGAGAGCGTACCATGACGGTACTGCCAATCGAGAGGTCGCTTAGTGACGGAATTACCATGTCGGCTGGTGCTGCAGCCTGTTCAAGGGCTTTGGCAGCACTCTCAAAATGGCTGATAGATTCTTTGCGGCGGTCTTGCCGATACTGCTCTACCAACTGCCCTAACTCACGCCTCACGGCTGCAACCTGTGCTCTGACTTCTGCGTTAGCCCGTTCTTTGAGCGTTTTTTTCTGCTGTTCAAGCTCATTTCGTTGGATGTCGAGTTCTGTTTTTGTTTGGGCAGCCGCACGTCTTAATGATGCGGCCTCCGTAACCTCATGTTCGAGTTCCGCCCGGCGCCGGTTTAATTCCTCCATGACGCCGGCAAATGCGGAGCCTGCACTCCCGAGTAAAACCTTGGCCCGGCTGAGCACCTCTTCAGGCAAACCATAGCGCCGTGCGGTCTCAAGGGCGTGGGATTGTCCAGGCTCCCCCATAATCAGACGATATCGAGGTGTCCAGGTTTCACGGTCAAACTCCATGCCGGCATTTTGCATGCCTACTGCCTGTTGAACAAAACCGACAATCTCCGTCAAGTGGGTTGTTGCAAGAACCATTGCTCCTGCCTGTTGTAAGGCCTCCAATACAGCAGAACCGATGGCGGCACCCTGCAGCGGTTCAGTACCGGTACCAAGCTCATCAAGGAGTACGAGGGTTGCCGGTCCGGCCTGTTTTAGAATTGTGGTGGTCGCAGCGACATGGGCGGAAAAAGTTGAAAGTTGTTGTTGTATCGACTGCTCATCCCCGATGTCCACCAAAAGGTTCTCGAGCAACGGTATGGTACTGCGGTCGGAGGCGGGAAGCAGCATGCCGCTTAAAGCCATCAGTGTTAAGAGCCCGACCGTTTTGAGGGCAATTGTTTTGCCACCGGCATTAGGACCACTAATCGTAACAATCTGGGGTGCTTTCCCCTGATGGGGAGCCGGGGCTAAGGCTAGGGTCAGTGGGACAACGGTTGTCATTGCCTGTTTGTCAGGAGCAAGCGCCATGAGCAGTGGGTGCCGCGCATCAATCAGGGACAGCTGTCCGTCATAACTAATGCTGGGGCGCTGCATACCGTAATGACTGGCATGCCAGGCAAGGCAGTGTAAACGGTCTAACTCAAGCAGGGTGGCAAAGGACTGCTCTATCAACTGAGCATCATCACGGATCCAGCCTGAAAGTTGTCGCATAATGCGGATTTCTTCCGTTTTTTCTTCGGCAGCGAGATTCTCAAGCTCATTTACAAAGGGGATAATCTCTAGCGGCTCCATGAAAGCGGTTTCACCGGAGGAGGAAACGTCATGAACAACACCGGGAACCATCCCTTTGGCATCCATTCGTACCGGGATGACCCACCGTCCGGAACGGATGGTTATGAAGTCGTCCTGGAGGAAAAGTGCGGTCTCGTGGCGTCGTACAATCTCTTCCATTTTTTTACGAACGCGGGACATCAGGCTGCGCTTGGCGCTTCGGATGGTGGCCAGTTCACGTGAGGCGGTATCGAGAATTTGACCTTCTGGTCCAAAGGTGGCCATCAGGGGTTCGAGGATATCAGCAAAGGAACTCGGAAAGGGCTCCAGTGTTTTTAGGGCAGGAATATCCTCTCGGGGTGTGAGTTGCCGTGCAAGGTCACCAAGCGATCCAAGGACCGGTATAAACTGCATCAGCTGGATTGCGGAAAGAACCGCTCCACAAGGTTTCAGCTCTGCAAGGTGTGGCCTAATATCGTCAAAGGGGCTGATGCGGAGATGGCACTGCTGTTGGTAGAGTGATCGTAACTCTTCCGTACGATCCCACTCTCGGGTGATGAGGTGAGCATCAAAGAGTGGCCGCATTGCGGCTATGCGCTCCCGCGTTGCATCGCTATGGGCTTTACTCGCGACTTCTGCCAAGATGGTGGTGAACTCAAGGCGCGTGAGTGTCTGGTCAGGAATCATGGGGCTCCGTCGACTGGCGTGTAGCGCGTGAACGTCTACTGCGGCGCAGTTTTTGTTTTCGTTGTTTGTCCTGCTTGCTCTGGCGAGCAGGCTGGAGGCCGGCAGCAACAGCCAGTTGCTCCAAAAGTTCTCTGCGGGCAAGAAAGCGATTTGCTGACTGACTTCGCTCTCTGTCAACTCGAACCACGCGACCCGATGGTAGATGTTTTAGCTGTACGGCTGTACTTGTTTTGTTAACATGCTGTCCACCTGGCCCCGATGACCGGATAAACTGTTCCTCAAAATCACGCTCGCTGACGCCGAGCTCCTGCATCCGTTGACGCAACCATAGGTTTTTCTGTTCACTAACGGCAAACATTGGTGGCTGCATATTGCTCCTTATACTATCGCATTCCGTACTGTACTGCAAAAGGTCACGATGTGCAAACCCCACAGCGGTTGCCCTGTAAGTACGGGCATGCTATGCTAACGAAAGTAACGATACCGTATGGAGAAGGAGTCTTGAAGGTGAAGGTATCCCTATTTCGTCGTTTATGGATTACAGCCTGTGCCATGCTGATCTGGATGTATGCAGCGGTTTTAAATCGTTTGAGGGTTACCGGTCTTGAGCATGTCCCATCCCATGGTGGTGTCCTGTTTGCCTCGAACCATATTTCTCCCTTTGAGACGGTTTTTATGCCGGGTGTTTTGATTAAAAAATTTCCGTTTCAGATGGTGTGGGCTCCTGCTAAGGAAGAGTTGTTTGTAAAGCCGATTCAGCGTTTCATATACAGCTCCTGGGGAGCCTTCCCTGTAAGGCGGGGGCGGGATGTGCGAGCGGGGAAAGTTCTGAACGACCTGTTACAGAATGAAAAAGTCATGCTTTTTCCCGAGGGAACCCGTCACAAGGATGGTCGCCTTGGTCAGGGCAACCGAGGTATGGGCAAAGTGATTTATGATGTCAGGCCGACTGTCATTCCAACGGCATTGGTTGGGCTCAATCGTTGGGGATTTCCTTCCTTTGGTGCCCAAGGGCGCATCATTTTTGGCCAACCGCTGGATTTTAGTGACCTCTTTCAAAAAGAAGATGGTAAGGAAACCCATCAGTTGATTGTTGAGCGTGTCATGCAGGCCATAGAAGGGCAATTACGTGACGCTGGTGCTTTTGTGGGTCGTGTGGGCGCAAAGGGTGAGGCATGACAACGCTGCTCACCAAGGTTGAGATTTTTTGTGATGGGGCCTGTAGTGGTAATCCTGGCCCAGGTGGTTATGGTGCTATTCTGCGCTGTCGCGGGGTTGAAAAGGAGCTTTCAGGCGGTGAACCTGCCACAACAAATAACCGCATGGAGTTACAGGCGGCAATAGCAGCTCTGACCGAACTTACGCGACCCTGCCAGGTTACGGTTACGACCGACTCTCAGTACTTGGTGAAGGGTTGTACAGAGTGGGTGTATAGCTGGCAAAAAAACGGTTGGAAAAATAGTAAAAAAGAGCCGGTTATGAACCGTGATCTCTGGGAACGTCTCGTAGAGTTGTTGGCAGCCCATCAGATTACCTGGTGTTGGGTAAAAGGGCATGCGGGCCATACTGAAAATGAGCGTTGTGATCAGTTAGCCCGTGAGGCACTGGAACGGACTCGGCCCGGGTCTGTTGAACCCGGGCCGAAACATTGAGGCTAAATACCACCCATGCAAAGATATTTGATTTCGAGGTAGTCCTCGATACCGTATTTCGATCCTTCTCTCCCCAATCCTGACTCTTTCACACCACCAAAAGGGGCTATTTCTGTTGAAACAAGCCCTGTATTAATTCCGACCATGCCATATTCCAGTGCTTCAGAAACACGCCAGACGCGACCGATATCGCGGGTGTAGAGATAGGAGGCGAGGCCAAATTCAGTGTCATTAGCCATGCGAATGGCGTCTTCTTCCGTGTCAAATGCAAAAATAGGGGCTACGGGGCCAAAGGTCTCCTCCCGCGCAACCATCATTGCCGGGGTAACATCACAGAGAATGGTTGGTTGAAAAAACGTGCCGCCTAAGGCATGTCGTTTGCCACCTAAAGCGACCCGTGCACCCTTTGCCACGGCATCGGCAATATGTTCCTCGACTTTCGCTACTGAGGCCTCATCAATGAGCGGCCCCTGCTGGACATCATCAGTCAGACCATTTCCGACCTTCATGGCAGCCACTGCGTGGGCAAGTTTCTCAGCAAAGAGGTCATATACTCCACGCTGTACGAGAAGCCTGTTGGTGCAGACACAGGTTTGACCTGTGTTACGATACTTTGACGCTACAGCTCCTTCCACTGCTGCATCGAGATCTGCATCATCAAAGACGATAAAGGGTGCATTCCCTCCCAGTTCCATGGAAACTTTTTTCATGGTGGCTGCTGATTGAGCTGTAAGGTGTTTGCCGATTTCCGTTGAGCCTGTGAAGGTCAGCTTACGGATAATGGGGTTGCCGGTCATTTCATCGCCAATTTCCTTGGAGGACCCGGTGATGACACTAAAAACGCCGGCAGGGATACCGGCACGTTCTCCGAGTTCAGCCAGGGCAAGAGCAGAATAAGGGGTTGCTGTGGCCGGTTTTACGACCATGGTGCATCCCGCAGCTAAGGCAGGCCCTGCTTTTCTGGTAATCATTGCCGATGGGAAGTTCCAAGGGGTGATGGCTGCGCAGACGCCGATCGGCTCTTTAATGACAACAATACGTTTATCACGGGCATGGGCTGGAATGGTGTCCCCGTAAATACGTTTTCCCTCTTCAGCGAACCACTCTATGAAGGAGGCGGCATAGGCTATTTCACCACGGGACTCTGCGAGCGGCTTCCCCTGTTCAGCGGTCATAATGATGGCAAGGTCTTCTTGATGAAGCATCATCAAATCAAACCAGCGCCGTAGTATCTGAGAGCGCTCTTTTGCTGTTTTGGCTCGCCATGCGGGCAGGGCCTTTTCAGCGGCTTCAATAGCACGACGTGTTTCAATGGTTCCCATACGGGGGATCTGCCCAAGAACCTCTCCGGTTGCTGGATTAGTGACCGCAATGGTTTCCCCCCCATCGGCGGACAGCCATTGACCGTTGCTATAGCATTGCTGACGTAAAAGAGTTGGGTCTTGCAGAGTAATCATGGAAAACACCTCCGAGCGCAGTCTTGATGACAAGCTGTCACGAGATGGTATAGCGTATTCAACGGTCGCTGTCGATGGGTTTCAGAGAGAAGGAAGAGAAAATGCTCCTGGCGATGTGGTTAACCAGGAGCACCAACTTTATTTTTTGTTAAGCGCCTCACGAAGGACGATGCTTGGTTTAAAACTAATCGATTTCTTAGCATCTATGGTGATACTGGCACCGGTTTGGGGATTGCGCCCTTTACGTGCAGCTTTTTGGCGTAGTTCAAAATTACCAAAACCGGAAATTTTTAGCTCCTCACCCTGTACCAAGGTGTCTTTAATCAGGTCGATGACGGTGTCGAGTAACTCCTGAGCTTTACGATTCGTCAAGCCGGTGGCATCTTGCAAACGGTTAGCAAGGTCTGATTTTCTCATGGTCTACTCCTCAAATTACTAGGTTTGATATTGTTTTTTATATTCGATTAGCATAACTGCCTTAATTGCTGCCACTCTCCAATACTCACAAATACTCACATTTAGCATTTTTAATTTCTTTGAAGCCGCTTACAGGCATGATACCATAGTAATATGCATACGATGAGCATACCCAAAGGCAGTGATTGTTATCGTGTCGCCATCATCGAGGATGATGATGACCTGCGTCTCAATACGTCTCTCTTTCTCTCCTCCCGTGGATTTTTAGTCTGGTCGGCTGCTTCTGCAGAGGAATTCTTTCGCCGTTTGGCGGGGGAGCCGGCTGATGTTGTGCTGGTTGATCTTGGTCTACCAGGTGAGGATGGCCTCTCAGTTGTGCGCTATTTGCGGAGCCTGCAACGCTATGCCATTATTGTTATGACGGCGCGGGGCGGTCTTGAAGAACGGATAGCGGGCCTTGAACAGGGTGCCGACTACTACTTTGTAAAGCCCGTCGATCTCTATGAGTTATCGGCAGGTATTCTTGCGGTGCTACGCTCACATAAACATTCGACGCAGGAACAGGATACGCTTATTTCCGCGCCGGAGTGGATTTTAAAGCGCAGTGAGGCTGTGTTAGTCGCTCCAACACAAATCAGTATTCCTGTCACCTCCCACGAGTTGATTTTATTAGAATGCCTGATGGGGGAGGCTGAAAAAATATTCGCCAAAAACGACCTCCTGGAATTGTTTGGTGCTGACACTGCTGAAGCTGATTTTCATCGTATAGAAGTGTTGGTATCTCGCTTACGGGCTAAAGTCCTCCAGATATCAGGCCTGCGATTACCCCTTCGTTCTGTTTTTGGTAAAGGGATGACCTTTATCGGAAGTCCTGAGGTGCTTCCGTGACGCGGTGGCCACGGTTTTCCGGTATCACCTTCCTGATGGCTGCCCTGCTCTGCATTTCGCTAGCCGGCGTACTCCTTGCCGGTCAAAGCTCGCTTCCTTTCGGTACACCACTAACACTCAGCTATTACCGTGATAGCAGCGCTACGATGGCGGTATCTGAAATAGCCGACTTACCGGTTGATGCGTTTAAAAATGGTGGGAGTAACCCGAGCTTTAGTTATACGGATGATGCCATTTGGGTTCGTCTTGCATGGCCGGGGATAGTTCTTGCTGAACCTCTCTTACTTGAAGTGCTTCCTTCGACACTGGATTCGGTCAGTGTCTACCAGTTCTGGCCAGGAGCCGGGTGGCAGGTACGTCAGAGTGGCGATCGCTTTCCTTATGACAGTCGAGAAGTAGCGGCTCGGGCCTTTGTCTTTCAGCTGAGCGAAATAGAACACCCCGTTTTCATACGTATTACGAGCAGTAACTCCCTTTTCCTTCGTATGGTATTGTGGGAAGCTGGGGCGTATCACAAGCATGCCAGTATGCTGACCATGGTATGGGGGCTCTACTTCGGGCTGACCGGTGGCATGCTGTTTCTGCTGTTGCTCAACTTGCGGGGGCGACAGGGACGCTCGTATCTGGTGTTGTCGGTGGCATTGCTGTTTAATATCCTTCATATAGCCATGATGCAGGGGTTTGTGGCCTTCATCTTAGGGGCTCCCTACGATGTAATGGCGGATGTCTTACCTAAAATAACAGGTATCCTTTCCATGGCCGCAGCTATCTATGCCCTGCGAGAGTTCTACCTTTTGGGGAAGGCACCGCACCACATGGTCCAACTCTATACCGTTATGACGGTAATTGTGGCATCTTTGCCCCTTGCCATCGGAACACTTCCGTTTCCCCTTGTTGTGAAAATTGGCTATTACCTGTTACTGGCTGCCATCTTAGGCAGTTGTTACGCCTATATCCGCTATAAGCAGTACCAGTCTATCACGGGTCGCTTATTGGGAGCAGCCTTACTTGCTTACCTTGGGGTTTACCTTACGGTGATGCTTGGTTTCCTTGGGGTGACCGCCACGGGAATGCTTGGTCAGGAACTGCGCCATACGGTCTTTTTTCTCTTCGCCCTAACGGCCTGCCTTTCTCTGATTCTCGAGGGGAGAACGTTTCACCGCTACGAACTCGAGGAGCAAAAACGACGATTAAGTGATGTTGAGCGGGGACGGGAAGACCTGGGGCGTCAGTATCAAGAGCAGCAGGTATCTTTGCGTTATCGTGAGTCTCAGTTCCGCTCAATCCTCCAAGCTTCGCCCGAAAATATCAGTATTACCGATCTTGATGGTACGCTGACGCTGGTAAACCGTGCCGGTCTGCTATTATTTGGGTACAATCGTCTTGAGGAGATGGTTGGCCTATCGCTCTTGGATCTTGTTGCGCCAGAGGAGCGTGTCCGTGCGATGGAACACCTCGCCGGTATCAAAGAAGGGCATTTCCCAGGGACACAGGAATATCGGGTGCTCCGCAAAGACGGAACAGATTTTTATATTGAGTCCAGTGCCGAATTCATCAGAAATGATGAGGGAGAGCCACTGAGTGTCGTCATTATCGGCAGAGATGTAACCGAGCGCAGGAAGATTCGCGAGGAGTTGGAACAGGCGCTTGCTCGTGAACGCAAAGTTCTGTTGGATCAAAAACTCTTCCTCAGCATGGTTAGTCATGAATTCAGAACACCCTTGGCGGTGGTTGATAGCGCTGCTGTCAATCTGACAGCCGTTCCCCCTAGAAGTGATGATGAGCTGGGTGAGCGTGCGCGCCAGATTAAGCGGGCAGCTTCTGCCATGTCACTCTTGATTGAAAACTGTCTGACCATGGAACGTCTGGAGCAGGGTGGGTTTTCACCGATTCGTGCTTGGGTTGATGTTGCGCAGTTGATTAATGATGCTTCATATCTTGTGCATTGGTCGCCACGCCATCAGCTTGAGCTTGATCTTGCGGGTATGCCGGCTAGCTGGCAGCTCGATTCTGCGCTCATACGGGTTGTTTTGTCGAATCTTTTGGATAATGCGATTAAATATACCGCCATGGGAACCATCAGGGTGACGGGGCGAGAAGAGTTGGGCATGCTGGTGATTGCGGTTGAGGATCACGGTGAAGGGGTACCCTTCGCTGACCAGTCAGCATTATTTGAAAAATATCAGCGGGGGCAGGAAGGGGTGGCACTGAGAACGCGAGGAAGCGGTCTTGGGCTTTACACGAGTCGTATGATTGTGGAAGCCCACGGCGGAACCCTTATCCTTGCATCAAGTCAGCCTGGGCAGACGGTTTTTGAAATCAGACTTCCCGCCTAATTGGCCCGGGCCCCAGTAACTCTGCAACGGCAGCCAAGACCTGCTCAGGGGTGATTTCAGCAAGGCATGGCGGTGGTTTGTGATCATTATTGCACCCTTCCTGTGCACAGGGGACACAGTCCCGCTCTGACTGGATGACAATGGCATTTCCGCTACGCTGTGTTCCGTTTTTCAGTGGGCACTGTTCCTTGATCGGTCCGTTATTATCCCAGGGTGACCAACAATGTACCAAGGTAGGACCGAAAAGGGTCACTAAGGGGGTATTCGTGCTTGCTGCCAGATGGGTAATGGCAGTATCGAGGCCGATAAACAGCGCTGACTCATGTAAGAGGCAGGCCATCTGATTGAGATTAAAGCGTCCAGGAAGTAATATCGGAGGGTGGCTACAATAGCCTGCGGCCCGTTCCAGTTCCTGGATTTCCTGCGGGCTCGGTGATGAAGTCCATACCGGTGTCAGGCCGTAGTGCTCCACGAGCAGATCGCTTGTCTGTGCAAACTTTTCAAAGGACCAAAACTTGTACTGCCAGCGTGCAAAAGGGTGTATCACGACAAAAGGTTTAGTAACCCCTTCACGCCCTAATTCCTCACGGACCTTGTCCTCATCACGACTATCCCATCTAACACGAACTTCAAGTTTCTCAACCCTTATGCCGAGTGCTTCAGCAATCTGTTGGCAGAGTCTTATGTAATGCTGCTGTGACCGGTAGTTAATAGTATGACTATAAGTTAGTCGCTTCCAGGCATCTTTTATTGGGCTGCTGCCGTGAATAAAGCCGACCCGCCAACGCCGGCTGGCGGTTAAAACGGCTATGGAACCACGGTCTGATGGATTCATGGTGATAGCGAGGTCATACTGGCGGAAGAGCGTGAGAAGGTAGCGGTTTCTCTTGAAAAGAGAGCGTCCATGAGACGGCTCTATATAATGTACTGCGCGGACATCAGGGTCACGTTCGAGAAACTCTCCCGTGCCCCGTGAGACGAGAAAGTCTATGGTGGCATCAGGATAGGCCTGCTTAAGCAGAGCAATCAATGGGGTTGACAGAATAACGTCGCCAATCAGCCTGATATTGCTGATAAGAATATGACGTGGGGTAATGCTGGTATCTGTCATGGACCAATCCTAAAAAAGTATGCAGCCATTATAGGGGAGCTACCATGAAAAAACAAGGCCGGACTTGGTGCTGTTTTTAGTATGGGCTCTTATATGCCGGTAATGATAAGTCGCAGCGCCAATACACTGAAGATCGCAGCAGTTAGATAGGTCAAAAGCCCACTGATACGGGGATGGCGTACCAGCAGGTTCCCGATAGCTCCGGCCCCCCAGGCCAGGGAAGTGAAAAGAACGGTTGCCTGTACATAAAACAATAGTCCGAACACCGACATAATCAAGAAGGGGAACGGTACGTCTCTTGGTATGAACTGGGGTAGAAAGGCCACAAAGAACAACGTTACCTTCGGGTTCAAAAGATTCATGATCAGGCCGCGTCTGAAGAGGTGACGAGAAGGGGTGAGGTCACTTCCCGGTTTATTGAGTGGTTTGTTCCTAAGCATCTGCCAGGCGCAGAAAAGCAGATAGGTCGCACCGGCATACTGGATAATAGTGAAGAGGGTAGGTGCGTGCCTCAGTAGTGTTGCAATACCGCTTGCAGCCAAGAGGGTGTGAATGAAAATACCACTTGTCATGCCGAGTGCCGTTCTCACGGCTTCATGACGGCCACGGCTGATGCCAAGACCCAAGACCAGCATGTTGTCAGGGCCGGGTGTTATGGTTAGCAGAACGGAGGCCGCAAGAAACCCTGCGATATGCTGCCAGTCAAGCATGCTTTAGATAACGAAATCAATAACAGGCTGTCGGGGTTGCGATGTGGTTACTGGAGCGGTAAAAAGGTAGCCGATGGCGTGGGCTGTTTTGATAGGGGCACTATTATCACCAGCATTTTTGACCTTTGTACGCAAACGTCTCACGAGCGAGTCAAGGGAACGCGAAGTGTGGTAGTCGTAGCGGGCATAGAGTTTTTCTGCAATCGTATCCCGTCTGACGGGTGTCCCTTCGGCATTCACCAGGAGTGTCACGAAACTGTATTCATTCGGGGTCAGATTGATATGCATACCCTGGGGGGTTGTCAGTTGCCACGAGCGGAGATTGAGAAACCATCCCGTGCCGTGTACGGGTGTCATGGTGGCACTTGCTGCGGATTGGCGTAGCAGCTTTTTAATGCCCGGATGATGATGGAGCGGGAGGCTCGTGGAAGTCATCATCGTATGGAGGTTAATATGGTCAACCTGTTTTGTCACAACGTCTCCTTTAGTCCCGAGATATTCGGGTGTCCAATAGAGGATTTAAAAGGTCTACCTTATCTAATTTGTAAGCAAAAAAACGTAAACTCAGAAAACTGAGCGAATAAAAAACATAATGCTTATAGTGTTTTATGATTATATTGTAAACACAATAATTATGGTGTGGCGGATATTGGCCACCTCAAAAATGATTTTCCGTAGTGTTTATGTGTGTTTTTCTGCATTTGCATGCTGTATTATTTTTGCAACACTATACTCAAAAATATCAGTGAAGAGGTGTTTATGGAGAAGATGCCCCCCCTGTCAGTTTTCGATGCACATTTACACATAATCGACTCTCGCTACCCACTAGTTGAGAACCAAGGCTACCTGCCTCCAACCTTTACTGTGGATGCATACCGTAATGCTATGGCACCGTATCATCTCGTGGGTGGAGCCGTTGTTTCTGGCTCGTTTCAAGCTTTTGACCAAACATACCTTGTGGATGCTCTGGAAAAACTTGGTCCGGGTTTTGTTGGGGTTACGCAAGTGCCCATGACCATCGCAGATGCAGAGATTATGGCACTTGACCGGTGTGGTGTGCGGGCAGTTCGTTTTAATATGAAGCGGGGTGGGTCTGAAGATATTGCGATGCTGCGTGAAATGGCCTGGAGGGTCCACGAACTTGCCGGATGGCATGTTGAACTCTATGCTGATGCCGCTAAGCTTGAGGCCCTTGGAGAGCTTCTTGTGTCGATACCTGCAGTTAGTATTGATCACCTTGGCTTAACACGGAAAGGCTTGCCTTTTTTGACCCGGCTCGTTGCTCAAGGAGTTATGGTGAAAGCAACCGGCTTTAGCCGGGTTGATTTTGACGTTGCTCAGGCACTTAGGCAGCTGTACCGTGAAAACCCCGACGGGCTTATGTTTGGGACTGACCTCCCTGGGACCAGAGCCCCGCGGCCTTACGACCATACTGATTATCAAGTCATTGTTGATGCACTCGGTAGTGAGGGAGCCAGAAAGGTTTTCTTTGAAAACGGGATGCGCTTTTATCGGCTCATGGAGGGATGATGCTCACGATGAGCACGAGAGCAGAAATTGATAACGTTGCAGTTCATAATGAAGTCCTGGCGATTTGCTCTTTTCGCCGTTGGCTGTGATCACTATGACACAACTGCACCTCAGGCAGCCCCCATGTTCATCAGATATTTGAAGGCGGGAATCAGCCGTATTATTTTACCGTCAAGCATAAGTTCTTCCTCATCCTCATAGGTTATGATCTCACCTCGATCCAATCCGGTCTCTTCCAGTGCCTTGATCAGTGACCGCACTTCCCGGTTGCGTGTGTTCTCATCCCCTAATGTATGCACGACCTGGATCAATTGCGTGATCTTGCCGCCGGTACAGCAGGCGAAATCAACCTCAAGGCCATTTCCGGTCTTGTAGTAGTAAATTTCATGTCCCTGGCGTTTCAGATCAAGATAAACCTGATTTTCTAGGAGATGCCCAAGATTTTCACTGAAGCTGAAACCAACGGCACCGGCCATCCCGGTGTCAATGGCATAGACCTTTTTCGGACTTTTGATTTGCTCCTTCACGGAAAAAGCAAAGGAGTCGAGCGTGAACAGCAGATAGGCATCGCTGAAATAACCCAGGTACTCCTTCACGGTCTTATCGTTAAGACCGACCAGCGCCGCCAACTTGTTAAAACTGTAGAGCGAGGAGATATTCGACGCCAAGTAGAAAAAGAGATTCTCCAGATCAACAGCCTTTTTGATGTTAAACCGGGGGACTATGTCCTGGTAGAGGATATTTCTGGCGTACATCACCAGAAGCTCTTTTTTTGTTTCCGGTAGATCCACCGTACTGGTCTCTGGGAACCCGCCAAAATGGAGGTAGTCGTCAAGAAGTTTACGCAGTCGGTTACGCTGTTTGGTCACTGCTACTGCATCGCTGATACTCAGTCCGTTGGCGGCAATAAACTCTGGAAAAGAAAATGGATACACCTCCACCGGCATCGCCCGTCCGGAAAGGAGCGTGATGAACTCTGAGGTGAGCAGGTGTGAATTGGATCCGGTGACAATGAACTTTATCCCCTTCTGCTCATACTTAGCCTTGACGAAAACCTGCCATTCAGGAAAGAAGTGCACCTCATCGAGACAGCAGTACACTGGACCCACCGGCGCAACCAGCTTCAGGTAATCGTCATAGGCCCGCTCAATGTAGGAAACATCGCTCCGGTGTCGGCTGAATTGCGGGTTTTCGAGGTTAAGAAAGAGTATATTCCGAGCGGGTACCCCCTTGTCGCGAATCAGGTGGTTAATCGTCTGCCGCATCAGCGTGCTCTTGCCTGACCGACGCACACCTACCAGCGCGACAATGTGGGGCAGATCCAGATAACCCTTTACCTTACCGAGAATGCCGCGCGAGATCCCTTCCTGGTAGAGGGGCCCATCCCAATGGGGATTCTGGTCAACGATTACCGATTCAAACATAGGTTACTCCGAACTAAATCAGTTTTTTCCGTATTATAGTACGAATAATATTCATTTCAAGCGAAATTATCAGCCTATCATCCACCATCATGCGGGCCGACCTTACGTATGTTGAACTGGTGAATTCATTTGACTATGGCGTATTGATGGTGCCAATTAGTAGCCAAAACAGCCATCATGCGGTGAGGCATCCCAAACTAGAACCATTATGGTATACTAAATATTGCCCTGCCATCAGTAATGCCAGCGCCAGTAGCACCATCTACTGTAAATCTGGTGTCGCCTCGGAATATCGTTTTTGGGCGGAGTGTCAGGATGTTGAGTATCAAGTGAGGACGAAGCTGTCGTAGGATTTACCGTTGGGCCATAGCAAAGCACTTTATTACACCACAGGCTACATACACCATGAAAGAAAAAGCACCCACGGAATAACCCGTAAGTGCTTGACTGTAATGGAGCCACCTATCAGAATCGAACTGACGACCTACTGATTACGAATCAGTTGCTCTACCAACTGAGCTAAGGTGGCGAAGGTTTCTTACCTATACCAAATAGGACTGCTTGTCAAGGAAAGGGGGAGCAGATCATATGGAGAGCCATGCATGGTTGCAGCAGGCGGCCGCACTGATACGTAATGCAGAGGTGATTATTATTACCGCTGGCGCGGGCATGGGTGTTGATTCTGGGCTGCCTGATTTTAGGGGTAATCATGGTTTTTGGCAGGCGTATCCTCCGTATGCTGCCCTAGGGATGTCCTTTGTTGACTGTGCGAATCCCGACCATTTTGTACAGGACCCTGCCTTTGGCTGGGGCTTCTATGGACACCGCCTGCAGCAATATCGTGATACCATACCCCACCACGGTTTTAGTATTCTGAAATCGTGGTGTACGACAGAAGCACGAGCTAGCTGGGTTGTCACGTCGAATGTTGATGGCCAGTTTCAAAAAGCTGGTTTTGACGAACAAGCCTTGCTTGAGATTCATGGTTCAATTCACTGGTTACAATGTACAAAACCATGTGGTCGCCATGTCTGGGAGAATCATGAGCAGATACCTGTTGAGCGAACCACTATGCGTGCGAAGCATCTTCCCTCTTGTCACCGTTGTGGTGCCGTAAGCCGCCCTAATATTCTTATGTTTGGTGATTGGGGGTGGATCGCTGACCGCACCGAGCAGCAGCATACTGCTTTTAATGCTTTTTTAGAGGAGCAGTACGGCAGGCGTACGGTGGTGATTGAACTTGGTGCAGGAACAGCTATACCAAGTATTCGAGGTATGTCGGAGCGTCTTGGACGTCGCCCGGCGACGAGTGTTCTTCGAATAAATCTAAGGGAGTCATCGATTATTTCACCCCATATTGGCGTTGCCATGACAGCAGGGGAGGCTCTCGAACATTTGGGACGGATGGTATAGGCTAGCTGTCTTCTAGCTGGAAGCGTATCGGGAGTATGACACGCATGCTAACCGGTTTGCCGTCTCGACGGCCTGCGGTGAAGCGAGATTGTTTGATGGCCTGTATGGCTGCTTCGGCAAAGCCAAATCCTGGGTCTTTGAGAAGTTCACAATGCTGTAGTACTCCCGTCTCACTGATGGTGAGCCGGAGTTGGACAACTCCTTCCCGTTGGCGTCGACGGGCCTGCGCAGGATACTCAGGCATCACTCGGTGCCGAAACGAGGGGCCGTCCCCTTGTCCAAAAACGCCCTCAACCACCTGTGAACCACCACCAGCTAAGCCTGTGCTCCCCTTAGAGACGCTCTCGCTCTTTCCACTATGACGTGTCGGGTCACCAATTGTAGCTTTGTGTGATGCTGTGCTTGTTGTGCCCGTGTGGGTGGAAGGACTGACATTTGTTATGCTGGCAGTAGCTTCTGTTAAACGCTTTGGTGTAGAGAGCACCGTTGGCGCGCTGGCGGATGGTGGCACAGCGGCATGTTGTGATGAGCGAATGGTTGGTGAGGGAGTGCCGACTGAAGATGCGGTAGCGTTATGTGTGCCACTGGCCGGACTACTGCCTAGGGTTATCATGACGGCACTGCTAAGACTGTGGTCATGGGTTTTATATCTACCGTAGAACAGATAGAGTGCCAGTAAGAGATGTAGTATGCATGAGAAGGCGAGCCACAGGCGCATGCGCTGTGGCACAAATTGAGCCAAACGCTCTGTAATGGTATTTCCATTTGGGCGCTTCGTATCAAAAGGAGACTTCTTGGGCATGATACAGATGACTATACACCAAAGGGCGTGTCATTTAAACGAAAACGGCTCCTTATAGAAGGAGCCGTTTTCTGCATCTATTATCCCAGTTTATTTACGAGCCATGGCGCTATCCATAACTTTATAGGCACAGAATTCGCCGCACATCGTGCAGGCACCATGCTCAGCTACTGGTGAGTTGGCACGATACTCACGAGCTTTGTCCGGATCGAGTGCCATGGCGAACTGGCCTTCCCAATCGAGTTTTTTCCGGGCAAGAGCCATGGCATTGTCCTTCTCGATGGCGCCCGGAACACCCTTGGCAATGTCGGCGGCATGGGCAGCGATGCGCGAAGCGATAACGCCGTCTCGGACATCATTGATTTCCGGCAGGGCGAGATGTTCCGCTGGGGTGACGTAGCAAAGGAAGTCAGCACCAGCAGCGCCGGCAATAGCTCCACCGATAGCACAGGTGATGTGATCATAGCCTGGTGCAATGTCGGTAACCAGAGGCCCGAGGACATAGAACGGAGCACCGTGGCAGAGACGTTTTTGCAGCTGAATATTTGTCTGAATCTGTTGTAAGGGGACATGGCCCGGGCCTTCAATCATGACCTGTACACCTGCGTCCCATGCCCGTTGGGTCAATTCTCCCAAAATAATCAGCTCCTGGATTTGGGCCCGGTCGGTGGCGTCAGCCAAGCAGCCAGGGCGGAAACCGTCGCCAAGGGACAGCGTTGCGTCATAGCGCTTGGTTATTTCCAGAAGACGATCAAAGTGCTCATAGAGAGGGTTCTCTTTGTTGTTGTAACTCATCCATTCGATGGTAAAGGCACCACCCCGTGAAACAACATCCATAATCCGGCCTTCACGGCGCATGCGCTCGACGGTCGCCTGTGTTACACCGCAGTGAACGGTGATGAAGTCAACACCGTCATCGAGGTGCTTGATGATCCCTTCGAAAATATCATCTACGGTCATATCCACGAGGGCTTTTTTCTTTATACGTACGGTGTCTGTAGCGGCCTGATAGAGGGGGACGGAGCCAATACATGCCGTTGTTTCGGCAACGATGGCACGTCTAATCTCATCAACCGGTCCACCTGTTGAAAGGTCCATTATGGCATCTGCACCGTATTTCACGGCGACGCGTGCTTTTTCCAGTTCCTTGGTGATATCAGTGTCATCTGCTGAAGTACCAATGTTGGCATTTACTTTTGTACGCAGGCCGGCTCCGACAGCTAAGGGAATACCGTGGGGATGGGTCTTGTCATTATGACAAATAATCATGGTCCCCTTGGCTATTCCGGCCCGAAGGAATTCTGGTTCAACGCCTTCCGCCTGTGCCGCGACTCTCATTTTGTCCGTTATAATGCCCTTACGTGCTGCTTCAAGCTGGGTCATGCTGTAACTCCTTTGCTGCAAGGTAATGGTTGATGGGACTATGCCCTTTTCCAATGGGACGTGCTGACCTAATCGCCCGGATAATAAATTCTTTTGCCTGTGTTACCGCCGTTACCAGGGGTTCTCCTTGTGCCAGAAAGGCCGCTATGGCTGATGCATAACTACAGCCGGTTCCGTGCGTTGCTGTGGTGGCAATTCTCTCGCCTGAAAAATGATGTATGTTTTTACCGTCAAACAAAACATCCACGGCACGCGCTCCGTTGAGATGTCCCCCTTTAATTAATACGTTTGCTGCTCCCATCGCGACAAGGTCACGAGCTGCCTCTTCCATCTGGCTGATGGTGGTTATGGGGCGGCCCAGCAATTCCTCTGCCTCAGGTAGGTTTGGCGTTAAAAGGTAGGTTAGGGGGAGTAATTCGGCGCAGAAGACCGAAACTGCTTCCCGTGCTAGGAGCGATGCACCACCCTTTGCAACCATTACCGGGTCGATGACCGTTGGAATATAGTGTGGTAGATCACGAAGATATTCAGCTAACATGGCTGTGACGGCAGGGGTGTGGAGCATCCCTGTTTTAATCACGTCTACGGGCAGGTCACTAACGACAGCCTCAATCTGATCTCGGATACAGGAAGGGGGGATGGCGTGTACGCCATGGACGCCGATGGTGTTCTGGATGGTTAAGGCGGTAATAGCGCTTGAGGCATAGCTGCCGAGGAGTGTTATGACTTTGATGTCAGCCTGAACGCCAGCTCCGCCACCACTATCACTTCCAGCGACACTTAAAACGCCACCGCGCGGCAAAGGCAGTTTACGGTTGCCGATCAGGCGTAGTTCTGCTGCTGCAACCATTGGGTTCTTGGCAGATAAGACTGCAGAGATGACGGCAATGCCGTCTGCGCCGGCATCAATGACCCTGCAGGCATTGCTTGGAGTTATGCCACCGATGGCAATAATAGGAATGTGGATGGCTTGACGAATAGCACCTAGTCCTGCCACCCCTGGCATATGGATAACGTCCTTGGATCCCGTTGGGAACATGGCACCAAAGCCAATGTAGCTGGCACCATCCGCCTGAGCCCGTTCGGCTTCAGCAAGATTATGGGTTGATACACCAATCAGTGCCTGCTCTCCCATGCGTTGGCGAGCTTCGGCTACGGTACCATCATCCTGTCCTAAATGGACACCATCTGCGTGCAGTGAAAGTGCTATATCTATGGAATCATTTACAATAAACGGTACGCCGTAGCGTTGGCACTGTGAGCGAATGGCCTCTGCTTCACACCGGTCAGCTTCTGAGAGTACTCCCTTGTGACGATACTGAACAGCACAGACACCACCGCGTAATGCTGCTTCGATCCGCTCGGTGAGGCCCTCGCCCTGGTCAGTAATTAAATAGACGCCGTTCAGAGAAAAACTCTGGTCATGCCTTGTCGCTACAATATGCAGAGGATGGGCATCGTGTGCCATGTTTCACTCCATAAAAACAAAAAACCGCACTGTCTCATCTTAGGACAGGCGGCGTGCACCTCAGCACATCTTGAGGTATGGTGTCACATACGCCGCTTTCCTCCGCCGGCACTACCCGGTTCAGGTTCAAGGGGTTTGGCTATTGCCGTCTCAGCCTCGTCGTGCAAGGCTCCCCCAGGGCTTGTTGACTATGCCTAAATCACAACCTTCTGTCAATATGAGAATTCCTTGCCGAGAGTGGTGTCGTTGAGGAACTGGAATCCTCTCTCGTATACGAAATCGTTGGAGGTTTCGGATTGCCCGTGACGCATGGTCGTGCTATCGTACGGGCATGCAAGAAAGTAGACCAACATTCGCTGAGATTGATCTTGGTGCCCTGCGGAACAACTACCGGTTGATACGTGAACGTATTCCTGCAAGAACAAAGCTATTGGCTGTTGTTAAGGCGGATGCATACGGCCACGGTTTTCTTGAAGTCAGCCGAGAGTTGGAGCGTCAAGGCGTTGATGCGTTTGGTGTTGCCTTTTTAGCTGAGGCGATTCAGTTGCGTAAAAGTGGTATTGATAAGCCGCTACTCCTGCTAGGGGGGATGTACCCCGGCCAGGAGCGTAAATGCATTGGATTTAATATCTCTTCCGCGGTATTTTCCATTGAACAGGTCAGGCTTTTGGACCATGCTGCTGCCCGGCTTTTCCGTAAGGCCTCAATCCATATAAAGTTAGATACAGGTATGGGGCGACTAGGTGTTCCCTTTGATGAGCTTCCGGCTTTTCTTGAGGAGCTCAGCTCCTGTCACCATATTGCGGTAGACGGGCTCTTCTCCCATTTTGCCTCGGCAGATGAGGGGGATGAGGAGGGTCGTTACTTTACCGATTTACAGGTTGCACGTTTTGAAGCAGCCGTAGCCCAATTACATGCAGCGGGCTATACACCACCCTATATCCACATTGCTAATAGCGCCGGTGCTCTATGGGAGCGTTGTCCTGCCTGTACGATGGTTCGTCCGGGTATAGTCCTTTATGGTGCGCTGCCTTCGCTAGATTTTGCTGGACAGGTAAAGCTTGAGCCGGTTTTGCGTTTGCGCAGTGCCATCGCCATGATGAAATGGGTTGAGCCTGGCACCACTATTAGCTATGGTCGACGTTTTACCGCGGGACGTCGCTGTCGCATTGCCAGTGTACCTGTCGGGTACGCCGACGGGTATCCCCGGGCTCTGACCAATAAAGGTGAAGTACTTATTCGCGGGCAGCGGGTGCCGGTTGTCGGAACGGTCTGTATGGACTGGCTGATGGTGGATGTTACTGATATCCCCGATGTGCGGGTTGGTGATGAAGTCACGTTATGGGGCGTTGACCGTCATGGTCATGCCCTTTATGCAGAAGAAGTTGCAGAGCGCTCGAACACGATTGCCTACGAGTTGCTCTGTGGTGTGTCTAAGCGTGTGCCACGCGTCTATATTAACACTGGGAGCTAATCAAGGTATGACGAACAAGAAAATCCGCCTGACCCAAATGGTCACGGCAGCCGGCTGAGCTGCTAAGCTAGGCCCGGAGGGCCTTGCCGAAGCGTTGGCTGGACTTGAACGTCCGGCCGACCCATACCTGCTCGTGGGACCTGAAACGTCCGATGATGGGGGTGTCTATTTCCTGCGTCCGGATTGCGCCTTAGTGGAAAGCTGTGATGTTATAACACCGCCCGCCGATGATCCGCGAGCATTTGGTAGGATTGCAGCTGCGAATGCACTCTCTGATGTGTATGCAATGGGTGGTCTGCCTCTCACGGCAATGAATATTGTCTTTTTTCCCCTCTGTTCTCTTGAGCCATGGGTACTCAGCGAGGTTTTAATGGGGGGGCAGGAGGCCTTGAATGAAGCTGGCTGCTGTCTGGTTGGCGGTCACACCGTTGAGGATGCAGAGATAAAATACGGTATGGCCATAACCGGCACCGTACATCCTGATCATATTATTAAGAATGCGACGGCCCGGGTTGGTGATCGCCTTGTATTGACCAAGCCTTTGGGCAGCGGGATTTTAAATACTGCGGTAAAGGGTGGCTTGGCTACACCCGACCAAGAGCAGGAAGTCGTTGCCTGGATGGGGACCTTAAACCGGTTAGCTGCGGAGATTATGCGTCAGTGTGAGCCTTCGGCCTGTACGGATGTAACCGGCTTTGGTTTAGTGGGGCATGCCAGTGAGATGGCCAACGGTGCCGGGGTTACGGTACATTTGCAACTTGATGCCATACCGCTTATGGGCGGTGTTATGGAACAGATTGCAGATGGTATGGTTCCTGCCGGCTGCTATCAAAACCGTAGCTTCTATCTCGGCAGTGTCAAGGCGGATGCACTGCCGGAAGATCGTCTGCTGCCGCTTTTCGATCCACAAACTTCAGGGGGGCTTCTCATCGCACTATCGCCGCTTCAGGCAGAGCGTTTCGCTGAAATGGCGGCCCAGCAAGGTGTTTTCTGTCACGTTATCGGGGAGATTCTTCCCCGTGGTGATCATGCGGTACTTCTCACGTAACCTGTTGTGAAATGCTTGGCACAGGACGAAAAAATTGCTACATACATACGGTTTTCTCTGGCATTTGCCAGAGGTGTTTTTGATCTGACTATCCATAGGAGAGGTGTACCATGGCAAAAATAACACGGGCGCTGATAAGTGTGTCCGACAAGACAGGTGTTGTTGCATTTTCCAAGGCTCTGGCTGGCTACGGGGTTGAGCTGCTTTCTACGGGTGGCACTGCAAAGCTGCTCCGTGAAGCTGGGCTGACGGTGAAAGATGTTTCTGAGTTCACCGGGTTCCCCGAGATGTTAGATGGGCGGGTAAAAACACTGCATCCAAAGGTTCACGGCGGCTTATTGGGTATTCGCTCCAATCCTGACCATCAGGCAAAAATGCGTGAGCATGGTATTGAACCAATCGACATGGTTGTTGTCAACCTCTACCCCTTTGAAGCAACGGTTGCCCATGCCGGCTGTACCATGGAAGAAGCCATTGAGAATATCGATATCGGTGGTCCCACCATGTTGCGCTCGGCAGCAAAAAATAATCGTGATGTCACGGTGTTGGTTGATGCTGGCGACTATCAGAGGGTACTTGATGAGATGGCTGCCAATGCCGGTTCCGTCAGCGAGCAGACGAATTTCGGTTTGGCGGTTAAGGTGTATCAGCATACGGCAGCGTATGACGGTGCAATTTCCAACTGGCTGGGTGCCCGCCTTACGGGGCAGGCAGTTGAGTATCCTGAGACCTTTACACTGCAGGTGAAAAAAGCCCAGGATTTGCGTTATGGTGAGAATCCGCATCAATCGGCAGCTTTTTATGTCGAGCGCACCATTAGTGAGCCATGTGTTTCCAATGCCATTCAATTACAAGGCAAAGAACTCTCCTTTAATAACATTATCGATCTTGATGCAGCCATCGAGACCGTTAAGGAATTCACCGGTAAACCAGCAGCCGTTATTATCAAGCACACCAACCCCTGCGGTGTTGCCTTGGGTGATTCACCTCTTTCCTCCTATCTTAAGGCCCGTGAGTGTGATCCTGTCTCTGCTTTTGGTGGCATTGTTGGCTTCAACTGTACCGTTGATGCTGAGGCTGCCCGTGAGTTGACATCGACATTTCTTGAAGCGGTTATTGCTCCGGGCTATGACGATGAGGCTTTGGCTATTTTTACGGCGAAGAAAAACGTCCGGGTTATGCAGGTCCCCTTACTGGATACCTATACCGCGAGTGGTTTTGATCTCAAGCGGGTAACTGGTGGTTTATTGTTGCAAGGCCGTGATTTAGGGATGGTGAGTGCTGCAGACTGCCGTGTGGTTACAAGCCGGCAGCCGACAGCAGAAGAACTGGCAGGTCTGGATTTCGCCTGGCGTGTTTGTAAGCATGTCAAGTCCAATGCTATTGTTTTCACCTCTGCTGACCAGACGGTCGGTATTGGTGCCGGCCAGATGTCACGGGTCGATTCCTCAAAGATTGCCGTGCAAAAAGCACTTCTGCCCATTTCGGGGACCGTGCTTGCCTCCGATGCCTTCTTCCCCTTCCGTGATGGTGTAGATGCCGCTGCAGAAGCCGGTGTAACCGCCATTATTCAGCCAGGTGGTAGTGTGCGCGATGAGGAGGTTATTCAGGCGGCTAATGAACATGGTATTGCCATGATCTTCACGTCGATGCGTCATTTCCGCCACTAGACTTCACAATAAACAAGGGATGCAAGGAGTGTGACATGAAGGTTTTGGTTGTGGGAAGTGGTGGACGTGAGCATGCGCTCGTATGGAAAATTGCCCAGTCACCGCTGGTGACGGCGGTATACTGTGCGCCTGGTAATCCGGGAACCGCTGAGTTGGCTACTAATGTGCCGATTCAGGTAGATCAGATAGATAAACTGCTGGCTTTCGCCCGTAATGAGCAGATTGACCTTACGGTAGTTGGCCCTGAACTCCCGTTGTCATTAGGGATTGTTGACCTTTTTCAAGAGTATGGGCTGACGGTGTTTGGTCCCAGCCGGGCTGCTGCCAGGATTGAAGCCAGTAAGGCTTTCTCAAAAGATCTGATGCATGCCTATAATATTCCGACCGCAGCCTATGGCGTTTTCACCGAAGTGGCTCCGGCGGAGGCCTTTATCAAGAAGACCGGGGCTCCGATTGTTGTCAAGGCTGATGGTCTGGCCGCTGGCAAGGGCGTTATTATTGCCCAAACAATTGATGAAGCATGTGCAGCTGTTCAGGATATGCTCGGGGGCAATGCTTTTGGTGATGCCGGTTCTCGGGTTGTTATAGAAGAGTTCCTTGAGGGTGAGGAAGCCTCTTTTTTAGCTATTACCGATGGCAAAACGATTATTCCCCTCGCCTCAGCACAGGATCACAAACCTATTTTCGACGGTGATTTAGGCCCCAACACCGGCGGTATGGGAGCATATTCACCGGCGCCCGTTGTTACTCCCGACGTTCACCAGCGTGCCATGGAACAGGTTTTACGGCGAGCCGTCGATGGTATGGCTGCTGAAGGGTGTCCTTACAGTGGTATCCTGTATGCCGGGCTGATGATTAAAAATGGCGAGGTCAAAACCCTTGAGTTTAATGCCCGTTTTGGTGATCCTGAATGTCAACCGCTTCTCATGCGCATGAAGTCAGACCTGGTACCACTACTGCTGGCCGTTGCTCAGGGGAATCTGTCAGGTCATACCATTGAGTGGTATGATGCGGCGACCATCTGTGTTGTGATGGCCGCAGAAGGCTATCCCGGTGATTATCCTAAAGGTGATGCCATAGAGGGGATAAGTGCGGCCGAAGATGTTGGTGACGTAACGGTTTTCCATGCCGGCACCGCAATGCATGATGGTGTTTTGGTAACAAATGGGGGGCGTGTCCTTGGGGTTACGGCCCGGGGAGCAACCGTGGCAGCTGCTATTGAGCGTGTTTATAAGGCTGTGGGATGTGTCCGCTGGCGTGGTGTTCAGTTCAGAAGCGATATTGGGAAAAAAGCGCTTGGACGCTGAGAAAGCAATACAGGTAAGGCTTTGCTTGACTTTTCAAGGTTATAGTGCGATATAGTCGTACCTGATTTTGGTTCACTATTTTACAAAGGGGGATGTACAGATGAAAAAGACTATGCTTGCTCTGATTGCTCTGGTGGCTTTTGCTGGCTCAGCATTCGCTGTTGAGGCAACGTACACCTATCCAGGTGGTTCGTTCGGTAAGGTTGCTTTCCCGCACCAAAAGCACATGAAGCTTGGTTGCGCGAAGTGCCATGAAGGCGCTCCGAAGAAAGTTGCCATCAACAAGGACGTGGCCCACAACCAGCTTTGCGTTAAGTGCCATAAGGCCATGGGCCAAGGCCCAACCGGTTGTAAAGATTGCCACAAGAAGTAATGCTTCTTGACGGCCAGCTACACAATGAGAGGGGCGTCCATCGCCCCTCTTTTTTTTTATGTAGAAGTGTGGTAATAGTAATAATTCCTAATTAATGGTTTTGACTTAAGTCATATCTGGGGCTTTTAAGTCCAAAAAACACTATTCATTTTACGGAGCATGGGGTATAGATAATCTATACTGTTTTAGTAGTGAATAAAGGGGCCATGCACCCTGTTGCAGGAGTTGAGCCGTGAGTAATCAAGAAAGTCCCCTGCAGAAAATCAATACGTTTTTCTGCTCTCTTAAGCTGACATTAACCCTTCTGATTACGCTTGCTGTTACATCTATCATCGGAACTATTATCCCCCAGTTTCCGAATATTGATGAACGTTATTGGGCCACCATTAGCGAAACAAAGCGTATGCTGTATGAAAAAATGGGCTTCTTTGACATGTATCACTCCTGGTGGTACATGGCCTTACTGCTTCTTTTTAGTATCAACCTGATTGCCTGCTCCATAAAGCGTCTTCCCCATATTATTAAATTTGTCACCGAACCGATGACAACGCTCTCCGATGCGCAAAAGAAGTCGTTTCCTGGCCAAGATCTTACCATCATAGGCAGTACTGAGCAGGTTGTGGAGCAGTTGAGTGCAAAGTTAGGGAAACGCTACGGTACACCGGTTGTAACCCGCCAAGGTGATGAAACCCATATTTTCGTCCAGAAAAATGCTTGGGCCCGTCTTGGGGTGTATGTAGTGCACTTCAGCATTTTAGTTATTATGCTTGGCGCCATTGTTGGGACACTCTTCGGCTTTAAGGCTTTTGCGGCCATTGTCGAAGGGGAGACCATTAATTCTGTTAAAGCACGCAGTGGCAAGGATATACCCCTTGGCTTTGAGATTACCTGTGATCAATTCTCAGTCTCATTCTATGAGGCTCCTGGCGGTCAAGGGCCAAGCCAGATGCCAAAGGAGTTTAAGAGTATTCTGACCTTGCGAAAAAACGGGCAGGAAATTCCTGGTTACAAGCATGTTCGCGTGGTTGTCAATGATCCGCTGTCCTATGATGGTATTACGTTCTATCAGTCAAGCTATGGCCAGGCTAATGATCCTAGTATGTTTTTCTTCTCGGTTAAGGGACGTAATGGCGGCCAGGCTGAAAGGATCGCACTCCGTCCTGGCGCAGAAACGAAACTTCCCGATGGACGTTTTGCCGCCATCGTTGATTTGACGGAAAATCCTGGGGAAGGTATGGCTGCAACACTTGGTGTCAGAAAAGCCGGTGGTCAGCCAGAATTTTTCAAAGTATTTAAAAATGATCCTGAGCGTGACTCCTTGCGGGGAGATGCTTTGATTTTTAGCTTTATTGGCTCAGATGCCAAAATGTATACCGGTTTACAGGTTAATAAAGATCCTGGGGCCTGGATTGTCTGGCTGGGGTGCTTCCTGATGTGTACCGGCCTGTGTGTTGCGTTTTTTATGTCCCATAAGCGGGTTTGGGCGGTTGTTCGTCCTGACTCCGTTCGCGTCTTCGGGAATGCTAGTAAAAATCAACCGGCATTCAATCTGGAGTTTGAAGCGCTCGTCAACGAGCTTTCAGCGTCTTAGAGGAGGAAGAGGTAATCATGTTGAGTGCAAAGCTCTTTAACGCCACAACTATTTTCTACATGCTGTCCATGCTGGCCTTTTTTGGCTATTTGGCAGGTCGTAATCAAAAAGTCGGCTTGACAGGGTCCGCGCTGGCCTGGGCCGGTTTCGTTCTCCATTCTGCAGCGACACTACTGCGTTGGAAAGAATCATATGACATGGGGGTTGGTCATGCACCACTTTCCAATCTCTATGAATCGGTCGTTTTCTTCGCCTGGAGTACGGTCTTGATCTTTGGCATCATTGACGCCAAGTATAAGTATCGTGTTATCGGGGCTTTTGTTATGCCTTTTGCGCTTCTTTCCATGGCTTGGGCGCAGCTCTATCTGCCAAGTGATATTAATCCGTTGATGCCAGCTTTGCAGAGTAACTGGCTTCTGTATCACGTTCTGACCTGCTTCCTTGGTTATGCTGCCTTTGCGGTGGCGTGCGCCGTCTCGATTATGTATTTGATTAAGGCAAAAAGCGAAGAAGCTTCCAGTTCGTCAACGGGAGGTCTTCTGGCGCTCTTCCCTCCCACCAAAGTCCTGGATGACTTAAACTATAAAGCCATCATGGTCGGTTTTCCGCTTTTGACCCTTGGTATCATCACCGGTGCAGCCTGGGCCAGCTATGCGTGGGGCACCTATTGGAGTTGGGACCCGAAAGAGACCTGGTCTCTGATTGTCTGGTTCATCTATGCAGCCTTCCTGCATGCCCGGTTCACCAAGGGCTGGGTCGGTAAGCGGGCAGCCTGGCTTTCCATTATCGGCTTTGCCGCCACGATTTTCTGTTACCTTGGTGTTAACCTTTTACTTTCAGGTCTCCATAGCTACGGCAACCTGAATTAAGCGTAACCATCACGTATGACAAAGACCGGGCTAGCCCGGTCTTTGTCTGTCTGGATACCATGCCTCGTTTTTCTGTCATCATACCAATTAAGCCCGGCTTTGTGCCGCTTGCTTTACAGCGTTTTAGCCGCGGAAACTGGCCAACCGAAGGTGTTGAACTGTTGGTTGCGAAAGGGTGCGCCCCCAGTTCCCAGCGAAACCTGGCCGCTCAAATGGCCCAGGGATCGATACTGTATTTTATTGATGATGACTCCCTTGTTCCAGAGGATAGGCTGACGCGCCTTGCTGAACTGATGGAAGACCCCACCATCGTAGCCGTTGGTGGTCCTTCACTAACGCCTGAGAGCGATAGTCTTTTACAGCGAACCATCGGGGTGTTATTGGGGTCACGTATTGGTGCTGGTGCGGTACGGGCACGGTACTGTTCGTGTGGTGTGCTACGCGACAGTTCAGAGCAGGAACTTATTTTATGCAACCTGGCCATTCGTCGTGATGCTTTTCTAGCCTTGGGGGGGCTGCATGAAGCGCTCTACCCCAATGAAGAAAATGAGCTTCTGGACCGTCTTGCCTCGCTCGGGCGTCTGGTACATGATCCTGATCTGGTTGTGTATCGGAGTCAGCGAGAATCTCTTGCTGCTTTCATCCGACAGATGTTTCGATATGGGCGTGGACGCGGTCAGCAGACGCGTCTGACGGGACGTATTCCCCTTGTATCTCTGGCACCTGTTTTTTTGTGGTTGTATCTGTTTTTGCTGATTTTGTTTCCTTCCTTGCTTCTAGCCTTACCGTTTATTGTCTATGTCGCCATCTGTCTGGTGACCGGTATGCAAGCGGTTCGGCAGACCGGTGATCTGCGTAGTGCCCTGTTGCTCCCTCCCCTTGTCCTACTTATGCACCTCAGTAATGGTATTGGTCTCATCTCAGGCTTGTTGGGCGGTGCCCGCCCTGTTGACCCTCAGGCAGCTCGCGAGGTTGCCGTTACACGCTATGCAGGGGATGAGCTCTAAAAACCTCCTGTTTCATCGACTAATCATGGAGTTTAACGTGCGATTACGCTATACTGATACGTTCGTATCGTCGCGCCCGGAGAGAACCATGGACGTCAGTATCGTCATTCCTATCTATAACGAGGAGGAGAATATTCCCCTCATGTATGAAGCAGTCACCACGGCCATGATCGACAGCGGCCTCGATTATGAGGTTATCTGTGTCGATGACGGGTCCTGTGATGCCTCATTTGCGCGCCTAGAGAGCTGTGCCCTTGAGAATAAGCGCTGGCGCATCATACGTTTCCGTAGAAATTTCGGTCAGACTGCAGCTATGGCAGCCGGTTTTGACGCAGCCCGTGGTGAGGTTATCGTCCCTATGGATGGAGACCTGCAAAATGATCCCGGAGATATTCCGCTTCTTTTGACAACAATGAACGAAGGGTATGATGTCGTTTCCGGCTGGCGTAAAGATCGGCAGGATGCTTTCGTGAATCGAACCCTCCCGTCACGTATTGCCAATGCACTTATTTCAAAAATGACGGGCGTCCACCTCCATGATTATGGCTGTACTCTCAAGGCATATCGCCGAGAGGTGCTACTTGGTATCGGTCTGTATGGCGAGATGCACCGTTTCGTGCCGGCTCTTGCCTCTCGGGTCGGTGCACGGGTTACCGAGGTCCCGGTCAGACACCATCCGCGCCGCTTCGGTACCAGTAAATATGGTATTTCACGGACGGTGCGTGTCGTACTAGACCTCATAACCGTCCGCTTTCTCCTGTCTTATGCCACGAAGCCGATCCAGCTTTTTGGTAAGTGGGGAATTTATGCGCTGATGCTTTCCTTGCTCAGTGGGGGAGCAACGCTCTACATGAAAATTTTTGCTGGGACCAGCATGAATCGTAACCCGCTCCTGCTGCTGACGGCATTTCTCGCTTTTATGGGTATCCAGTTTATAGCACTTGGCCTCCTGGGTGAGCTGAACGCTCGAACGTACCATGAATCGCAGGGTAAGCCGATTTATGTTATTCGTGAGCAGCGCAATAAGCCGGATGACGGCGAC
This sequence comes from uncultured Geobacteraceae bacterium, assembly GCA_964456065.1. GTDB lineage: Bacteria > Desulfobacterota > Desulfuromonadia > Geobacterales > Pseudopelobacteraceae > Trichlorobacter. The sequence goes on from CAYVYW010000007.1 coordinate 50,966, forward strand.
TAAATCTTATACGGTCTTGATGCTCGCGCCGACGCCGTATTTCTCGGATCGGGGCTGCCATGTCCGCATTTATGAGGAGGCTAGAGAACTCATAAAGGCTGGCCATCAGGTTGTAGTGGTGAGTTATCCGCTAGGGAGATCTCTAGAACCGGTGCCGGTGGAACGGAGTGTGCCTGTCCCGTGGTATACCAAGCGAGAGGCCGGGCCCTCATGGCATAAGCCATACCTTGACGTCTTGTTGCTCATTAAGGCTTGGGGCGTTGCCCGACGATTGAAACCTGATATAATACATGCCCATCTCCACGAAGGTGCTTTGATTGGCTGGGTGCTTTCCCGCTGTAGCGGGGTACCCCTCGTCTTCGATTATCAGGGCAGTCTGAGTGGCGAGTCGTTAAACCATGGCTTCTATCGGCCTGGGTCTGTCTTGCACCGGGGATTTCGTGCGCTTGAACGATTGATAAACCGCTTGGCGGACTTGGTGGTGACCAGTTCGAGTAACGGGGTCGTTGAAGTTCAGAGCAGTTCGCCACAAATACCGGTCTACGCCTTACCTGATGGTGTCGATACGCAGACGTTCTCCCCGCAGGAGCGGGGTAGTATTCGTCAAGAACTCGGCCTGGCTCCAGACTTGCCTACGGTGGTTTTTATCGGCCTGTTGAACCAGTACCAAGGGGTTGATTTTCTGCTTGATGTGCTGGTGGATCTTTTACAAAGCCGACCTCCATTTCAGGTACTTATTATGGGGTTTCCAGAAGCTCCGTATCGCGAACTGGTGCGGCAGCGCGGGCTTAGCGACATGATTCATGTTACTGGGCGGGTTTCCTATGCTGATGTTCCGCGTTATTTAGCAGCCGGTGATGTCGCTGTGGCCCCGAAACTTACGACAACGGAGGCAAACGGGAAGGTCTTGAATTACATGGCCTGCGGCCTGCCGGTCGTGGCTTTTGACACCGAGGTTAACCGAGAGCTCCTCGGAGATGATGGTATATACGTACCCCTTGGTAATCGGGCAGCTTTTGGGCAAGCCATCGCTTCGTTATTGGCCAATCTGCCACAAGCTGCTGCCCATGGTAATCGCCTGCGGGAGCGGGCTGTGCGCACACTCAGTTGGCATGCCAGGATAGCAACCCTGGTGGGATATTATGAGCGCCTGGTGAAAGTGAAATGATACAGGCTGATGCGATACGGGAATATCTGACACGTCATGGTACAGAGCTTGGGTGGATACTCTTGGGACATGCTGCTGCTTTCATCGGTGGCATTGCGGGCGTTAAAATCCTTACCGTAACCCTTGGGCCCGGCGGTTATGGTTCCTTTGCACTTGGTTTAAGTATTGCCGGACTCTTGACCAGTTTCGTCCATAATCCCGTTTCCAATGCAGTTGCTCGCTATCTGGCTGTCTATCGTGAGCGGGGGCAGACGAAGCTTTATCTCGAGACCATGCTGACGCTACAGGGGCGTCTGGCCCTCTTTTCTTTTGTCGTACTCGGCCTGGCTCTCCTCCTGGGTACGGTCGCACTTGGGGGATCTTGGGGAATCCTGCTTGCTGCTGGCATCGCCTATGGTGCAGCAAATGGTGCTGGGGTAATTTTTCTTGCCTGGCAGAACGCTGCCCGTGACCGTCGTCGTGCAACCCTGGCTCAAATAGCCGATGTCTGGCTTCGGATCAGTATTGCGATTATGCTTATTCGTGCCGTTAATGACAGCAGGCTGGCCGTCGTAGGTTATGCCGTCGGCTCGTTGCTCGTGGCACTTTGGCAATGGTATAAAGCGCGTTGCAGCAGTGCTATCATCTCGGAAGCACTGGCTGGCCCAGAATGCCGCAAGCAAAGCCACCGGGAGTTTCTGCGATTTTCCTTACCGTTTTGTGGTTACGCTGTTTTTACGGTAGTGAGCTTGTATGGCGATCGCTGGATTCTGCAAGAGTTCTCTGGCCTCGCGGCAGTCGGTATTTATGCTGCGCTGTATCAGTTAGCCGCCTCACCGGTTAATATCCTGTTTGCCATTGTAAATCAGCTGATGATACCCCTTGTGTATGAACGGGCTGGTGGCAGTGCGGCGAATCTGCTTGCCCCGGCTGCCCGTCGTATGATTCGTGGGACGGTACTGGTGGTCACGATATTGCTGATGGTAGGTTCATTCCTTTTGTATCCTCTGGCTGATTGGTTGGTTGGGATATGTACTTCAGCGCTGTTTGTACCTTCCGCGAGCCTGCTTGTGGTGTTGTTTTGGGGACTTGGACTTTTTCAGCTGGCACAGCTTCTTACGCTGTATGGGAATTGTGCTGGCCGCCCCGGCATCTACGTGTCAGCTAAAGTGGTGCATGCCGCTACGCTGGCATTACTTGGCTGTGCCTGGGTACCACATTGGGGGGCATTTGGTATGGGGTGGGCACTTGTGGCTTCATCGGCCTCGTATCTTGTGGTTGTTGTGCTGCTGAATATGCGTTTTTTTAGTAATAAAGGAGAGGCTGATGTACAGCATGGATGACCGACCGATACCGTCGGTCTCAGTCCTGATGGTGGTCCATAACGGGGCCCGACACCTGCACGCCGCCATAGATAGTATTTTGGTGCAGAGTCTGTCTGATTTCGAGTTAATTGTTGTTGATGACGGTTCAACGGATAGCACCGCTTTCATTCTGGAATCATACCGTGATGCACGGATGCATATTCACCGCATCCCGAAAAACATAGGTGTTGTTGCTGCCCGTAACCGCTCTCTGGCACTGGCGCGTGGCCGTTATTGCGCCATTCTGGACAGTGATGATGTCTGCCACCCTGAACGTCTTGCGGTACAAGCTGCGTGGCTTGACGCTCACAAGGATTGTGCTGCTGTGGCAACACGGGTGGCGCTGATTGATGAGCATGGTGCTGATCTGGGGAGCTGGGAGGATGACCGTTTGACCATAACGGCTGAGGAGATTGCCCTCGCTATGCCTCGGTATAATTGTCTTGCCCATTCATCCGTTATGGTACGAACGACACTCTTGAAGCGCTTTCGCTACCGAACTCCCCTTGGTATTCCTGAGGATTATGATTTGTGGTTACGGCTTTTGGTGGCCGGTCATCGTATTGACAAAGTTCCCCGCCTGCTGGTCAGCCACCGTTTGCATGAAAATTCCCTGACCGGTCAGCACCGCACAGCCCCTCCCGAGTTAGTGCAATGTGCCAGTAAACGCTTTTTCCTGAAGCAGCGACTCGCTGAAAAGACCTGGGGCCTTTTCGAGCAGCGGGTCTTGCTTAGTGCCATACGGGATGCTTTTTTACTAAGCGCTAAAGGATTTATCAAGTTACTGATCGGCAGCTGGCCGGCCTCGAATACAGACCAGTTTGCTCTCCAGGTTAACCAGCACCCTGTGGTGCGGATGGGTATTCGTCGTATCGCCTGGCTGGTGAGCCGTATTCCCTGGCAGCATACGGGCCCTTTTTTGATTTTCCCTTTCCATCATGTAGGGGGAGCTGAACAGGTCCACCTCAGGATTGTGCGCAGTATTGCTGACCAACACCCCCTGGTGTTGTTCAGCAAACGCTCAGGCCGTTCTTCCTGGTTGCATGCATTTCAAGAGTCAGCACGGTGTTTAGATCTGTGGTGGTTCTGTCGACCATGCTATCCCTTGAGTGTTGCGATTGTTGCCGGTCTCATCAACCGTCAGAAAGAGCCAGTGGTTTTGGGCTCCAACAGTCTCTTTTACGGTCTTGTCGTACCATATCTTGCACCCCATGTTGTCACTATGGATGTTACCCATGCTTTTGGTGGGCCGGCTGAACACTTTATGTTGCCCGTGGCACCTTTGCTTGATGTGCGGGTTGTTATCAGTAAATCAGCAGCACGTCTACTTGCCAGCCAGTACCAAGAAGCGCAGCTGGAGCAGGAACTTCAGGAGCGGATTGTTGTGGTGCCCAATGCGGTTGAAGTGCCGTCCGTCGACCAGGAACGCTGTCCTGACCGACTTTTACGTCTCTTATATGTCGGGCGTGCCAGCGATGAAAAGCGCGTGCATCTAATCGGGCGTGCTTTTCAGCGGGTCCGTCAAGCTGGTTTGCCGGTGGCATTAACCATGGTGGGTGAAGGGCTTGAAGAAGCCCTTATTGAAGAGGACCGTCAAGCCGTAACCTTTTGCGGGGCCATCCGTGAACGGGAAGAACTGGAACGTCTCTATCTTCAAGCGGATGCGGTTGTTATCAGTTCTATTCGGGAGGGATTTCCCCTGACTCTTATGGAAGGAATGGTCTGTGGCTGTATTCCGATTACAACCGATGTTGGTGCCATTGCAGAATTCATTACCCACCGACATAACGGTTGGCTCGTGGGTGGTAGTGGTGAGACGGCTGTTGTAGAAGGGCTTGAGGAAGCCTTCACGGTTTTGGCACAAGACCGTGATCTCTGCCGTTGGCTTTCAGAACAGGCGCGACAGTATGCTGTGGATCAGTTCTCCCCTGACCATTTTCGTGCGGCGTATCGCTCATTATTCGGTTGTGTCGATGTCTGACCGTGTTTGTGTGGTCATACCCTGTTACAACCACGGGCATTTTCTTCAGGAGGCTATTGACTCCGTTCTGGCTTCTTCCTCGCTACCTGACCGCATCGTTATTGTCAATGATGGCTCCCATGATCCTCACACCCTGGAGGTCTTGGAGGGGCTTTCCCACCCCTTGATTACCGTCTTGCATCAGGAGAATGCCGGTCTTGCGGCTGCCCGTAATCGTGCTATTGCTGCCTGCGATGAAGCCTTGATTCTTCCCCTTGATGCCGATGACCGTATCGGACCGGATTATATTGCACAGGCCCGTCAGCAGTTCCAAAAAGATCCGGCGGCGGTAATTGTGTATTGCCATGGAGAGCTGTTCGGCTCCCGTCAGGGGCCGATTGTTGCTCCTGCTTATCATCCCATGACCATGCGCTTTAGCAATTTGATTTTTGCCTGCGCCATGTTTCGTAGAGAGGCCTGGTTATCAGTTGGTGGGTACTGTTCGGCGTTTACATACGGCTGTGAGGATTGGGACTTCTGGATAGCTTTGCTTGTGCAGGGCGGTCATCCTGTCCGTCTGGCACAAACCGGCTTTTTTTACCGTATCACACCACACTCCATGAATCAGGCCATGGACCGACAACGGCGTATGGCCATGCATCGCCTGATTATCAAGCGCCACCCAAGCTTCTTTCCTGCCGGATTTGCCCTGCTCTTGCCCCTGTACTATCGTCTTCTGGGTAGTCTGCCCCATCGTCTCATGCGTGCACTGCGGGGACGTTCGTGAAGAACGGTCGTTTAAGGATATTGCTACTTGTACGGGAGAACCTATCCCTGACGGGAAGTGGAACCTATGAGGCTAACCTCCTGCGGGAGCTTGATAAGCGTTTTGCGGTAACCCTCTATCGTCATGTTCAGGACCTGGAGGGTGATTATGATGTTGCCCACTGTACTAATTTAAAACATCTTGATCCGGTGGTGGCACGTCGATTACGCTGTCCCCTGGTGGTTGACATTCATGATTATTACTGGGTGCGCTATTTCCACTTTTTTTGTATGGATGCCCCGCTACGTTACCTTCTGCAAAAAATAAGGCACTATCGTTATCAGCATTGGTTTAGCGTTATCGATGCCTTGATTCTCCATGGCCGGTTTCTCTTTGACCTGATTGAGCACCCGCGTCGCTATTTCAGCTTTTATTTTGGTTTGGATTACTCCGCAATAACACCTCGTCCATGGGAAGAACGGGAGAACTGCATTCTGTTCGTGGGTGGAGATTATTTTCGTAAGGGTCTTCCCCGCATTATAAAAGCCCTGCCTGCGATTCTTGCTAAAGTTCCCGATGCCCGTCTATTGGTAATTGGAAAGGAACCATGGCATTCCAGGCTGTTAGCCCGTTGGATGGCACGTAAGCTGCCGGTTGATTTTGTCTATGGTATGCCACGTGAGGCCGTTTATCAAACCTATAGCCGTGGCAAGGTCTTGGTGCTCCCCTCTGAGATTGAATGTACACCGCTTGTGATTGCAGAAGGAACCTACGCCGGATTGCCACCGGTGGTGTCACGGGTTGGCGGACACCCAGAACTGGTGAGTCATGGGAAAACGGGCTTTCTCTTTGATCTCGACGATAGCTCTGCTTTGGCTGACGCTGTGGTGACCTGTCTAACGGATCAACAACGCTCACAGGAACTGGTGCAGGCAGGCCGTGCTTTTTTCGATGGCTGTTCGGTCTCTGGCATGATTGATCGTCTGGCAGCTATTTATCAGGACCTGGCGGATAATCCTCCTCTGCGGAGGCGATTATGAGGCGATATCACACGGACTGGCATGAAAAGGACTGGGTCTGGGGACTTGCACTGGTCCTGGCGATTCTTGCTTCGTTGGCGCCGGTACTCTTCACGCACCAGATTATTAGGGCCTCAGACGTACTGACACAGTTTTTCTGGTCTGCTCGGCAGGTCCAGGAACAGACCCCCTGGGAATATCTCCAGGCCGTTCAGGCAGCCTTTCATGCCAGTTGGGAGCCCTTTAGTGATGGTGGCCGTTCCCTTGAAGGGGGATGGAATGCCATTACCCTCTTGGTGCACCGTTATTTGTTACAACATTATATACCCTTTCCTGCAAACATAGCTTGGCTCGCCGGTGCTGCTCTGGCGTTTGCAGGTCTTGGGACATTCTGGTATTGCCGCTGTATCGGTGTTGGTCGTGCTGGTGCTTTCCTGGCAGGCCTCATCATGGCATTGGGCACGGAGCATGTCAGTCTCATTAATGCCGGACATATTCAGAAGATTGAGGCCATAGCGTGGATCCCCTGGGTGCTTGCTGCTCTTGAGCTGGGGCTTCGAGAGCGACGCCCGCTTCGCTACGGGCAGGTTGCTTTCCTGCTGGCCCTGCAGTTCTTCCATATGCACTGGCAGATTTCCTTTTATACCTGCCTAACGGTTGGTCTGTACTGGGTTATCAGTCAGCAATTTTTATGGGATGAACGTCCGCCGGGAAAACGTTTAACATTCCTTATGCGCGATAGTGCTATGGTGGTAGTGCTTTTACTCCTCTTTTTCAGTCTTATTGCTATTTCCTTTGCGCCGTTATTGAGTTGGTCTAAGCAGTCTGAGCGGGGGGGCGGCATGGCCGCCGAGCAGGGGATGAGCTGGTCCATGCCACCGGAGGAAATCCTCAGTTATGCGGTTCCAGGGTTTTTCGGTCTCTCGCGACAGGAGGAGGGGGATCAGCCGATACCAGGACACAGTTACTACTGGGGACGTATGGTTATGAGTCAGACCAACGACTACCTCGGTATTTTTGCACTGATGTTGGCCCCGGTCGGTTTTTACCGCATGCGGGATCGTCTTGGGTGGCTTCATGCTGGTCTGGTGCTTGTAACCCTGTTGATGGCGTTGGGGGGGTATACACCGGTCTATCGTCTGATGTTTGACTACCTGCCCGGCTTTTCCACCTTCCGTGTTCCCAAGATGGTGTTGTGCGTAACCACCTTTGCACTTGCCGTTCTTGCGGGGCGTGGCCTTGATCAATTCTTGCATCGGGAATCTACCGTGCCGTCAAAAGGCCTGCTACGCTGGCCAGTCAGCCTGAGCCTGTTGTTAGTGCTGTTGTGGGGAGTACTGATGGTGCAGCCGACACTCATCACCGCCGGGATGGGGGATTTGCTGACAGCAGGCACCCGTTACCAGGCAGGCGGGGAGGCTATGGCTGTTACACGGGTTTCTCAGATGGTGCGGGAGAGTGGTTACGCCGGTGTGATTGCCATCATGGCATGCCTCGTCTTGTGGATGCTCCGCACCCGTCAGTCTTGGCAGCGCCCACTCCTGGCGGTACTTTTTGTGATGACGTTGTTAGATCTTGCACGGGTTAACCGTATTTTTCTTGTGGTTACGACACCACCGTCAGCCGATAAAGAAGCTGCTAAAACGGATGTGGTGCGTTTCCTTGAGGGACGTATTGGCCATGACCGTATACAGCCGGTGGATGAGATGGAATCACATTATTACAGTGACTATCATCTACCAACCCTGGCCTCCTATGTGACCGTCAGTGAACGTCGTTACCGTGAATTTCTTGATCACTTCCGCTTGATGTCGGGTATGCCCGATATGATGAACGTCCGCTTTTTGGTGCTATCATCCCAGGCATATACCCGTGAGGCGGCACGGCTTGCATCAAAATATCACCCTGTATTTACTGCAACCAGCGGTTCAGTGGTTTTGGAAAATCGTGACACGTTACCGAAAGCGTGGACCGTAGCAGATGTGCAGGTCGTGCCTGGTCGTGATGAACGGCTGACCCGCTTGATGCAGTCATCGTTCCAACCGGGCCGTGTTGCTTTGGTGGAAGATGCTCCCCCCCATGATTTTGTGCCGGGTGGTACTGCAGAGACGGACGGTGTTGAACTCAAGCTGTATCAACCGAACCGCATAACGCTGGTAACGCAGACCAGTGGTAGCCGTTTGCTTGTCCTTGGTGAAAAATACTACAACTGGTGGTATGTCAGTATTGATGGTAAGCCTACCCGTATGGTGCCGGTTAACCATATCTTGCGTGGGGTTTATATCCCGGCGGGGGCACACCAGGTTGTGTGGCGTTTTGACCCCCTTCCGTTTAAAATTGGACGTTATGTGACCTTGGGTGGTGCTGCCTGTTTCATGCTGATGTGGTGGTACGACTGGAGGAGGCGCCGACATGGATAGCGCATTACAGTGCTCGTATGATCGTCTCGAGCGATTTGATTTGTCGTTACAGCAGCCGCGAAGCGGATTTCGATTTAGCCTCGATCCGTTGCTACTCTGTGAATATGCCTGCCGCGGTGATGAAGAACGGGTGATTGATTTAGGCTGTGGCAGTGGCATCATCGCTTTGGTTATGGCCCGAAAACTACCTGCCTGTCAGGTCATCGGTCTTGATTATGCTCGTGATGCGGTGGCAGCTGCCCAGGCTAATGTTATTTTAAACGGTTGTCAGGAGCAGGTGCGGATCCAGCAGGGTGATGTTATTGAGGTAAAGCGTTATTTAGATCCCAATACCGCTGATTTAGTGGTGATGAACCCGCCGTATCGCCGTCCTAATAGCGGTCGTTTAAGTCCTGATCCATCGCGGCGGCAGAGTTGCCATGAAAGTACTGCAGGTCTTGAACATTTTCTGGCAGCAGCGCGTTATTTGGTAAGCCCTAAAGGGCGTATTGCCATGATTTACCCTAGCGAGCGTCTGGCTGAACTGGTTCTGACTGCCAAGGGAGAACGTTTAACCGTTGTGGCACTACGGCCGGTCTATGGTCGAGAAGGTAAGAAAGCTAAGTTAGTGCTGATAACGCTGGTGAAGGGAAGTCGAGGTGTGGCATTATCCTTTCAAGAGCCGCTGGTGGTCAGGGATCGAGAAGGAAAATATAGTGCTGAACTGCAACTGATTCTCTATGGTACACAAGCGGGAGATAGGTAGCTGATTAGAGAGCTCGAAGTACCGTTAAGAGGGTTTCGGCATCAAAAGGTTTGGTAATGATTTCCCGTGCACCGGCTTTAAGTGCCTCGGCGCACCAACTTGATATGGTGCCAAAACTGGTAATCATGACAATTTTGACGGTTTTGTCGAGTTTAACCAGACTGCGTACTGCGGTTAAGCCATCCATGCCAGGCATCTGCATGTCCATACAGATAATGTCGGGGTCTTCGGTGTGATTCAGTTTGATGGCCTCTGCACCATTTTTGGCATGGCCAACGCACTCAAAATCAGTTGTGGAATGCAAGATAGAGCGAATCTGCTTGGCAATAGCGAAATCATCGTCAACAACCAGAACTCTGTGCATTGCCCTCCTCCTTACCGTGGCGGAAACAAACTATGTTTTACTGTTCTCATTAATGTAGCGCATTGTTGCAAAAATGTAAAATGGTTTCTTTAGATAAAATCTTTATACTGCTATAGTATCGCCATCAGCAAGGACAATTTATTTTAAAAACAACAAAAACAGAAGGTTAAAGAATGAGACCTTCTTAATGCAAGGAGAGGTGTTGTGTATATTTTTAGTGAAAGTAAAAAAGTGCTTTGTGTTGCGGCTGTTGCGTTTAGCCTGGTTATTCCTTCCGTTGTTGGGGCCACGCCAACCAAGAAAAAGCAGAGTAGTGTGGCAGCGCTTGCCTTGCCGGCGGTTGTTGCACGCGTTAACGGCGTAGAGATTCGTGGTGCTGATTTAGAGAAGGAAATTACTAATTTTACCAAGCGCCGTTCAGGTGGTCACCATGGTGTAACGGATACGCAAAAACCTGCCGATTTGCAGCGGGTCGTGCTTGACCGCATGATAGGTGCCGAACTGCTCTACCAGGTGGCTCAGCAGCATCCTTTTGCTGATCGCGACAAGCAGGTCACGGCAACCATCAGTGAGTTAAAAGGACGATTCCCTGACCAAAAAAGCTTTCAAGCTGCATTAGCCGAACAGGGTATTAATGAGGAAATCTTCCAAAAACTGGTCGTCTTCAATGTTGTGCTCGAAAACTATGTCAAAACAGTCGTCATACCGAGTATCACGCCGAGTGAGCTGGATATCAAAGCTTTCTATGCCGCCAATCCCCAGGCTTTTAAGCAGGAAGAGGGAGTGCGGGCGAGCCACATCCTGATTGCCGTTGCTGAAACGGCGACACCTGCTGATCGTGAAAAAGCCCGTGTTACCATGGAGGCTATCGAGAAGCAGTTACAGTCTGGCGCAGCTTTTGAAGAACTGGCCAAAAAACATTCCGCCTGTCCCAGTGGCAGTAAGGGCGGAGACTTACAGTTTTTCGGGCGGGGCCAGATGGTGAAACCGTTTGAAGAGGCTGCTTTTGCACTTAAGCCAGGTCAGGTAAGTGGCATTGTCAGCACACAATTTGGTTACCACCTTATTAAACTCACTGATCGCCGTGCTGCAGGAACTATCCCTCTTGAAGCGGCACGTCAGAGTATTCTGGAAGAGCTTCAGCAACAACGGCTAGGTCAGGCCCTTGATACGCTTCAGGTTGAGCAGCTGAAAAAAGCGAAGGTAGAAATTTACTTGAAGTCATAAGGCTTCTTGACAGCCACGAGTTACAGAGTTCCCCATTGAATGAAAAGCCCGGCATATTGTGCCGGGCTTTTTGAGTGGGTACCGTGAAGGGAGCATTTCCCTGTTGCTAACTGTAAGCACCTATCCGTTGGCTAAGGTAAGAATGGTTTCAAACTCGCTGGGGCTAACCGGTTGTACGGAAAGTCTACTTCTCTTCACGAGAGGCATATCCTGCAGTTTTGGATGCTCTTTAATGACGCTGAGGGGAACTTCATGGGGGAAGCTCCGTATAGCCTTAACATCAACCATATACCAGATAGGGTTTTGGGGGGTGGCCTTTGGATCGAAATGTTCCCCCGTTGGATCCTGTGCCGTGTGGTCAGGATAGCCACTTCTAACAACGGTACACAGCCCAATCACCGCCGGTATGGCAATGGAGCTATGATAAAAGAGTATCTGATCACCAACCGCAATATCGTCACGAAGAAAATTACGGGCTTGAAAATTACGTACACCATCCCAGTGCTCAGTGCTTTCAGGACGCTCCTGGAGGTCCTGAAAAGAGAAGCAACCCGGCTCTGATTTGAAAAGCCAGTACCGCATCAGGAGTGAGCACCCAGCAGGTGAACGAAGAGACCACTCCGTAACTTCGGCTCGAACCAAGTCGATTTCGGGGGCATAATCTGGTCGTCATCTGCCAGATCCATTAACTCCTGAATACCGGTTGGGAACATGGAGAAGGCGACACGATAATCCCCGCCATCTACAAGACGAACGAGCTCATCTACCCCTCTGATACCCCCTACAAAACTGATGCGTTTATCGGTACGGGGGTTTTCTATTCCCAAAACAGGATGGAGCAGGTGATTTTGTAAAATAGAGACATCAAGGCGACCAACGGTATTTCCTTCGTCGGCAAGACCTTTCGGAGCGCTTAGGGTATACCAGCGACCATCGAGATACATGCCGAATTGGTGCCGCTCAAGTGGCGTAACGGCGCATTCGGAAGGCTCGACCGTGAATGTTGTGCTGATTTTAGCAAGGAATGCATCAGGCGCAAGGCCGTATAAATCCTTCACCACACGATTGTAGGGCATGATATTGAGCTGACTTTCAGGGAAAATAACGGTCAGAAAGAAATTGTACTCTTCATTGCCCGTGTGGTCCGGATTGGCGGCTTGTCGCAGATCCCGAACTTTGGCGGCAGCGGCACTACGGTGGTGACCATCGGCGACATAGAGGGTAGGGATGGCCGCAAAGATAGTTGTGATGTGCTGAATAAGCTCCTGATCAGCAACAACCCAGAACGTATGAGAAACACCATCATCAGTTGTGAAATGGTAGTCAGGGGGTTCATAACTCGCCCCTTGCAGAATCATTTCCATTTCCGGGTGGTTTCTAAAAATATAGAAAACCGGTTCATCATTTGCATCGAGAGTGTCGATATGGCGAATACGGTCTTCTTCCTTATCAGCTCTGGTATGTTCATGTTTTTTGATAATGCCGTTGACATAGTCGTCAACTGCTGAACAGGCCACCAGGCCTGTCTGTGTAATGGTTCCCATCCGCTGGCGATAGATATAGTAGCAGTCTATGGGGTCTTGTATGAGGACGCCGCGCTCCATGAAAGCAGCCAGATTGGCGGCTCCCTGCTCGTGAACAGATTGGTCGTAAGGATCAACACTGGGATCCAGGTCGATTTCAGGACGGGAAATGTGCAGAAATGAGGCCTCGTTATCACCGGCCATGGTGCGTGCCTCTTCAACGTCCATAACATCATAGGGAAGGGCGGCAACCTTTGCAGCTATGTGCATGGGGGGACGAACCGCCATGAAAGGTTTGATAATAGCCATTAGGAGACTCCTGCCGGTTGGAAATAGCGTTTCGCTCCCACGAAGCGCTTGGAAAAATACGGTTCGGAAACCGAGGTGATTTTTATATCCTCACCACGGCGCGGGGCATGCACAAAGCGACCATTACCAACATAAATGCCGACATGATTGATGGAGTGCTCGGATGCACCGAAGAAGACGAGGTCACCATCGCGCAGATCAGCTAACGATACCGCATTACCGGTTTGAAACTGATCACGGGAAGTGCGGGGGATGTTAACGCCACAGAGGTTGTAAACTGCCCGTACGAAGCCGCTACAATCAAGACCATCCACCACGGTGTTGCCACCCCATTGATACGGTATCCCTACGAAACGCTCAGCTGTTCTGGCCACAATACTGCCCATGTCCTTTTCTCCAGGACGGGTCGCTATGAGTGGCTTCTCGGCTGCCGGCTCGGCTGGTTTCGTGCTTGCTGGCGGTGGTGGCTCAGGTTTTTTACTCGCAAAGGGGGAGCTTATGGCGGGCAGACGGGTATCCTGCATCTGCTTCGGTAAAGCCTTTACCGCTCCATCCTTGAAGACAACTTCATTAGGGGGAGTAACATAATAATGATCAATGACCTTGTCTGCCACAAGTTTACGGGCCGTTACCAAGGCCTTTTCCCGGGTTGGGAAGCTGCCAAAACGCACCGCATAAATACCGTTGTCCTTACGGTAATAGAAGGCATCAAGCCCCTTATTCTGTAACTGGTTAGCCAGCCGTTCCGCATTTTTGACATCGGAGAAGGCACCCAGTTGAATGGCATACCCTACTTTGGTAATGCCCTTAACTGCTGTGGTTGCAGGAGCAGGGAAAGGCTTTGGTGCTGCCAGTAGTTGGGATGTCTCCAGCATGCCGGTGGCAACTGCTATGGCAGTTACAACGGCACATACCCGTTGTTTAGTCATCATCACGCACCTCACGTCGTACTCCCATTAAGAAGGGAAGAACAAACTGGTCGAGTTCCCCATCCAATACCACATCTGGCTGGGATGATTCTACACCGGTTCGTAAGTCTTTTACCATTTTGTAGGGATGGAGGACATAGGAACGGATCTGGCTTCCCCAGCCGATATCCTTTTTCTCGCCCGCCAGTTCACTGGCCTTGGCGTTTCGTTCTTCCATCTCACGTTCATAGAGTTTCGCCATCAAAACCCGCATGGCGGTTGCACGGTTCATAATCTGACTACGCTCAGACTGGCACGCCACCACAATACCAGTTGGCAAGTGCGTAATACGGACCGCTGAGTCTGTTGTATTGACGTGCTGGCCACCAGCACCACTAGAACGAAAGGTGTCTACCCGCAAATCAGACTCGGGGATTTTTATTTCTATTTCCTCCTCTGCAATCTCTGGGAAGACGAAAACAGATGCAAAGGAGGTATGGCGACGGTTGTTACTGTCAAAGGGGGAAAGGCGTACCAGGCGGTGGACTCCAGCCTCAGCTTTGAGGTGACCGTAGGCATACTCCCCACCCACGGCAAACGTAGCTGATTTAATACCTGCTTCATCGCCATCTTGATAGTCGGTGAGGGTTACCTTCCAGCCTTTTTTCTCACTATAGCGCATCAGCATGCGTAGGAGCATACCGGCCCAGTCCTGGGACTCGGTACCACCGGCTCCAGGGGTTACGGTAATAAAGCAGCTGTTTTGATCATGGGTGCCCGACAGCATACGCTGAAATTCCATCAGATCAACCAGCGTACTGAGTTCATGCACGACCTGCTTAGTCTCACGCAGGGTTTCAGTATCAGAGGCTTCACTGCCAAGTTCAATCAGGACGTTTATATCATCTGACAGGCGAGCGGCCTGCTGAAATTGTGTGACAAGTTTTTCTAAGCCCGTTCTGGTTTTTAGGATTTCCTGCGAGCCACTGGGATCATCCCAGAAGCCGGGGGCTGCTATGGTGGCATCGAGTTCAGCAAGTCGTTCCTGTGTCCCTTCAAGGTCAAAGTGACCTCCGAAGCGATGCAATACGACGGGTGAGATCATCAAGGGCACTGCGTTCGTCTCTATACATACCGTACTTTCCGTTCAGCGGTGTTTTGCATTGTTTGTACCTTTTTTCTGCCGCCACTGCAATATCAGAATCCAGCCACACAGGGACAAACAGAGCCAGGCGAAGATGTCGCCAAACTGTTGATAAAAGCTTGTGCCCGTGCCCGGCGTAATACTCTGGGTAACCACGGCTTCACGAAAGAGGTCACTGTGGGCCACAATGACGCCGTGTTGGTTAATAATGGCTGAAATACCGGTATTTGCAGCCCGAACAAGTGGTGTTCTGTTTTCAATCCCACGGAAAACGGTCATGGCCAGATGCTGATGCGGAGCTGATGAGCGGCCGAACCAAGCATCATTTGTGACATTTACCAGTACTTTGCTGCCGGCTTCAGTGTAGCGCCTGGCAATCTCAGGGAAGACTGCTTCATAGCAGACCAGGACGCCGACGGCTGTGTTGGCCATTGGTAAGGTACGGGCCGTTGTCCCTGGGCTGAAGTCTCCGATTCCAGCTACCATCTTTTTGACAAAGGGCAGCATGGAGGCAAGGGGAACATACTCACCAAAAGGGACAAGGTGTAGTTTGTCTGCCCGTCCGATTTGGCTCCCATCGGGCCGCAGTAAAAAAGCACTGTTGAGATAATGGGTACGGCCTTGACGCTGTTCAGTGGCCGGACTACCAAACAGAAGGTAACTTCCCAGTTCTCTGGTTAGGTTTTGAATCTGTTCTGAAGAGGATCCACGCTCCTGAAAATTGAAAGGTGCTGCACTTTCGGGCCAGACAACTAAGTCAGGTCGTGAAGGTGCGGCAGTACGGCTCAAACGGCTAAAAATATCCATGGTGGTATCACGGTATTCCGGTGACCATTTAACCGATTGATCGATATTTGCTTGAATCAGTGCGACTGTCATAGGGGGGCCGCCATGCAATGGCTCGTTTAGACGGACGTGGCCATACCCTACGCTGGCTGCAAGACAGATTGCACTTATGATGATGGGGGGTGAGACCAAGGTGGTTTGTAAGGCTGTCTGGCGGTGCACGATGAAGAGATACAGGCTGCTGTTGACGAGGACCACGAGCGCTGTAATGCCATAAACACCCATAAGATCAGCCATCTGAATCAGGGAAATCATACGATACTGACTGTGGCCTAGCATGGTCCAGGGAAAACCGGTTAAGAACGTCGCCCGCAAAAAGTCTGCAGCAACCCAGGCCGCT
Organism: uncultured Geobacteraceae bacterium; assembly: GCA_964456065.1. Lineage (GTDB taxonomy): Bacteria > Desulfobacterota > Desulfuromonadia > Geobacterales > Pseudopelobacteraceae > Trichlorobacter. The sequence goes on from CAYVYW010000007.1 coordinate 67,048, forward strand.
GGCATAACAAGCCAAATCGGGATGTTGTGACGTATGGCACGTGGCAAAAAGGAAAGGGCGAGACCATGGAAGAGCCCGAGCCAAGCGGAAAGAGCAAACCAGAGTGGGATAGTGGCATACCAGGGAAGATTGCCATACTGCCCCATAACAATCATGACCCAGTAGACCAAAAGGGCATAGGTTAAAAAACCGGCAAACCAGCCGGTACGAAAGGCCTGTAGTGGTGTAAGTCCTTGGGCAGCATACAATAGGGGAATCAGTGCAAACCAGGCCAGGTATGGTATTTCAACGGCGGGAAAAGCACCCGCATAGAGTAGGGAACTTACCAGGCAGAGGAAGACCATGCGTAGTCTTCCTCCGTGACGGGGGATGCAAGCTTTCACGGGACGGTAGAATGTACGTCGCCGGTATGTGGTTCGATGCGGACTCGTTTTACTTTGCGTGGGTCTGCTTCGAGAATGGTTATATGGAACTGTTCACTGTCGATATGGGTACCGGCGGTCGGAATGCCGTCGGCCAGATGCACCACCAGTCCGCCGACAGTATCAAATTTCTCCCGTTCTATGGTAATACCCAGCAGGTTTTCAAGCTCTTCAATCGGGAGACGGGCATCGGTGGTGAGAGAACCATCGGCATGTTGTTGATAGAGATCCTCTTCCATGTCGTATTCATCCTGAATATCACCGACAATTTGCTCGAGCAGGTCCTCAATGGTGACCAGGCCGGAGGTGCCACCATACTCATCCACCACGATTGCAAGGTGTACCTTCTTCCGCTTAAACTCCTGTAAGAGCAGCTCAAGTGTTTGTGTTTCGGGGGTAAAGAATGGTTCTCGGGTGAGTTTCCGCAGGTTGATGCTTTGATTTGATTCTCCCCAGTGTTTGAGGAGATCTTTAGCATAGAGGAGGCCAATAATGTTATCGAGGGTCCCCTCATAGACGGGAATGCGTGAATGGCCGCAGGCTAGAATAGCATTGACGGTCTCGGGAATACTGGCATCGACACTAATGGCGGCCATGTCCGTACGGGGAACCATAATCTCACGGGCAATCGTGGAATCAAGCTCGAGGATGGCGCTGATCATTTCGCGCTCCTCTTCGTTGACAATTCCCTCTTCCTCACCTGCTTCGATCAGGTCATGAATCTCTTCTTCGGTGATTTTTTTACGACCCGATACCATCCGGGTTATGGCTTGCAAAAGCCCCCCGGGCCTTCGACTACTGCCTTCGTCCACGACGATTGTCTCCTTTAGCTTTGCGGTATGCTGGTTAGTCCTTCTGACGTCAGCAACTCCCAGAGTGTGCGTTCTTTACGTTGCATTTTTCGAGCTTCAATTTCACCACTTCGCTCATGATCATACCCACACAGATGTAAGATACCATGCATCAGGAGGTAGAGCATGCGTTGGTAGCCATCGAGTGCCGTCTCCTCTGCTTCCCGATGGGCAGTATCCGCTGATATGACAACATCACCAAGGGTGTTAACAGTAAAACCATCCATCTCCCCCTCCAACTGGGAAAATGAGATGACGTTCGTTGGACGGTCCTTACCGAGGTATTCGCGGTTCAATTGCCGCATGCTGCGGTCACCCACAATCAGAACCGAAAGCTCGGTATCGTCAGGACATCCCAAGTCGCTTAAGATCCTCTGTGCCACTTTTCGTAGCTGGCGGATCGGGACTGGGTGGCGTCGCTGGCGGTTCTGAATCAGGATGTGCATGTGCTTTTTTACCTCCGTTACTTCCCTTGTGGACCGGCTCCGGATACTCAATACGGTGATGAAAAATTGCGCCAAGAATGCGGTTGAAGCTCTTTGCAATTTCATGCAGGTTTTTGAGTGTTAATTCACACTCGTCAAGCTGTCCGTCGGCAAAAATCTTATTGATAAGCTTTTGAACCATACCCTGAATGCGGTCTGGCGTTGGGTTTACCAACGTGCGGGAAGCAGCTTCTATAGCGTCTGCTAGCATGACGAGACCAGCTTCACGGGTTTGTGGTTTAGGGCCGGGGTAACGGAACTCCTGTGGGTCGACCTGACTACCGGTGGCTTCCGCCTGCGCTTTGGCCCGTTCGTAGAAAAACTTGATTAAGCCGGTTCCATGGTGCTGCTTAATAACATCAATAATCGGTTTCCCGAGGCCATGGGCTTTTGCAAGTGACTCCCCATCTTTAACATGGGATATCAGAATTAAGGCACTCATGTGGGGTGTTAGCTTGTCATGGCGGTTTTCACCGCCTTGCATGTTCTCAATAAAGTAAAGAGGCTTGGTGGTCTTGCCGATATCATGGTAGTACGCACACACTCTTGCTAAAAGAGGATTTGCGCCGATGGCTTCAGCAGCAGCCTCAACCAGATTGCCGACAATAACGCTATGGTGGTAGGTCCCAGGCGCTTTGATCATCAGCTCACGTAAGAGTGGTGAGTTAAGATTGGCAAGTTCCAGCAGCTTGATATTGGTAGTATAGCGAAATAATGACTCAAAGAGTGGGGTGATAGCAGAAACGACCATTGCGGAGAGTAATGCACTGACCAAGCTGAAGATGGCCACATAAAGTGTCTGTACAGAGAACAAGTTGCTATTGATGGTCTGAAAGCAGAGCCCCATAGCCAAATTGACGACTGACAGTTTGAGGCCGGCAGTATAAATGACACTCCGGTTCTGGCAGTAGCGAACCCCGTGGGCACCGACAACAGAGCCAAGGAGTGCATACATCCCGATGAAGAGATCATTACTAAAGAGCAATGCCACCATTGGCGCCATAATGACGCAGTAAATTAGAGCCACTTCCGAGTTAAGCAGAATTCTGACAATCATTGCACCAGCGGCAAAGGGGAACAAATAAGCATAGGTTGACGGGGCAATTGAAGGGAAAGCCACCCCGATATTGGAAGAAATAGTCTGCCCAATTCTGAAGATAAAAATACTACTGACTATTAAGAGAGCTATTGCTAACAGATCGGTATTGGTGGGGTTAAACTTTCTGATATTACGCGTGGCAAAGCGGTAGGGGAAGTATACCATAACCAGCGTGAAACCGAACAGGCCGACAATACTGTATAGTGTCCCTTCACCAAGGCTTGCATCATGCAGTAGCTTTAGTTTATGTGCCTGCTCACTGGTAATCCGATCTCCGACCCGCACAATCATCTCACCTTTTTGAATACGGAAGAGAACCGGCTTTACATCACGGGTAATGGCAGCCCGTCGTGCTTCCGTCCCTTCTTGGTCGAAGAAGGTGTTTGGTTTAAGGCGTTTGGCTGAAAGAGCCAGGAGATGACGTGAGACATCCTCAGGGACCGAGGAGAGCCGCTGGGTGCTGATAATACGTCTTGCCTCACCAATTTCGGTATAAGCGGTACTTGCAGCAGACCCTTCAAGGCAGGTGCCACCAACCGTGCAAATTTGAATTCCTTTGCTAGTATCAGCACGGAAGACTTTCCCGTCGAGTACAATCCGGCGGCGGTAAAGTTCCTGGAGGCGTTGCTTCAGTTCCTGTAAGACTGGTGCTGCCTGTCTGACCTTTAAAAGGGAACGTAACTCCCCTTCGGCGAGTTGGACGCCAAGCACGGGCTCAAGCAGTTTACGTAAGTCAGCAGGAGAAATGCTTGGATTTTCAGCACGTCGCGCTGCAGTAATATCAAAGGCCTGTTTGAAGCCGTTGACCAGCATGTCATCAATGGTTTCAGAGTAGGTATAGACCACCGGCGCAGTAATCAACGCTTCTTTACGCAGCTGATTAGTGATGTCTCGGTCTTCCAGCAGATACTCTTGGTTGGCTCGTATGTCCGAGGTTGCAATATCTCCGGGTTTGTAGGATACCGTTGTGAGATGGTGGCTCGGCAACAACAAGAGCGTCAAGATTAGAGCCGTAGCCACGAGCAAAAGCATGCGATTACGCTGAGCTATTTCCGGTATAGCCGCACGATTAGCAAGCGAATCAAGAATACGCTTTACCTGAAGGGTCAGACGGGACTTCTTATCGACAGGGGGGGTATGGTTAGATGTGGTGTCAGACATGAATGCCGTCAGCAGCAGATGGTGGCAGTATGGTTATATAAATAGTACATAATGGTATTAGTATACCTTTGATGGCATAAGCCTGTCAAATCTTTACGACGTTACGATTTTAAGGCTAAAAGGCAGCATGCCGAGGGGTGCGGGGGAACGGCAATACATCTCGAATGTTTTCCATGCCGGTCAGATACATTAAAAAGCGTTCAAAGCCGAGACCAAAGCCTGCATGGGGTGTGCTACCCCAGCGGCGTGAGTCGCGATACCACCAGAGTGAGGCCGGATCGATACCGCTGGCCTGCATCTTGGTATCAAGTCGATCAAGGCGTTCTTCCCGCTGACTACCTCCAATCAGCTCACCAACACCGGGGACCAGAAGGTCCATGGCGGCAACGGTGCGGCCATCATCGTTGTCACGCATATAGAAAGCCTTGATGGCACGGGGATAGTCCAGTATGAAAACAGGGCCACCAACCACCTGCTCGCAGAGATAGCGCTCATGTTCCGTCTGTAAGTCGGCTCCCCAGGATACGGGATAGCTAAATCCGCTTGGTGCTGCTTCAAGATGGCGTATTGCTTCGGTATAGCTCATGCGCTCGAAGCTATGCTCAGCAACGGAGCGAATACGCTCCAAAAGGCCTGGCGCAATCATACGGTCAAAAAAAGCCAAATCCTCAGGTAAGTCCTCCAGTGCACGGCGCAACAACGCTTTAACGAAGGTTTCAGCAAGATCGGCATTGTCTGCCAGGTCAGCGAAGGCCATTTCCGGCTCAATCATCCAGAACTCGGCGGCATGTCGTGGGGTATTGGAGTTTTCTGCTCGAAATGTTGGACCAAAAGTATAAATTGCACTGAAGGCCTGGGCAAAGAGCTCACCTTCAAGCTGTCCGCTGACCGTGAGGGCTGTTTTTGTCCCAAAAAAATCATCCTGAGGTGAAGCATGGCTCCCTGGCTCATGGGTGGTGACGTTGAACAGCTCACCGGCTCCCTCGCAGTCACTGGCTGTAATTATCGGGGTGGTCACGTAAAGAAAGCCCTGCTCGGCGAAGAAGCGATGGACAGCCTGTGCCATTGTGGAACGAGTGCGAAAGACCGCGCCAAAGGTGTTGGTGCGCGGGCGTAAATGAGCAATTTCTCTTAGATACTCGAATGAATGTCGCTTCTTCTGTAGGGGGTACTCTGGGTCACTATCACCAACTATCGTGATTGTGTGTACCTGTATTTCAAGCGGTTGGGGGTGGCCAGGAGTCAGGTGGACCGCGCCGGAGGCAATGATGGCGGCACCGGTACCGATGCGGGTGGCGCTAGTGTAGTCCTCAAGGAGCGTGGCATCCAGCACGAGTTGAAGTCCGGCAAGTTCGGATCCGTCATTAAGAGTTATGAAGGCAATATGTTTTCCGGCTCGATTGGCGCGTACCCACCCCTGAACCGTTACCATGCTTCCTTCAGGTGGTGGGTTGTGCAGGAGCTCCTTCAAGCGGAGGTCACAGCGCAGACTCATCGCTTCGTATCCCGTGGCGTTGTAACCATAATTCTACGGGGAGGTCGCTTTGTTCCCGGAGTATTCTCCTGGTTCACCACTGGAGCGCGCTCCCGCTTCGCTGCCGGTGCATTCTCCCTTTTTCCCACCGGAGTACGCTCACGTTTTACTGGCGGCGCATTCTCTCTTTTTCCCGCCGGAGCACGCTCACGTTTCGTTGAGGGTGTACGCTCAGCTCTAACGGTCGGGGCCTTTTCCCGTTCTACTCCCTTAGGTCTCTCTTTCGGGGCCGGCTGTACGAGGGCAGTTGCTTCCTGTTTGCTCAGTAAGCGGTATTGACCTGGTTCAAGGCCACCAAGGGTCAGCGTGCCGTAACGAATACGGCGCAGACGGACAACGGAAAGGCCAACTGCCGCACACATACGACGCACCTGACGATTTCGCCCTTCCCGTATGGTTATGGAGAGCCAGTCATTTAACTGGTCCTGCTTGAGAATCCTTGCTGCGGCTGCTTTGCATGGTCCGTCTTCCAGTTCAACACCGGACAAGAGACGTTGGACCTGTTGTGGATCAACCTTGCCGCGTACGCGGACATGGTATTCTTTATCGACCTCATGGCGGGGATGCATAAGACGGTTTGCCCAGTCGCCATCGTTCGTCATTAATAGCAACCCTTCAGAGTTATAGTCCAGACGGCCGACCGGGTAGAGACGTACTCCGACCTCTTGTACTAAATCACTAACCAGTGCACGTCCGTTTGGATCTTTGAGGGTGGTTACATAGCCAGCTGGTTTGTGCAGTACCAGATAGACCTGCCGTTCCACGGGACGTACCGGTGCGCCATCCAGGGTGATGGTGTCGTGATGGGGATCGGCTTTGGTGCCTAGTTCCGTGACGGTAGTACCGTTTACCTGAACTCTTCCTGCAAGGATATACTCCTCTGCTGTTCTACGGGAACAGATTCCGGCCGAGGCTAGTATTTTTTGAAGACGCTCCGTCATGACTCTTCTTTCTGGGTGGTGGAGGAATCCTTACCATCCTTGGGGGACTGCTCACCTGGAACAAGCGCAAGGGCAAGTCCAATCAGTGCACCGTAGAGGGCCCCTGACCAGGGGCTGGACATCATGGCTCAGCCACCGCCGGTGCAGCGACTGACAAAACTGTAGAGTAGGCCTATCACCCCACCGCCACCAACAAAGAGCAGATATTTTACAGCTTTCAATTTCATCAGTTCTCCTTCCTGGTTGGAAGCCTCATTAGGTAGATCACCAGCAAGGCAGCAAGCAAAAACAGGGCGACCTGGACTGGACGTGAGGGAACCAGGAGTACCGTTGAGGGGGGTAGGGTTAGTAAGACCATGGAAACAGCAGTAACTTTAGCCCGGCGTGGTATGCCGCTACCATCGAGGTACCCTTGGATTATCGGCCCGAAGAAGCGATGGCCGAGTAACCAGTGGTGGAATCGTTCGGAACTACGGGCAAAACAGGCCGCCGCCAGAAGTACGAAAGGGGTTGTGGGGAGTAGGGGTACCACCACACCAACAATACCTAAGGCGAGTGAAAGCCAACCGGCTGCAATCAGAAGGAGGCGTAGCATAATACCATGAAATTAGGGGAGTCGCCCCTCCATTACCGTTGTTGCTCCCTAATCCTGTGCCATTTGTGTCATGGCCCGAAACTTGCGGTAGCGGTCTTCCACTAACTCAGAGCCAGACATACCTTTCAGTTCGGCAAGGTGACGGCGAATGGCGGAGCCAAGTGCCATGGCGGTGGCTTCATGATCATTATGGGCACCACCAACTGGCTCATGAATTATTTCATCAATGACGCCAAGTCCAATGATGTCCTGAGCAGCAGGTTTAAGTGCTTCAGCAGCAAGAGAACCTTTGCTGCCATCGGACCAGAGAATGGCAGCACACCCTTCTGGGGATATGACGGCATAGATGGAGTGCTCGAGCATCAAGACTCGGTTACCGACAGCAATCGCCAGCGCACCGCCAGAGCCCCCTTCACCAGTGATACAGACAATAATGGGCACGGTCAGCTCAGCCATCTCGCGCAGGTTCCGAGCAATAGCTTCTGCCTGGCCGCGCTCTTCAGCGCCAATGCCAGGAAAGGCGCCTGGGGTGTCAACAAAGGTAACGATCGGCATATTAAACTGTTCAGCCATGCGGAAAAGGCGGAGAGCCTTGCGGTATCCTTCTGGGTTGGGCATGCCGAAGTTTCGATAAACCTTTTCCTTCGTGTCACGACCTTTTTGGTGACCGACAACTAACACCGGCTCACCATCAAAACGGGCAACACCGGCAACAATAGCAGGGTCGTCACCATAGAGGCGGTCACCATGGAGCTCGTTAAAGTCAGTACAGAGTATACGGATGTAGTCCATGGTGAAAGGGCGGTTAATGTGCCGAGCCACCTGGGCCTTTTGCCAGCGGGTTAGGTTTTCAAAGATTTCAAGCCGCTTTTGGGTGACATGCCGTTCCAGAGCGCTAATCTCCTCGCTCATACCGCCATCACTCAATGCACGCAACTCATCAATCTTTTTTTCTAATTCAGCAATCGGTTTTTCGAACTCTAAATAGACAGGAGCTGCCATGTATGACCTCATGGACTGCGACAAAATCGCAGGGGTAGTCTCGCCTCCCTCAGGAGGATTGGGCGTTATTCAAATACGGCGGCATTATACCCGACACAGCGTTCTATCGCTACTTTAAATTCGTCACAGGCTGCAACTCTCAGTGAGTCGGAGAGTTTGACGGTCGTTATACTGTGCTCTGGCAATTCAAGGCTCATATAGACGGGCAAATCGCCAGGGAATCGTTCGAGTACCGCCTTCAAAGCCAGAACCTGTTGATCGTTTAAATCAGGGAGCTGACAGTTCAAGGTGACCTGGCGAACTTTTTCAATCTGTGCTTCACGTAATAGGCAAATACGACCATTGACGTTGTTCTGATTCCCAAAGCGTCGACGATTCTCTTGGGGCTTCATGACGAGCAACTTGACACCGGCTTCACCTTTTTCGAGCTTACCGGTAATACAAAGTGGTTCATCAGACTTCAGCATCTGCTGCGCAGGAAGGTACATATCGCTAAAGATGGTGACCTCTACCTGGCCGGTCAAGTCCTCGATTGTTGCAAAGCACATGCGATCCCCCTTTTTTGTGGTGATTTCCTTCAGGGTGGTCACAATGCCGCAGAGCCGTATTTCACTGCCATCGCCACGTTTTGGCAGGTCTTCTATGGTGCTGTTGGCAAGGCGGCTTATCTCCCCGATATAGCGGTCAAGGGGATGGCCACTGATGAGGAAGCCTAGTGCCTCCTTTTCAAAGGAAAGCTTCGTACGGTCATCCCAGTCATCGATACGGGGTACCTCAGGTACCATCAGCAAACCAGCCTCTGCCGGATCACCAAAGAGGGAACACTGGGCTGAGTCCCGTTCCTCCTGGAATTTTTGGCCATAGCTCATGGCCTCTTCCAGTACGGCTATCAGTGGTGCACGACAACCGTGGAGGCTGTCAAAAGCCCCACATTTAATCAGCGCTTCCAAGACGCGGCGATTGACCTTCCGTAGATCAACCCGTTCACAGAGATTGAAGAGACTGCTAAATGGAGCTGTTTGCCGGGCTTCAATAACAGATTCAACGGCACCACTTCCCACTCCCTTAACAGCCCCAAGGCCAAAACGCATCGATTTGTCGACAACTGTAAAAGACAAGCCCGACTGATTAATATCAGGGGGAAGTACCTCAATCCCCTGATCACGGCAGTCGGCAATACTTTTAATGACCTTGTCGGTGCTGTCCATGTCGCAGGAAAGCAAAGCCGCCATGAACTCCACAGGATAGTGGGCCTTCAAGTATGCTGTTTGATATGCAATTAAGGCATAGGCCGCTGAGTGTGACTTGTTGAAGCCATATTCAGCAAACTTTTCCATCAGGTCGAAAATGGCTTCTGCTTTTTTGGGATCAATATTCTGCAGTTCGGCTCCAGCTAAGAAAGGCGCCTTCTCCTTTGCCATAACCGTAGGATCTTTTTTACCCATGGCTCGGCGTAACAGGTCGGCACGACCAAGGGAGTAACCTGCCAGGCTCCGTGCTATCTGCATGACCTGTTCCTGATACACAATGACGCCATAGGTGTCTTTGAGAATAGGTTCAAGCTGGGGTAGATCGTATACCACCTCACGCCGTCCGTGCTTGCGGTCGATAAACTCGTCAACCATGCCACTACCCAAGGGACCTGGTCGATAAAGAGCGCAGGCAGCGATGATATCTTCAAAACAGTTCGGCTTCAGTTTGACCAGCATTTCTTTCATACCGCTTGATTCAAGCTGGAAGATACCGGTAGTGTTGCCGGATGAAATCAACTCATAGCTGGCTAGGTCATCATCCCGTAATGTAGTGATATCAAAGGAGGGGTCTTTGCCAGCCCGTACCATGTCGACGGCATTCTGGATGACGGTCAGGTTTTTTAATCCAAGGAAGTCGAATTTTACCAGACCCACCATTTCAACATACTTCATGGAGTACTGGGTGTTGATACCGCCGGTTTTCTGATCCTTGTAGACGGGAAGGAACTCTTCAAGCTGGTCGGGGGCTACAACAACACCAGCAGCATGGGTTCCGGCATGACGTGCCAGTCCTTCTAAGCAGCGTGCGGTTTCTAGAAGCTGTGCCACCCGTGGATCTGCTGCGGCCATTTCCCTAAGTTGCGGTTCCTGATCAATGGCCTTCTCAACCGTCATCTTGAGGTCTTCTGGAATCAGTTTGGCAATTTTATCCACTTCGTTGTAGGGCATATCCAGTGCCCGGCCGACATCGCGTACAACCGCCTTGGCTTTCATGGTACCAAAGGTGATAATTTGGCAAACCCGTTCCCGTCCATACTTGTCAATGACGTACTCAATGACCTCTTCGCGACGATCTTGGCAGAAGTCAACGTCAATATCAGGCATGGAAATCCGCTCTGGATTCAAAAAGCGTTCGAAGAGCAGATTGTAGGGAAGCGGATCAAGATCGGTAATTCGGATAGCATAGGCAACGAGCGAGCCGGCAGCAGAACCCCGGCCCGGACCAACAGGAATATTCTGCTCTTTGGCCCAGTTAATAAAATCAGCAACAATCAGAAAATAAGCCGGAAACTTCATGTGGGCAATGCAGCCAAGTTCAATGTCGAGACGGTCCCAATAGGCCTGCTCTTCCTCGGCGGTCATCTGGGGGCGTTTTAGGCGAATGGTCTTTAGGCGTTCAATCAATCCCTCTTTAGCGAGTTTAGCAAGCATGCCGTCATGGGTTAATCCTTCCGGCGGTTCAAAGTGGGGAAAGTGATATTTGTCATCCAACGGCAAATCGAGATTACAGCGTTCGGCAATAACGAGGCTATTGGTGATTGCTTCCGGTGCGTAGGGGAAGGCATCAACCATTTCCTGTGGTGTTTTCACGAAGAACTCATCGGCCGAGAATTTCATGTGGGTCGGGTCAGACATGGTTTTACCGGTTTGGATGCATAGCAGCACTTCGTGGGCTTTTGCATCTTCTCGGTTTAGATAATGACAGTCATTGGTGGCAATCAACGGGAGGTCAAGCTCTTTGGCGATCTGGACCAGATCACGATTGACACGATCCTGCTCAGGCAGGGTGTTTTCCTGGATCTCAATATAGTAGCGACCAGGGAAGAGCCTGCTATACCAACGTGCAGTTTCACGGGCTTCATCGAGATAGCCTCGGCCACAGAGCATGGCGACCTCGCCTTTAAGGCAGGCACTTAAGGCTATGAGACCCTCTGCATGTTGTTCAAGCAGTGCCCGGTCAATACGAGGGCGGTAGTAGAAACCATCTTTATAACCGGCTGAGGTTAAATAGGAGAGATTACGGTATCCCTCCATGTTTTCACAGAGGAGTACCAGGTGATAGGCTGCTTCCGAGATACCTTTGGTATCCTTTGAGTGACGTGAATCAGGAGCAATATAGACTTCACAGCCGATAATCGGTTTTATTTTTGCTTTCTGGCACTTGGTATATAGCTCAACAGCGCCAAACATGTTGCCATGATCAGTGATGGCAACGGCTGGCATGCCGGTGGCGACGGCCTTCTTAATAAGGTCGTCAATACGGATGGCACCATCGAGTAGAGAGTACTGGGTATGGAGATGCAGGTGCACAAAAGCGGGTGTACTTGCAGGGGAATCAGACAGGGACTGCTCCATGATGTGGGTATGCCTCCAAGAAAGTACCTGACAGTATGCATGATGGCATATCTTGTGTCAAGAAAGCCGAGAGGCTCTAGATGTTGTGGTTTTAGGGTGTTTACGGCCCTGTGTTCACAGGGCCGTAAACGGGAGGTTTAAGCCTTACGCATCGCTTCTGCCATCGCATTTCCCATGCCGGTGGGGGAGGTTGAAACCGTGACACCGCACTCGATCAAAGTGCGAATTTTATCTTCCGCCTTCCCTTTGCCGCCGGTGATAATCGCCCCGGCATGTCCCATCCTTTTGCCGGGAGGGGCTGTGCTGCCCGCAATGAATGCCGCTACCGGTTTTTTCATGTTGGCTTTAATCCAATGGGCAGCCTCTTCTTCAGCACCACCGCCAATTTCACCGATTAAAAAGACGCCCTTGGTTTCGGGGTCATCATTAAACTGTTTGAGGACATCAATGAATTTCATGCCGATGATGGGATCACCACCGATACCAACGCAGGTCGACTGTCCTAGGCCGATGTCTGTCAGTTGCTTTACCGCCTCATAGGTCAAGGTGCCTGAGCGGGAGACAACTCCAATCGGACCAGGCATATGGATATAGCCTGGCATAATCCCTAGTTTACATTGGCCGGGGGTAATGACTCCGGGACAGTTGGGGCCAACCAGTGTTGTTTTGCTGCGGGCTTGAAGTGCCCGTGCCACAACCATGTCCCGTACGGGGATCCCCTCAGTAATGCAGACGGCAAGGTCGAGTTCTGCTTCACATGCCTCAAGAATTGCATCAGCTGCCCCAGGGGGCGGTACAAATATCATAGAAACCGTTGCACCGGTAAAGTGTACTGCTTCTGCTACCGTATTAAAGACGGGAATACCATCTATATGCATACCACCTCGTCCCGGGGTCACCCCTGCTACGATGTTGGTGCCATAGTCTCTGCACTGTCTGGTGTGGAATAAGCCGCTTTTGCCGGTGATGCCCTGCACCAGAACCTTCGAGTCTTGGTTAATAAGAATAGCCATTGCGTTGCTCCTTTATGCCTGTTCCAGCATGGCAACGATTTTTTGGGCACCGTCACCGAGATTATCACCGACCTGGACATTCAACCCCGACTCCAGCAGCAGTTGCTTACCTTCTTCAACATTGCTGCCGTCCATACGTACCACAATCGGGAGGTTGCATTGCACGCTGCTGGCTGCTTCGATAATCCCTTGGGCAATGACATCACAGCGCATGATGCCGCCAAAAATATTGACAAAAACAGCCTTTACATCGGTATCTTCAAGAATGATTTTAAAGGCTTCAGCAACCTTTTCACGAGTAGCTCCGCCGCCGACATCAAGGAAGTTGGCGGGCTCACCACCAAACTCCTTCAGCACGTCGAGGGTTGCCATGGCCAGACCGGCACCGTTAACCATGCAGCCGATTGACCCACTCAGCTTGATGTAAGCGAGGTCATACTTGCCAGCATTGATTTCGAGGGGATCAAGCTGAGAGTAATCAACCATGTCAGGATATTCATTGTGCCGATAGACGGCATTGTCGTCGAAGGAGATTTTGGCATCCATGGCCAAAAGCCAACCGGCCTTGGTGATAACGAGAGGGTTAATCTCAACCAGTGAACAATCTTTTTCGAGACAGCAACGATACAGGTTGAGAGCCAAGTCGACACAGTCCTCGCAGAGGCTACCGGTCAGTCCCATGGCAAGGGCAATCCGGCGGACCTGATATGAACGAAGCCCCCCCAAGGGGTCAATCGGCAACATCAGAATCTTATCCGGTGAGCGTTTGGCCACTTCTTCAATATCCATACCGCCTTCTGATGATGCAATCAGGCAATATTGGGAGCTCTCACGGTCAAGGGTAATGGAAATGTAGAACTCACGGGCAATCTCAATCGCTTCTTCCACGAGAATTCTACGGACCTTCAAGCCTTCTGGCCCCGTTTGGTGTGTAACAAGGCGCTTACTAAAAAGCTCCTTGGCCAGTTCGGCAGCTTGTTCAGGGTCGTGTACTACCTTGACGCCACCTGCCTTCCCTCTGCCACCAGCATAGACTTGGGCTTTTACAATACAGGTGCCCCCCATCATCTTGGAGGCCCGTTCAACCTGGTCGGCGGTTAGGGTTACTTTGCTGCGGGGAATTGGAATGCCGTAGGTGCTGATAATCTCTTTAGCCTGGTATTCATGGATGTTCATGGAGCCCTCCTTGCGGACTCAAGGATAGGCCGATGCCAAAAGGCACGCGGTCGTGGCCGTCAGCCGGAGGGAATGGGGATGATCCCGGCGGAACAGCAGGAATCTAATACTTTTAATAACTATAGCAGAGCAGATGAGAATGTGCCAATAAAATTTTAGTGTAACTAAATTTTTTTGTTCTCGTTACAATTTTGACGTTTGTTGAGGGCCACTTCAGCTTCAGAAAGGCGTAAATAGCGGGGAAGAAGCTGTTCGGGTGGACAGGGACCATTATGAGCGAATTGCTGCTCGGCAAGGCGGCAACCGATAGCCGGGCGAGGAACTGCAAGCTGCTCAGGAGCAAAGATGGCTCGGCGACCGAGGTGTGCAACAATACGGTCGTGATAGAGCAGGGCACCATCACCGACAAAAATGGTCGTTTCCTGTATTTGCCCACAGAGCGTATCTGGTGGAAGTGCGCTCTCTTCTGTAAGAAGAGTTGGATAGGCCTGAACCTGGTAGCAGGCACTATATACCTCCTGCTTGCGTGCATCAACCATAACACAGACAGGTAGGGCGGCATGGTAAAGATTGGCGGCAAGCAGGGTGAGGCTTGAGACTGCCACACAGGGGATGTCTTGAGCGAAGGCCAAACCCTGTACCATAACCAGCCCATTACGAACGCCGGTAAAGGAGCCGGGACCGGCACTGGTTGCAAGGAGGTTTAAATCGCTAAGAATGATACCGGCTGTTGTCAGAGCCTGCTCAAAAAAGGGGTAGAGAAGCTGGTTCTGCGTGCCGCCGGGTGCTGGAACCGACAACTCACTCAGCAGACGACCGTCACGGGTAATGGCGATCCCAAGCCTGGAGCTGGCGGTTTCAATGAACGCCGTAATCATAGTTTAGTATTAACGAAATACCGCATAATGTCGTTGTAGAACGCCAGCACCATGAGGGCAATCAAGGCCAACATACCGGCCTGATTGGCGTACTCACGAACCTTTGCTGGAACAGGTCGCCTAATAATGGCCTCAATTGTATAAAACAGCAGATGTCCGCCATCAAGAACCGGTATTGGCAGTAAGTTTAGAATGCCAAGGTTTATGGAAACGACCGCTAACAGCATAATAAAACTGGCACCACCATTTTGTGCTGCCTTATTAGCCATATCGGCAATCATAAGTGGCCCACCCATGGAGTTTAAGGGCACAACACCTTCCACCAGCTTCACCAGTGAGAGAACCGTTAATTTGGTGACTTCAATTCCTTTCGCGTGGCCAGCCTGTATAGCCTCCCAGGGGCTAAAATGGCTGGTACTGAATTCGTAGGTCGGAGAAACACCAATGACCGGCTTTTTAACCGTTTCACCAAAGAGGTTTTTCGTCTCACTCCAGATCGGCTGCATGGAAAAATCCATTGACGTTCCCTGACGATCAACCGTTACCTTGACCGGGCCGTTTGAGGCGCCTACATGCTTGGAAAAGGCATCCCAGTCTCTAACCGCTGTGCCGTTAATCTGGGTGATTAAATCACCCTTTTGAAGGCCGGCAGCTGCAGCAGGTCGGTTCGGAAGGATTTCACCAATACGGGCATCCATGAGGGGAACCCCCATGGCGTAAATGGCAACGAGTAGAATCCAGGCAAAAACCATGTTGAATAACGGTCCGGCAAAAACAATAGCCATACGTTGTGGGATGGTTTTGTGCGCAAAGGAACGGGCTTTTTCGTGTTCAGGCAGGGCGTAGGGGACAGCTCCTTTGTCCTTAGCTGTTTCACGCTCGTATTCCTGTTCAATCAATTCGATTTCTGAAAAACCGCCTTCACCGAACATTTTAACATAGCCCCCTAACGGGAAGGCTGACAGGAGATACTCGGTCTCGCCAATTTGGCGACCGAACAGTTTGGGGCCAAAACCGAGGGAAAATTTTTCTACCCGTACCCCCATCCACTTTGCAACCAAAAAATGACCAAGTTCATGTACGAAGATCAGGATGCCAAGCACCAGTATGAAATTCACTAATATCATTATAATGTCCTGTCTTTATGCGCTAAAAGTTCCTGGGCGATCTGGCGTCCACACCGATTAGCCTCAAGTACAGCTTCAATGGAGCAAAGGTCATGGCACAGATGACGGTCCATGGTTTGTTCAATCAGGCGTGCGATGTCAAGATAGCCTATGCGACCCGCCAAAAAAGCCTCAACTGCCACCTCGTTGGCGGCATTCATAACTGCCGGCATACTTTCCCCTTCACCAAGGGCACGGTATGCCAGTGCCAGACAGGGGAAGCGCTCAAGGTCAGGTTTGAAAAACGATAAACCGCAGAGCTCCGTCAGGTCTAGCGGCCTGACACCGGAGCTGACACGCTGAGGATAGGAAAGGGCATAGGCAATCGGGGCTTTCATGTCAGGTGTACCGAGCTGTGCAATGACACAGCCGTCCACATACTCAACCATAGAGTGGATGATGCTTTGGGGATGGATGTTGACACTGATAGTTTCAGGGGTAACATCGAAAAGCCAGCGGGCTTCGATGACTTCAAGCCCCTTATTCATCATGGTTGCTGAGTCAATACTGATTTTGCGCCCCATATTCCAGTTTGGGTGATTAAGGGCATCAGCCACGGTTACATGCTGAAGTTGTTCCAGTGGAGTTTCCCGAAAAGGGCCACCCGAGGCCGTTAGAATAATCCTGGTGATATCCTGGCTACGGTGACCTTCAATGGACTGAAAAACAGCACTGTGCTCACTGTCCACCGGATAGAGTTGTACGCGGTGCTGGGCAACGAGCTCCATAAAAAGATGGCCGGCGGTTACTAGGGTTTCTTTGTTGGCCAAAGCGACATCTTTACCTGCCTGAATAGCCCGGGCCGTTGGTAGAAGACCAGCAGCACCAACAATTGCAGCCACCACCATTGTAACATCCTGATGGCATGCCACGGCACAAAGCCCCTCTTGGCCTGCCAAAAGTTCAGTGTCACAGGCACCAAGCATATTTCGCAGAGCCGGTAAATCAGCCGCATCAGCTACTGCTGCCAGCTTGGGCCGGAATTGTCTTATTTGACGTGCGAGCAGTTCGAGGTTTTTTGCACCACTGAGGGAGATAACACGAAACTTGTCGGGGTGGGCAGCAACAATCTCAAGGGTACTGCAGCCGATTGAACCGGTAGAACCGAGAATAGCAATAGGTTTCATAAGGCCCCTCCACGAAAGAGGAACAGTGCATAGTAATAGGTAATTGGTGCAGCGACGATGATGCTATCAAGACGGTCAAGAACCCCCCCATGGCCGGGGAAAATAGTGCCTGAGTCTTTAACCCCAAAACTACGCTTTAGCAGTGATTCAAAGAGATCGCCCAGTTGGCCAATGCTGCCGATAAGCAGGGGGGCCACCAGCAGATCAATCAGACCCAGTTCAGGGAAAAAGGTGTACTTGGCAACAAAGGTGCCGATGTAACTCCCTACAAGGCCGCCTAGTGAACCTTCAATACTCTTCTTGGGGCTAACGGCCTCATACAGGCGGTGTTTACCAAAACGACAGCCGGTATAATAAGCAGCAGAGTCGTTGGTCATAACAATCAGCATAATGAGCAGCAACCAGTTTACACCATGGTCAAGCTGGCGTACCAGCTGAATATGGGTCATCAAGAGCGGTATGTAAATCAGTGAGAGCACTAAAAGCCCAATATCGCTTGCCGCAGTTTGAATACTGCTAAAACGAAAGAGCACATGAAAAGCTGCAGCAATGAAGAGGAGTGTGATACCACCAAGGATGAGGCGCATGTCTGACAAAAGCGGCAGTAAAGGTGTCAGTGCTCCGATTAAGCAGAACGGGAGAAACTCCTGATTCCGACCGGGAAATGCCATCTGGTAGAATTCATGTAAGCCAATACCGGTTAAGAGTACTAACAGTAGGGCGAAAATCCATGGAGTCCCCTTGATGATGACCAAGAGTAGAATCGGTAAGAGAACCAGTGCAGTGAGTAAGCGTTGCATAGGGTCAGGAGACCTCGCCCACCTGGGCACTTGTTTTTCCGAAGCGGCGTTCACGGGCCTGGTAATCAGCAAGAGCACCATGTAAGGCGTCAATCGTTAAGTCAGGCCAGTTGATATCGGTAAAATATAGTTCGGTATATGCCAGCTGCCACAGCAGGAAATTGCTGATACGCATTTCACCACTGGTCCGAATCAGAAGGTCCGGATCGGGCATACCGAAGGTGTCGAGGTGTTCAGCGAAGAGGGTGTCTGTTACCTCTTCAGGTTTTAGGTTGCCTTGGGCAACTTTTTCTGCAATGGCACGCGCTGCACGGGTAATCTCCTGACGGGCTCCGTAGGAAAGTGCCAGGGTTAAAACCATACCGGTGTTGTTTTGTGTGCGAGCCAGTGCCTCGTCAAGTGCCTCATTGGCTTCGGGCGGCAACTCACGGCGATCTCCAATAACCTTAAAACGAATGTTATTCTTGAGCATCCGAGCCAGTTCCATTTTCAGAAACTTCCGTAACAGACTCATGAGTGCCGAAGTTTCTGATTTCGGGCGTGACCAGTTTTCCGTGGAAAAGGCAAAGAGGGTCAGGTAGCCAATACCGAGAGAGGAGGCCTGCTCCACCACCATACGGACCGTTTCCACACCACGCTGGTGGCCGATTATCCGTTTCAGCATACGCTGCTGGGCCCAACGGCCATTACCATCCATGATGATAGCCAAATGACGGGGGAGACGTGTACGGTCCAGGGTAGACATGCTTAGACTTCCATGACCTCTTTTTCTTTATGAGACAGAATCTCGTCAAGCTTGGCGATTTGGGCGTCGGTTACCTGCTGGACTTCTTTCTCAGCTTTTTTCAGGTCGTCTTCCGTAATCAGCTTGTCTTTTTCCATTTTTTTGAGGTCTTCAATGGCCTTACGACGGATGTTACGGGTCGCAATCTTATGCTCTTCATCCATTTTTTTCAGGCCTTTAACAATTTCCTTCCGGCGCTCTTCCGTCAGAGGCGGCAGGGTAAGGCGAATAAGTTTGCCGTCGTTTCCTGGCGTCAAGCCAAGATTCGCATTCAGAATGGCTTTTTCGATCGGCCCGATCATCTTGGATTCCCATGGCGTTATCGTGATGGTTCGTGGTTCAGGAACCGCAAGGTTTGCCACTTGTGAAAGAGAGGAAGGTGTCCCGTAGTAATCAACAAGAACTTCATCGAGGAGGGTTGTGCTGGCACGACCGGTCCTGATCCGCTGATACTCCTTACGCAGATCCTCAGCAGTCTTATCCATGTGTTGCTTCATTTCGCTGATTAGTGGCTTATACATCCTCAAGCTCCTTGTACGATGGTGCCGATTGACTCGCCGCTGATGACCTTCTTGATGTTGCCAGGTGTCGTCAGGTCGAAGACGATGATCGGGAGGTTGTTGTCCATGCAGAGGGATGTCGCGGTGGCGTCCATCACCTGCAGATTTTTGTTCAGTACGTCAATATATGATAACTCATCATAGCGGGTAGCGGTAGGGTCTTTTTTGGGGTCGGCACTGTAGACACCATCGACCTTGGTTCCCTTGAGAATAACCTGAGCATTTATCTCCATTGCCCGCAGGCTGGCGGCGGTATCAGTGGTGAAGTAGGGGTTACCGGTGCCGGCAGCGAAGATGACAACACGGCCCCGTTCAAGGTGACGCATGGCGCGGCGGCGGATATACGGCTCTGCCACTTCCTGCATCGCAATGGCAGAGAGCACACGGGTAGAGACCCCAAGTTTTTCAAGGGCGTCCTGCATCGCTAAGGAGTTCATAACAGTGGCAAGCATTCCCATGTAGTCGGCGCTGGCCCGATCCATACCCTTGGATGACGCTGCCAGGCCCCTAAAAATGTTGCCACCACCGATAACGAGGGCCAACTCGATTCCGGCATCAACCACTTCTTTTATTTCACTGGCGATAGTCTTGATGGTTGCAGGGTCAATACCATACCCCTGATCACCAGCCAAAGACTCACCTGACAGTTTGAGAAGAACCCGTGTGTAGGACATGCGTGCCATAGTTTCTCTCCCGATACGAAAACGCCGGCTTCGTGGCCGGCGTCCGTTTTCTTATTTCAGTCCGGCTGCCGCCGCGACCTCTGCGGCGAAGTCCGATTCTTTTTTCTCAAGTCCTTCACCCAGTACAAACTTGGTGAAGCGCTGCAGGGTGATGGTGCAGCCAAGCGCTTTGCCGCTGGCATCAAGGAACTGCTGAATGGTCTTGTCTGGGTCTTTCACGAAAACCTGCTCCAGAAGGCAGATGTCACCGTAGAACTTGTTGACCTGACCGCCAATAATTTTCTCGATGATGTTGTCAGGCTTACCCGTTTCACGTGCTTTGGAACGATAGATTTCCTTTTCACGCTCGAGAACGTCTGCGGGAACTTCATCACGGCAGAGGAACTGCGGGGAAGCAGCTGCTACATGCATAGCAACGTCTTTCAGGACGGCAGCAAGCCCTTCTACAGATGAAGGTGCTTTGTCACAGGATGCTTCAACCAGAACCCCAATTTTACCACCGGCGTGAATGTAGGTACCAACAGCCCCGTTCGGAGCTGAGAAGGAAGCGAAACGACGCAGCTGCATGTTCTCGCCAATGACAGAAATCGCTTCCGTTACCAATGTTTGAATGGTTTTGGAGTTATCACCACAGTATGGCTGTGCCATCAGGCTGTCCATATCAGCAGGTGCACTCACGAGGACATGGTTAGCAATCTGTTTGACGAAGTCTTGGAACTTGTCGTTCTTGGCAACAAAGTCGGTCTCACTATTGATTTCAACCAGAATACCGGTTGCATTATCAGCACTAACAGCAGCAGCAACCATACCTTCTGTCGCGGCCCGGCCAGCTTTTTTGGAAGCAGCAGCAAGACCTTTCTTGCGCAGGAAGTCAACAGCCTGCTCCATGTCGCCCCCAACTTCTTCAAGGGCTTTTTTGCAATCAAGCATACCGGCGCCGGTAGCTTTTCTCAGCTCATTGATTTGTGATGCAGTTATAGCCATCGTTTTATCCTCTCGACACCACTACCAAGTGGTGTGTGCGTATAGTTTTGTAATGTCAGCTGATTAAAACTTCGTTGACCAATTAGTCAGCGGAAGCCTCACAGGCAACATCGTCACTGATTGCTGCAGCAAGTACTTCTTCGTCACCCTCTGCATCACTTTGCAGTGCTGCATTACGGGATTCACCACCCTCAAGAACAGCGTCAGCAATTTTGGCGGTGAGAAGACGAATGGCGCGGATTGCGTCGTCATTGCCCGGAATAACGTAGTCGATGACGTCAGGATCGCAGTTGGTATCGACAATGGCAACAACAGGAATGCCCAGCTTTTGAGCTTCTTGGACAGCAATCTCTTCGTTTTTGGGGTCGATAACAAACATCATCCCCGGCAGTTTGGTCATATTCTTGATGCCGCCCAGAACCTTCTCAAGCTTCTGGCGCTCTTTTTCCATCTGCAGAGCTTCCTTCTTGGTGTATGCCTCAATGGTGCCGTCTTCGAACATGGCCTCAAGCTTCTTTAGGCGCTCAATGCTCTGCTTAACGGTTGAGAAGTTGGTCAGCATGCCACCTAACCAGCGATGGTTAACATAGTAGCCACCACAACGCAGCGCCTCTTCAGCGATGGAGTCTTGTGCCTGCTTCTTGGTGCCGACAAACAGGATGGAATTTCCCTGCTCAGCAGAATCCTTAACATAGCTGTAGGCGGTCTTGAAATAACGGACGGTTTTTTGCAGGTCGATGATGTAGATACCGTTGCGGGCGCCAAAGATATACGGCTTCATCTTGGGGTTCCAACGCTTGGTTTGGTGACCGAAATGGACACCGGCTTCCAGCAATTCCTTCATACTGATACTTGACATACGTCTCTCCTTTGGTTTTCCCTCCGCCTTGCCTATCCCGAGAGTCATCAGGGACACCGCCGGTCCTACCAAGGCGTGTGAATTTAAAAGCAGTATTTCTTATCATACCTGACGTAGAGGTGCAAGAAAAAAAGGCAGGAAAAACGGCAGGTATTGCATTGAATGATGGTGCTTATAGTATTACATAACCCCCGCCGGGAAAGCCTCGCTCTTTGGGCGGGGATGGTAGGCGTCTTTTTTGAGTATATTTGCATGATTAAGCCTTTCATGGTATAAAATCATTATGAAAAGTAATGCGAATAGACATTATGAATCAACCCGTTATGCCAA
>CAYVYW010000008.1:0-84434 GCA_964456065.1 uncultured Geobacteraceae bacterium
CGCCCTTTCACGGCGGCGACAGGGGTTCAAATCCCCTAGGGGACGCCAAACAAATTACCGACACTGTCGGTTGAGCATAGAAAAGCCCGTAACGATTGTTGCGGGCTTTTCTATTGTGGGAGAGCTGTATGCAGTCATATCGTAAGGAACTCTGGTTTGAGACAAGAAAACGCCGCGAGCTGATTAATATCACCGCCGAGCTACGTGCCTGTTTACAGTCCTCGGGTATCCAGGAGGGTTTTTTACTCTGTAATGCAATGCATATAACAGCTAGTGTCTTTATCAATGATGATGAGTCAGGGCTCCATCACGATTTTGAGGTCTGGCTCGAACAGTTAGCTCCAGAAAAACCATACAGCCGCTACCAGCACAATGGTTTTGAAGATAACGCGGATGCCCATCTAAAAAGAACGATTATGGGTAGAGAGGTGATTATTGCCATTACTCAGGGAAAGCTTGATCTCGGGCCGTGGGAGCAGGTTTTTTATGGAGAGTTTGATGGTATGCGAAGAAAACGCGTTCTTGTGAAAATTTGTGGTGAATAAAAAAGGCCCGGATGACCGGGCCTTTTTTTGTTCCTGTTACGAGGCGATATATTCCTTGATCTTGCTTGCCAGTGTTTTGTAAATTCGATCGGTTTCCTCTGCATCACGTTCAAGAAGTGTGACCCTAAATCCTTGCAGCGGTGTCGCAAAGGATGACAGCGGCACGGTACAGATGCCGGTTGTCGCCAGTATATAGTACACAAAGCGCTTGTCAGGAGAAACGCCCGGCTGATTAACCAGTGACTCAACCAGGTTGCGTACGTCATCATTTTCAATCGCTAGGCTCTGCTGTGATGTAAGTACCCCTTCTTTGAAAGCAACGGCCATATAGAAAGCACCGTTTGTGCGATTGACCAATAGTTCTGGAACGTCTTTCAGATAATTATAGGTAATATTACTCGATGCTTCATAGAGCTTAATACGGTCTCTGAGGTAACGCTGGTATTCAGGGTGATGCATAATGGCCGGAATAACGGTTTGCGGCAGTGTTGTTGAGCAAACCTCATTCATCTTAGATGTTAAGATCAGGTTAACATACTTGCGGAACTGATCATCTGATTGACCATTATAGACCTCAATCCAGCCACAGCGTGACCCAGGCCAAGGAAACTCCTTTGAAATACCTTTTAAGGCAATGGCTGGTACATCACCAATGACATCTGAAACCGGTACAGTGCTGCATCCGTTATAGACAATATTGATATAGACCTCATCAGCTATGATGAAGAGGCCAAACTCTTTTGCCAGCGCGACTATCTGCTTAAGGACTTCCTTCGTGTAGACCATGCCGGTTGGGTTGTCAGGGTTAATGAACATAATGGCGCAGATGGAAGGATTTGCAACAATCGTTGCTCGCATCTCATCGATGTTCGGCTGCCATCCCTGCTCAGGGTAGAGGGTAAAGTGTAGGGACGGTGCGCCAGCATGACCTATTTCGCCAAGGGTATGGGTAGTATAGGAGGGGGATGGCATTAAGACCCGGGCACTTGGCTCAAGGCAGCCATAGATCTTTGCAATGGCATCACCGAGGCCGTTAAAAAAGATAATATCATCGGGAGTTATCTGGGCACCGCCACGGCTATTGGTAGTATTACAAATGAACTCGCGGGTTTTTAAAACACCTCGGGTATGGCAGTAGCCCCAGGTGTCATTATCCATGACTGCTTCGGCAACAATATGCTTCATCCAAAGAGGGATCTGCTCCCCTTTTACAATCGGATCGCCGATGTTCTCCCAATTTATGGTGACACCACATTGCTGCAGTTTTTCGGCGACATTGACAATGTTGCGGATTTCGTAGGTCAGTTCACCGGTTCCCGGTGGTACCAGCTGTACACGCATTGCATTACTCCTTACCTATCTGAATTGAATCTAAATGTTTTCAAAGTGTATACGACCATTACAGCACAAAAAAGCCGTGGGCGTTTGCCCACGGCTGATAATCAATAACGGCACAGCGCTTCGGGCAGAACTAGAGGTCCCGCGGCAACGCTGCCGCGGTGGTGATAGCTCGTGCTGCTGTGTCAAAAGATATATGAATCATAGCGTTTTTCTTACCATGCCAGACTGCAGCGCGTCAACGAATAAATAGCAGGTATGTCAGCCCTTTTAGCAAACGCCGGGCATCTCCACTAAGGCGTACTGGTTTCCTTCCGGGTCGGCGACCACGGCCATTTTACCCCAGGGGGATTCTTCCAATGGCTCTATAAAGGTCGCATGCGCTTCAGTAAGGCGCTCGCAAAGTTCGCTGAGACCAGTAACGGTCAAGGTAATGCCAGTGTGACGCCCCACAAGTTGCTTGGCTTCGTCTTGCAGTGCCAAGGCGACGCCAAGGGTGGTCGTGGTGCCCGGAAAATACTCCAACAGCATCTGGCTCTCGCCCGCTAGCGGTAGTTGCAGCAGCTCACTGTAGAAGTGCTTGGCCTTTTCCAAATCGGTGACAAAGACGACGGTGTTTTTGAATGTAATGGCCATGGCTTACCTCGCAGAGAGGCGATGTACCGCCTCAACCATATATTTGGCGTGGTCAGGTGAAACGGTCGGCAGGATACCGTGTCCCAGGTTAAAAATATGACCGGGGCGATTTGCGTTTTCGTCGAGGATACGCTGTACCTCCCGCTCAATGACTGCTTTGGGGGCGAATAGGGTGGTTGGGTCGAGGTTGCCCTGAACGGCAATCTCGGGACCAAGCATATCACGAGCCTGGCCGAGATTGACATGCCAATCCAAGCCGATGACATCACTGCCCGCTTTCTTGACGGCGTCCAGCATGGTGGCCGCTCCCTTTACGAAATGAATAATAGGGGTGTGGGTCCGGTCAAGCCCTTCAATCAGGCGGGTTGTGTAGGGCAGAACATAGGTTTCGTAGTCGCTGGGGGATAGAATGCCTCCCCAAGTGTCAAAAATCTGAATAGCCTGGGCCCCTGCCTTAATCTGTGCATTCAGGTATTCCATGTCCATCATGGTGATTTTTTCCATTAAGGCTGCATAGACTTCAGGGGCAGCATACATCATTTTCTTGATGGTACCCCAGTCTTTAGAACCCTTCCCCTCAACCATATAGCAGGCCAAGGTGAATGGTGCTCCGCCAAAGCCGATTAAAGGCACCCTGCCGGCTAATTCTTTGCGCAGAATGGAAATTGCCTTGAGAACATAGGGTACATCCTGCTCTGGATTCGGAATGCGCAAGCGCTCCACATCCTGCATGGTGCGTACCGGGTTTTCAAAAACCGGTCCCGGGACAAAGTCGAGTTTGAGCCCCATCGGTTCAACCGGTGTCAGAATATCGGAAAAAAGAATTGCCGCATCAACACCGAGGATGTCGACCGGCTGGATGGTTACTTCAGCAGCCAGTTCCGGTGTTTTGCAGAGTTCTAGAAAGGTACATTTTGAGCGGACGGCCATATATTCGGGCAGATAGCGTCCTGCTTGACGCATGAGCCAAACTGGGGTGCGGTCGACCGGTTTACCCCAACAGGCATCAAGAAAGCGATTATTCATAACGGCTCCTTACGATGTAAATGCGTATTTATAGCATTTTTGTCCTGTGAACCGCCATAAAAAACCGGTTGGAGTGGACGGTGGTTATATAGAGAGCCTATTGGCTAAATTTGTCGTGGACAAATATAAAAACATATATATTATAGAATTATAAGAATGAGAGGTCTGCTATGGGAACAGTTGCGGTACTAGGGGCTGGTATTGCTGGAGTGACAATCAGTCACCTCTTGCGGCAGAAGGGGCATGATATAACGCTCTTTGATAAGGCGCGTGGGAGTGGTGGCCGTCTTTCAAGTCGTTATACCTCGTGGGGCACAGTTGACCATGGTACGCCATTCTTCACCGTCACGTTGCCGGAAGTTAATGCCTTTTTGCGCCCTTTTCAGCAGGATGGCACCCTGGTTTCATGGGGGGCGCGGGTCTCCCGTATCAGCCAGCAGCACACGAGTACTGTAGAGGAGACGTATTTGGTTCCCGTCCCCAGCACAGCGATGCTGACAAAGCGTATAATGGGTGATACGCCACTGCTAAAAGAAACCAGAATCGCTGCGTTACTGCCGTGTGCAAGCGGCTACCAGCTCCGGGATACTGTAGGCTTATTGCATGGCCCGTTCGAACGAGTTGTTATTACAGCACCTGCACCACAAACTGCCGAGCTGTTGAATGGTGTGTCGGATTTGGTGTTAGCCGTTGATCAGGCGGAGATGGCCTGCTGTTGGGTAGGGGTTTTTGAACATGTTGAAGCCCCGGGTGTTACGGCAGATGTCATGCTCTGTGACGATGAGGTATTGAAGCGGGTGGTGCGCTGTGAGCGTAAACCAGGGCGGGTTCCTTATGCAACCTGGCAGGTGCAGGCCCAGACGGCCTGGTCATGGCAGCAAAAAGATCAAGCACCCCATAGGGTTTTGCGTACTCTTGAAGCTGCTCTCTTGGCGCGGCTTGGGTTGGTGAGTTTTTCCTATGAACAAGCCTGGGCCCACCGTTGGCTTTATGGGTTTACGGCGCAACCGGTTGGTACACCATGTCTCTACCAAGATGGTATTGGCGTCTGTGGTGACTGGTTGCACGGCCCGTCGGTGGAAGATGCCATCAGAAGTGCCATGGCATTAGCAGAAATCATGTAAAAGGAGGAGACACTATGGCAGTAATGCGTATCGTTGAAGACCGTTATCAAGAGACCTTCGATGCGGTCTATGATACTTTAAGGGGTATGGCTGAAAGGGATTCTGAAGCTGCTGCCAGCCATATACGCCAGACGCTGAAAAGTTTGTATGTCAGGTCCGGTAATGACTGGACGGGACGGGGCGCAATTGGTAATGCAGGGCTTGATGCATCAATTGCAGCCCATGAATCGGTGTTGTTGATGATTAAAGAAGGGCTCACGAGACAAAGGAGAAAACGTCATGAAACCAACGCTTGAAAATCTGGTTTATTTTGGTATCGGTACTGCCTTACTTGCAAAGGAAAAACTAGAAAAAGCACAGGAAAATGCCAAGGACACGGTTGAGGCCACAGAGCAAAAGGCCCGAGAGTTTTTTGAACAGGCTGTTTCCAAGGGGAGTGCAGAGCGGGAGGATCTGAAAAAGACCATAAAAGAGCTTATCAGCGAAGTTATCGGTGAGCTGGGGCTTGTGACAAAAGCAGACCTTGAAGAGGCGCTCGCCCGTAAACAGCATCATAACGGCGTCTAATGGGAGTCATGTCCCGCATAATGGGGCTCTATCATCCAGCCCGGCTTTATCGGGTTGCTAGGGTGTTGGTGACGATTTTCCTGCTCATCAAACGGCGGGAGAGCTGGTGCGGTCTTCACCCACTTTCTCCCCGTGCTTTGGTTGGCACCATCGAGCATCTCGGGGCGAGCTTTATCAAGCTCGCCCAAGTGCTGGCCACTCGGGCTGACTTCTTTGATGACACCTATTTGCAGGCCCTTAAAACGCTGCATGACCGCTTGCCCGCCATGGCAGTGCGTGACTTTCATCAGGTCTACCAGCGTGCCTTCAAAGATGGCTCCTGTTTCCGTCATTTTGAATCAACCCCCTTTGCTTGCGCCTCCATCGGGCAGGTTCATAAAGCTCAACTTATAAATGGGGATTCGGTCGCCGTTAAATTACGCCGTAACGGCATTGAGCGGGTCGTACGTGAGGATATTCGTATTCTCGGCATTTTTCTCTTGGTCCTTCGACCGCTTTTTGCGACCTATACACGTAATTCCATTGAGGCGGTGCTTGCAGCCTTTCGCAAAACGATTGTCCAGGAAGTGGATATGGCCTGCGAGCTCGGCAATCTGGAGCGTTTCAGAGAAACCTACGCAGACCTAGGAATCAAAACCCCGTGTCCCTACCCGGCCCTTTCAAGCCACGATGCTCTGGTTATGAGCTTTGAAGAGGGGGTCCGCTTCGACGACAGGGCGGCACTTGCCGCCATGCAGCTAGATGCCGTCAAGCTTATGGAGCGCCTTGTATTACTCTATGTCGAACAGATGCTAGTGAAGGGTTTTTTCCATGCCGATCCCCACCCAGGAAATCTGCTGGTTACGGCAGCGGGTGAATTGGTACTTTTAGATTTTGGCATGGTTAGCCGTATTCCTAACGCCACCCGCCGTGCCATGATAATGACGGTCAAGGCCGCCTATGATCATGATTTTGATCAGCTCATTCAAGCCACCAAGAAACTCGGGATTATTACGGATAGTGCTCCCCAAGAGGATTTGGTGGTACTGGCAGAGGAGATTTTTAGAATCTTTGATAATGAGCAGCTGAGTGCCTCCAATATGCAGGAGTTGGCCTTTGGCGTCATGGATGCTTTAAAGGAATATCCCTTTAAGCTGCCCCAGGAAATCATCTATGTGATGCGTGCCAGCTCCATTATTGAGGGACTCGGCACCAGTTTTATCGAAAATTATAACGGTATCAAGGATGTCCTACCAGTTTTGAAGGCCAATTTGACCCGTGCCCTTGGTGAACGGCATAATCTTGCAAGCCTGATCTGGCATGAGGTGGAACAGCTTCCCTTGACCGTTTATAAAGCCCGGCATGTCCTCGACACAATTCAAGATGGTGAGTTGCAGGTGCGTTTGGCTCCAGAAGATCGCCAGGCTCTGGTGGAGCCGTTACGGCGTACGATAGTACGGGGAATACAGGCCGCATTCCTGATGGCGCTGGCGTTCTTTCTGCAGGGAACCCTTCCGGTGGCATGGGATTTTGTTGCACCACTTATGGTTGCCCTTGCTGCTCTGCGTATTCTTACAATTAAGCGTTAATACGTACGGTCTAGCGACAGCAATAAAGAAACCCCTCCACGCCAAAGCGCAGAGGGGTTTCTTATCCCGTAGGGGTAGTTGTTTAAATGGCGGAGGGGGTGAGATTCGAACTCACGGAGGCTTGCACCTCGCCGGTTTTCAAGACCGGTGCCTTAAACCACTCGGCAACCCCTCCGTCGGGGAATTTGTTCTATAGCATAGCTTCACAAAAAACCCAAGACCCTTTTAGGAAGAAATAATCTCACGTCCTCCCATGTAGGGGCGTAGCGCCTGAGGAATGGTGACGCTGCCGTCCTCATTCTGATAGTTTTCTAAGATTGCTACGACGGTGCGCCCAACCGCTAGACCTGAACCATTCAAGGTATGTACAAACTCAGGTTTACTCTGCTCGTCCTCGCGGAAGCGGATTCTGGCACGTCTGGCCTGAAAGTCACCGAAAGAACTACAGGATGAGATCTCGCGGTAGCTGCTTTGACCTGGCAACCAGACCTCAAGATCATAGGTTTTACAGGCTGAAAAACCGATGTCTCCACTACAGAGTGCCATAACGCGGTAGGGCAGGCCAAGCATTTGCAAAATGGCTTCCGCATTGCCGGTTAGACGCTCGAGCTCTGCTTGAGATTCCTGTGGGTGGCAGAAGCTAACCAACTCAACCTTATTAAACTGGTGCTGTCGTATTAAGCCACGGGTATCTTTGCCGTAGGAACCGGCTTCACGCCTAAAGCAGGGTGTAAAGGCGGTATAGCGAATCGGCAGTTCATGACGCTTTACAATCTCGTCCCGGTGGATATTGGTAACCGGCACTTCAGCGGTCGGAATCAGAAAATACTCTGGGTCGCTGAGTTTGAAGAGGTCTTCTTCGAACTTGGGAAGCTGCCCCGTTCCGGTCATGCTGTCACGGTTTACCATAAAGGGAGGGAGCACTTCGGTGTAGCCATGCTGCTCGGTATGCATGTCCAGCATAAGGTTGATCAAAGCTCGTTCAAGGCGGGCGCCCGCTCCCCGGTAGAGGGAAAAGCGAGCTCCGGTCAGTTTGGCGGCCCGTTCGAAATCGATGATGCCCAGTTGCTCAGCAATGTCCCAGTGATTGAGCGGCTCAAAGGAAAAATCTGGTTTTGTCCCCCAACTGCGTACCAGCTGATTATCCTCCTCGGAACGACCGACGGGGGTGCTTGAATCCGGCAGGTTCGGAATGGTCAGGAGCAGGGCATCCAAGGCGGGCTGAATCGTATTCAGTTCTTCCTCGAGCCTCTTTATTTCACCGCTTAAGCTTTTCATAGCGGCGATGGTGTCGGCAACCTGACTTTTGTCTTTGGTGCGGGCAATCAGTTCTGACGCACTATTTTTTTGAGCCTTGAGGGTCTCTACCTGGGATAAAACCCGTCTGCGCTCGCTGTCGAGATGGCGAAAATCACCGAGGGTTACATCAGCACTTCTGGTCTTTAAGGAGGCCTCAACTATGTCGAGGTTCTCCCGGATGTATTTCATGTCAAGCATATAAAATCCTTTTTCTTTTTCTGCGTCGGAGGTACTATCTACCACTATGAACCAGTATCGTCAATCCAAATCAAGGTTTTTATCACTGCTAGTGGTCCTGTCCGCGCTGCTGGCTGGCCCACTTGCAGCCGCTGAAATCAGCATTATCGGTGGTGGTGATGTCATGCTGGGGGGCATCTGGGAAGAGCAGGTTGCCCGGGATGGTTATCGTCATCCCTTTAAGCAGGTTGCTCCTCTGTTGCGTCAGGCGGACCTCAGTTTTATAAATCTGGAAGCACCACTTACCATACGGGGAAGTGAGTTTACGGGTAAAACGTTTCGTTTTCGTGTCCATCCTCGGGCTGCCGAGGCTTTGAAGGATGCCGGCATAACCACGGTCACTCTTGCTAACAATCATAGTATGGACTATGGCCATCAGGGTCTCGTTGATACTCTGGCTGCCCTGCAACGGGTTGGTATTGATGCCGTTGGTGCTGGACTAAACATAACGGAAGCCAGGCGTGCCCGGTTTTATACCATGAAAGGGACTACGGTTGCTCTCTTAGGGTATTCCCTAACCCTGCCCCAGGAATTCTGGGCGACCTCCAGTCGCTCTGGAACAGCTCCCCTTATGGAGGCATCCGTGCGGGAAGACATTCGTCAGGCCCGTCAGAGAGCGCAGGTGGTCATTGTGGCTGTCCACTGGGGTGCGGAGGGAAAAACCGTTTTGCGTGAATACCAGCCGCGTCTTGCCCGGGTTATGGTTGATGCTGGTGCCGATGTGGTTCTCGGGCACCACCCCCATATCCTGCAGGGGATGGAGCGGTATAAAAAAGGACTTATTTTCTATAGCCTTGGCAACTTTGCTTTTGCCAGTAAAAGCCGTATTGCTAAGAGTACCATGCTCGTAAAGCTTCGTTTTGATGGAGCACACCGCAGTGCGGAGCTGATTCCCCTTTCCATTGACCACCAACGGGTTGGTTTCCAGCCTACTTTGCTGCAGGGGGCCTTGGGAGAAGCGGTTATTCGTCATGTGGAATCACTTCCCCCCGCGACAATTAAGGTCCAACGTGAGGGGACGCAACACCGCATTAGCTTCTGATATCATTCTGGATAGAGCAGGAATGCTTTACGCCGCTTACGAAAATCGTTCAAAGCCGGCTGCCATGCGCTCACCCATCTTTCGGGTGTCGCCTCTGCACTAGTTACACCTTGCCAGACAAGAGGATCACCAACCATTCCACGAAAACCACTATCGGCACGGTACTGCGTTGGGTGTGCCGTGCGTAGCGCCTTTACGAGGTGTAAGGCTGCCACCGGCAGGTTTACACGGTTTTCGTCTGTGATAGTTACCCGAATCCCCTGACAGACTTGTCCGCGATAGGGATGGCCCGCGGCGGTCGGTACAAAACGTGTGGGATGAAATGCGATACCAGGTAGAGCTGGCAGGTGCTTTAAGACTGCCTGGCTATCAACCCAAGGGGCACCATACTGGTGAAACGGCTCCAGTGTTCCCCGCGCAACGGAGAGATTTGTTGCTTCAAGGGGACCAAAGGCGCTGTAGAGCAGCGCAGCGGTATAATCCTTTAAATTGGGAGACGGGGGTACCAAGGAACGTTGTAGTGCTGGCCAGTGATCTTTTCGCTGCCAGCCAAGCATCGTAATAACCCGTAGGCTGGCATGAATTGCTGTCTCCTGGTTCAGCATGCCAGCCAACTCTCCCAAGGTCATGCCATGCCTGGTGGGGATCGGGTGGGTGATGGTCAGGGTGCGACAGCCACTCGTATCCTTTGCATGGCTGCGTTGCACCATATCCGGGTCCAGAACCGCTCCTTCAATCTGGTCTCCACCCAAAGGGTTGGGCCGATCCAAGACCAAAACCTGCATGTCATATGTTCGTGCAACCATCAGCATGCGATGGAGCGTACCGAGATAGGTATAATAGCGCACACCGGCATCCTGAATATCGAAGACGAGTGTATTGATGCCTGCCAGCATCTCCTTTGTGGGAATACAGCTCCGTCCATAAAGGGAGTAGACCGGTAGGCCGCTTGCCGGATCGTGTCCATGGCCGAGGTGTTGGTCAAAGCGGCCGGATAGGCCATGCTCAGGTGCAAAAAGGGCCCTGACTTGCACTCCCGGGATGGCGCTGAGAACCGTAAGGGTTGAGCGGCCATCGGCTGTCATGCCGGTATGGTTGGTAATTAAGGCTACCCGGGCCCCAGGAGCTATGAGACTCGGGTCTTGGGCAAGTCGCTCCAATCCGGTCATGAAGGCTGCCTGTGTCGTGAGGGGGCATACCAGAAGTATCAGCAGCACTACGATGAGACGGGCCATGCCACCTCCTGCATGCCGGTTTCGCGGATCAAGGCTAGAACAAGATCGTCAAGGTCGGACGTGGGCCCTTCTTGTGCGCTCATACGCACAATCCCCTGTCCCGTGTCGACGGTACTTAATGAACAGATCCCCTCATAGGATTCACAGAGAAAGGTCAGGTAAGCCTGCTGAGCTCGTGGGACCGTAAAATAGCGTGGGTACATGCCATACTCCCGTTTGGTAATCAATAAGCTACATTGTGCCGTAAAGGGGTCTTGGGTGTAAACAGATGATTCCGATAGATGACGAATTTCTGAGCGTTATTGACAAAAAACGTTAATAACGCGTATGGTCAGAAGAGATAGTGTAAGTACCTCGCAGGCGTCATAAGGAGTCTGATGTATGCAGCATCATGAAGAATCCTTCTGGGGCGGTATTGTCAAAGCCCTGGGACTTGTGTTTGGGGACATTGGTACCAGTCCTATTTATACCCTTACGATTGTTTTCGCCATGACCAAGCCGACCATGACAAATGTTTATGGTATTTTGTCATTGGTTTTTTGGACCATGACAATTTTGGTTACCGTCGAATACGCCTGGTTGGCCATGGCCTTGGGGCGTAAGGGCCAGGGGGGCGAAATTGTTCTGCGGGAAATTCTGATAAAGATGCTGAAGCAAGGGCGTCTTTTGGCCTTTGCCGGCTTTCTCTCCTTTCTTGGTGTTTCGCTGTTACTGGGTGACGGGGTTATCACCCCTGCCATTTCTATTTTGTCTGCCGTCGAGGGGCTTTTACTTATACCGTCCCTTGCTGGCATGAAGCAGTCCCTGCTTGTTGTCATCGCCGCCCTAATCGCCTGTAGTCTCTTTTTCTTCCAATCGCGGGGTACTGACCGGGTCGCCGGCATTTTCGGGCCGATTATGCTGGTTTATTTCGGTTCTTTAATGGTGTCAGGCCTTGTTTCCATGGCAGGGATGCCGGAAATCATTAAAGCCATCAGTCCCTATTATGCCTTTGAATTCATAAGCCAAAACGGTTTTGCCGGTTATATCGTCCTTTCGGAGGTGATTCTCTGTGCCACGGGTGGTGAAGCACTCTATGCCGACATGGGGCATTTAGGACGTAAGCCGATTGTACGGGCCTGGTACTTCGTGTTTTTTGCCTTGTACTTAAACTACCTGGGGCAGGGAGCCTTCATTCTTCAGCAGGGTGAAACCAGTAATATCTTATTCGCCATGATCCGCCACCAGGCACCGGCGCTTTACATCCCCTTTCTTATTTTAACAGTCATGGCAACCATTATTGCCTCTCAGGCCATAATTAGTGGTGTCTTCTCCATTGTCTACCAGGGGATTACCACCCGTTTGATGCCGCTTATGAAGGTGGATTACACGTCCAGTAAAATTCAGTCCCAGATATATATTGGAGCTGTTAACTGGGGGCTTATGCTGGCGGTCATTTTTGTGATGTTCTTCTTCCAGAAGTCCGCCAATCTGGCCGCTGCGTACGGTATGGCAGTAACCGGTTCCATGAGTATTACCGCCATCATGATGATTATGATTTATTCGCGCACCATGAAAAAATGGAAGGTGCCGATTGTGTTGGTGGTCGCTGCCATTGACCTGGTGTATTTCACCTCCACCTTTTCTAAAATACCCCATGGGGCTTATTGGTCGATCATTTTGGCAGCCATCCCGTTTGTTACTATTATGATTTGGACGCGGGGACAGCGGGCGCTCTACCATGCCCTGCGCCCCCTGGACCTGGAAACGTTCCTGCTCTCCTATGAGCAGATCTACGCTAAGGCCAAAAATATTCCAGGTACAGCACTCTTTTTCGTGCGAGGTCTTGATGTTATCCCTCCCTATCTGGTGCACTGTGTCATTCGGAGTAATATCATTTACGAGCGGAACGTTCTGATTTCCATAGTCCGGACTGACGAACCGTTTGGCCTGGAGGCGAAAGGAAATATTCCGAAGGGGCCGGGGCTCGAGGGGTTTGAGATTCGTGCCGGCTACATGGAAGTGGTGGATATTGAGTCAATTCTCCATCGTCATGGTATTGCGGAAAAAGTTATTTTCTATGGTATTGAAGACATTTCAACGGCTAATCCCATTTGGAAGGTCTTTGCTGTTATTAAAAAACTCAGTTCGAACTTTGTCCAGTTCAATAAGTTGCCTGCCGCTAAACTACAAGGGGTTGTTACCCGCGTCGATATGTAGTCAGCCTTGCCGTTAACAACACATGCACGGGTCTGCCGGTATGACGGCCGGCCCGTTCATGTTCACAAGGAGTACCAACGATTCATGCAGCATACACACCGTGCCATAGCGCTTTTCTCGGGTGGTCTTGACTCAATTCTGGCGGTTAAGGTTGTACAGGCCCAAGGAATTGATGTTCTAGCCCTGAATCTGACGTCACCGTTTTTCGGCTGTGCTCCGTTGGAGTCCGGGGTTCCTACGGCGGCATTCTATGCTGAACGCTATGGCATACCCTTTCGTCAAGTTCCCTTGGGCACTGAGTTTCTGGATATGATCCGTCACCCGCGTCACGGCTACGGCAGCGCCATGAACCCTTGTATTGATTGTAAGACCTTCATGCTAAAATGTGCTGCTGCACTCATGGAAGAGGAACGAGCCTCCTGCATTATCACTGGTGAGGTGGTGGGGCAGCGCCCCATGAGCCAACGCCTTGATACACTTCGCCTGATTGAAAAGGACAGTGGGCTCGCGGGCCGCTTGGTGCGTCCACTCTCCGCACGATTTCTCCCCGTTACGGAGCCTGAGCGAGAAGGCTGGCTGCAGCGGGAGCTTTTGCCGGCCATCCGGGGGCGGGGGCGGAAAGAGCAGATACGCCTTGCCGCAACGTATGGCATTGATCGTTATCCTGCTCCAGGGGGGGGCTGTCTCCTGACGGAGGAGAGCTTTATTCCCAAGGTTCAGGATCTACTTGATCATCAATCGCTGCCCGTGGTAAGGGATTTTGATTTGCTCCGAGTTGGACGGCATTTCCGCCTTGGGGAGTCCTGTAAAGTTATTATTGGTCGCAATCTGGCGGACAACGAACGTTTGCTCGCTGCTGCCGGCCCGGAGGAAACCACCATGCGTTGGCTTGGTGGTGCAAGTCCTATAGCGTTGGTGATTGGTCCGGTTACCGACCAGGAGCGACTTACTGCTGCACGGTTATTGCTACGCTATACCAAGGCGGTCATTGGTGAGGTGGTCAGAGTTTCTGCCTACCGTGGTGAGGAGCGCCTAGAGATGCAGGTCGCTGTTGGTTTAACAGAAGAGGAACTTGAGCGTTTACGGATTTAAGCCTTGGGGTGGACTATACGCTGTAGGGCTTTATCTATAGCAGAAACATCGACGATGGTATTGTAGCACGGGCCGTTTGGCCGCTCATTTAAGATTCCAATGACCGGTAGGGGATAACAATCCTTAATGCCGGACGTTAAGTCCCGCTCACAGGCGACGGCCAATACAATCTGGGGCCGTTTTTCCACAATAACCTTTCTTGCCAAAGTGCCACCGGTTGCCACGGAGATATCAATGCCGTAGCGCTGCCCAAGCATTACCAGATCTTTTATATCACAGCGCCCACACAGCACACACTTCTCTATGGAACCGGTAACTTTGATTTCGCAGTCAGCCAACTGAATGCAATGGGGCAAAAGAATCAGGATACGGTCCGGGGGCACGGTATAGCGTTGGGAGAATACCAGCGAGTTGTTCATGGCGACAAAGGACTGGCGTATGCGGTCCTTGTCCAGACCTAGCAGGCGACCGATACTTTCGATGACCGGCAAGAGCAGCTTGATAACCGCCAGTCGCATAAAGCGACTGAAGAAGAAATCCTTTCCCATGGCCGTGGTTAATACTAGTAGGCCGGTTCCAAGAATAGCTATGCCCGACAAGACCATTACCACCAAGCCGACTAGACTAGGGAGGTCAGGATGGATATTGGCGAGCCCTTTACTGGGAACCCACCAGGACAGGAGGAAAAGGCCCACCAGCACGATACAGGTTAGGCCCATTAAGGCTATGAAGAGGCGCTTGCGTGGTGCGCCCGGTTGCTTGGTCATGGTGCTGGTAACTCCGCGCCGAGAATCGTGCCGATGGCAATGGGATGACCGGCTAAATACGCAAAAGCTGCCAGCCGTTTGCCCCCGGCTGCCTGAAGTTCCGTAATCAGAAGAGCCCCATCTCCACAGGCGACCTCAAGACCTTCCTTGCCACAGGCAAGCACCTCACCAGGTCGACCGCGGTGCTCAGTTACCCGGCTTGCAAAAACCTTTAGGGGAGCATTATTCAATGAGGTGTAGGCACCTGGCCAGACCATTAAGGCTCGAATCTGGTTATGGATGGCTGTGGCGGTGCTGTTCCAGTTAATCAAGCCGTGTTCTTTTGTCAAAAGCGGTGCATAACAGCTCTCGTCGTCATTTTGGGGGCTTGGTGTAATGCTGCCGTCAAGCAGACCGGTGACTGTTTCAAGCAGGAGGGGGCCCCCCATTGCGGCGAGGCGGTCGTGTATGGTTATGATGGTGTCATCCGGAAGGATGGCGGTCGTGGCTTTTAGAAGCATCGGTCCCGTGTCAAGTCCGGCATCCATCAGCATAGTGGTGATACCTGTCTCGTGCTCTCCGTTCAGTAGGCACCAGTTCAAAGGTGCAGCACCTCGGTAGCGCGGCAGGAGAGAAGCGTGCACGTTGACGCAGCCATAGGCAGGAATGTCGAGCAGTGCCTGGGGGAGAATCTGGCCGAAGGCCACGACAACAATCAGGTCAGGTGCAAGTGTTTTTATTTCTTCAAGCACTTCCGGTGCGCGTACCCGTTTGGGCTGATGGACGGGAATACCGTGAGCCTGTGCCAGCTCTTTCACCGGCGGTGGCATAAGTTTTTGTCCCCGGCCCTTTGGGCGATCCGGTTGCGTATATACCGCCACAACCTGGTGGCCGGCCTCAAGCAACGCGCTGAGGGTTGGACAAGCAAAAGCAGGTGTCCCCATGAAGATGACGCGCAGGTTCCTCACGGTGCCTCCTGACGCCGTTGCTTCTTAAGCTTTTTAAGGTAAAAGTCCCGTTTTAAGGCCGAGATGCGGTCGATGAAAAGCACACCATCTAAATGATCGATTTCGTGCTGAAAGGCGATGGCCAGAAGACCATCGGCATGCCAGGTCTGCGCCTGTCCTTCAAGGTCGAGACCGCTGACGGTTACTTCGGCAAACCGCTCAACCGGGGCGCTGTAGTCGGGAACTGATAAACATCCCTCTTCATCATATACATCGCCATGTCCTTCCACGATAACCGGGTTAACAACGGTAATCAGCTCAGGCGGATCGTGCTTGCCGGAAACGTCTATGACAATTAGACGCAGGGACTCCCCGACCTGAGGAGCCGCTAGGCCAACTCCTGGAGCGTCGTACATGGTTTCTGCCATGTCCTTTGCCAGCGTTTTGATCGTGTCGTCAATGACACGAATCGGTTGTGCTTTTTGTGTAAGGACCGGATGGGGTACGGTCACGATGGGGCGTATCATGGTGTAACCTCTAACTGTTCATGCTTCTTTTTATACGAAAGCGTATCTTATTACCATACGCTAACTGCTGGCGCTTCGCAAGTGCTTCCAAAAGCCGAAGGCTAGCCTGAAAGGGCAATAGTCTTACATGGTTCGGCTGCAAAGTTTGCGGTACAGGATTTTTTAAGGTATAGTCGTAAAACTACGCAATCCATACCCTGAAAAGGATACTAGGCATGTCCCTTCGTTCACTACGTATCGTAGCCCTTTTGTCGGTCGCCCTTGGCTGTTTGACCGGCTTTACTTGGGGGTTTGGCGATGCATGTAAAGATGCTGTTGAGGCATCTCAAAAAATTCCGTTTATAAGCGATGAGGCTAAACGGACCAGCGAGGAGGAAGACATTCTCCGCGCCTGTCCGGAAGGTGCCGCCGCCCAATTCATTGAAGGCCTCAAGGCAGAACGCCAAGGGCATGTCGATGTTGCTATTGCCGCCTACCGTCGAGCGCTACAGATTGAACCGCAATTTTCGGTTGCCCAAGGTAATCTGGGATTACTGTATCTGGCACGCGGCCGTCAGGATGAAGGGGTTGTGGAGCTTACCCGTGCGGTAGCAGGACAGCCGGTTCCTGCATTTCATACCGCACTGGCTCGCATCATGGCAGAAAAGCGCCTGTTCTCGCTTGCGCATTACCATTATAGTCAGGCCTCACTGCGTGCCCCCTCGGACCCGGAAATTATGACCGGAGAAGGGGACGTCTATGCTGCTCAGGGGCAGACCAGTCGTGCCATTGACGAGTATAAGCGGGCCTTGTTTGTTAATCCGCAGTATGAGGCAGCTGCCATTGGTCTCGCCCGCGTCTATCTTCAGCAGAGCCAGCCAGAGGCTGGTCTTGCTGTGCTTGCCGCACTTCCCGTATCGGTGCCGGCAACGACAGCCCGTCATCTTGTCTTAGCCGACCTCTTTGATCGTGCAGGTGATACCGCCAAGGCTGCTGAAGCACGGGCACGTGGTGGTAAAAAACCTGAGCCCCCCCCGGCGCCGAAAGTTGCCCCCTGTGCCAAGGCCGACCAGCTGGCTGCTGATGGTAAAATTGAGAAAGCAATTGATGCCTATCGTGCCGCCCTGCGCCAACAGCCGGATTCACTTGAGGGGCATGAGAAACTCGGTAACCTTTACTATGGCCTTAAGCGCTATGATGACGCCCTGAAATCCTACCAAAAGGCAACCCTGCTCGGGACTAAAAATGCCGATGTCTACTACAATCTTGGGCAGATACACGAAAAGCGAAACAACCTCGATGAAGCGGTTGTTTCCTATAAGCAGGCCATTGAGCGCTATCCTGCGTTTGCTGATGCCCGCCTCCGTTTAGCAGATATCCGTATCCAGCGTGGCAATCCTCAGGATGCGATTGAGCAGTTGACCGCTTACCTGAAGGTAAGGCCGGATGATGCCGAAGTGCATGTGCGCTTAGCCCGCCTGTATGGCAAGCAGAAAAGTTTTAACCAGGCTGAGCAATCCTACCTGCAGGTTTTGCGCCTCAAACCTGACCATGGAGATGTCCACCGTGAGATTGCCGGCATCTATCGCACTAAAGGGGTCTATGACAAGGCCTTGAGTCACTATAAAAAAGCCCTCGCCGCCCAGCCAGCTGATACCGAGAGCCGTAATGCGATTATTGCCATTTATGTTAAGGATAAGAAGTATGATGATTTGATGGATTTGCTTAAGGAAGCGGTACGTACCGCCCCTGAAGACCCGAACAATCACTACAAGCTTGGCTTAATTTATGATTTCAAAAAAGATCACGATAATGCCATTGAGAGTTACAAGAAGGCTATCGAGGTCAAGGCTGATCATGCGAAGGCACTTCACTCCCTTGGGCGGGTCTACATGAAGACCGGCCGCCTCGCTGAAGCCCGTGAAGCACTTGAAGCAGCGAAAAAAGCTGATCCCAATATGGAGGAAGCTTCAGTTCTCTTAAATAATATACGTGATGAGTTCAACCCTGTGCCGCGTAAGATTAGCGATATCAAGGGGAAAAAGGGTAAAAAGAGTAAAAAAGGAAGCAAAACATCAAAAAGCTCAAAAAGTTCCAAAAAGACCAGTAGTAAAAAAAGTAGCTCCAAACAGGGAACTACTAAAAAAACAGCCACAAGTAAAAGTAAGAAAAAAGTAGAATAACCCCCCGGACCAGTGCCCGGTCAGCTGACGGGCACTGGTTACGAGGATGGTGACCCCTATGGCTTCTGCAGCAGTTCCATCCTATTTTTCCTACAGCCTGCAGCTGCATGGCTCCGCAGCTCTGCGTTTTGGCGTTGATGCGTATACAGCAATGTCCGATATGCCGGCGTCAGTATTCTATCGCACGCTAGCCCATGGTATGCAGGCAGAGGGCAGTGACGGCTCGCAGGTCAGTGCTGCACGCCTAGGGGTCGTAGCAACCCTTTTCGAGCTCTACCGCCACATGATGTCTCATGCCAGTGATCAGGGGCTCCACCGCCGTATGGCTGCCTTGGAACGCTTGATCGGATCGAAGCGTCTGCAGAACCTTGAAGCTAGATTTATAAGCGAATTCCCTGCCCTTGCCTCCTTTCATGCCGCCGCACCCGCATTGAAAAAACAGTCGCTTTTCATGGAGTTGGTTATCTGGTTGGTGGCCCGTAACAACCGTGCGCTACTCCCTTTTAGCTCCCTCTTTGTAGCTGAGCTTCCCCTGGACCATGACCTGCCGGAGGGGCTTGAGGTTTTGAAGGCCTGTGGTGACATTGCGCTGGATAGCTTTTCTTCAACGCTTTTTGAAGCACTGACGGCACCATTATCTGCCGAACCTGACTCCCTTGAGGGGCAGGTGGCCTATATACGTAGCCGCTGGGGTAGCGTCTTGCCTGACCATCTCTTTGAAATGGTTGCTTGGGCTTTCGACCGTCTGCGGGAGGAAGAGGCGATGCGGGGAGGGGACGGTGGTGGTCAGGGGGCAGGTCAGCCAGTCCTCCACTTCAGTACGCATCACGAGGATCCCGACCATCTGGCCGGTTATGAACAGCATGAGTACGAAGCATTCACCACCGATGCTGACTGGATGCCGAATGTGGTGATGGTTGCCAAAATGACCCACGTCTGGCTTACGCAGCTGAGCGCTCGATTTGGCTATCCCATTGAACGGCTGGATCAGATACCCGATCAGGTGCTGGATGAACTTGCTTCCTGTGGTTTCACCACCTTGTGGCTGATTGGGCTTTGGGAGCGTTCTCATGCCTCAGCCCGTATTAAACAGCTCTGCGGTAACCCTGAAGCCCATGCCTCAGCCTATGCCATTGAGGATTATCGTGTTGCTGATGATCTGGGAGGTGAAGTTGCCTTTCAATCTTTGAAGGGGCGGGCATGGCAGCGGGGGATTAGGCTTGCCAGTGACATGGTACCGAACCATACCGGTATCACTTCCCGCTGGGTGCGTGAACATCCGGACTGGTTTATACAGTCAGACTACCTACCCTTTCCCACCTACCGCTTCAGTGGTGACGATCTTTCCGATGATCCAGCCATCACAATCCAGCTGGAAGATGGCTACTGGGACCGCTGTGATGCGGCTGTGGTCTTTCGGCATCACGAGCATGCCAGTGGTCGTGTCCGCTATATCTACCATGGTAATGACGGGACCAGTATCCCCTGGAATGATACGGCGCAACTCAATTATCTTCTGCCGGCGGTGCGGGAAGCGGTCATACAGACCATCATAGCGGTTGCCCGCCGTACACCGGTTATTCGCTTTGATGCGGCCATGATTCTGGCGAAAAAACATTATCAGCGTTTATGGTTTCCCCAGCGCGGATTAGGGGGGGGGATCCCGTCCCGTTCCGACTACGCCATGGGGCGGGAGGCCTTTGATGCGGCCTTCCCGGTGGAATTCTGGCGTGAGGTCGTTGACCGGATGGCAGTGGAGTCGCCTGATACCCTATTGTTAGCTGAGGCGTTCTGGCTTATGGAGGGATACTTTGTGCGGACCCTCGGGATGCACCGGGTCTATAACTCCGCCTTTATGAATATGCTGCGCCATGAGGAAAATGCCCAGTACCGTGAAACCATTGCCAACGTTTTGGCCTTTAACCCACAGATTCTGCAGCGTTTCGTTAACTTCATGAATAACCCAGATGAAAAAACCGCGGCCGAGCAGTTCGGTACCCAGGATAAATATTTCGGGGTCTGTGTTCTTTTGGCAACCATGCCCGGCCTGCCAATGTTTGGGCATGGTCAGGTGGAGGGTTTCCGGGAAAAATACGGCATGGAGTACCGCCGGGCCTACTGGGATGAGCCCGTGGATGACGGGTTGGTACGGGGGCATCGACAATGGATTTTTCCGCTATTGAAGCGGCGGGCTCTTTTTTCCGGTGCAGAGCGTTTTACGCTCTATACCCCCCGTGCTGCTGATGGCAGTATTGTTGAGGATGTTTTTGCCTATAGTAATGGCCGAGGAGACCAACGTGCGCTAGTGCTGTATCATAATCGACATAGCACCACGGCGGTCCAGATTAAGGAAGCGGTCCCCATTGCCACTGAGGATGGCAGCCTGTTGGTAAGGCAGCTTGCCGATGAGCTCCTGGTGGAGGAGCAGCATGACACAGCTTATCTGCGTCTGTATGACTTGATGGCTGATGTCTGGTATTTACGTTCGTGCCGCACCATCAGGGAAGAGGGATTGCATAGCCTGCTGGGCCCCTACCAGTCGCAGGTCTTTCTCCATATCGGTGTGGTGCAGGCCTCCCCTGAAGAGCCATGGGATCAGCTCTGCCATCTACTGAATGGTGCCGGCGTCCCTTCATTAGATGAGGCGTTAGCGGAAGTCCGTCACGCAACACTGAT
Source organism: uncultured Geobacteraceae bacterium (assembly GCA_964456065.1). Lineage (GTDB taxonomy): Bacteria > Desulfobacterota > Desulfuromonadia > Geobacterales > Pseudopelobacteraceae > Trichlorobacter. The sequence goes on from CAYVYW010000008.1 coordinate 20,967, forward strand.
AGAGCGCTTTGCGACATTGCTGGATATGATGGGAAGTGAAACTTCCCGTAGTTGCCTTTCACGGGCGCTACGACAGGTGATGGCTGAACTGCCGCTCTTGGTGACGACAGCGGTAGCTACGCGGCATGTCCGTCTTGGGGTAACCCGCTTCTTCGCTTTCGAGGCGCTACCACTACGTCGTATACTGCGAACCCTACGCCGGTGTGGTATTGACAGGCTATTACTGCCGTGCTCGCAGCAAAGCGTGCAAACGGCCCGTATGTTGCTGCTGATGGAAGGACTGCTTGCCCTACTGCCAGCGGGTAGTCTTACATCCCTCGGCCTTGCCCGCCGCATGGTTACTTTTGTAGCGGGGCAACGTATTGAGCGCGGGGATACGTCAGTGACAGCGGATATGATGCAGGCGGTAGCGGTGGCCTGTCGCCACTGCCGTGAGCAGCGCCAGGGCTCTTTGGTCCCCGCATTACTGCGAGATCCTCGCCTGACCGCCTTTTTGATGATCCATACAGACCAGGGGATAACCTGGTTCAACAAAGAGCGTTTTGAGTTGCTTGTAGCCTGGATGGTGCTGCGCGGCCTGATTGCAGCCTGGCAGGGAGAGCGGGTAAACATCCCGGACTTCTGCTTCTCGGTAGAACTTGCGCGCCAAGCGGGCTATCGGGTTGAGCGTACCATTGCTTTCGCTGAAACAGGCCTTACCGCTGAAGCATATGCCTCGGCATCACGTTAGTCTGGCCCACTGTTGCGGCTATGAAGAGCCGCTTCTCACAGATGCTCTCAAAAGGGTGCTTACACCACTTGGAGGGATAGGGGCCTTTGTGCGGCCGGGTATGCAGGTTTTGATAAAACCTAATCTTCTCGCTGGCAAGCCACCAGAAGCGGCTGTTACAACCCACCCTGCTTTTGTTGCTGCCGTCGTGCGGTTGGTACGGGAAGCCGGTTGCAACGTTATGGTGGGGGACAGTCCCGGTCTGGGAAGTTTTGAGTCCGTGACAGCCCGGAGCGGAATAGCCCGTGCTGTTGCCGAGGCCGGAGGATGCCTAGTTCCCTTTCAAGAAACCATCCGAGTGTCGGCCACAGGTCGTTTCCGTGAGCTCGAGCTAGCAAAAACCTACCTTGAAGCTGATCTTGTTATTAACCTTCCCAAACTAAAAACCCATGAGATGATGGGGATGACGGCTGCGGTAAAAAACCTGTATGGGACGGTGGTGGGAGCGCAGAAAGTGGCTCATCACCTGACCGCTGGTCATGACCGAAGCCTGTTTGCAGGGTTACTTTTGGAAATAGCCATGGCACGGCCGGTAGCCCTTACTATTGTGGATGCTGTCGTAGCGATGGAAGGGAATGGTCCGAACAGTGGTACTCCGCGGCAGGTCGGGTTGTTGCTGGCTGGAAGTGACCCGTTGGCAGTCGATGTCGTTGCCGCTGATCTGATCGGCTTACCTGAGGGGTTGCGCTATCTGGAAAAAGAAGCACAAAACCGTGGGCTCACGGGGGTTGACCGTGCTAGGCTTGTACGTGTTGGGGAGGCAGCTGATGTCACGCTTACGCGCCCTTTTACGCTGCCTGAAGCACAGGACTTACAGTTTGGGTTGCCTCGATTTTTGCGACCTTTGGCCCGACGCTATCTTTCCCCTCTTCCCGAAGCAGATCCTGAACGTTGTGTCCGCTGCGGTGTCTGTCGTGATGCCTGCCCCCCTCATGCTATCACCATAACGAACAACGCCCTGAGCGTTGCTTCAGGGCGTTGTATCAGGTGCTGGTGTTGTCGGGAGTTGTGCCCCTATCACGCTCTTCGTATTAAGCGTGGCTCCTTGGCCGGCATAATGAGCTGGCTGACGGAACGTTACTAGATATCGTCATCCTCGCCTACGGAAATTTCACGATAGGCTCGTTCTTCTTCAATGCGGCGAGTCTGGGCCTGGAACTTCTCCAACTCAGACTTGCAGCGTACACAGTGCCGGGTAAAAGGCAGCACCTTAAGACGCCCCATGGGGATGTCCTCGTCACACTCCTCGCAGATGCCATAGTCGCCCTCAACCATTCTCAGTAGTGCTTCATCAATGCTATGGAGTTTCTCGCGCTCACGGTCATTGAGGAGAAGTCCCAGTTCGCGGTCCCGCTCGCTGGAAGCTTGATCATAGATGTCGCCAGTCGGCTCTTCACCCACGGGGGTTTCGGACCCCTTTTTAACCGAAGCCATAATATCCTTAAGCACCTGATCACGCATAGAAAGGAGCATACTACGTACATCGTCCCATTTTGCTAGGGATACTGCACTGGCGGCTGCCGGTACAGTGGCGGTGGAGGCCGGCTTTTCAGCTGTCTTCGCTTTCGTCGTACTTTTCTTGGCTGCTAGGGGTGCGACGGCTGCCTGCTGCTTGGCTTTTACGGGTGGCTTTGCAGGGGTTTTGTCCGCTTTTGCTGCGGCTGCAACGGTCTTTGCCGGGACGGGCTTGGTTGCCACAGCTTTCCCAGGGGCCTGTTTTTTTGATGTGGCTACAGGCTGTTCTGGTGATTTCAGTGCTTTGGAAGCCGCAGGCTTTGCGACGGCCCTGGCGGTTGTCTGCTTAGTTACTTTTTGTGGAGCAGGCGCAGCTGTTTTTTGTGCTGCGGGAGCACTCTTTTTAGCCGGTGTTGTCACTGCCTTCGCCGTAGCCTTTGCCGGGGTGGTGTTCTTGACGGCTTTTGGGGCCTGAACCGAGGCGGGTTTTGCGGCCGCCTTTGGCGGGGCGCTCACGGCCTTCGGGTTGTTTTTCTTGGGTGCTGCCTGCTTTTTCTCTGCAGCGGGTGCTGCAACCTGCTGTTTCTTGGAGGTTGCCATGGTTGATCGGCTCCATTCCTGCCCATAGGGGCATACAATACGCTTCAAAGGGGGACTCTTGTAACAGAAAAGAATCCCCCTGTCAACCGAAGCCGACAGAGGGGGTATGGGGATGCTCTGGGGGCACTACCGAAAACTAGTCTTGATCTTCCACCATCTCGGCAACTAAGTCATAATCTGATGAGTCGACAATCGTACAGGGGACAATCGAGCCAATGGCGGCTTGGCCCTTGGTGATGTAGACTTGACCATCGATATCCGGAGCCTGACGACTGGTTCTCCCGCGTAACAAGAGGTCAGTTTCCTCGCTATAGCCTTCCACAATAACCTGCTCGACGGTGCCAACGAGTGAGCGATTTTTACGGAAGGAGACACGGCCTTGCACCCGCATCAGTTTTCGGTGCCGTTCACGCTTAATCCGTTCAGAAACCTGGTCTGGCATATCGGCTGCTGGTGTGTCTTCTTCCCGTGAATAACAAAAAACTCCGAGCCTGTCAAAGCGGGCCTGTTCGACAAAGGCAACCAACTTTTGAAAGTCCTCCACGGTCTCACCGGGAAAACCAACAATCAGAGAGGTGCGCAAGGTGATGTTGGGGATCTCGCTGCGTAGACGCTGGACTAATGTACGGATGTATTGCTCGTCGGAACGGCGGTTCATCCGCTTCAGGACGGGGTCACTGATATGTTGAATCGGCATATCAAGATACTTACAGAGTTTTGGCTCATTGGCCAAGAGCTCCAGTAACTCGTCATCAATCCCTTCCGGGTAGGCATAAAGTAAACGTATCCAGGCCAGGTCAGGAATAGCTGCCAAGGATCTGATGAGCGCTGCAAGATTGGTTTTTTGTTCAAGGTCACTGCCATAACGGGTGATGTCTTGGGAGACGAGAATCAGCTCCCGAGCCCCCTTTGCCACCAAGGCACGGGCTTCTTCCACCAGTGCCGCCATGGGGCGCGAGCGATAATCCCCCCGTAGCGACGGAATAATGCAGTAGCTACAGCGGTTGGAACATCCTTCACCAATCTTGAGATAGGCATACCATCCCGGTGAAGAATTCAGGCGGGGCAAGGCTTCATCAAAGGCAAAATTTGGATCACTGACCCGTGTTAACTGACCTGTTTGATTGGTGTGCTCAGCAAGGATTTCGATAATGCGTGGGTAGTCAGCGGTGCCGATGAAGATATCCACCTCTGGCAGCTCACCGGCGAGATCCTCCTGGTAACGCTGGGGAAGACAGCCAGCCACGACCAGTGTTTTGCAGCGTCCATCCTGCTTTCGGTCCAGGAGGTCGAGAATGGCTTCGACACTTTCCTCCCGTGCCTCCTTAATGAAGGAACAGGTGTTGACGATAATGAGATCGGCTTGCTTCTCATCCATGGTGATCTGATAGCCCTGCTTTTGCAAAAGCCCTAACATCACCTCAGCGTCGACCAGATTTTTCGGACAGCCAAGGCTGACCATACTGACGGTTTTTAATTCACTCACCGTGCCTCCAGAGGGTGCCGGCGCACTGACGTGATCAGTCGCGGAAGTTGGTAAATTGCATTTCAATATCCATGTCCTTACCCTTTAAGAACTGGATAGTGGCCTGAAGGTCATCCCGGTTTTTACCGGTAACCCGTACTTGGTCATCTTGAATCTGTCCCTGAACCTTCAGCTTACTATCTTTGATGGCAGCGACGATTTCCTTGCCCTTCTCTTTCGAGATACCCTGCTGGATGGTAATTATCTGTCGCACCATGCCACCGGAGGCCTGCTCAAGCTTACCGTAATCAAGGGCTTTAATCGGGATGGCACGCTTAATGAGCTTGGACTGCAACACATCGATAACGGCTTTGAGTTTATAGTCGTCATCGGCAAGTATTTTTATTTGGTCTTTTTCCTGCGTCAGCTCGCTTTTTGAACCCTTGAAGTCATAGCGTTGCGCAATTTCTTTACTGGCCTGATTTACGGCGTTATCGACTTCCTGTAAATCAACTTTGGAAACAATATCAAATGATGGCATGGCATACCTCCGATCAATGCTGCATTACAGCAGTATGGGGTGGGACGCGAAAGCTAAAACGGCTGGCTGGCAGTCCCTGGTTAATGGCGGTGTCACGGTAACGAAATGTTGTGCGTGTCCCGGCTAGGTCGACGAGAACAGCTTCCAGGACAGGGAAGCTGTTGGGGGTATCACTACCCACAATGCTGGCTGCAATAGTCAGCTGCAAGCTGCGGAAGAGGCCGTTACGCTTCGGTGTTAACAGAAGACGGGGGTTGCCGTGTGTGTCCGCTGCTGGTGTCGCATAGCTGATGTTGAAGTCGCGGCGTATGCTGCCAAGGTCAGCGATAAAAGATACGGCCCTGGCAAGATTGCCGCCCTGGGGGCCGTCAAGGCGTTGTATTAAGACAGTCTGTGCTTCAGGTTGATAATACCAAAGGGTCGTACCGTCTGAAACAATGGTCTGGCGGGGTGAACGGTAATCAAAACGAAATTGCGGTTTGCCCCCCTCGGGACGACGTAAAGCAAGGGTGCCCTGGGCCTGTTGTGGCTTGGGAAATCCCGGGATGCTCGTGGACTGACTAAAGCTGGCACTAAAGTCCATAAGGGTACTATAGCGTTCCTCAATGGCTGTAACAACCTGTTCCAGTGGGCGCTGTTCTCCAAAGGCCGTACTGGCAAAACAGAGAAAGCACAGGAGTACAAGAAAACGTCGTATCATGCTGTCCCCAGACGCTCTTTTAACAGGTCGTTTACCATGGCGGGGTTGGCCTTCCCTTTCATGGCACGCATGACTTGTCCGACAAAAAAGCCGAAAACCTTCTCTTTTCCTGCGCGATACTCCTCCACCTGCGAGGGGTTGGCTGCCATAATCTCGTCAATAGTCTCGATGATGGGGCCGGCATCTGAAACCTGGGCGAGTCCAAGCCGTGCAACGACCTCATCGGGATTGCCACCATTATGCCAGAGCTCATCGAAAACTTTCTTAGCAATCGTTGCGTTGATGGTCCCTCGCTCAATGAGCGTAACCAATCCCGCCAGCTGCTGGGGGGTGACGGGAGCGGCTTCAATAGCAAGGCCGGCATCATTGAGTGCCCGGGTTAACTCCCCCATGACCCAGTTTGCAGTCCCTTTCGGGTTTTTGGCAATGGTTGCAGCTTCTTCAAAATAGTCGGCGATACCCCGTGAGGCGGTTAATACCTCGGCGTCGTAGTCGCTGAGGCCGAACTGGTCGGTAAAGCGCTGGCAGCGCGCTTCCGGCAGTTCCGGCAGTTGGGCATTGGCCTGAGCAATCCATGCTTGGTCGATGACTATCGGCACGAGGTCAGGGTCCGTGAAATAACGGTAGTCGTGGGCCTCTTCTTTACTTCGCATGGAACGGGTTTCCTGGCGATTGGGATCAAAGAGGCGGGTTTCCTGAACGACGGTGCCACCGTCTTCAATTAACTCGCACTGGCGCATGATTTCGTACTCAATGGCCTGCTTGACAAACCGGAAGGAGTTGACATTTTTTATTTCCGCCCGGGTGCCGAAGGTGTCAGATCCGACCGGCATAACGGAGACGTTGGCGTCACAACGGAAGGAGCCCTCCTCCATGTTGCCGTCACAAATGCCGAGGAAGGTTACAATTTGATAGAGCTTCTTGAGGTAGGCCACCGCTTCATCGGCGGTACGCAAATCAGGTTCGGAAACAACTTCAAGCAGAGGGGTGCCAGCACGATTTAAGTCGATGCCGGAACCACCACCGAGACCATGAACCAGTTTTCCGGCATCTTCTTCCATGTGGATACGGGTGATGCCAATACGTTTCTGAACACCCTCCACCTGAATATCAAGGTGTCCGGTAAGGCAGATCGGCTGTTCAAACTGGCTGATTTGATACCCTTTTGGCAGGTCCGGGTAAAAATAGTTTTTGCGGGCAAAGATATTGGTTGGGTTAATGCTGCAGTTGGTGGCAAGGCCAGCCATAATCGCATAGTCGACGACTTGACGATTGAGCACCGGGAGTGCCCCTGGTAGGCCGAGGCAGACCGGGCAGGTGTGTAGATTCGGCTCAGCTCCAAACCGGGTGGAACAGCCGCAAAAAATCTTACTTGCGGTATTAAGCTGGACGTGGACCTCAAGGCCGATGACCGGTTGGAATTTCATAGCGGTGCCTTCTCCTGGTGCCATGGGGTGTGGCGTTCAAATTGATGCGCTGCTTTGAGCAGGGTCTCCTCACCAAAAGCCGGACCGATCAGCTGCATGCCGATGGGGAGCCCTTGACGACTAATGCCGGCTGGCAACGAAATCCCGCACAGACCTGCCAGATTGACCGGAATAGTGAAAATGTCGGAAAGGTACATTTGCAGAGGATCTGCAGTTTTCTCTCCAATCCGGAAGGCAGGGGTTGGTGCTATTGGCGTCAAGAGTAAATCAACCGAGGCGAAGGCGGTGGTGAAGTCCTCGCGTATTAACGTCCGCACCTTCTGTGCTTTGCCATAATAGGCGTCATAGTAGCCACTTGAAAGGGCATAGGTGCCCAGCATGATTCGCCGCTTAACTTCACTGCCGAACCCTTCGGCTCGCGAGCGGCTGATGAGATCCGCTAAACCTTGGGGGTTGGCGGTACGATGTCCAAAACGAATGCCGTCATAACGGGCCAGATTCGAGCTGGCTTCAGCCGTAGCAATCAGGTAGTAGCAGGCTACGGCATAGGGAGTGTGGGGTAAGGAAACGGGCACGAGGGTCGCTCCGAGCGCTTCGAAACTTTTTATGGCAGCTTCTAGTGCCTGACGTACATCATCATCAAGCCCTGTTCCTTGGTATTCAACCGGCAGACCGATACGCATGCCTTTGATGGGGGAGTCGAGGGTGGTGCTATAGCGAGGAACGGGGCAATCGACCGATGTGGCATCTTTGGGGTCGTGGCCGGCAATGGTTTCTAGGATAATGGCCGCATCCTCAACGGTGCGGGTTAGTGGCCCCACCTGATCAAGGGATGAGGCATAGGCAATAACGCCGTAGCGGGAGACGCGCCCATAGGTTGGCTTTAAACCAACGCATCCACAGTGGGAGGCCGGCTGGCGAATCGACCCACCTGTGTCGGTTCCCAATGAGGCGACCGCCTGGGCGGCCGCAACCGCTGCAGCAGAACCACCTGAGGAACCACCAGGAATATAATCGGGGTTCCAGGGGTTTCGGGTTGGTCCAAAGGCGCTGCTTTCAGAAGAAGAGCCCATGGCAAACTCGTCCTGGTTCACCTTGCCCAACAGGACGGCCCCTTGTGCCTTCATGCGATTCCAGGCCGTTGCGTCGTAGGGGGGGACAAAAGACGATAGCATTTTAGAGGCGCAGGTGGTCCGGACGCCTGCCGTTAATAGAATGTCCTTAATGGCAACTGGTATGCCGGTCAGGGGCGTCGCTTCACCGCGGGCGATGCGTTCGTCAGCAGCACGGGCCGCTGCAAGGGCCACCTCAGGCGTTTGGGTGATGAAGGCGTTGATGGTTGGTTCTGTCGCCTCAATACGTGCGAGGAAAGTCTGAGTCAACTCCTCAGAGGAAATACTCCGGGCAGTAAGAAGCCGATGGAGGGCGCTTAGCGATGTTGTTGTCAGATCCATGGCAATCCCCTATTCTATAACCGCAGGGACCATGAAATAGCTACCGGTCCTGTGGGGGGCATTGGCAAGGGCTGGCTCCAGACCAAGGGAGGGGAGGCTCTCGTCATCCCGGAATGCATTGGCCATCGGAACAGCATGAGCCGTTGGTGTGCACTGGTCGGTATCCAATGCATTGAGGGTCTCGACATAGGAGAGGATGGCCCCCATCTGCTCGGTGAAAAGGTCAAGCTCGGCATCCTCAAGGGTTAATCTGGCGAGCTTCGCCACATGGTCGACATCGGTACGATTAATACGCATGGCATTTGGTCCCTACGGTACGTTTTAAGAGTGTTTGTACAGTGTATAGCCTTTTGTATCTACCATAGTTCATGAAAGGCTGGCAACATTTGTTGCGGAATTGCATTGTAAAAAGTGCTTGACAGTGCTGGTAGGGTCACGTATGGTACACCTCTTCGTACTAAAAAGACGGTTCTGTCCCCTGTGGGTAAGGACCGGTGTGAGGATGAGTTAAATGAGAACAGAAGTGGCTAAGAAAGAGACCGTTGACCGTCAGTGGTTTGTGGTCGATGCAGAGAATATCGTTCTTGGACGACTTGCTACCCAGGTAGCCAACGTCCTGCGCGGCAAGCACAAGCCTGTCTACACTCCCAGTGTTGACACTGGTGATTTTGTGATTGTTGTTAATGCTGAGAAAATTGCTCTGACCGGCAAGAAGACTGCTGATAAAGTCTATTACAGTCACTCCGGCTTCCCCGGCGGCATTAAGTCCGTTACGGCAGGCGCTCTGCTTGTTAGCAAGCCTGAAGAAGTCATTCGTAAAGCAGTGAAGGGTATGCTCCCTAAAAATAAGCTGGCCCGCCACATGCTGAAAAAGCTGAAGGTCTACGCCGGTGCGGCACACCCCCATGAGGCACAACAACCGTCAGCGTTGAGCCTGTAAATTTAGAACGTACTAATTAGATTTTCCACGTTTGAGGAGATACGATTATGGCAGCAGTTAGTTTCTACGGAACCGGCAAGAGGAAGAGCTCAGTCGCCCGTGTATGGCTTAAGCCCGGTGCAGGTCGCATTGTGGTCAACAATAAGGCTCTGGATGAGTACTTCGGTCGTGAGACTTCTAAGATGGTTGTCCGCCAGCCGTTAGAGCTGACCGAGAACAGTGGCAAGTTTGATATCTTTGTGAATGTCTGCGGTGGTGGCGACTCCGGTCAAGCCGGTGCTATCAAGCATGGTATTACCAAGGCACTGTTAGAGGCTGATCCTGAACTGCGTGGTGACCTGAAGAAGGCTGGCTTCATTACCCGTGACTCACGAGTCAAAGAGCGTAAGAAGTACGGTCGTGCTGCTGCGCGTAAGCGGTTCCAGTACTCGAAGCGTTAAGATTACTGGCATCTCGCCGGTATTCTGTGGTACATGGGGGATGTCCATTATGGGCGTCCCCCTATTTTTTGTTATGCTGATGGAACCCGGAGGTTAGGTATGGTTGACCGTACCCTCTTGCAGACCCTGCTTGTTTTCAGCGCCGTCCTTGCCGGATGTTATCTGCTGTTGATGCTGGTGCTGCCATTTCTGGCTCCGGTCGTTTGGGCTCTTATCATAGCGGTCTTAACGTTTCCGCTTTACCGTAAACTGCGTGACCTGCTTGGTCGGCGCCGTGGTATAGCCCCTTCTGTTATGACGCTATGCATGGTGCTGCTTGTCTTATTGCCACTGGCCAGTTTGATTTCCATTCTGAGTGGTGAGGTTGCAGCGGTGTATCGGTACTTCAGTAGCCATTTGGCCAGTGACAGTTCAGGTGGCATTCTCTCCTCCCTTGCGGCTGACCCACGCTTTGCTCCGACCCTTACCCTGCTGCAGGAGTATAGCAACCGTTTTGGCATCGATGTGTATGGCAGTGTACTGTCTGCATCGAAAACGGCTCTTGCTCAGCTGACCCAATCCCTGACGGCGCTGGTAACCAATTCCTTCGGCCTGCTTCTCGACACCGTCGCCATGGTGTTTGTGCTCTATTTTGTTTACGCCGATGGGGAAGAGGGGCTCAACTGGTTAAAGCGGGTAACCCCTGTTGATGGTGGTTCCCAGCGTAGTATTCTGCTGGTGGTCCAAAATGTTCTTTCGGCCTTCATTTACGGTACGATTCTCACCAGCCTTGTCCAGGCCGGTCTGGCTTTTACTGCCTACCTGGTGCTTGGTGTACCCTCGCCACTTCTCTTGGGCATTTTGACTGGGATCGGCGGGTTGATACCGGTGGTGGGGACCGCTCTCATCTGGGGGCCGGCAGCGGTCTATCTCTACCTGATGGGTGCAACCGCTAAGGCCATCGGTCTGGCCATTGTCGGGGCGCTGGTGATTGGTATGGCAGACAACGTGGTTAAGCCACTTTTCATGAGTAGCCGGGTCAGTTTGCCGATGGTCCTCGTGGTTATTGGTGTTCTCGGCGGCTTAGCCTCCTTTGGTGTGCTTGGGGCCATTCTCGGTCCTTTGTTTCTGGCTGTTCTTTATGAACGCTTTGTTGTGGCTCCCCGTGAAGAGGCACAGCAGGTTGATTTGCTATGAGGGAGGGTATGATGGTTAAGGTTGCGGTAATCGGTGCGAGTGGCTATACCGGTGTGGAACTCTTACGGCTCCTCTATCGCCATCCAGGCGTTACGGTTACGGCGGTCACCTCAGAACAGTCGGCCGGCAAGCCGGTTTCTTCGGTGTTCCCGAGTTTGCGGGGACGCTATGATGGTTTGCTTGAGCCTCTGGATCCTTTGGTGTTGGCTGAGAAGGCTGATCTGGTTTTTACGGCATTGCCCCATCAGGCAGCCATGCGTGTTGTCCCGGCATTTCTGGATGCCGGTTTAAAAGTCATTGATCTCTCCGCCGACTACCGTTTGCGGGATGCCGATGTATATGCCCAATGGTATGAACCCCACACCACTCCGGACCTCTTGGCCGAGGCGGTCTACGGCTTACCGGAGTGCTACCGGGCTGCAATTGGCCCGGCTCGCCTCGTGGCAAACCCCGGTTGCTATCCCACCAGTGTTATTCTTGCCTTGAGCCCTCTTTTGCAGGCGGGGCTGCTAGAGAAGGATGGTATCATTGTTGATGCTAAGTCTGGCACCAGTGGTGCCGGACGTAGTGCAAAAGTTGACTCGCTATACTGTGAAGTCAATGAATCCTTCAAAGCGTATGGTGTTGGTGGCGTTCATCGCCATATTCCGGAAATCGAGCAGGAGTTGTCCATCCAAGCTACCGGTAACGTATGTTTAACCTTTACCCCCCATCTGGTTCCCATGGACCGTGGAATTCTTTCCACAATCTATGCTGCTCCACGTGCTGGTGTTTCTGCACAAGAACTTCAACAGTGCCTTGAATCATATTATGTACAAGAACCGTTTGTTCGCGTTCTGCCACCAGGGCAGTTGCCGGCGACCGGTTTTGTGAAGGGTTCTAACTGTTGTGATATTGCGGTCACCATCGACAAGCGTAGTGGCCGTGTCATTGTGGTTTCGGCCATTGACAACCTTGTCAAAGGAGCTTCCGGGCAGGCGGTACAGAACATGAACCTGCTACTTGGATTGCCTGAAACCACGGGGCTTGAGGGCATTGCCCTGTACCCTTAATGCGTCCACTACCAACAACAGCACAGGAAGTCGCAGCACGGGGATGGGATAGTCTTGACATAATTCTTGTCAGTGGTGATGCCTATGTTGACCATCCCGCTTTTGGTGTAGCGCTTTTGGGGCGCTGGCTTGAATCCCATGGTTTCCGTGTTGGTATCATAGCGCAACCAGACTGGCGTTCCGTGGAACCGTTCCAAGTCCTTGGCAGACCGCGTCTTTTCTTTGGGGTGTCTGCCGGCGCCATGGACTCCATGGTGGCCCACTACACGCCCCGACGTAAATTGCGCCATGATGATGCGTATACCCCTGGTGGGACCCATGGTGCCCGTCCAAATCGGGCCTGTCTGATTTATACTTCGCGACTAAAAGAAGCATACCGCTCTGTTCCGGTTGTCCTTGGAGGAATTGAAGCGTCATTACGTCGTTTGGCTCATTACGACTATTGGGACGATCGGGTACGGCGCTCCATACTACTGGATGCTAAGGCAGACCTGTTGATCTATGGCATGGCTGAGCGCTCATTGCTGGTGGTGGCACAGCGACTCGCTGCTGGTTTGCCACTAACGGCATTACGTGACGTGCCGGGCACTGTTTGGGCCGGACGCCAAGAAGACCTCCCCGCAGAGGCCCTGCTCTTGCCGGACTACGCAGCGGTTTCCAGTGCTCCGGCAGTCTATGCCGCAAGTTTTCAGCAGGCAGAGCGGGAGCAATCCCATGGTAAAGGGCGCCCCTTGGCACAGCAGCATGGTGACCGTTTCGTTGTTTGCATGCCCCCTCAGGCCCCACTTTCTACCCAGGAAATGGACGCTGTCTACGACCTGCCTTTCACCCGAGAGCCGCATCCTGGTTACCGGGACTCCATACCAGCTTTTTTGCAAATCAGAAGCTCATTGACCAGTCATCGCGGTTGTTTTGGCGGATGCTCTTTCTGTGCCATTACCTATCATCAAGGCAAGCTGATCCAATCCCGTTCCCCGGCGTCTTTGGAGCGGGAAGTTGAGGCGCTCCAGAAAAAAAGCTGGTTCAAAGGTTCCATTAGTGATGTCGGTGGGCCAACAGCTAACATGTATGCAAGCCATTGTGGTGCACCCGATCGGGGGGCACACTGCCGACGTCCGAGCTGTCTGCATCCGAAGCGTTGTCCAAACCTGGTGGTGGAAGATCGCCAGGCTGCGGCACTGCTCGATCGTCTCCAACGTCATCCGCACGTTCGTCATCTGGCCGTTTCTTCCGGCATACGGCATGATCTTCTGGAACTACAGCCGCACTACTACCGACAGCTGATGCAGCACCATGTTGGCGGACTCCTTAAAATAGCACCAGAGCATTTAGTTGAGCGGGTCACGAAGCTGATGCGAAAGCCAGGACAGGCAGTTACCCACCGTTTTGTGGAACGTTTTCGAGAGGATGCTAAAAAACTCGGGATGCGTCTTGGTATTGTGCCGTACCTGATTGCCGGTCATCCTGGCTGTCGTGTTGAGGATATGCTTGAGATGGCCCATCAGCTCGTCGCACTGCGTCTTGTGCCAGAGCAGGTGCAAGAGTTCACGCCGACACCAGGGACTGCCGCCACCTGCATGTACCACAGCGGCCTTGACCCTGCCAGTGGTGAACGTGTGCATGTGGCTAAAACGGATCGTGAAAAAATATTGCAAAAGGCACTTTTGCTGTGCCATCTGCCCCAGGAGCGGACACGGGTTGTGAGAATGCTGCAGGACATGGGGAGAGAAGATCTGCTAGGGCGCCTGCCTGCCCCGCAGACCGTCCCTCGTGGAAAAGGAAAAGCCCGCTAAAAGCGGGCTTTTCTTAAATGTACATCAAAGAAGACTTATTTTTTTAGAACGTTTGCTGCCTGCAGACCTTTCGGGCCCTGAACGATATCAAAGGTGACGGTCTCGCCTTCAGCCAGTGACTTGAAGCCCTCGGATTGAATTGCTGAGAAGTGTACGAATACGTCCTCGCCACCTTCCTGCTCGATAAAACCAAAACCCTTCGTATCATTAAACCATTTTACTTTGCCTTCAGCCATGCCTACTTCCTCCTTGGAGTGTTGCCGGTCAGCGCCGGATTAAAATAATCGTAAGTTTCCGGTGCTGCTGCAGCTGGAGGCAAGGCGGCCTACACATCAATCAGCGTCATAAATCCGAAACTTAGTGCAGCGTCCCTCTATCATAGGCGCTTTGCTAAGTCAAGTTATTTTTATTTGGTCACAGTTTTAGCTCATTACTTTTGGTTTGAAGTTTCCGGACCAGCTCGGGATAACCGCTGCTGGAAATGATCTTATTAAATTGGGTCCGGTAGTTAGAAACCAGGCTGACCCCTTCAATAATGACATCATAGACAACCCAACGGTTTCCCTTCTGGATCAAGCGATAATCCAGGGTGTATTCATCATGTTTCGGCGTAATGACCTTGGATTTTACTTCTGCGTAGGTCCCGTCTACCTGCTCGCGGGTATAGACAATCCGCTCATTATTGTATGATTCAATTTTACCAGCATAGGAGTTTTCTAGAAGGGTTGCAAACAGGTCAACAAATTGCTTGCGCTCTTGGGGTGTGCGCTGGTTCCAGTGCTTGCCCATGGCTCGGCGAGCCATTTCTTCGCTGTCGAATACATTGGCAATGGCTTTTTTGATGGCGCTCCGGCGGCGTTGCTCGTTGTTTTTCTTTTTCATGTCCGGGCTACTGACAATAGTAATGACATCATTCACCGCGCTACGCACGGTGTCGGTAACCGAAGCAAGGGCGGTTGAGGCAGTCAAAAGAACAATCAGGCAGATTACAATAAGACGGTTCATCATGGGTACTTCTCCTCCATAAAGCGATTACGGTTTGGTCGTACTTGTGCCGACCGCATAGTCGAGGTTGGCTTCAGCCAGACGGTAGTCATAGATTGCCTGGTAGTGAGCAGCCTTCATTTTGCCATAGATGGCGACAGCTTCAAAGACATCGCGTGAGCTGCCAATGCCAAAGTCAAAGTTAGCCAACGCAGCAGCGCCCCACTTTTTGGCGCTCTGATAGGCGTGGGCTGCGTTGGTAACAGTGCGGCTTGCCTCCTGCATTTCAAGCCACGCTTTGGTGACCTGCAGGGGAATGAATTGGTTGGCATAGGTCCTGGTGCTCATCAATCGGTCGAGCTGTGCCTGCTCGCCAGCTACTTTGGATGAGCTGATGCCGAAATCAAGTTTCCATCGTAGGCCCAGGGCGACACCAGCATAGGCGTGTTGGAAACGATCAGTAATATACGGGTTGTCAATGCGGTCTCGGCCATCGGAAAAAGCCCATGATGCCATACCGGCAACAAAGAGGTCGGGGTAATACTCAGCCTTTGCGGCACGCACCAGTGCGCCTCGGGCGGCAATCCCTTCCGACAGCTGGCGAAACTCAGGCCGATCAGCCCGGGCCCTTGTTATATACTCGTCCAGATGCAGGGCCAGGGGAGACGACGGCATGGCAAGACGTTGATCTGCTATCAACAGTAAATCCTTGGGGGGCAACCCAATCCGGGTTTTCAGGGCTGCAAGTGCCAGCTGCTCCCCCTTAATGGCTTCTTCAAGATACTTGTTAATCTCACCGGCATAGGCGTCTATTTTATAGAGATCCGTTTGGTCGGCAGCATCGGACTCCTTTGCCAAGAGCTCCTGTACTTTGTTACGGCCGGTCTCCAAGAAGTCCTGCAGTTCATGCACGACGCTTTTAAGCTCCCGTGCCAGTAGTAGGCCGTAATAATATTTTTTTACTTCCAGGGTAACTTCATTAACCTTTTGTACTTTCTTGGAGCGGTCAACTTCAATGCCGTGGCTGGCGGCCTTCATGTTTTCACTGATCTTGCCAAAAGTCCACAGCGGCTGTGTTACGACGAGATCGGTGCTGGCAAACCAAGTGGTATCCCGTAAACGAAAGGGGCTGTCATAGCTTGTTATATCCTGTTTGTTTGCACCGGGGGCCGGGCCAAGTAGTGACGTCAGTTCAATGCGGGGGGCACGATACCCCTTTGCTTCATTGAGTTTGCTGGTCATGAGGGCGATGTCTGCCTGTACCTCCCCCAACTCCGGTGCCTGGGCAATCGCTTTGGTGACGCACTGCTCAAGGGTGAGCGGAGCGGCCGTTTGGATCTGCTGTGCCCCTGCTGCGCCTGCCACGAGCCCGGTGATGGCAATGGCCAAGGCCATCGTATGCAGCGTTTTTTTCATCAGTCAACCTTCCCATGGATAAATTTGCTGACGAGCTCTTCAATATCCACTGCTGACTCGGTATCCCGAATCCGTGCGCCGTTTTTCAGTGGGTCACCGGCGCCGCCCGGTTTAAGCTTGATATACTTGTCGCCAATGATGCCGCTGGTGCGGACAGCGGCAATAACATCATCGGCCAGCGTGACTTCAGAACGTATTTTAAGCGTGACTTCCGCCTGGTCAGTGCCGGCAGGCGCTAGGCCTATGCGCTCGACGGTGCCGATTTCAACGCCAGCTAATTCGACCTTTGCCCCCTGCTTCAGCCCGGATACAGAGTCAAAGCGGGCAAGTAGGCGATAACTGTCTTGCCCGAAGATCTCCATCTTGCCGAGCTTGATGGACAGGTAGGCCAGGCAGGCGATGCCGATGACCATAAAAATGCCGATGGTTATTTCTATACGTGCACGGTTCATACGGTTGGTGCTCCATTGGTCATTGGTCCGTCGAGACTGCCGCTCACGAACTGTCTCACGACCGGGTTTGTTGAGTGTTTCATTTCCTGGGCCGTCCCGAATGCGAGAATCTGGCCGCGATACAGCATGGCAACATAATCGGCAACATCAAAAATCTCCGGGATGTCGTGGGAGACAATCACGGCGGTATAGCCAAACTTGCGTTGCGTTGCCACAATCAACTGATGGATGGTGTTTCGAATGACCGGGTCAAGGCCCGTGGTTGGTTCGTCAAAAAGCACCACCTGTGGTTGCAACAGAAGCGCTCGAGCAAAGCCAACCCTTTTCCGCATGCCGCCCGAGAGTTGATCCGGAAACTTGTGGAGGACATCTTTTAAGCCAACTTCCATAAGAGCAGCATTAATTCTCGTGTCAATTTCTTCACGGGAGAGGCGTGTTTTTTCCTCAAGAGGGAAAGCCATATTCTCATAAACGGTCATGGAATCAAAGAGGGCAGCATTTTGAAAGACCATGGCAAAGCGCTCTCTGAAGCGGTTGAGTTCACTACGAGACATGGTGGCCAGATCGCTGCCTTCGATTGTCACGGTGCCACTGTCGGGGCTTAGAAGGCCTATCATATGTTTGATCAGGACACTTTTCCCCTCGCCACTTGGGCCTATGACCGCCGTGATGGCTCCGGCAGGGATGGAGAGGTTGAGTCCTTGCAGAACCACCTGTTCCCCAAACGCCTTATGAATGTTGTGCAGCGTAATCATAGGAGCACCGACGTCAGGAAGTAGTCCCAGATAAGAATGGTTACGGAGGTCATCACCACCGATTCCGTTGTTGCCCGTGAAACCCCTTCGGCACCATGACCGGCATAGTACCCTTTATAGCAGCCGATCCAGGCGATGATGATACCGAAGGAAAAGGATTTGATGAAGCCGGAGTAGACATCTTTCCAGACGACCGAACTATACATCTCACTGAAATAAGCACCAGGATTCACCCCGAGAAGCTTTACTCCCACGAGCCAACCACCATAAATACCCACCACATCAAAAATGGCACAGAGCAGAGGCAGAGAAAGCATCGCGGCAATAAACTTAGGGGTAACCAGGTACTTAAAGGGGTCAAGGGCCATGGTTTCCATGGCATCGATCTGCTCGCTGATGCGCATAATGCCGATTTCAGCCGTGATGGCACTACCGGCCCGCCCTGTTACCATCAGTGCTGAAAGAACCGGTCCCAGTTCTCGAATCAGGGATAGGGCAACGGCGGTCCCCAACATCCCTTCCGAACCGAATTTGGTGAGGGTGTAGTACCCTTGTAGGCCGAGTACCATACCGGTAAAGCCAGCGGTGAGAACAATAACAAAGAGTGATTTTGCCCCAATAAAGCGAATCTGCTTGAAAATATAGAATGGGCGACCGGGATGGCGGACGATACCATAGAGGGCTGTTGCGAGAAACGCCCCCATTCTACCAAGGTCGCTGGTAATAGTAATGGCAGTTCGGCCAAGTATTTGAAGCATCTGGGTCACGTCAGGCTCTTTTATCTGCTGCAATAGTTTTGTATGACATAAGAAAAGAATACTATATGTTTTTGACGGGTGTGTAAAGAATAAGTACCTGTTTTTTTATGGAGTCGGTGAGCGTTGTATAGCAATGGTGTAGGGGGCATTGGGCGCTACGTTACTTTGGGAGAGTTTCCAGACAAAAAAATGCCGTGGATCAAAAGCAGCGCAGGCCGTATTGACGGCGAGTGCTTCCTGCTCGCCACCAGGATGGCCAGGATAACAGGTTATCATCAGAAGGCCGCCCGGAGCAAGCAGGTCCCGGGCTACCAAGAGGGCGCGTATGGTGCTGTCGCTGCATGTGGTAATAGTGTGGTCGCCGCCAGGGAGCCAGCCAAGGTTGAAGACGATGGCCTGACAGGGGGCCTTGACGTAGCTTGCCATGTTTTCGTGGCTGGCGACATAACATGTTACGCCGTCAAGCAATTGGTGCTGCGTCAGCAGTGCTTCCGTGCGCTCGATGGCTTCAGGTTGAATATCGAAAGCGTGAAGTTCTCCGTGGGGAGCAATCAAGCGAGCTAAAAAGAGGGTGTCTTTACCGTTGCCGCAGGTGGCGTCAACCACCCGGTCACCAGGACGCAGGTGCGTGCTTAAGAGCTGTTGCACCATGGCGACGGGGCCACGATAGAAAGGGCGCTGTTGAACGGTAATCGGCATAGGGTAGACGATAGCAGAGCAAAGAAGGTACTGTAAACCGCTTTTGTTTACAGGGCGGCAGTAGACGTGATACAGGGAAACTATGCTGTTACACTATACCATCTCACATCATATGACGGGGCTTCGTTTGGACGAAGCTCTAGCTGTCCTTGGGCAAATCAGTAAGGGCGAAGCCCGTCGTATTATCGATCGTGGTGGTTGTGCCCTTAATAAAGCCATGGTTCGGGTAGCTTCTCGACAGGTCAAAGAAGGTGACCAACTTGATGCAGGTGTCATGGAGCCAGGCCGCTTCCAGGAGTTACTGCTCCCCGATGAGGCTATCTTATATCAGGATGCAGAGCTGATTGCCTTGGCAAAACCATCGGGTATTCCCAGTCAGCGCACCCCCTATCAGTTAAAAGGAACCCTTGAATACTGGGTCACGCAGTACTTTCAAAGCGCTGGCAGTAACGAACCGGCACGGGTCGTTCATCGCCTTGACCGCGGTACGTCGGGCGTGATGCTTTTCCCTCGACACCGTCAGGGGGCTGCACGGCTCTCTAATCTTTTTCGTGATGGTTTGATTGGTAAGTACTACCTTCTGCTGGTTGCCGGCACACCCGAAACTCTTACTTGGGAGGTTGATGCGCCGATAGGTAAAATTGCTCCAGCTCGTTGGGGGGTCCACCCTGCCGGCCGCAGTGCAAAAACATCCTTTCGCGTGTTGGCTACCCAGGGTGGACTCAGCCTGGTGGGAGCCATACCCCATACCGGCAGAACGCACCAGATCCGGGTCCATATGGCTCATTCTACGGGACTCGCCATCTGTGGCGATAGCACCTACGGTGGTGCACCGGCAGCCCGTCTTTTATTGCATTGTCATGCTCTCTGTCTAACCGATATGCGGGGAGCTCCCCTGACCATCGTGGCTGATCTCCCACCCGATATGGCCGTGGACTGGGGAGAGGAAAAAGGTGATTGCGCTGGTTGGTGGCTTTGTGATAGGTAACTAGAACAAAGAAAAGCGGGATATTTTATACGAAAAACAGGGAGTTGTACGAGCTATCTATGTCTAAGGTTATTTGTGTTGCCAACCAAAAAGGAGGGGTCGGTAAGACCACCACCGCCATAAACCTCGCTGCTGCGTTGGCTGCTGCAGAACGCCCAACTCTCTTGGTTGATCTTGACCCGCAGGGGAATGCCACCAGTGGCGTTGGTGTCGAGAAGGGGGGACTTGTCTCTTCCGTATATGACCTGTTACTTAACGGTACATCTGCAGATAATGCCATCGTCGATACCGGTCATCCCTACTTGCACCTCCTTGCCTCCAGCCGTGATTTGGCTGGTGCAGAATTGGAGCTGGCCGGTCAGCCTGCTCGCGAGCATCGCCTCAAAAGTGCACTTGCAGCGGTAGCAGACCGTTATGCCTATATTCTTATTGATTGTCCTCCCTCTTTAAGCCTTTTGACCATTAACGCCATGGCGGCGGCAGATAGTGTTTTGATTCCTCTGCAGTGTGAGTTCTATGCCATGGAAGGGCTCTCTCAAATTTTACATACCATTCGGCTCATACAAAAGGGGATAAACCCGACTCTAAGGATAGAGGGGATTGTCCTTACCATGGCTGATCATCGTAACCGACTTTCCCGTGATGTTGAGCATGAGGTGAGAACTCATTTTGCCCATGAAACAATGCGTACGGTGATACCAAGAAATGTCAGGCTCTCGGAGGCTCCGAGCCATGGCAAACCGATATTATACTACGATATTACCTCCCGTGGCGCTGCGGCTTACCTTGAGCTGGCCGGCGAACTGCTGGAACGAGGAGTAACCCATGCATAAAAAAGGTGGCCTCGGTCGCGGGATGGCAACGCTCCTCCCTGCTGCAGCTGTGGCTGATGATACAAGCAGTTATTTCCTCTGCCCGATTGAACAGATTAGGCCGAATCGCAATCAGCCTCGTAAGCGTTTCGACCAAGAGCGGCTTGATGAGTTGGCAGCCTCCATTAAAGAGCAGGGTATTATACAGCCCCTCGTGGTAACGCGCCGAGAGGGATACTATGAGATAGTTGCTGGTGAGCGCCGCTGGCGAGCCTCACAGCGCGCCGGCTTGCGAGAGTTGCCGGTAGTTATCAGGGAGGCCAGTGATGATGTTGTGCTGGAACTGGCCCTGATAGAGAATATCCAGCGTGAAGAGCTTAATGTTATCGAAGAGGCAGAGGCTTACCGTACTCTGGTGGAAACGTTTGGTATTTCTCAGGATGAGGTTGCCAGACGCGTAGGTAAAAACCGCACAACCGTGACCAATGCTCTGCGTTTGTTGAAATTGCCGGAAGATATCCGGGGAGACCTGGTGGAAGGGCGTATGGCCATGGGGCATGCCCGGGCTCTCCTTGGCCTTGAAGACAGAGCCCTTTTGGAGCGGGCCCGCCATGAGGTGGTGACGCGTCAGCTCTCTGTGCGCCAGGCTGAGGAGTTGGTGCAGCGTTTGCGGCGTGGGGAGGCGGGGCCGAAACGGCCGGCCCGTCAACCGGACCTGCTTCTTATGGCCGTGGAGGAACAGCTTCAGCGGCGCTTTCAGTCCAAGGTTACCATCCGCCGTTCGGCAAAAGGAACCGGAAGCCTGGAGATAGCATTTGGTTCTGCTGACGAGTTGACTCGTATTGTTGATTTGTTGCAGGAATGACGCATTTCTGCAACGGTCTGGCATATTTTGTTTGACATTAGCCCGCTGGCCGTGATAGCTAATTAACGTTTGTACGCATATCTATCGTTGCATGCCGTTGTATACAGTATACTTCATTTCTTAACGCGTAAGGGGTAGGCCGTGATCAATCTCGATCTCGCATTTGCCGTTCAGATCGTAAACTTCGGGCTTCTTGTCCTTATTCTGAACCAGTTTTTGTACAAGCCGATTCGTGCTCTGTTGGCGCAACGTCGCCAGGAGATTCAGTCAGCCCGTGAGCGTGCTCTGGCGGTTGACCAGCAAGTACAGGAAAAGGTTGCCCAGTACGAGGCTCGCCTGCAGGAGGCTAAATCGGTGGTCGGCGCACGCCGTGCCGAGTTGGTTAAAGAGGCTCAGCAGGAGGAGTCGTCCCTGCTTGACAAAGCTCGTGCCGAGGCGGCAGCGTCAGTAGCCGCTATCCGTGAGCGCGTAGCTAAGGAATCGGCTGATGCCCGCTTGGCACTGCAAAAGCAAGCCGAGGTGCTCTCCGACGATATCTGTGAGAAAATTCTGGGGAGGAGTCTGTAGCCCATGTCGATTCAGAATCATCGCCGTAACCAAAGGATCCTCTCCTGCCTGACCGCAGTAGCGCTCCTTGCCGGTGCAACTTGGGTGTTTGCATCAGGAGGCGGAGACCACCATGTTGACAGCGCCGCCCAGATGAAGGACTTGATGTGGCGTGTTGTTAACTTCGTTGTTTTGGTCGCCATCATTGTCTGGGCTATCAAGAAGGCTAATATGAAGGCTGCGCTGTCAGACCGTCAGGCCCAAATTGAGAAGAACCTGCGTGAGGCAAAGGAGGCCCGTGAGGCCGCCGAGGCCAAACTGAATGAGTATACCGATAAGCTTGCAAAAGCGAATCAGGAAGTTGACGAGTTGCGTGCAGCGATGATGCGTGAAGCAGAGGCGGAAAAAGAGCGCATTATAGCAACGGCTCAGCAGGCAGCTGCGAAGCTTGCCGCCCAAGCTGTTCAGGCCGCTGACCAAGAGGTGCTGAAGGCCCGCGGTGAGTTGCGTGCCGAAGCTGCCCGCCTTGCTGTCGAACTCGCGACCGGTAAGCTTACCTCTGCTGTACAGCCTGCCGATCATAACCGTATGGTACAAGACTACCTTGGGAAAGTGGGGCAACTGTGACGAACAACGCTATTGCCAGACGGTATGCCAAGGCATTGGTGCAGCTTGCTTCTGAAGGTGCGCTTCTCGAAACCTTCAGCGCCGAACTCACCGCCATCGACCGTCTATTTGCCGACCATGCTGCTCTAAAGGCTGCATTGGTCAACCCGGCCTTCACTGCCGATCAGAAGAAAAACATTATGCAGGATATCATTACCAAGCTGGGTTGTTCCCCTTTGGTGGCGAATTTTCTGCTCTTGCTCGTTGACAAAGGACGTATTGCCTGTTTGCCTGACATCGTCAGCACCTACCGGATTCTGGCTGATGAGCAGGCCGGAGTTATTCGTCCGGTCATCACGACTGCCTATCAACTTGACCAGACACAGGTCGATGCCATTACCAAAGCTCTCGAGGAGCGTAGTGGTAAGAAAGTGCTGCCGACCGTATCCGTCGATGCAACACTGATCGGTGGGGTTGTAACCCAGATCGGTGATATCGCCTATGACAGCAGCGTTCGTACACAATTAACACGGATTCACGATATACTACAGAAGGGGTAAGCACTTCTATGGAACTGAGAGCCGAAGAAATCAGCGAAATCATCAAGAAGCAGATCAAAGAGTATGGTAAAGAGGTCGAGGTATCTGAGACTGGAACTATCATCTCCATTGGTGACGGTATTGCCCGTATTCACGGCTTGTCTGGCGCAATGGCCGGTGAGCTGCTGGAGTTCCCGGGTGGGGTGTCTGGCATGGTCCTTAACCTCGAGGAAGATAACGTCGGTGCGGCGGTCCTCGGTGATTATATCGCCATTAAAGAGGGTGATACGGTTAAGCGGACTGGCAGAATCGTTGAAGTGCCGGTTGGCCCGGCCATGGTTGGCCGTGTTGTAAACGCAATCGGTGAAGCCATTGACGGTAAAGGTCCTATTGTCACTGATACCTACCGTAAGGTTGAGATCAAAGCTCCTGGTATTGTTAAGCGTAAGTCGGTTCATGAGCCGATGGCTACCGGCCTGAAGGCTATTGATGCCATGGTTCCAATCGGTCGTGGCCAGCGGGAGTTGATTATCGGTGACCGTCAGACTGGTAAGACAGCAGTCGCCATGGATACCATCATTAACCAAAAGGGCGGCGATGTTATCTGTATTTATGTCGCCATCGGTCAAAAACGTTCAACGGTCGCACAGGTTGTTTCCAAGCTGCAAGAAAACGGCGCAATGGACTACACCATCGTTGTTGCAGCCACAGCTTCAGAATCTGCTCCGCTGCAGTTCATCGCTCCCTATGCCGGTGTTACCATGGGTGAGTATTTCCGTGATAGCGGTAAGCATGCCCTGATAATTTACGATGATCTTTCTAAGCAGGCTGTTGCCTATCGCCAGCTTTCGCTGTTGCTGCGTCGTCCTCCAGGACGTGAAGCTTATCCTGGTGACGTTTTCTATCTGCACAGCCGCTTGCTTGAGCGTGCTGCTAAGCTGTCCGATGATGTCGGTGCAGGCTCACTAACTGCGCTGCCGATCATTGAGACCCAGGCTGGTGACGTTTCCGCCTACATCCCTACGAACGTCATCTCCATCACCGACGGCCAGATCTTCCTAGAGTCAGACCTCTTCTACTCAGGTGTGCGTCCGGCAATTAACGTTGGTATTTCCGTATCCCGGGTTGGTGGATCAGCGCAAACAAAAGCTATGAAACAGGTTGCGGGTACGTTGCGCCTTAACCTGGCCCAGTACCGTGAAATGGCTGCATTTGCACAGTTCGGTTCTGACCTTGACCGCGCGACACAATTACAGCTCGCCCGTGGTGAGCGTCTGGTTGAAATTCTCAAGCAGGCTCAATACCAGCCGATGTCTTTCGACAAGCAGGTTCTGATTATCTTCGCAGCCAACAACGGCTACCTTGATGACTACCCGGTTGCAAGCCTGAAGCGTTATGAAACAGAACTGATGGCTTACTTTGAAAATCGCGCCAGTGATGCCCTTAATGAAATGCGCGAGAAAAAACAGATTGATGACTCGGTAAAGGAAAAGCTGATTGCCGGTCTCGACCAGTTCAAGAAGGAATTCACCGCCTAGGACAAGGATGGCCATAAACCATGCCAAGCTTGAAAGAGATTAAAAAACGGATTGGTTCCGTAAAAAATACTCGGCAGATTACCAAGGCCATGAAAATGGTCTCCGCTGCCAAGCTGCGCCGTGCCCAGGAGAATATCATTGCGGCACGTCCGTACGCCAGCAAGATGGAAGAGGTTCTTAAATCACTGGCAGCCAATGTGGAGGGGGATGCCCATCCGTTATTGGAGGCCCGTGAAGGTAAAAAACTGCTGCTGATTGTTGTTAGCTCGGACCGCGGTCTGTGCGGTGGCTTTAACGCCAACCTTTGCAAAACTGCTGAGCGTTATATCCGCGCCAATAAAGATCAGTACGAGTCCATAACGCTTACTACACTTGGTCGTAAGGGATATGAGTACCTGAAGAACCGCTTTACAGTGGAGAAAAACTACCCGAACTTGATCTCAAAGCCAAATTATCAGAACGCTGTGCTTCTGGCACAAGAAGTCATTGATGGTTTTTTGGCAGAGGATTACGACCAGGTTGTTATCCTGTATAATGCTTTTAAAACCGTCATGTCTCAAGATATCACGTTCCAACAGTTACTGCCGGTTGTTCCGCCAGAGGCTGAACAAACCGATGAGGCTGGCATAGAGTATATCTATGAGCCATCCATGAAAGAACTGTTGGCCGAGATTCTGCCGAAAAACATAGAAGTTCAAATCTTCAAGGCCATGTTGGAGTCGGTGGCATCAGAACACGGTGCCCGGATGACCGCCATGGATAGCGCAAGTAAGAACGCCTCTGAAATGATTGGTAAGCTGACGCTGCAATACAACAGGGCGCGTCAGGCTGCCATTACTAAGGAGCTTATGGAGATTATCTCCGGCGCTGAGTCAATTAAAGGATAATACGTTTTACGTTACGATACTGAAGGCCAGCACGGCCCAGGAGGAACAAGGTACATGAGCCAGATCACAGGTAAAATTTCGCAGGTAATCGGCGCCGTTGTTGACGTCGAATTCGAACCCGGCCAGCTGCCACCGATCTACAACGCACTGCGGGTAACTAACCCGGCTATCGATGACACTGAGAATAACCTCGTCCTCGAAGTTGCCCAGCACCTTGGTGAGAACGCCGTACGGACGATCGCTATGGACTCCACCGACGGTTTGAAGCGTGGCCAGGATGCCATTGACACCGGCAAGCAGATTATGGCCCCCGTTGGCCGTAAGACTCTTGGCCGCATCATAAACGTAATCGGCGACCCTGTCGATGAAATGGGCCCGATTGGTAACGAGAAGGAATACGAAATTCACCGTGATGCACCTGCTTTCGAGGACCAGTCCACGAAGGTTGAGGCTTTCACTACCGGTATTAAGGTTGTTGACCTCTTGGCTCCGTATGCACGGGGTGGTAAAATTGGTCTGTTCGGTGGAGCCGGCGTTGGTAAAACCGTTTTGATTATGGAACTTATTAACAACATCGCAAAGCAGCACGGCGGCTTTTCTGTCTTCGCTGGTGTTGGTGAGCGTACCCGTGAAGGTAACGACCTTTGGCACGAGATGAAGGACTCTGGCGTTATCGATAAGGCAGCATTGGTTTACGGGCAGATGAACGAGCCTCCCGGGGCACGTGCTAGGGTTGCACTGACCGCTCTTTCCATTGCTGAATATTTCCGTGATGAAGAGAATCAGGACGTCCTTCTGTTCATCGATAACATCTTCCGGTTCACCCAGGCAGGTTCGGAAGTTTCTGCGTTGCTCGGCCGTATCCCGTCTGCTGTTGGTTATCAGCCGACTCTGGCAACTGAAATGGGTGAATTGCAAGAGCGTATTACATCAACGAAAAAAGGATCAATTACGTCAGTTCAGGCTATTTACGTACCTGCTGACGACTTGACTGACCCTGCTCCTGCAACAGCCTTCGCCCACCTTGACGCAACGACGGTCCTTTCACGTCAGATTGCTGAGCTTGGTATTTACCCTGCGGTTGACCCCCTCGACTCAACTTCACGGATTCTGGATCCGCAGGTTATCGGCGACGAGCACTACGCAGTAGCTCGCTCTGTTCAGTATGTTCTCCAGAAATATAAGGACCTTCAAGACATCATTGCGATTCTTGGTATGGACGAATTGTCTGAAGAAGATAAACTGGTCGTTGCCCGTGCCCGTAAAATTCAACGTTTCCTTTCCCAGCCTTTCCATGTAGCTGAAGCCTTCACCGGTACTCCTGGTGTTTACGTTGAGCTGAAGGACACCATCAAAGGTTTCCAGGAAATTGTTGGTGGTAAGTATGATGACCTGCCTGAGCAGGCCTTCTACATGGTTGGCACCATTGACGAAGCAATTGAGAAAGCTGCCAAGCTGGCTGCTGTTTAATACCACGCTAACGGTGCCGCGTCCAAAGGGGGCGGCATGGGGACTATGCAATGGCAGAAAAAATTAAGCTCGAAATAGTAACACCATACAGCAAAGTGCTGGATGAGTTGGTGGACGAAGTTACCGCCACTGGCAAAGATGGTGAGTTTGGGGTTCTCCCCGGACACGCCCCTTTCTTGAGTTCACTGAGCATCGGTGAGTTGTGTTATAAGTGTGATGGTCAAGTAACTCATATGGCGTTAAACTGGGGATACTTTGAAGTGTTGGAAGACAAGATCATCGTACTTGTTCAAACAGCAGAGCGTTCCGATGAGATTGACCTTGAGCGTGCGAAAGCGGCCCTGGGACGTGCCGAAGCAAAACTCAAAGAACTTTCACCGGACGACAAGGCTTTCAAGGTCTACGAAGCTGCTCTGGAGCGGGCTATTATCCGTATTCAGGTTTCCGGCAAGTCTGCTCGCTAGGTCGAGACGTTATAGACAAAATAAAAGGGAGCGCATTGTGCGCTCCCTTTTTTTACTGAGGCGATGTATATGAAACGCTTCACCACATTTAAAGATGAATTGTCAGCACGCTTTCACTGCCGTGTGCAGCGTTTAGCTCTTGATGCTGGGTTCACCTGTCCTAATCGTGACGGTCGCCTCGGTGTAGGGGGGTGTGCTTTTTGTGGTGAACGGGGGTCTGCGGCAACCGGTACGTTGTCGGGGCACGGATTAGTTGACCAGATTAATCACAGTAAGGCCTACCTGCGCTCTAAATTCAGGGCTGAAAAATTTCTCGCTTATTTCCAGGCATATACCAATACCTATGCACCGGTATCTGTTCTTCAGTCTCTCTATGACAGTGTTTTGGATGATCCTGATATCGTTGGCATCCTGATCGGTACCCGCCCTGATTGCCTTGAAGACGATGTGTTAGAGCTTTTAGCATCAATGGCGCAGCGCACGTATCTTTGGGTTGAACTTGGTATGCAAACTATGCATAACGACACACTGGATGCCATTAACCGTGGTCACAGCCATCAGGATACGGTGCATGCGGTTACTAGGCTGCATGAGCTGGGTATTCGTGTCTGTTTGCATGTCATTCTTGGTTTGCCTGGTGAGGACACTGCAATGATGATGGCGTCTATAGATGAAGTGAATCGATTAGGCGTTGCTGGCGTAAAGTTACACCATTTACATGTTACAAAAGGTAGTAGTTTTGAAGAAGATCATCAACTGGGTAGGCTTACGCTCATGGAGCGAGACGCGTATGTTTCCCTCGCTGTTGACGCGCTTGAGCGCATAAACCCTTCATGTGTTGTTCATCGTGTTATGGGTGATGGCCGTAAAGATCTGATCGCTCCAGACTGGTCCCGTAGAAAGCTTGAAGTTTTAAATTGCATAGACGCAGAGCTGGAACGGCGGGGAAGCCGACAGGGATGTCGACTCCCCCACCACTAGGGGATGATGGGAAGCAGGCTAGGATTCTTTGTCCTGTTTTTCGTCTTTTTTGGGGTTTATTTCAATTTCGTCCTTGCCGGTAGAGGCATTTTTAAAGTTCTTAATACTTTTACCAAGTGCAGCGCCAATATCGGGCAGTCTGCTCCCGCCAAAAACAACCAGTACAATTACCAGAATAATAATTAACTCGGGCAGTCCGAAGCCGAACATAGCTCCTCCTCATGCACTACCGGCTAACCGGTAGTATTAGTAATTCTTGTCAGCGTAATCGACCCAGCCACCAGCAAGAACCAGCGCTTTGTCAAAGGGGGATAGCTCAAATGCGCAGTTATAGTTTCTGTCGCCACCGGTCACTGATAGGGTTTGAGCCTCTATATCGATGGCTATAACAACGTCATCCTGCTGTGCAAAGGCAAAAAGAGCATTCAGTTGGTCCTCGGGGAGCTCAATGGCTGCCATGCCGCAGTTGAACATGTTTTGGCGGAAAATACGAGCGAACGAAGCTGCTATAACTACTGTGATATCGTTAACTTCAAAAACCCATGGAGCGTGCTCACGTGAAGAGCCGCACCCAAAGTTCTCACGGGAAACAATGACCTTTGCCTGGGACAATTTTATGCCTTTAGGGTCAAAGCCCTCAAGCTTCAAGTCTTCGAGAATATATGGTTTTAAATCCTGCTTTGTAATCTCGGTCAAGTATTTTGCCGGGATGATCTCATCGGTATTGATGTCAGCCCGGTCAAGGAAAAGGGCTGGTCCGCCGAACGATTTCATAAAGTAACTCCTTATTAGTAGTGTCGTGGTTAAGCCAGATAGCGACGGGGGTCAGCAAGTTTCCCCTCAATCGCTGTCGCTGCAGCCGTTGCAGGGGACATGAGATGCACTATGCCTCCCTTGCCCATCCTGCCGTTGAAGTTACGGTTTGTCGTGGAAGCACATACTTCACCATCGGCAAGAACACCGTTACTCATGCCAAGACAAGCGCCACAGGTTGAGTTGGTTACACAAAAACCGGCATCCAGGAAAATATCAATAATACCTTCCTTCATGGCATCTCGATAAATCTTGGGGGTCGCCGGTGAGAGAATGCCCCGCACGTTTGGTGCCAGTTTATTGCCTTTCAGAATGGCAGCGGCAATGCGAAGGTCTTCAAGGCGCCCATTGGTGCATGAACCGAGGTAGACCTGGTCAATAACAGTTTCTTCGAAATCTGCTACCGCTTTCACTTGGTCTGGCTTGTACCCGAATGTTGCCACCGGTACGAGTGTTGTCGCGTCGATTTCTACGACACGGTCGTAGGTAGCATCATCATCGGAGCACCATGCCTGATAGCTTGCCAAGGCCGCTTCTTTGGAGGCGAACTCCCCGCTAATGAAAGGCCAGAGGTAATTGACGGTTGTCATGTCAGGCATGCAGATACCCGATGTGCCACCAGCCTCAATAGCCATATTACAGAGTGTCATGCGGGATTCCATGGTCATGGCATCAACGGTTGAACCCCTGAATTCAATGACGCGGTCAGTGGCTCCGTTAACGCCTATCATGCCAATCATGGTTAGGACAACGTCTTTAGCATAGACTCCTTTGGGGAGCGCCCCGTTGACATTAACGCGGATAGTTTTTGGCTCACGGAAAGCACAAACACCCTTTAGGATGCCGACTTCCAAATCGGTTGTGCCAACTCCGGCAGCAAAAGCACCGAAGGCACCATGGGTACAGGTGTGGGAGTCACCCATAATCACGGTGTTGCCGGGGCGTATAAAACCTTTCTCCGGGAAGAGCGCATGGCATACGCCATTAGCGCCCACGTCAAAGAAGTCTTGAATCTGCTGACGGCGGGCCCAATCCCGGATAATTTTGGCCTGCATCGCGGTTTTGGAATCCTTGGCCGGTGTTACATGGTCGATAACAGCTTTGATTTTTGTGGGATCAAAAACGCGGTCTTTGCCTCGCTGCATCAGGTCAACAATTGCAATTGGTGTGGTTATCTCATGGCAGAGAACTACATCCAGCTTCAGTACTTTTGTGCCACTAAATGGCTCGTCCACGAGATGGGCGGCGAATATTTTTTCAGCGGTGGTCTTACCCATACGTTAATTCCTTTCACATAAGCGTAAATTGGCTGTTTTAATTAGCAGAAATACGCTCAAAAGTCCAGAATAAGCTCACAACCCACCCTTGAGTTCCTCGACTGGCGACCTTCTTCGCAGCGTATCTGTTGACATAACATAATTTTATAGTACTATAAAAATATGTTGCAAGAGAATTATGTGTATAGCGCTCTAGCAGTGCGCGATCCTGCGGGATTCGGCGAGGCAAAGTCGCTGGTGGCTTCTTTTCGCGCCGAGGGGCTGTCGGTCGTGCGTTCGTGTGACCTGACAAGGCGACAACGGGAGCTGATGTTACGCCATGGTTTCCTCAATGTGCTGACCAAGGGCTGGTATTATCTGCAGAATGTTCAAGGCATGCAAAGTGCCCCTCTGCTCTCTTTTGTTGCACGCTACTGTACGGAACGATTTGACGAGGCATGGCATCTTTCGCCGGAGTTGTCATTATTGCTACACGCTGGGATCAGAAAACTCCCCTCCAAACTTGTTGTCTATACACCTCTTGGAAAAAACGGACAATTGCATCTGGCGGGATTCGGGACACTGATCGACTATAAAGTGAAAGAGAAGCTCCCCGACAACGCCCTTACTGCGATTGAAGGGCTACGGGTGATACGTTTGCCATACGCACTTCTCAAGTGTTCAGAAGCATTCCTGCGACAGCATCGTGATGAGATTGTGCGACTGCTGCCGCTGTTGGATCCTGATGATCCGTTCTTGGTAGCGGCAGGTCGCGAGCGGGGTCTTCGGTCTGCAGGTAAGCGACTAGTGGCGTTGCTTAGGGAAGCAGGCAGGCTCGATGATGCCGAACGCTTACAAGCGCACTTTGCACTGGCTAAAGATTACCTGCAGCATGGAGATGCTGTTCCACAGACAGACCAAGTGGATACGCTCTATGGTGAACGCCTGCAGGATATGTTGCAGGAGCTGGCTCGAGGCGGGTGTAGTGTTGCCGATGCCTACCAGCGTTTGCAGGGGCTACCCTTTGAAGATGTAGGTCATACGCTGCTGGATCATCATCGACTCATACGCCAGGGGCAACCAGAGGTAATCTATGGAGAAGGTAAGAGTGGACCACAGATAGTATCCATAATGGAACGCCTCAATAAACAAGGGGTGCCACAACTTGTTACACGGGTAGAAAGCCAGAAGGCTAAACTGGTTATGGCTGCTTGTCCTGGGGTGACCTATGACAGGCTTGCCCGTTGCCTGCAGCGGGGGACACTCGCGGCACCCGGTAGAAAACGGGGAGATATCGTGGTGCTAACCGCAGGAACGTCTGATGCTGCTGTAGCGCAGGAGGCGCTGGTGACAGCTCGTTTTCTCGGAAATAACGCCCACCTCATTACTGATGTAGGCGTTGCGGGGTTGCATCGTTTGCTCCATCACGTAGCAACACTTCAAAAAGCAGCAGTTCTGATTGTGGTGGCAGGCATGGAGGGGGCATTGCCTTCCGTTGTTGCCGGTCTTGTGGATGTGCCGGTCATTGCCGTGCCTACATCGGTTGGCTATGGAACTGCATTTGAGGGGATGACGGCCTTATTGGCGATGATGACCTCCTGTGCTAGTGGCGTAACGGTTGTGAATATTGATAATGGTTTCGGTGCAGCAATGGCTGCAGACCTTATGAACAGAGACAAAGGAACAACAGTATGACCATACTTTATATTGATGCCATGGCCGGAATTGCCGGTGATATGACCGCTGCAGCCCTTCTTGACCTTGGCGTCCCCCTTGTGTACATGACGGGGCAGATAGAAACGTTGCAGATGCCGGATCGCTATACCATAACCACGGGGTGCCTGGTGCGTCATGGTATGCGCGGGCTCTACTTCCGTGTTGTGGAAGAAGGGGCCGAGCACGTCGAGGGCCATCATAACCACCATGACCACCACAATCATGATTGCCATAACCACCATGATCACGGGGGTAGTGGGCACCATGAACATCACCAGCACAGCCACCACCACCGCTCCTATGCGGCTATTCGAGAGATGCTCATGCAGGCTCAACTGGAGCCTGGTGTGCAGCAACGTGCTTTGGCTATGTTTAGGGTTTTAGCAGAGGCTGAAGGGCGCGCTCATGGTATTGATGTAGAGCAGGTGCAGTTCCACGAAGTTGGAGCTCTTGATAGCATTATTGATATTGTTGCCGTAGCTGCAGGACTCAACTGGCTAGGGGTTGATCAGATTTTTGTGTCAGCAGTACCGATGGGGGGAGGTATGGTGAAAACGGCCCATGGGCTGCTCTCCGTTCCGGCCCCTGCCACCATTGATTTGCTCCGAGGGTTTTCATTGCATACGGCTTATAGCCATGGAGAGCGCGTGACGCCAACCGGCGCGGCCATACTGGCGGCATTAGCAACACCGGCACAGGAAATGCCGGTATGGCAGATGCAGAAGTCAGGTTGCGGAGCGGGCAGTATGGATTTTGGAGATGGTGCAAACATGGTGCGCTGTGTTTTAGGGGAGGTGCCACAAAAGGCAAACAACAATAAAATTTACGAGATGGCCTGTACCGTAGATGACTGTACAGCTGAGGTTTTGGGGTATCTGCAGCCCGTCCTGCTGGCGGCTGGAGCTTTAGATGTCTGGGTAACACCAGCTATGATGAAGAAACAACGCCCTGGGCACGTCATAAGTCTGTTGGCCGAGGAACACAACCTTTTGAATCTTGCCGGTATTTTGCAACAAGAAACCGGTAGTCTTGGTGTGCGCTGGCATCAAGTTGAGCGTCAGTGTGTTGAGCGTCAGGTGGAAAAGCGGCAGACAACTTTTGGTGTGGTGCGTTATAAGGTAAGCCCCCTTGGGGCAACGCCAGAATATGAAGATGCTAAACGTATTGCAGAGGATCTGCAGATACCATTACGAAAGGTTATGCAAGCGCTCATGGAGGGCTGTGATGGAAAGCTTTGATCATGAACTGGCAGCTTTGATGGTGGCTGATGGTGGTACCCTTGCGGTAGCGGAGTCATGCACCGGAGGGCTTGTTGCTGCCAGAATAACGGAAATTCCAGGTTGTTCGGCTTGGTTTATGGGCGGTGTTGTTAGCTATGACAATAGTATTAAGGAACAGCTGCTTCAGGTCCCAGCGGACCTTCTTCTCCAGGAGGGGGCCGTTAGTGAAGGGGTGGCACGCCGCATGGCCGAGGGGGTGCGAAACCTGATGGCAACCGATTATGGTGTTGCGGTCACCGGTATAGCAGGACCTGCTGGCGGAACCATCGGTAAACCCGTTGGAACGGTGTATATTGCTTGGGTCACCCCCGAGGGTAGTGCCGTGCAGCGCTTTGCTTTTACAGGAGGACGACAAGACGTCAGGGAGGAAACCGTTGAAAAGGCAGTTTCTGGTCTGAAAGAGCTGCTTAAGTTGCCAAAAAAGGGGTAAATAAGCCCAATTAAGCTTGTTATTGGCTGTTTTAATGTGGTATCTTTTTCGACTCCATTCCCATGGAGTCAGGTATGCATCGGAGGTGCACAGATGAGTGACAAAAGTAAAGCGATTGAACTGGCATTAACCCAGATTGAGAAGCAGTTCGGTAAAGGTGCTATCATGCGCCTTGGTAATGACGGGGCTATGCCGGGTATTGAAGCAATATCAACAGGAGCTATTTCCCTCGACCTCGCACTTGGGGTTGGTGGTGTACCCCGTGGCCGCGTCGTGGAGATTTTCGGGCCTGAGTCATCAGGTAAAACAACCCTCGCCCTGCATGTGGTTGCAGAAGCACAAAAAACCGGTGGTATTGCAGCATTTATTGATGCCGAGCATGCCCTAGATGTGAGCTATGCCAAGAAGCTCGGGGTTAATACCGACGATCTTCTCGTTTCACAGCCAGATACCGGTGAGCAGGCGCTGGAGATTGCTGAAACCCTCGTGCGTAGTGGCGCAGTCGATGTCTTAATTATTGACTCAGTTGCGGCGTTGGTGCCGAAGGCCGAAATTGAAGGCGATATGGGGGACTCCCACGTTGGTCTGCAGGCACGTCTGATGTCCCAGGCCCTGCGTAAGTTGACCGGTATCATTGCCAAATCAAATTGCTGTGTTATTTTTATCAACCAGATTCGTATGAAGATCGGTGTTATGTTTGGTAATCCTGAAACAACGACCGGTGGTAATGCTCTAAAGTTCTATGCTTCGGTCAGAATGGATATCCGGCGTATTGCAACCCTTAAACAAGGGGATCAGGTGGTTGGATCCCGTACACGGGTCAAGGTTGTCAAAAACAAGGTTGCCCCCCCCTTCAAAGAGTCCGAGTTTGATATTCTCTACGGTGAGGGTATTTCACGCACGGGTGATGTTCTTGATTTGGCGGTTGATAAGGGAGTCGTTGATAAAAGTGGTGCTTGGTTCTCTTACAACAAAGAGCGTATTGGGCAAGGGCGTGAAAACTCACGCCAGTTCCTGAAAGAGAATCCTGCAATGCTCGCAGAGATTGAAACAAAACTGCTCGCACTGGTGGCACCGGCTGCCGCTGATGGGGCGGCTGTCAGCGAGGGGTAGTCCTGGACGCCTACGCATATGCGCTAAAACTCCTTGCTGGCAAGGATTATACCCGTAAGGCCTTGGAACGAAAAATGCTGCAGGTCGGTCATGCTACGGATACTATTAGCGCTGCTTTGGTCCGGCTTGAACAGGAACGCTTTCTTGATGATCAGCGCTTTGGCGAACGCTTTGCAGCTTCGGCACACCAGCAGGGCCGTTACGTTGGTTACCGGTTACGTCAAGAGATGCGTCGCAGAGGATTCCCCGATCAGGTTATTGCATCGGTGCTTGATCCTGATAGGGGGCTCTGTTCATTAGATGCTATGCGTGCGACGGCTACGGAGCTTGTAGAAAAACGTTATTCTGGTTGGTCAGCAGCAGGGGACGAAGGCATCCGGCAACGACGTCGGGCTGCAGGGTTCCTTCAACGTCGCGGATTTCCGTTGGCTATGGTGTTGGACATTCTCAGGTCTGATGGATACGAAGACTGATAATATTTCAAGTATATGGAGTAGTGGCGTTATGACAGGTAATGACATTCGGGCACGATTTCTGACCTTTTTCGAAGAACGTGGTCATCAAGTGGTTGCAAGTTCGGGGCTCCTCCCCAAGAACGACCCAACGCTTTTGTTTACCAATGCTGGCATGAATCAGTTTAAGGATTGTTTTCTGGGTATGGAGGACCGTGGCTATTACCGTGCCGCTTCATCTCAGAAGTGTGTTCGTGCGGGTGGTAAGCATAATGACTTGGAGAATGTTGGTCGTACGGCGAGACACCATACTTTTTTTG
Source organism: uncultured Geobacteraceae bacterium (assembly GCA_964456065.1). Classification (GTDB taxonomy): domain Bacteria; phylum Desulfobacterota; class Desulfuromonadia; order Geobacterales; family Pseudopelobacteraceae; genus Trichlorobacter. Next base: position 56,919 of record CAYVYW010000008.1, read on the forward strand.
AGATGTTAGGGAACTTCTCATTTGGGGATTATTTCAAGAAGGAAGCCATCAGTTTCGCCTGGGAATTCCTAACTAAGGATTTAGGGCTCGATACGAGTCGCCTTTATGTGACGGTTTACACCGATGATGATGAGGCTGCCGATATCTGGCATCTGCAGGAGGGGGTCCCACGTGAGCGGATTTACCGCTTTGGGGAAAAGGATAACTTCTGGTCCATGGGTGACACCGGTCCCTGCGGTCCCTGTACAGAAATTTTCTGGGATAACGGTCCCGGCGTTGGGTGCGGTGCTCCAGACTGTGCTGTCGGCTGTGATTGTGACCGTTATATGGAAATCTGGAATAATGTCTTCATGCAGTTTAACCGTACTGCTGATGGTGTTCTCCATCCGCTGCCAAAACCTTCAGTTGATACCGGCATGGGTTTGGAGCGTATTACAACGGTTATGCAAGGAGTCTGCTCAAACTACGATACGGACCTTTTGCAGGGGATAATTCGTCATATCGAGCGCTATGCCGGCAAACGCTACGGCGCTGATCCGAAGGATGATGTCTCCATGCGGGTCATTGCCGATCACTGCCGCTCGGTCACTTTCCTGATCTGTGATGGAGCCCTGCCAAGTAATGAGGGGCGCGGTTATGTTCTGCGCCGGATTATGCGTCGGGCTGCACGCCACGCAAAGATGCTCGGAGTTACTGAACCGCTGATGTACCGCATGGTGGATGCAGTAAAGGAGATGATGGGGGGAGCATATCCGGAGCTGGGTGAGCGCGAAGCTTACTGCAAGAAGGTTATTCTGGCCGAGGAAGAGCGTTTCAATGAGACCCTGGATCGTGGACTTACCATCCTACAGGAAGAGGTCGCCGCACTCCGTAGTCGTCAAGAAACGGTCATTCCTGGCGAAACGCTCTTTAAGCTCTATGATACCTATGGTTTTCCCGTTGACCTGACGGAAGATATTGTACGTGCCGATGGCTTCTCCGTTGATGAGGCAGGCTTTGAGCAGTGTATGGAACGTCAGCGTGAGCAAGGGCGCGAGCACTGGAAAGGCTCTGGTGAATCAGGGGTTGCTGATAGCTACAAGAACCTGCATCGTGATGGAATGCGCACAACGTTCACCGGCTATAACAGCCTCACGGGAGATGGAGTTATCCTTGCCATATTGCGTGAGGGAAAAGTGGTCACGCAGGCGGTCGCTGGTGATCGCGTCGATATTATTACGGACCAAACTCCCTTCTATGGTGAGTCCGGTGGACAGGCTGGTGACAGCGGCAGTCTCAGTGCTGCTGAGGCCAGCGTGACGATACTTGATACGTCGCGTCCATTTAGTGATCTGGTGGTACACCATACGGAAGTTCGTGAAGGTTCTCTGGCTGTTGGTGATACGGTTACCCTGCAGGTTGCTGTTGATGAGCGCAAGGATACGGCACGAAATCATACGGCGACCCATTTGCTTCAGGCGGCTTTGCGGCAGGTGCTGGGTGAGCATGTCAATCAGGCAGGCTCTTTAGTGGAGCCGGGTCGTCTTCGTTTTGACTTTACCCATTTTACCGCCATGACTTCAGACGAAATTCGTCAGGTGGAAGAACTGGTTAACGGATGGATTATGGAAAATGATCAGGTATCCTGTGCCGAGATGGGCATGCAGGAAGCAATTGATCAAGGTGCGACGGCTTTGTTTGATGAAAAATATGGCGATGCCGTGCGGGTTGTCTCCGTCGGATCAATTAGTATGGAACTGTGTGGTGGTACCCACGTTGGGGCCAGCGGCGACATCGGCCTTTTCAAGGTTCTGTCAGAGGCGGGTATTGCAGCTGGTGTCCGGCGGATCGAGGCGGCAACCGGCCGTAATGCCTTGGCCCTTGTTCGCCGCTATGAAGATGACCGGCGTGCTCTGGCTACCTTGATGAAAGCTGATGGTGACCAGACGGTCGACCGGGTTGAGAAGCTCCTGGTACGTCAGCGTGAACTGCAGCGTGAGGTTGAGATACTGCAGGCAAAAATAAATGCGGCTCAGTCAGGCGACCTTCTCAGTCAGCGGACCCAGGTTGGGGATGTTACCTTGCTTGCTGTACAGGTTGCCGTTCCTGACACCAAGGGGCTAAGGGACATGGCTGACCAATTGCGTGACCGGATTGGTTCTGGCGTTCTGGTACTCGGCGCCGAACTAGATGGTAAGGCAGCGCTTTTGGTTGCAGTGACACCTGATCTGACTGCCCGCTTTAAAGCGGGTGATCTGGTTGGCAAGCTGGCGCCCATAGTTGGTGGTCGTGGCGGTGGAAAGCCAGAACTTGCGCAAGCTGGCGGTAGTGACCCAGGGAATATCCCTGCGGCGCTTGCTGCGGCTGCTGCTTGCTTGGTTTAGGAGGCGTGCAGATGAAGCATCTAATCGATAAAGCCAACACTCTGATGGAGGCGCTTCCGTATATCAGGCGCTTTGCTGGCAAGACGTTTGTTATTAAATATGGCGGTCATGCCATGTCCGATGAGCGCCTGAAAGAATCCTTCGCCCTTGACGTTATTATGTTGCGCTCACTGGGAATTAATACGGTGATTGTCCATGGTGGCGGCCCGCAGATTAACCAGACGCTCAAGCGTTACGGTATTGAGTCGGAGTTTGTCCGTGGCATGCGGGTTACCGATGCAGAGACGATGGCTGTTGTTGAAATGGTACTCGTCGGGCAGGTGAACAAAGAGGTGGTCGGGTATCTGAATCAGCATGGCGGGAAAGCGGTGGGGCTCTGTGGTAAAGACGGCACCTTGTTACTTTCCAAGAAGCTGTTACAGGATGTAGCCACTGAGGACGGTGCGATAGAGCAGGTTGACATTGGCTTTGTGGGTGATGTGGTTAGCGTCAATACAGACCTGATTACCGCCATGGAGCAGGGTGGTTACATGCCGGTGATTGCTCCGGTTGGTGTTGGCCCTGATGGAGAAAGCTACAATATTAACGCGGATGTCGTTGCGGGGCGTGTGGCAGCTGCATTACATGCTGAAAAACTCATTCTCTTGACCGATACTCCGGGGGTACTTGATGGGGATAAAAAACTTATCCCTAATATATCCGTTGAAGAGATGCATCGGCTCATTAACGATGAGTCTATTACCGGCGGGATGATTCCAAAAGTAGTCTGCTGTGCGGAAGCGCTGAGCGATGGTGTTAAAAAAGCCCATATTATTGATGGTCGTGTCGAGCATGCTGTGTTGCTTGAAATTTTTACCGACATTGGTATTGGTACGGAGATCAGTAAATGAACATGACAGCAAGCTGGATTGAGCGCTCTGACAAAGTCATTATGCGCACCTATGGGCGTTATCCTATTGTGCCCGTTCGTGGTGAGGGCAGCCGGGTATGGGATGCCGATGGTAAGGAATATTTGGATTTCTTGGCTGGGGTCGCCGTCAATAACTTAGGGCATTGTCATCCACGGGTGGTGAAAGCACTTGCGGAGCAGGCAGCCACCTTGATCCACTGTTCCAACTATTATCAGATACCTCAGCAGATTGAGCTGGCAGAGGTCCTCTGTGCCCACAGTTTCGCCGATAAGGTTTTCTTCTGTAACAGTGGGGCCGAGGCCAATGAGGCAGCAATAAAGCTGGCACGAAAATACAGCCGTGAGACCTTTGGAAACCCTGAACGCTACGGTATCATTACGGCTACGGACTCGTTTCATGGTCGCACCATGGCTACGGTTTCGGCCACTGGCCAGGAGAAGGTACAACGCTTCTTTGACCCACTGCTCCATGGCTTTACCCACGTACCGTTTAATGACGTTGCGGCTATGGAAGCAGCCATTACTCCCCAAACCTGTGCCGTTATGTTGGAGCCTATTCAGGGTGAAGGCGGGGTAAATATTCCCGATGCCGGTTATTTGTTAGCGGTGCGCGAGCTCTGTGACCGTCACCGCTTACTTTTGATCCTGGACGAGGTTCAGGTTGGTATCGGCCGGACGGGCAAACTTTTTGCTCATGAACATTTTGGTGTTTTTCCTGATATTATGACCTTGGCTAAAGCTCTGGCCGGTGGTGCTCCCATTGGTGCCATGCTGGCCCGTGATGCTGTAGCGACATCTTTTTCTCCCGGGACCCATGGTTCAACCTTCGGTGGGAATCCTTTGGTGACATCTGCCGCTTTGGCGACGCTTCGGGTTGTCCTAGAAGAAGGCCTTTTAAACCGTGCTGAGGAGATGGGGGAATATCTCCATGGTGAGCTTGAGGCGATGGGACGTTCATTTCCCTTTGTACAGGATGTGCGTGGCATCGGTTTAATGATCGGTATGTCACTCAGTATTCCGGGGGGGCCGATTGTACAAAGAGGTCATGAGTGTGGCCTGCTTTTAAATGTAACCCATGATACCGTCTTACGTTTCGTACCGCCGCTGACCGTTACCAAGCAAGAGGTGAACAGTATGATTGGTATCCTCGAGACTATTTTCAAGGAGATTGCATAATGTCCCGTCATTTTTTGGCGCTGCATGATTACTCCAAGCAAGAACTGGATGCGCTTTTACGTCTGGCTGCTGAGCTGAAACATCAACAGGCTGCAGGTGAATCCCATCAGCTGTTGGCGGGGAAAACCCTCGCCATGATTTTTGAGAAAGCTTCGACCCGGACCCGTATTTCCTTTGAAGTGGGGATGTTTCAACTGGGGGGACATGCACTCTTTATTTCTTCCTCAAACTCCCAAATGGGGCGTGGCGAGCCGATTAAAGATAGTGCCCGTGTCATGGCGCGCTACTGTGATGGCGTGATGATCCGGACGTTTGGCCAGGAAATTGTGGAAGAGTTTGCGGCCTACAGCCGTGTGCCGGTTATCAACGGTCTAACTGACCTGTATCACCCCTGCCAGATTATGGCTGATCTTCAGACGGTCATTGAACACAAAGGTGGTTATGAGGGGCTGACCTTTGCCTGGGTGGGCGATGGGAATAATATGGCCAATACCTGGATTGAAGCCGCCGCTATTTTTGGTTTTACACTGCAATTGGCCTGTCCTGAAGGGTATGACCCCGACCCTGGCGTTATGGCCTGGGCACAGAGCCGTGCTCGCCAGCCTATCACGGTCTTCCGTGATCCGCGTCAAGCGGTACAGGGAGCTCATGTGGTGAATACCGATGTCTGGGCAAGTATGGGACAAGAGGAGGAGCAACATCAGCGTGAAGTCGCCTTTGCCGGCTATTGTGTTGATGAAGTGCTGATGCAGCAGGCCGTGCCTGATGCCATTGTTCTCCACTGTCTGCCGGCACATCGTGGTGAGGAAATTAGTGATGGTGTCATCGAAGGACCGCAGTCGGTGGTTTGGGATGAGGCTGAGAACCGACTCCATATCCAGAAGGCCATTATGGCCACATTAATGCAATAAAAAACAACCGTTCCCCGAAGGAACTGAACCAAAAAGGAGACTGACATGGCTAAACCGAAGCAGACGGTCAACAAGATTGTCCTCGCCTATTCAGGCGGGCTTGATACATCCATTATTCTGAAGTGGCTGAAGAATGAATACGAAGCTGAAATCGTAACGTTTTCAGCGGACTTAGGTCAGGGAGACGAGTTGTCCCCGGTTCGTGAAAAAGCCCTTAAAACCGGTGCAAGCACGGTATATATTGATGATCTTCGCGAAGAGTTCGTACGGGACTTTGTCTATCCGATGTTTCGGGCCAACGCGGTGTATGAAGGACATTACCTGCTGGGTACTTCAATTGCCCGCCCACTGATTGCCAAGCGTCAGATGGAAATTGCCAAGATTGAAGGTTGCGACGCCGTTTCCCACGGTGCGACCGGTAAGGGTAATGATCAGGTCCGTTTTGAGTTGGCCTATTATCATTTTGATCCTTCCATAAAGGTTATTGCCCCTTGGCGCGAGTGGAAGCTCAACAGCCGTAAGGCGTTGATTGCCTATGCAAAGAAGAATGATATTCCCATACCGATTACCAAGAAACGTCCTTGGTCCTCTGACCGTAATCTTCTGCATATCTCCTTTGAGGGTGGTATTCTTGAAGATACGTGGGCTGAAGCGCCGGAAGAGATGTATGTGCTGACCAAGCGTCCTGAAAAGGCACCTAATAAGCCACAGTACCTTGAAATTACCTTTGAAAATGGTAATGCCGTCGCTGTTGACGGTATCAGAATGACTCCGGCCCAACTTTTGGAGCACCTTAACCTAATCGGTGGAGAGCATGGGGTTGGTCGGGTTGACCTGCTTGAGAACCGTTCCGTTGGCATGAAGTCCCGTGGCGTCTATGAGACCCCCGGTGGTACCATCTTGCGTGAAGCTCATATGGCTGTTGAGCAGATTACCATGGATCGTGAGGTTATGCGTATCCGTGATTCTCTCATTCCTGAGTATGCTCGTCTGGTGTATGCCGGCTACTGGTTCTCCCCTGAGCGGGAGATGTTGCAGACGCTGATTGACGACTCCCAGAAAACGGTTAATGGTATTGCGCGGGTGAAACTTTACAAAGGGTCGTGCCGTACGGTAGGTCGTAAGTCGGATACCAACTCCCTCTTCAACCTTGACTTTGCTACCTTTGAGAAGGACAAAGTCTACAACCAGGCTGACGCTGAAGGCTTTATTAAGATAAATTCGCTGCGCCTGCGTATCAGGGCCTTGATGCAAGGAAAGCGTTAGAAGATTTTCCGTTGATGTGAGCAGGTGGCGCCTATCGGCACCACCTGCTTTGCAGTCTGTTGCGTTATCGTAAGTGAGGGAATATGGCACAGGACAAGCTCTGGGGCGGACGTTTCACAGAACCAACCGATACCTTCGTTGAGGCATTCACTGCGTCAATCGACTTTGATCAACGACTTTATCATCAGGATATCAGGGGCTCCATGGCCCATGCCCGCATGCTCGGCCGCCAAGGTATCATTAGCCATGAGGATGTGGATAAAATTGTCCATGGCCTTAAGGATATCTTGGAACAGATAGAGCGTGGCTCCTTTGATTTCTCAGTGGCTCTTGAGGATATCCACATGAACATTGAGGCGCGTCTTTCCCAGCGTATTGGAGAGGCCGGTAAGCGTCTCCACACTGGCCGCTCCCGCAATGATCAGGTGGCCCTTGACCTCAGACTTTATTTGCGTGACGAAGTAGTAACTATCATTACCTATCTTGATCTGCTTGTTGATGCCCTGCTCGACAAGGCTGAGCAGCATATCGATGTTGTTATGCCTGGCTTTACGCACTTACAGTCGGCACAGCCGATACTTTTCGCTCACCATATGATGGCCTATGTTGAGATGTTCAAGCGGGACAAGGGGCGTATGGAAGACTGCTTGCAGCGTATCAATGTCCTGCCGCTTGGTGCCGGAGCACTGGCAGGGACGACTTTCCCCATTGATCGTGAGTATGTTGCAGAGCAACTCGATTTTCCTGAGGTCACCCGTAACTCCTTAGACTCGGTTTCCGACCGGGATTTTGCCCTGGAATTTCTTGCTGACGCTTCGATTTTGATGATGCATCTTTCACGCTTTTCAGAGGAGCTGATAATCTGGTCCACTAGTTCGTTTATGTTTGTAGAGCTTTCGGACAGTTTCTGTACTGGATCTTCAATCATGCCTCAGAAAAAGAATCCAGATGTTCCGGAGTTGGTTCGTGGAAAAACGGGCCGTGTCTACGGTAACCTGATGGCGCTTCTGACGGTTATGAAGGCTCTTCCCTTGGCCTATAACAAGGACATGCAGGAAGATAAAGAACCAATCTTTGACACCATTGACACGGTGAAAGGATCTCTGAAAATCTTTGCTGACATGATTCGGGAAATGAAGATCCGTTCTGATCGTATGGGAGCTGCAGCTGGTAGCGGATTCTCAACGGCGACAGATGTTGCTGATTATCTCGTGCGGACCGGCTTGCCGTTTCGTGATGCCCATGAGGTGGTTGGTAAGGTAGTTGCCTATTGTGTTGCTCATAATAAAGAGCTCACCGAACTAACACAGGATGAGTGGCGTCAATTCTCTCAAAACCTTGGGGATGATATTGCCGAATACATTACTGTTATGGCCAGTGTCAATGCACGGGATGTGATAGGCGGTACGGCGCAAAACAGGGTTCTTGACGAGATCCGCCGCAGCAGGACAGGGAAATGAGAATCGCCCACGTTACAGGGCTTGCTCTGCTTCTGGCCTTAGGAGTTGGTACAAGCGGATGTGGCAAGAAGGGGCGTTTGGTCTATCCTGATCAGCTGCTTGCCAAGCCGCCACAACTTGAACTCCTCCAACGAGGGAATACGCTGGAACTGGCGGTGCTTTTGCCAAGTACCGATATGAACGGTAAGTCGTTGACTGACTTGACGGGTATTGCAATCGCCAGAAGGGTCTACCAGCAAAAAGATGCGGTACGATGTAGCGATCCTTACTTACCCCTTGCGAAAGTGGAGCTTGCTGCACCAGCGGCGCCAGCTGAAAAACGGGGTAATGTATTGGTTTGGACCGACAGTGATGTGCGCCAGTCGGAGCGTTATCAGTATAGAGTTCATACCGTACAGAAGGGCGCCACACCGGGTGTACCGGTAGAGTCCCGTCCCGTGACAGTGCTTGAGCCCCCAACGGCCCCGACTGTTCAGGTCCGTACAATTTTTGGTGGGTATTTGCAGGTGACGCCACAGGGTGGCATGAGTCCTCTCGGGAGTGTCAGTGGTTATATGATTTACCGGTCTGAGGCTGGGGCTCCAGCAATGGTTGTTGGGCAGAGTAAGCTAGGTGAGCCTTTTATTGATCGCCAGGCGATGCGCGGTATATCTTATGGCTATCAAGCACGTACGCTTGTGACAATACAAAATGGGGAGCGGCTGGAAAGTGCTTTGGGACTGGCTACAGTAGCCAGTGTAGAGGATGAGCCAACTCCTTAAACGAGGAACGATTCCATAAAAACAAAAGAGGCGCTCACATTGGTGGGCGCCTCTTTTGTTACTTAAAAGCCGCAGGGGGCTTGAGAGGTTACCTAATTACTTAGCAACGGTCTCAAGAGCCTTGATAGCGATATCTTTGTAAGGGTTTGCAAAGAGGATGATCAGGCAGACAACCAGAACGTAGATTGCCAGGGACTCGATCATGGCCAGACCGATCATCATGGTGGTCAGGATTTTGCCGGATGCACCTGGGTTGCGGGAAACACCTTCAACAGCGCTCTTAACAGCCAGACCTTGACCGATACCGGTACCGAATGCACCGATTGCCATACCGAAACCAGCTGCCATCATACACATTGTGAAAAAGCTCATTGTACTACCTCCGTGTGGATTATCTGCTCCTAAACAGTATAGGAGTAATTGGGTTTAATTAGTGTGCTTCTTCCAAAGAGCCTTGGATGTAAATCATTGCCAACAGCATAAAAACGAAGGATTGGATGAAAGAGACCAATACCCCCATCAGCATCATCGGCAGTGGTACCAAGCATGGCGCTAAGGCGAAGAAAATCATCAGAACGAGCTCGTGACCGTTCATGTTACCGAAAAGACGAAGTGTCAAAGAAACCGGCCGGGAAAGATGGCCGATGATTTCAATAAAGAACATCAGAGGGGCCAACCACCAGATTGGGCCCATGAAGTGTTTTACATAATGGGTACCATGATGCTTAATGCCCACCACATGAGTTGCAAGGAACACTACCACGGCACAGGCTGCAGTCGTATTAACGTTTGCTGTCGGTGGGTAGAAGCCTGGAACCAAGCCAATCAAGTTTGACACGAGAATGAAGAGTGCGAGGGTCGCAATCAGTGGAAAGAAGGGACGGCCGTGCTCACCCATGGTGTCAACAATCATGGTCTCAATACCGTCTACGACGACTTCCATAAAATTCTGCATGCCTGAGGGGACAACCTTTAAGGCGCTTGTTGCTAAAAGCGAGAGTACAAGCATGAGAAGGATGACAGCCCAAGTGTAGACGATGGCACTGGCTGAAGCATCTGAAATGTGTAAGAGCCCCTGTAGCTTAGTGCTTAGGAATTGCATAAATAGCAACGGGTGGACCATAAACTCATTCTCCTTTTCGAAACGCTGCGTAAAACGTAAACACGACAATCACAATGACAATACAAGATAGTCCAAGTAGTAGACCGGGTATTGAAAAGGTGCCTCGTGCAATAACACTGACCAGTATAAGCGCGGTTACACTCAAACGCAGTATGAAGCGAAATGCCGCGCCGGTAGTGCTTACCGGTTCTTGGGACGAGAGCATGCGGCTCAGTGCTCTACGCTGCCAGATAAAGTTCATGATGGCTATAAAACCGCCGATGATGACGCTGACGGCCATGGTCTTATTGTCAGCCAGATAACTTGCTACAGCAACGACAAGAAGTAGAAGAACGCTTGCTTTTATAATGCCACCGAGCAGGGTGGTATCATTTGTCGTTGTCATGCTTGTTGAGCTTTTTTACTTCTCTGCCGGTGATGATATAGACATTCTTAAAACCGGCTGCGATGCCGATACAAAGGAATATCCAAAAGAACCAAGGTTTCGTCCCAAGCCATTCATCAAGTTTCAGACCAAACCAGACACCGATGGCAATGGCTAACACCACCGAAATCCCCATGCTGGAAACGACGCTCAGGTTGCGGAATACTTCGCGGAATTCCCCCATGCCGGCACCTTTCCCGCCACTACTCATATCAAAAACCTATTCCATCTACCATAGACTGTACTCTTTTGTCAATTGCTATGATTGTTACACCAACTGCTTAAAGCAGTCATATGCGGCGGTGATGGTGGTATTTAGATCATCAGATGTATGGGCCGCTGACATGAAGGCGGTTTCGAACTGCGAAGGAGCCAGATAGATTCCCCGCTCTAACATGAGGCTGAAGAAATGTGCAAAGGCTTTTGTGTCGCTAGTGGCAGCGGTTTCCCAATCGACAACGCGATGGGGGGTGAAAAAGCTACAAAACATACTGCCTACACGGGTGCTGTAGATAGGATACCCGGCTCGGGCTGCTGCATCGCTTAGTCCAGCGGCCAGTTCGGCAGAACGCTCTTCAAGGCGTTCATAAAATCCTGGCACTTGGAGTGCCTTCAGGGTTTCGATTCCGGCAGTCATAGCCAAAGGGTTTCCTGAAAGGGTGCCGGCCTGATAAATGCCACCTGATGGAGAAAGGCAACTCATTATTTCGCGTTTGCCGCCGAAGGCGCCGACGGGGAGCCCTCCGCCGATAATTTTTCCAAGGGTTGTCATATCCGGTATGACGCCATAGCGTGTCTGGGCAGAACCATAGGCGACCCTGAATCCCGACATGACTTCATCGAAAATAAGAATAATGTCTTCTCGGGTGCAGATACTACGTAGCCCTTCAAGGAATCCGGGTTCAGGAGGGACGGTTCCCATGTTGCCGGCAACAGGCTCAAGGATAATGCAGGCGATTTGCCCGCTGTTGTCAGCGATGAGGCGTTCAACGGAAGGCAAAGAGTTGTACGTGGCTGTCAGTGTGTGTTTAGCAAAGTCTGCTGGGACTCCCGGGGAGTCGGGGACGCCAAACGTGGCTGCCCCAGACCCGGCTTTAACAAGCAGGGAGTCTGCATGGCCATGATAGCAGCCGGAGAACTTGAGAATTTTATCCCGTCCCGTGAAGCCGCGGGCTAGCCGGATTGCACTCATGGTTGCTTCAGTTCCAGAGCTTACCATGCGCACCATTTCAATAGAAGGGACGGCATCGACAACAAGTTGCGCTAATTCAATCTCAAGGCTGGTAGGCGCACCGAAGCTCGAACCGCTTTCCATGCAGTGTTGTACAGCGCGCACAACGCTATCAGGGCAATGGCCGAGAATCATTGGCCCCCATGATCCGACATAGTCGATATAGCGGTTGTCATCTTCATCGAAAATATGGGCCCCTTTTGCGCTTTTAATAAAAACAGGCTCAAGGCCGACGGACTTGAAAGCCCGTACGGGGCTGTTAACGCCGCCAGGAATCAATGCAGAGGCTTGATGAAAGAGATGGTGAGAACGGCTATGATTCATGGTGGTTGCTCCTTGGTTATGGATTGTATCTGTTTCTTTTTAACTGCTCAGTAACATATTTGTCAATCTGCAAGCGGGCAGGTCGGGTAGGTGTGGTAAATTGCTGAACAAACTGTACGGAAAAGGTTAAAAAAATCGTGAAAACATAATGTTAATATGTTATAACAATTTTGAAATGTCCTGAAAAAATAGGGAAAAAATGCTTGACAATTACCCGCTGTTTGGCATACGTTTGCAACGTTTTGTATACAGTATACTTGGATTGCGCAGAATAAGAATTGCTGGGAGGAGAGAGTATGCTTGGAGCGTATCTGCCCATTATCATGCTGATGTTAGTAGCATTAGCGTTCGGGCTCGGATCAGTGGTGGTTTCCTCAATTGTAGGTCAAAAGAAGCGGACAGCACTCAAGCTTGCCCCGTATGAGTGCGGGTGTGAGCCTATCGGTACAGCGCGTGAGCGTTTCTCGATTAAGTTTTATCTGATCGCGATGCTGTTCATCCTGTTCGACATTGAAGCTGTTTTCCTCTACCCTTGGGCAATCCTCTACAAAAAGCTCGGTCTCTTCGGGCTTGTTGAGATGGGGCTCTTCATCGTAATCCTCTTTGTTGGTTATATCTATGTCTGGAAAAAAGGAGCACTGGAATGGGAGTAAATCAACCGCTCGGTGGTAACGTAACGGTTACTTCCCTAGACAAGCTGGTTAACTGGGTCAGAAAGTCTTCCATTTGGCCAATGACCTTTGGTCTGGCATGTTGCGCTATTGAAATGATGGCGACCGGTGCATCGTCACACGACCTTGACCGCTTCGGTATCATTTTCCGCGCATCGCCACGCCAGTCCGACTGTATTATTATTGCAGGCACGGTAACCAAGAAAATGCTTCCGGTTATCCAGACTGTTTACGAGCAAATGCCGGAGCCGAAGTGGGTTATTGCCATGGGTGCCTGCGCATGCTCAGGCGGCGTATTTGACACCTACAGTGTTGTGCAGGGTGTCGATGAGGCGCTGCCGGTTGATGTTTATATCCCGGGATGCCCTCCACGTCCGGAGGCGCTCCTCTATGGCATCATGAAGCTTCAGGACAAGATCATGAAGGAGAGCAACTCTTTCGGGTCTGCCTTCGGCCTCGGTGAGCGTGTTTCAACCATCTAATTAAATCTACGAACGGAAAAGGTTTTAACGTTATGGCAGACACTAATCGAGCCGTATTAAAATTACAGGAAAAGCTTGGTTCCTCAATTATTGAGGTCAAGGAAGACCGTGGCGATGTTATCGTGACGGTAAAAAAAGAAGATATCATCCCAGTACTGTCGCTGCTTAAGTTTGAATGTAAGTTTGACATGCTGACGGATGTGACCGCCATTGACTACCTCGGCAAGGATGGTGACCGCTTTATGATGGTATACCAGCTTACATCCGTGCCGTTTAAAGATCGTCTACGGGTGAAAGCGCCGGTCGCCGAGTCCGCCTGTTCGATTGAAAGCGCTACCCAGGTCTATGGTTCAGCCAACTGGCTGGAGCGTGAGGTATTCGACCTATTTGGTATTCGCTTTGAGAAGCACCCGGATTTGCGTCGAATCCTTATGACGCCTGATTGGGAAGGCTACCCGCTCCGTAAGGACTACCCGCTTCAGGGGCCTGGTCGCGAGCCGTACAAGGGCCGTCTTTCCTAATTACGTATACGAACTACGAACTCACGAGCAGACGAGGCAAATTATATGGCTAACACAGAAATCATGACTGTAAACATGGGGCCACAGCACCCAAGTACCCACGGGGTTCTCAGGCTTGTGATTGAGCTTGATGGTGAGACAATTGTAAAAATTGATCCAGATATTGGATTCTTGCACCGTGGTGTTGAGAAGCTTTCTGAGCACCGCACTTATCACCAGACGCTACCGCTTACGGACCGCCTTGACTATCTGGCTCCAATGAGCAACAACCTCGGGTACATCCTTACGGTTGAGAAGCTTCTTGGGATCGAGATTCCGGAGCGTGCACAGACCATCCGTATTATTATGGCTGAGCTTGCCCGTTTGCAGTCACACTTGGTGTGGCTGGCATGTCACGCACTTGATATCGGCGCAATGACGGTATTCCTTTACTGCTTCCGTGAGCGTGAAGTTATCATGGAAGTATATGAAATGATTTCCGGGGCTCGGATGACGTCAAACTTCTTCCGTGCCGGCGGTCTGAGCATGGATGTTCCCGATGGATTCGAGAAAAAGGTCCGTGACTTTATTGCCACTATCCCAGGCCACCTCGAAACCTATGAAGGGCTGCTCACCAACAACCCAATCTGGCGTAAGCGTACAATTGGCAACGGTGTTATCTCCGCTGAAGATGCAACAGATATCGGTTTGACCGGTCCAGTTCTGCGTGGTTCAGGCGTCGATTTCGACCTGCGCCGTGACATACCATATGCAGGATACGAAAATTACTCCTTTGATATTCCGACCGGAGTTAACTGTGATACCTACGACCGGTACCATGTCCGCCTTGCAGAAATGCGTCAGTCATGCAAAATCGTAAACCAGGCACTTGATCGCTTAACTCCAGGTCCCGTTTTGGCTGACGAGCCGCAAATATGCTATCCTTCAAAAGACTCTGTATACAACTCGATTGAAGGTCTTATCCACCACTTCAAAATCGCCAGTGAAGGGTACCCCGTACCTGAAGGCGAGGCCTACGTCGGTATCGAAGCGCCAAAGGGTGAGCTCGGATACTATATTGTCAGCGACGGCAGCGGTAAGCCCTACCGTATGCGTATCCGTCCGCCATCATTTGTTAACCTGCAGGCCATTGACAAAATGAGCCGTGGATCGATGATTGCCGACTTGGTTGCCGTCATCGGTACACTTGACATCGTTTTGGGTGAAATTGACCGCTAAATTCGATACCACGAAGGGGAGGCCGCAGATGACTGAAGCGGTTGCAGTCCAAGAAACAGAAGAAGTCGAAGACATAGTCGATCTAGCCCGCGCAGAGCAGGTTATTGAACGCTATAAAGATATTCCAGGCAACCTGATGCCGGTATTGCAGGGGATACAGGATGAATACGGCTATGTACCGCGTGCTACCGTGGATTTAGTAGCTGAGCGACTCAATGTCTACCCAAGCCAGATTTACGGTGTTCTAACATTTTATGCGCAGTTCCACCTTAAACCCCGCGGTAAGTTTATTATTCGGGTGTGTATGGGAACCGCCTGTCACGTTCTCGGTGCTGAGCGTATTCGCGAAACGTTCTATGAGCGTATTGGGATCGGTCATGCTGAGACCACAGAAGATCGCCGTTTTACCTTTGAGTTGGTTGCCTGTCTCGGTGCTTGCGGTATGGCACCACTTGCCATGGTTAATGATGAAACCTACGGCAAGATGACGGTTCAAAAGGTAAACGAAATCGTAAAAGAGTACTCGACACTTCCAATCGACTAGGTAACGAGAGTCAGGGGATAGAACACATGGCAGAAGCTATCAAAATTTTGATTTGCCAAGGAACAGGCGGCATTTCTGCGGGAGCCAAAAAGGTTGAAGAGGAATTCAGCCGCATTCTCGCAGAAAAAGGGATTAACGCAACGGTTGGTAAGCGGTGTGACATCGTCAAGACCGGTTGCCGTGGTCTGTGCGCCAACGACGTTCTTGTTGACATCGTTGATGAAAGCGGGTGCACAACCTATGACTTCGTTCAACCTGAAGAGGTAGCAAAGCTGATCGATGAGCATATCATCGACGGCGTTCCGGTTGAGAAGCGTAAGGCAAAACCCTACTACAATCAGTTCGTTGACGCCCAAAGTCGTATTGTTATGTCCGGTTGTGGCCAGATAGACGCAGAATCACTGCAGGCATATCTTGATCATGACGGATTTAAAGCCATTGAGAAGTGCGTTAAGACAATGACTGCTGCCGAAGTCGTTGAAGAGGTCAAAAAGTCAGGTCTGCGTGGCCGGGGGGGCGGTGGATTCCCAACTGGTCTCAAATGGTCTTTTTGTGCTGCTTCGCCAGGCCATCATAAGTACATCATCTGTAACGCTGACGAGGGTGATCCAGGCGCCTTTATGGACCGGTCCATTCTTGAAGGCGACCCGTACTGCCTTATCGAGGGCATGATGATTGCTGGTTATGCAATAGGTGCAGATTTTGGTTACGTCTACGTACGTGCTGAATATCCGCTCGCCATTGACCGTCTCCAGAAGGCCATTGATACCTGCTATGAAAAGGGGTTCCTCGGCGATAACTGCATGGGACTAGGTTTTAAGTATGACCTGCGGATCAAAAAAGGAGCTGGTGCGTTCGTTTGTGGTGAGGAAACGGCACTTATGGCCTCCATCGAGGGTGAGCGCGGTATGCCGCGTCCCCGTCCGCCGTTCCCGGCGGTCAAGGGGCTTTGGCAGAACCCATCAAACATCAATAACGTTGAAACGTTCGCAAACGTTCGTCACATCATCAATAACGGCTCTGAGTGGTATGCAAACATCGGTACTGAAACAACGAAGGGTACAAAAATCTTCGCCGTTACCGGTAAGGTAAAGCATACCGGTCTCGTTGAAGTCGCAGCCGGTTTATCTGTCCGCTCCGTTATTTATGATGTTTGTGGCGGTATCCTTAACAATCGTAAATTTAAAGCTGTACAGGCAGGTGGCCCTTCCGGCGGTTGTATCCCGGGTGAGATTCTCGATACGCCAGTTGACTATGATTCGCTCATTAAGGCTGGTGCCATGATGGGATCTGGCGGTCTGGTTGTTATGGATGAAACGACCTGTATGGTTGACGTATCCAAGTTCTTCCTGACATTTACCAGAATGGAGTCCTGCGGTAAGTGTGTACCGTGCCGTATTGGTCTGAAGGCCATGCTTGACATTCTAATCCGTATTACTGAGGGGAATGGCCAAGACGGCGATATCGAGAAGTTGATTGATCTCGGTACCACCATTAAACAAGCTTCGCTCTGTGGTCTGGGTCAGACAGCGCCGAACCCTGTTCTTTCTACCATTCGGTATTTCCGTGATGAGTACGAAGCGCACATTTATGATAAGCGCTGCCCGTCCAATGCTTGTAAAGAGCTACTGCTGTGGCAGGTTGTTGAAGACAAGTGCGTTAAGTGTGGTGCCTGTAAGAAGGCCTGCCCGGTTGACGCCATCGTCTGGGAAAAGGGCGAGATTGCGTATCTTGACAAGGATAAGTGTACAAAGTGTAAATCCTGTTACGATGCATGCCGCTTCATGGCGATTGAATAGGGTCGGGAAACTACTACACACGCAAAAGAGGTCGAGATGGTCACGCTTACAATAGATAACAAGCAAGTCTCTGTCGAGAAGGATGCAACCATTTATGAAGCTGCTAAAGCAGCTGGCATCAATGTTCCTATCCTGTGCCATGATAAAAAATTGAAGCCATTCGGTGCCTGCCGGATGTGTCTGGTCGAAGTCGAGCAGATGAAGGGGCGTCTTATCCCCGCATGTACGACCCCGGTTACCGAGAGAATGATAGTTCACACAGCTACGGAGCCTGTTGTAAAAGCACGTAAGCTGGTTCTTGAACTCCTTCTTCTGAACCACCCGCTTGACTGCCCTGTTTGCGATAAGGGTGGTGACTGCGAGTTGCAAAACCTGTCCTATGACTACAAGGTTAATGCAAACCGTTTAAGCGATGCTAAGTTCCAGCATGAAATTGATTATAACAACCCATTGATTGAGCGTGATCAGAATCGCTGTGTTCTCTGTGGCAAGTGCGTTCGTATTTGTGATGAGATTGTTGCACGCGGTGCTCTCACCTTTATGAATCGTGGTATTGAGACTAAAATTGGTACCGAGTTCGACGGGCCGCTTAACTGTGAGTTCTGTGGTTCCTGTATCTCGGTATGCCCTGTTGGCGCATTGCTGGCTCGTCCTTTTAAGTTCAAGTCACGCTTCTGGGCGCTGACCAAAAAGACATCGGTGTGCGGTTACTGTGGCACTGGTTGCTCCTTGACCTTAGGCGTTAAGGACAACAAGGTTCTAACAACCATTTACGATGAAGATCAGGGTTTCCATAATGGCCAACTATGTGTTCGCGGCCGTTTTGGCTACCAGTTCATTAGCTCACCAAAGCGTCTGACGACGCCGCTGGTACGTAAAGATGGCGAACTGGTTGAGGCGACATGGGATGAGGCCTTAACAATAGTTGCTGAGAAGTTGTCAGAAGCAGGTGGTAGTGCAGCGGCTCTTGCTACTCCGCGTATGACTAACGAAGAACTCGTGCTTCTCAAGCAATTGATGACAAAGCAGGTTGGCACTGCCAATCTTGACCACTCCGCTGGCTATGGTCACAAAGCCGTTTCAGTTGGTATTGCCAAGAGCTTCGGTGTGGCCGCATCAACAGCTGCCATCACTGACATTCAAAAGGCAGAAATGGTCTTCACCGTCAAAACAGACGTCTACGAAACCCATCCCGTTGTCGGTTTCGAGATAAATATGGCGGTAAAAAATAAGGGTGTCGCACTCAAGATCGTTTCGGATAAGCGCGGAAAACTCTCCCGCTTGCCAGGTGCAGAGATCTGCCTAAACAAGCCAGGCAGTGATGTCGCGCTTCTCAATGCTCTCGCAAAAGTAATTATTGATGAGAATCTTGCAAAAGGCGCTGTACCTGCAGAATTTAGTGCAGGTGTTGCTAGTGCCACTCCAGAAGCTGTGGCGGCTCAGACCGGTGTTGATGCCGATGCAATTAAAACCCTTGCCCGTAGTATTGCCGCTTGTGAAAAAGTGGTTTTCCTTTTCACTGCTGGCCTTTCATACCCAGATGCGAACGAGCAACTTGCAGCTGCTGTATGTAACCTGGCTATCTTGACGGGTAACTACGGTAAAGAAGGTGCCGGCGTAATAGCGCTTCAAGAGAAAAACAACAGCCAGGGAGCTATTGATGTTGGTTTTATTCCTGCAGCTGGCGGCAAGGATGCACTGCAAATTCTTGCTGGTTGCCAGGATGGATCAGTAAAAGCTCTGTTGGTTGCTGGTGAGAATCCAGTCGTTTCATACCCAGGCAGTGCAAATGCAGCCAAGGCTCTTGAGTCGGTAGATTTCTTAGTGGTATCAGAGCTATTCTTAACCGAAACTGCACAGCTAGCTGATGTTGTGCTCCCGGTCTGCTCTTATGCTGAGAAAGAGGGTACATTCACCGCAACAGATCGCCGAGTACAGCGGGTACAGGCAGCGGTAAAGCCCGTTGGTATGAGTCGTACTGAATTCTCCGTGTACAGTGAACTCATTAGTCGTATGGGTGGTGAGTCTGCCGCTACTCCAGCTGAGGTTTTTGCAACGATTTCTGCATACCAGGGAATCGACTATAATGCCATTGCAACAGATGGTATCTTCGCAACAGCAGACCTTCAGCCAGCACTGGTAGTACCAACGGCACAGACGGCAAGTATTGAGGCAGGCAAGTTTGCCCTAGTTACCGGGGCCGCCCTTTATCACTGTGGCACCATGTCCCAGTATGGCGAGGGTACCGTTGCGGTTTGTAGTGACGCTTACATTGAGCTATCACGAGAAGATGCTGCTGCACTGGCTATTACAGACGGCCAAGAAGTAAAAGTAACGTCAGCACTGGGAACTGTAGCACTTGTTGCCCGTGTTTCAAACCGTATGCAAAAGGGTGTCGTATTCGCTCCGTACCACTTCGGATCAGCTCCAGCTCAAGCTTTGAGCAGTGGGACCGCAGTGACGGCAGTAACGATAGCCAAGTAACAAACGAATCTAACGCTACCAGAGAAGGAAGAGGGACCGATGGGAATCGAGATTCTAGGACTACCGATGTATTACTACATTGCCATGGTGGCAAAAGTACTCGTGGCTTTCCTGTTTGTGGTACTGACCGTTGCCTACGCGACGTATGCTGAGCGTAAAATCATCGGCCACATGCAGGTGCGGGTTGGACCGAACCGTGTTGGTCCCATGGGACTTTTACAGCCGATTGCGGATGGTCTCAAACTATTCTTTAAAGAAGAGATTGTGCCGTCACAGGCAAGTACGTTTGCCTTCTTAATCGCGCCACTTGTTGCTCTTGTTCCTGCATTCTTGACTTTTGCCGCCATTCCATTTGGTGGAACCGTTGAGATTATGGGCTATCAAGTGCCACTGCAGATTGCCGGCTACTATGATACTGCTCTTGGAAAAGTATTCGACCTTAACGTCGGTATCCTTTACATCTTGGCAATGTCATCGCTAGGTGTCTATGGTATCGTCCTTGCGGGATGGTCTTCCAATAGTAAGTACTCATTGCTCGGTGGCCTTCGCGCATCAGCCCAGATGATTTCCTACGAGTTGGCAGCAGGCTTCGCTATTATCCCGGTTTTCATGATTGTCGGTTCACTATCTCTGCATGAAATTGTTGCTGCCCAGGCGGGTGGTCGCTGGTTCATCTGGAGCAGCCCGATGACGTTTGTTGCCGGTATCGTTTTCTACATCTGTACGCTGGCAGAAATCAACCGTACTCCGTTCGACCTCCCAGAGGCCGAGTCCGAGCTCGTATCAGGTTTCTGTACCGAATACTCTTCCATGAAGTATGCAATGTTTTTCATGGCAGAATATGCCAACCTGGTAACCGTTAGTGCCATGATGGTTACATTATTCCTTGGCGGTTGGCATGGCCCGCTTAGCCAGCAGATTGTTTGGCTGTCACCGATTTATTTCATCATTAAAGTATACTTCCTGATGTTCCTGGCTATGTGGATCCGCGCGACGGTTCCCCGTTACCGTTATGACCAACTTATGTTTATTGGTTGGAAAGTACTGCTTCCATCTACCCTGGTCGTGATTGTATTGACCGGCGTGGCAGGCTACTTCGGTTTCGACACCTTCTTCGGGTAGTCGACAGCGAACTACCGTAACGTACTCTAGATAGATAAAGGATATACGTCATGCCGAACCCGTTTACTCCAATAATGCAAGGAATGCAGATCACCCTCAAGCATCTGTTCAAAAAGCCAATTACCCTCATGTACCCAGAGGAGCGGCCGAAAGTTGAAGAGAGATTCAGGGGGCTGCATGCACTGAAGGTCTCCCATGATAAGGCAAAGTGTGTTGCCTGTTACCTGTGTCCGACTGTTTGCCCTGCAAAGTGCATAACCGTTGAAGCAGGTGAAGATGCAAACCACGATAAGTATGCAGCCAAGTATGAGATTGATATGTTGCGCTGTATCTTCTGCGGCTACTGTGTTGAGGCCTGTCCGGTCGATGCATTAAAAATGACCGGCGAGTTTGAGCTTGCCAACTATCGCCGCGAAGATTTCGTCTTCACAAAAGAACGACTTCAAGAAAAGAAATAACGGAGCGCTGTACATGGACATCTCATCTGTCTTTTTTGGACTCGTCACTGTAGTGGCCGTTATCTCGGCCCTGTTGGTTGTGACTTGTAAGAACCCGATCAACAGTGCGCTCTCACTGGTCATGACGTTCTTCTGTCTGGCGACCTATTATGCGATGCTGAATGCTCCCTTCATGGCGGCGGTACAGGTTATCGTATATGCCGGTGCAATCATGGTTCTGATTGTCTTCACAATCATGTTGCTGAACATCAGAATCGATGCCAACAAGAAGGGTACACACCAGATAGCGCTTGGTGCAGCGACCGGTATCGCAACACTGCTTGTGATTGGGCTTTTCCTGGTTCGTGGCAAGATCACCCAACCTGTCGGTGATATCACCAGTGATGTTATCAACAAGGTTGGCCATACCGAGCTTATTGGTAAGGTCATGTTCTCCGAGTTCCTGTTGCCGTTCGAAGTAACCTCGATTCTGCTTTTGGTTGCTATGATTGGTGCGGTAATTCTAGCCAAGAAAAAACTCTCATAGGAGTACCGATACCATGAATACTCTGAGCAACTATTTAATCATCAGTGCCGTGTTATTCTCTATCGGCACCATCGGGGTCCTTACCCGCAAAAATGCCATTGTTGTCTTTATGTGCATCGAGCTTATGCTCAACGCGGTTAACCTGACGTTTGTCGCTTTTTCCCGCCATCTGGGTAACCTGGACGGGCAGATCTTCGTGTTCTTCATCATGACGGTTGCGGCTGCTGAAGCTGCTGTCGGCTTGGCAATGTTTATCGCCTTCTTTAATAATAAAGAGTCGATTGATATTGACGATGTAAATCTGTTGAAGTGGTAAACGGTGGTTACACACCGCCTGGTCTGATTTTAACTGTAAAGACGAGATAAAGGAGTAGCTCAATGTTCGACAATGTGTGGCTGATACCACTGTTCCCGCTGATCGGTTTCCTTATCAACGGTCTGCTAGGGAAGAAAATCAAGAACGAGAAGGTAATTGGCGGCATCGGTGCAATCGCCGTATTCTGCTCATTCATCGTGTCGGTAAGCACGTTCTTGAAGCTGATCGGTCTCCCGGCTGCTGAGCGTTCTGTCAACGTAAAGATCTTCACCTGGATGACTGCAGGTAACTTCAACGCCGACATCGCGTTCCTGATCGATCCGCTTTCCTGTCTGATGCTGTTGGTAGTTACCGGCATCGGAACCTTGATTCACATTTACTCTATCGGGTATATGCATGGTGAAGAAGGATTCTACAGGTTCTTTGCATACTTGAACCTGTTCGTCTTCTCTATGCTGTTGCTCGTTACCGGTAACAACCTCATGCTGATGTTTGTCGGCTGGGAAGGCGTTGGCCTCTGCTCCTACCTCCTGATTGGCTATTATTTCCATAAAAAATCAGCTGGTGATGCAGGTAAGAAGGCTTTCGTTATGAACCGGGTTGGTGACTTTGGCTTCCTGCTCGGAACCTTCACCCTCTTCTGGTGGTTTGGCCAAAACCACGGTATTTGGACAATTCAGTTCACTGAACTTGCTAAAAATGCCAATCTTCTACCAACTGGTGGTGTCGTCACCATTATCACCCTGTGTTTCTTCTTGGGTGCAACAGGTAAATCTGCCCAGATTCCTCTGTACACCTGGTTGCCTGACGCAATGGAAGGCCCGACCCCAGTTTCAGCACTGATCCACGCTGCAACCATGGTTACTGCTGGTGTCTACATGATCGGCCGCATGAGTTATCTCTTCATCCGCTCTCCGGAAACCATGATGACGATTGCTGTGATTGGTGCCTGTACAGCTTTCTTCGCTGCAACCATCGGTACAGCACAGAACGATATTAAACGTGTTCTGGCATACTCTACTGTTTCTCAGCTGGGTTACATGTTCATCGCTATGGGTGTTGGTGCCTTCACTGCAGGTATTTTCCACCTGATGACTCACGCATTCTTCAAAGCCTGTCTGTTCCTTGGTTCAGGTGCGGTTATTCACTCCATGCACCACGCCTTGCATCATGTACATTCCCATGATGATGCGCAGGATATGCGTAACATGGGTGGACTCGCGAAATACATGCCGGCTACCTATGGCACGTTCCTCATTGCAACGATCGCTATTGCAGGTATTCCTGGCTTCTCGGGCTTCTTCTCAAAAGATGAAATTCTGTGGCAAGCATTTTCTAACCCACTGCATGGTGGTGTTAACATGCTCATCTGGGGTCTTGGTGCCTGTGCGGCTCTCTTGACAGCCTTCTATATGTTCCGTCTGGTCTTCATGACTTTCCACGGTACCTGCCGTATTAAGCCAGGAGCTGAAAAAGCACTGCATGAGTCCCCGTTTGTTATCGTATTCCCACTGGTCGTTCTTGCGATCCTCTCAATCGTTGGTGGTTATATTGGTCTACCGAAACTGATTGGTGACCTCGTTGGTGGCATCCCTAACTATCTGGAGCATTACTTAGCTCCGGTATTTGCAAATGCCAACGAATATGTTCATGCACATACCCATGCACATGAGCACAATCACTCCCTTGAGTGGGGCTTGATGGGCTTCTCGGTTGTTATTGCTCTTGTTGGTATTACAATCGCGTATGCTCTGTACATCGTTAATCCCGAGATCCCGAAAAAGTTCACAAAAGCTTTCCCGGGTCTGCACCGTGCGGTGTTTAACAAGTGGTACATCGATGAACTGTATGACTTTGTATTCATTAATCCTTGTAAAGCCCTTGGCCGTTTCCTCTGGAAAGGTTTCGATGTCCTCGTTATCGACGGTATCGTTAATGGCGTTGCACAGGCTGTAATGGGTGCAGGTGGCGTTATTCGCTACGTACAAACTGGTCAGATTCACAACTATGCCTGGTCAATGGCAATTGGTGTCGTTGTGATCATCGGCTACTACCTGTTCAAGTAACCTAATTCGTAATTTGTACTAAAGGAGCAGATTCGATGAGTAACATTCTGAGCGTGATGACCTTTCTGCCCGTCGTGGGAGTGCTCTTACTGCTCTTCATTCCGAAGGGAAGTAATGGAGTACTGCGTAGTGTCACCCTTATCACGACACTCGCCACGTTTCTGGTTACGTTGCCGATTTTAACCGGCTTCCAGACCAACGCTGACTACCAGTTTGTCGAGAACGTACCTTGGATTGCAGCAGGTCCGTTTGCGATGCGCTACAACATCGGTATTGACGGCATCAGCTTCTGGCTGGTTGTCTTGACGAACTTTATCATGCCGATTGCTGTTATTTCGACATGGACTGCAGTTGAAGATAAGGTCAAAGAGTACATGATCTGTCTGCTTCTGCTTCAGACCGGCATGCTCGGCGCTTTCGTCTCCCTTGACCTCTTCCTCTTCTATATCTTCTGGGAAGTTATGCTGATTCCGATGTACTTCATCATCGGTATCTGGGGTGGGAAAAACCGTGTTTATGCAGCAGTTAAGTTCTTTATCTACACCATGGTCGGCTCCTTGCTGATGCTGGTTGCCTTGATTTACCTGTACTTCCTAGGCACCAAAGCAGGCATCACCGATTTTGGTCTAGTACATTTCTTCAGCATGAACATTGAAAGCACAACCCAAACATGGCTCTTCCTGGCATTCGCACTTGCCTTTGCCATCAAGGTTCCGATGTTCCCGCTGCATACATGGTTGCCAGATGCCCACACTGAAGCGCCGACAGCAGGTTCCGTTATCTTGGCTGCTATCTTGCTGAAAATGGGTACTTACGGCTATATCCGCTTTGCTATGCCGCTCTTCCCTGAGGCTACGGTAACTTTCACGCCGCTGATCGCTACCTTGTCAGTAATTGGTATTATCTACGCCGCACTGGTTGCAATGGTCCAGGAAGACGTTAAAAAACTGGTTGCCTATTCTTCAGTTGCCCACCTTGGTTTCGTCATGCTCGGCCTGTTTGCTTTGAATGAGCAAGGCGTTACCGGTGCAATGCTGCAGATGCTTAACCATGGTGTTTCTACTGGCGCACTGTTCCTTATCGTCGGCTTCATTTACGAGCGTCGTCACACACGTCTTATCACAGACTTCGGTGGACTCTCGAAGCAGATGCCGATATTTGCAGTTATTTTCATGATTGTTACGCTTTCTTCCATCGGCCTACCAGGTACGAACGGTTTCGTCGGTGAATTCATGATTCTGATTGGTGCGTATGAAAGCAGCCTTCGTTGGTGGGCAATCATCGCATCGAGTGGTGTTATCTTCGCTGCCGTCTATATGCTGTGGATGTTCCAGCGCGTTATGTATGGTGAACTTGACAATCCGAAGAACCAGAAACTTGAGGATTTGAATGCACGCGAAATCGGCATCATGATTCCTCTTCTGATCCTCATTTTTGTAATGGGTGTATATCCTAACCCATTCATAGAAAAGATGACCCCATCAATTAAGAAGGTTGTCGAGAGATCCCGTGTAGCTTCGGTTGCTCCGGTTGCTCAGGTCCCGGCACCGGCTGCGGCTGATCAGGCAACGCAACCTGCTACCGCTGTAAAGCCGGCTGCACACTAAGTTGAATGAGTTAACACCCCTGGAGGATTGTTAAATGGATATCAATGTAGCTCAACTCTTTCAGACGATTAACGTCAATGTCATCATGCCTGAGATCATACTCTCAGTGCTTGGTATGGCACTTTTGCTAGTTAACGTCTTCATCCCCTCCAAGTCCAAGACCTATCTGGCATGGATGAGCTTCGCCGGTATTGTCGGCGCTTGCTTTGTCACCGTTGCCAGCTGGGGAGCGACTGCGGTTTCAAGTTTCAGCGGATCAGTAATTCTCGATAACTTTGGTATTTTCTTCAAAGTAATCTTCCTGATTGCAGCTGGACTTGCCGTACTGATCAGTGACCAGTACATGGAGCGTGAAGATTGTAACCACGGTGAACTGTATCCTATCATCCTCTTTACAACGGTTGGTATGATGCTTATGGCTGCGGCCACAGATATGATGACCGTTTTCCTTGGTCTTGAACTCATGTCTATATCTCTGTACGTTCTGGCTGGTTTCAACCGTGCAAGTATCAAGTCGAATGAAGCAGGTATGAAGTACTTCCTGCTTGGTGCATTCTCCACCGGCTTCTTACTGTATGGTATGGCTCTTCTGTATGGGATTACCGGTTCAACCCGCTTTGATAAGATTGTAGCCGTACTCAGCACCGTTGGTACAGAGCCGAACGTCATGCTGTTGAGCTCGATGTTCTTAATTCTGACCGGCTTCCTCTTTAAAATTGCAGCAGCACCGTTCCATATGTGGACCCCAGATGTCTATGAAGGTGCACCGACACCGATGACGGCATTCATGTCTGCAGGACCAAAAGCCGCTGGCTTTGCTGTACTGATTCGTTTGCTTGTAACCGTCTTCCCGATGTTAGCTGTAGAGTGGCGCGATCTACTATGGATTCTTGCTGTGTTAACCATGACGATTGGTAACTTCTCAGCTCTTCGTCAGGACAATATCAAGCGTATGCTCGCATACTCATCCATTGCCCATGCAGGCTATGCCATTGTCGGCTTGGTTGCAGCAAACGCTACAGGCGTATCAGGTATTCTGTTCTACATGCTCTCCTACACATTCATGAACATCGGTGCTTTTGCCATTATCGTTCTGGTTGGTAAGAAGGGTGAGCCGAACGGTACGGTTATGGATTTCAATGGCCTTGGTCAGAAGCACCCTGCTCTGGCTGCCTTTATGGCCCTGTTCTTGTTCTCCTTGGCAGGTATGCCACCAACTGCTGGCTTTATCGGTAAGTTTTATATTTTCTCTGGTGCAATTCAGTCTGGCTATATCTGGCTAGCCGTTATTGGTGTACTGAACAGTGCCGCATCGGTTTATTACTATCTGCGCGTAATTGTTCATATGTACTTTAAGCCCTGCGAGCAGGAGCTTGACTGGGTTACCGTTTCAACCCCAGTTGCTTTAGCACTCGTTATTGCAGCAGTTGGATCTTTGATTCCTGGTATAATCCCATCATTAATCCTGCAGTTTGCACAAAAGGCTGTTCAGTTTATCTGATAGCGAGCTCATTGAAGAAATGAGAAAAGGCGACCACGAAATGGTCGCCTTTTTTTATGGCGGAAGCACACAGGAATCGAACCTGCCGGAGAAGTTTCTCACCCCTCCCAACGGTTTTGAAGACCGCGCGAGCCACCAGTGCCCGTCGTGCTTCCGTAACGAGTAAGGGCTAGATGTTTAAATCTAGCCCTTTTTTATATGGCGCGCTTGGAGAGATTCGAACTCCCGACACCCAGATTCGTAGTCTGGTAC
>CAYVYW010000009.1:0-62260 GCA_964456065.1 uncultured Geobacteraceae bacterium
AATCTCGATTTCTTCATTGTGCCTCCTCTCGGATGCCGAAAGACTAACACAATTTCTTGGATCAGTTTATAGGGAAACGGTCAAACGGAAGAATTTAACTCTCAGACAGTAGGGCTTCAGAGAACGGCATGAACGGAGGCAGCTCCTCGGTAGGGGCCTGGGTGGGTATGGTGAATCCCCGGTAAAGTTGAGCTGCGGCTGAACAGGAGAGGACTCCGTTTTCATCCGACCACTCAAGACCGAACCTATCTGTCGCTGATGTCACTCCGCAGACCCTCGCTCCCTGGTAGACCGAGCCGGCGGAAGGCCGATTGCATACGCATCTATGAAAAACCTGAAAATCTTAAAGGTCACGTTATTTGATAACAGACCGAAAACTAACTGGAACTCTAATCCTGAAAAAGAATCCTTGCGGGGTTGTTTGAAGGTAGCATGGAAGTGAAGACATAGAAAAAGACCCCCGATGTGTACGCTTTCTGTACGTAACCTCGAAGGTCTTTGCTAGGCCCTGGTGTAAGTTTTTGTTTTACACCATTATTACGTTTCATTGGTGCCGAAGACGAGACTCGAACTCGTACAGGCTATCGCCCGCCACCCCCTCAAGATGGTGTGTCTACCAATTCCACCACTTCGGCATTGAATTTATTTTTATACCAGAGACTGGCTTACTAATCAATCTTTTTATGAGGCTATTTCTGCACAGGCACAGAGTTGACAGGCATCGGTTGTACTGGAGCCTCTTGCTGTGTCGGCACCTGAGGACGATTACTCATAATGGAAGACCCTGATGTATGCCCGGAAAAATAGGCTAAAGCGAGTGAGGTCAACATGAAGATAATAGCAGCACCTGTTGTGATGCGGGTTACAACGGTACCACCACCACTGGCGCCAAACACCGAACCACTGCCACCACCACCAAAGGTAGCCCCTACTTCAGCACCTTTACCTGCCTGCAAAAGGACTGCACCAATAATAAACAGACTGATAAGCACATGAATTACTGTTAAAAAGATGGTCATAACACTCTCAAATCTTTGAAGTAACTTTTATTATTACCACAAAGTTTCTACACTGTAAAGCAGCTTACGTAGCTTGGAAGCAGACGATACGTGCAAAAGACTCATGCTTCAAACTTGCTCCCCCAACTAAAGCACCATCGATATCAGGCTGACCCATGAGTCCTTTGATGTTTTCAGGCTTTACGCTCCCACCATACAGTATTCTCGTTGTCTTGGCAGTTGCATCACCAAACTGCTTCACGAGGATTGCACGAATATGTGCATGTACAGCTTGTGCCTGTGCGTCACTGGCTGTTTTGCCAGTACCAATAGCCCAGACGGGCTCATAGGCCACGACAACATGACGAAGTTGCTCAGCGCTAAGGCCCTCTAGCCCTGAGACAACCTGACGCTCCACGACTGCTTCTGTTAATCCAGCTTCACGCTCAGATAATGTTTCACCAACGCAGATCAAGACTGTTAGACCTTCAGACAAGGCAGCGGCTGTCTTACGACGAACCGTATCATCGGTTTCTCCAAAAAATTGGCGTCGTTCTGAATGGCCGATAATTACATGTGTACATCCAATGTCCGTCAGCATGCGTGGCGCAACCTCACCAGTAAAAGCGCCTTCGTCCTCCCAGAAACAATCCTGGGCCGCAAGACGTATCTTCGACCCGGAAAGGGCACGGGCAGCATGGCCAAGCACGGTAAATACGGGAGCGATGACTACTTCCACGCCATCACACTGCTCCACCAGTGGCTTAAGGTCATTAATAAACTCTTCCGTCTCCCCGACCGTTTTGAAAAGTTTCCAGTTACCTGCAATCATTGGAATACGCATAGCGACACCTCGTTTAAACACGGTCAAGCGCTTTTACGCCTGGCAGGGTTTTACCTTCCAACAACTCAAGAAATGCACCGCCACCCGTTGAGATATAGCTCACCTGTGATGCGACACCAGCCTTATTAACGGCTGCATCGGTGTCGCCACCACCGATTATCGTGGTGCCAAAACATGCCGCCACTGCAGAAGCCATCGCAAAAGTCCCCTGACAGAAGGCATCCATCTCAAAAACCCCCATCGGGCCATTCCATATAACCGTTTTGGCGTCCCGTAATGTTTCAGCAAAAAGAGTAGCCGACGCAGGACCGATATCCAACGCCATCCAGGCAGCTGGTATTTCTTGTACCGGAGTAATCATCGTGGTTGCTTTCGGATCAAAAGCATCAGCAACAATACAGTCGACGGGCAGATAGAAAGCAACGCCACGCTTCTTTGCACGCTGCAGAATTTTTTTGGCCGTATCCAACAAATCATCTTCAACCAATGACTTACCAACATCATACCCTTGCGCCTTCAAAAAAGTGAAAGCCATACCACCACCGATAACAATCTTATCAACTTTGTCCACCAGCTTCTGAAGGACTTCAAGCTTACCAGAGACCTTAGCACCACCCAGCACCGCCACAAGTGGACGTACCGGAGTACTCATGGCTTTATCAAAAAAGGTCATTTCGTTCCGAATTAAGAATCCGGCTGCAATAGTGGGGATAACCTTTGTAATTGCTTCAACAGAAGCATGGGCACGATGTGAGACACCAAATGCATCGTTGATATAGACTTCACAACCGTTAGCAAGCTTTTTAGCAAAGGCAGCATCATTTTTTTCTTCGCCCGGATAGAAGCGTACATTTTCCAGCATAACTATCTCACCCGGCTTCATACTGCCGACTAGCGCATCAACCTCGGGGCCAAAGCAATCAGGTGCCTGTACAACCTTACGACCAAGAAGCTTAGACAGGCGCTTAGCAGCAGGAGCCATCGTGTATTTTGGTTTTTTCTCCCCTTTGGGCCGACCAAGGTGAGAGGCCAGTATTACTTTTGCCCCCTGTTCAACCGCATACCGTATCGTGGGAACCGCTCCTGCAATACGAGTATCCTCGGTAACATTACCCTTCTCATCCTGGGGAACGTTGAAATCAACCCTGATAAAGACTTTTTTACCCTTTAGGTCACCAAGCTCATCGATGTAGCGCATTGCCATCTGCAACTCCTTCTCACGAATTAGATACAGAGATGGGGCGCCAACTTGTAGCCCCCCACTCCATCAAATTTAACCTTTGGTTGCTATCATGGTCAAAAGGTCAACCAGACGGTTTGAAAATCCACTTTCATTGTCATACCAAGACAGGACCTTTATCATTTTGTCCCCCATAACCTTTGTACAGCCAGCATCAATGGTTGAAGAAACGGCTGTCCCATTAAAGTCGACTGAAACAAGGGGCTGCTCCTCAAAGGCGAGAATCCCCTTGAGGGAGCCACGCGCTGCTTTTTTCAAAGCTGCGTTGACCTTCTGCTCAGTAACCGGAGTTTTTAAGGTGGCGACAAGGTCGACAACAGAAACATTTGGTGTTGGTACTCTGATAGCCATACCATCCAAACGGCCCTTCAATGCCGGGATAACTTTAGCAACCGCTTTTGCAGCGCCGGTTGTTGTGGGTATCATGGATACAGCAGCAGCACGAGCACGGCGCAAATCCTTGTGTGGCAAATCAAGAATACGCTGATCGTTGGTGTAGGAGTGTACCGTTGTCACAAGCCCTTGCTCGATACCAAACGCATCATTAAGCACTTTAGCAACCGGTGCAAGACAGTTGGTCGTACAGGAGGCATTGGAAATAATGAAGTGTTGTCTCGGGTTATAAAGCTCATGATTGACACCCATGACAATAGTTATATCTTCATCGGTTGCAGGTGCAGAGATAACAACCCGTTTCGCACCAGCAGCCAGATGTGTCTGTGCATTCTCACGATCGGTAAAAAGACCTGTTGCTTCAAGAACAACATCTATCTTTTCTTTTTTCCATGGGAGATCAGCAGGCGACTTACAATTATAAATTGTAATTTTTTGCCCGTTGACCGTCAGAACGTTACCGGCAACTGAAACTTTACCGGGAAAAATGCCGTGCACAGAATCATATTTAAAAAGATGTGCCAAGGTGTCGGCAGAGGTCAGATCGTTGATGGCAACAACCTGAATAGCCTTGGATTTACTCGCTAGGCGAAGCACCATGCGGCCGATACGGCCAAAACCGTTGATTGCAACCCGTAATGCCATGAATAAACCTCCCCTCAGCTGATAACCAGCTGATTGCTTTATATAGAGTACAATGCCTCTGAAGAGACGTCAATCATCAACTAGCTTAAAACCACGGGCCATCCAACAGCGTCGTCAAACTGCTGACAACGCGATCGGCAGCCTTGATGGTGGCTGCAGGATAGCTATTGGTAACGCCAATGACCCGCAAACCTGCCCCTTGTGCCGCCTGAATACCAGCCGGTGTATCTTCAATGGCACACAGCAGATGATCGGCACGAAGACCTGCACGCTCACGTAATGAAGCATCAGCAAGTTGGTAGCACGTGGGATCCGGCTTACTCTGTGCTACATCATCAGCAGTAACAATCACCTGAAAACAATCCGCGATGTCGAGTTGCGCAAGTATCGGTTTGATGTCACTCAGTAAGGCCCCACTACAGATAGCAAGGGGGATAGCGCTCGCTCCTGCCTGAGCGATGAGCTCTAATACACCAGGATACGGCTGTACGCCATCAGCAACAATCTTATCAAAACTTTCAGCTTTACATGCTATGAGACGATGCAGTTCCTGCTCACTTAATGGGCGATTGTGGCGCTTAAACGCCTCACGAAAGGCATCACGGTCATCAAACCCCATGAAGATGTCCTGATATTCACGCCAACTGAATCCAAGTCCCATTGGTTCCAAAACAGTTTGAAACGCACGGTGATGGAGTGGTTCAGTGTCTACAATGACACCATCAAAATCGAAGATTATCCCATCTGGTCGCATTGATTTCCTCTTTAGTGTTTTTTAAACAATAGCATAGGTCATGCCAGTCTGCTATGACGCTTTCGTTACAATAACAAAAAGGGGTGCCCGTCACCGGACACCCCTTTGATGTTCAACGATTACGCTGATACCTTACTTGCGAGCACCAGTACGCATCGGATCACCCTTGTAGCCAAGAGCTTTCCAGTCCATACGCTTGGAACCCATATGGCAATCGCCGCACTGTAGTGCCATTTCCTTCGGAGCAACTTCGTGAGGAGCCGAGAGATAGGCAACGGTTTTGACGAACTGATACTTGCCACTGTATGGCAGACCTTCACCCTGGCCACCATCCTTCAGAGCCTGATCCCAGTTATAGTGTTTCCACAGGGACTTGTACTGCTGGAAGGTGCTCAGGTACATGAATTTGCTGTCCATAGGTTGGTCGCCTTTGTACTC
Organism: uncultured Geobacteraceae bacterium; assembly: GCA_964456065.1. Taxonomy (GTDB): domain Bacteria; phylum Desulfobacterota; class Desulfuromonadia; order Geobacterales; family Pseudopelobacteraceae; genus Trichlorobacter. The sequence continues at coordinate 5,313 of CAYVYW010000009.1, forward strand.
TTTGTACGGATAAATTTTAGCAGCCTTATCCTTAATAGAGCCAACAGGCTTGGTGATAACAACCGGTTTCTTAGGGTCTTTAATCTTATCGCCAACCATGTAGCGCTCGATTTGACCATTGTACCACATATAGGTTGGAACATAGTTCATGTTGTAATCGAAGGTACCCTTATGCTTTGCAAAGGTTTCCTTGTCAAACTTCTCTTCAGCCTTGATGTCTTTACCTACATCAGACCAGTACCAGGCAGTTTTAGTCGCCTGACCACGGGACAGAGCCGGGATGTGGCAGGTCTGGCAGGCCACAGACGCCGTGTGACGATCCAGGATAGCCTTGTTACGAGACTTTTGGTGAGGAGCCTTAGCACCACTGTGGCAGTCTTCACACTTAACCCGTGACGAGAAATGAGCCATCATACTGGAAGCACCAGCAATCTGATGGTTGGTGGTTTTGTGGCAATCCTGGCACGAAAGGCCGGCGCCACCTTTGGCCTTACTGGCCATGTGCACATCCTGCTCACGAGGGGCTGCTTCAAGGGTTGAGTCAAGACCTGGGGACTTAACTGCATCACCGCCACCGCCATAGAAGTGGCAGTAGCCACAGTTCTTGAGGGTAGGACGACCAACTGACTTGGCAGCAAGCTCAACGTTCATTGCGCCTTTTTTCATTGATGCTGTGTCGATATCTGCTGTGCTCCCTGAGCGACTATAGTTGCCCTTGGTTGCGTGACAGACCAGACAGTCTACACGGGTCTTATCGTTGTGGTCGAATTTGGTACGAGTCCAACCGTAACCAGCATGGCAACGGTTACAGCTCTCATGCGGCAGACCGTCCTTGCCGTTGAAAACCGTTGTACAGTAGGAGTTGATCATATTATTCTTGCCATACTCCTTTTTGCTCTTCTCCATACCTTTGACATGGGTCGGAGCCCCTGCCCATTTCCAGTGGCTCGTCTTCATGAAATCAGACGCCTGCTTCTCGTGGCACTCCAAACACTGCTTCGTAATGTCCTGGCCCTTAGTAAAAGGACCCTTGACAAACTCAGAGTGATCAACGCCGGCCAGAGCCGTGCCTGCCACCAGGAGCAGTGCGGTTGTTACTGCTGCCACAACCGAACGAACACCTTTCATACGCTTCCCCTTTCTGTTGTTATACTGTATGCATAGCTATTCGCTTGCTACTTGCTACCGTCAAAAGAGTCACAGAAAAGCACATTATTGAGTAAAAGTCAATAATAGCACTTGGTTATAAAAGCCTAATGAGATGTATTTGGTCGTGTTTTTGACGCCTTAGCTACTTGCTGTAACATCCAGATGATAGTTGCAACGCCTGCCACCAGCGTGACCAAAAAGAGCACGAGTGGTGACATTTCACTAATGGATGGCACCGCTGGCAAAGAAAGGTACGGTGCCAGCGTACTACTTCTGACGATGTCACGAATACCAACCATGATGTACATAAGCGGTACAATCAGTATCGTCGTCAGCACAACTTTTTGCTGATAGCCAAGAATAAGCACAACGATAGACAGCAACACCCCTACCGCCATAAGCGTTGTGGCAATCAGATCGCCACCAATAAAAAGATCACGAATCTGGGTGGGAAGCGCCAGAAGATACCACGTTCCCACCAAGAGCTGGAGTGCCGTCATCCAAGTAAAAATTCTGATGCCGTAGGTCACACCTACTTCAAGTACTGGACGGTCATAGTGTAATGCAATAGTTGCATACAACGCAACAAAAAGACCACCTACCGCTAAACCACCGGTAATCATATGAAGATATCGAGGCCAAAGCGTCGGGTCCGCAAGGTTTAGTAATGTACCCGATGCAACGGTAAACCAGCGCTCCCATGTGGCAGGTACCAACATCATGCTCATATTATTGGTGAAGATAAACCCTATTATGCAGAGGATAATAAGAATTAAAAGAAGAAGCCAACGGCCGGCATCACCAAGATCCTTGAAGGAAAAATCATAAATGTACGCCGCATAATAGGCAATAATAATTAAAGGAATAATGGCTAACCAGAAAATACCCATTAAGACTGAGCTGGTATAAAAAGCCTGCCCATACAGTACGTTGACGAATAACAAAGGAGCGACACCAAAATTAACCGTAAACGCCACGAGAAACGGCAGGAGCTTTGCCATGGCGTGGGACAACTGCCGATATTTTTGTCCGGGCATGAAGTGAGCCACAAAAGCGGCAAAGGCTGTGCCCAACAGGGCATTCATTGCCAAGAGATGCAAGGGAAATGTCAGAATCAAAAAGAACTGAAACCAGCCCCAGTGGGCGGTGAGCAGATCAGCCTGCGGGAAAAGATTTACGGGGTTCATTTGGCACCTCCAGCAGCGGTTACCATGTAATCGGCAAGTGCATCCTTTTCAGCCGCTGATCCAGTATAATCAGGCATAGCCGCATTTATTTTAGACAACTGATCCAGTGAAGAACGGACACGGGCTTTCTGCCAAGACTTTACCTTAGGGGCCAATTGGTCCATCCCGTGACAAGCGGCACAGTTATCATCAAATATTTTCTTGCCCTGTCCACCGGGGGCAGAACCAGCGGCCACTTCTGGGTGATTCAGTGAGTAAAGATACAGAGCCATTTGGTCTTTTTCAGCAACAGTGCCATTGTAATCGGGCATGGCAGCATTGAGCTTAGAAAGCTTATCCAGAGAACCGCGCACCTTCTCTTTGGACCAGCTGGCCATTTTGGGCTTAAGCTGATCCGCGCTATGACAGGCTGCACAGTTATCATCATACAGTTTTTTTCCAGCACCCGTGGCACCGGCTGTAGCTTCGACGTCATCCGTAAGTGGTTTTTTGTGCAGACCGTTCGTTAGATAGGCGGCAAGAGCTTTCAACTCGAGATCCGTACCGACGAATGGAGGCATAAAATATCGTTTTTCATGTATAGTTGCGAGATACTTACGTGCAGCAGAGAAACTCATGTTCCTGGTGCGTACAACAATATCATTGTTGAAGCCACCCTGGGTATGGCAGGCATAGCATTGGTGCATGAACAACTCACGGCCAGCATCCAAGAGATTCTCATCGGTGACCTCTTTGTTTTTGACCCAGCGAGCGTTCTTTAAAAAGCCCTCTTTATTGAGACGGTCAACTTCCTTAGCCAAAATCCCGTTGGAGTACATCACCTCATTAATAACGTACGGGCGGCGAGCACCTTCACGAGTCCACTCGAAAGCCCCCATATACAACAAAGCAGCCACAAGCACGAGGCTCGTCAAAGCGAGTGATCCTCGTTTGGGCTTAAGAATAACCATAATGGTTACCAAGATCGCCACCAGCACCAGGCCGTATGAACCATATAGGACAGCAGTCTTAATCGTTGGAGAGGAGCCGAAAACCAATTTACGCGCAGGCTCCGGCAAGGCACTCAAGTACCACCACCCGGAGGGAAGCGAGAGCAGCAAGAAACCGAGCGCCCAGCGTCCTGAGAACGAAATGAGAGCCAGACGAGCCCCTTCATCCTTGACACGGGTCGCATTGATAAAACCATAGCACCCAGCCAGCATCAGGGCCATGCAGGTTCTAAAGGCCAAAGAGGGCCAGAAGGTAGGATTAAAGAAACCAACCCAGAAATTTGGGTTTTGAACCCAGCTGCCCGGCGTCAGCATAAAATCGATAATACCGTTGATAAGAAAGAGGCTCATCCAGGCACTGACAAAATAAATCCACCCGATAATCTGATGAGTTTTTTCATCCATGGTTTCAAAGGTGTAGAAATAAACAAACAGTGCCACAATCTCAACCAGGAAGAAAACCCACTCCGTTGCCCAACCAAAAACAAAGGTATGAATCAGCAGAGAAGTAGCTGCCGGATGGATAACAGAAATGACAAACCAGATGGCAACACCGGTTATGCCACCCGCCACCATGGTGAGAAGCAAGAAGAACTTGGTATGCCGTTTTACGAAATCCTTTATGGCCGCATTCTTCTGCATGATGGCCGAACGCTCAGCCATAACCAGATAGAGGCCACCACCCACGGCAAAATGAGAAATAAACACGTGGAAAATTGCTACTAACGCAATAAGCAACCCACCACCAAACTCAGGTACATACCAGACGGGATAATTCATAACCCTGCTCCTTCTTTTAACACAGCGAGGATACTGTCGACATCAAATCGAACCTGTTGCTGTTCACCATCAGCCATACGTTTTATATGCACGGTTCCGCTTTGCAGCTCATCACCGCCTAAAACCAAACTATAGGTTGCGTTAAGCTTATCGGCCCGACGCATCTGACTTTTGAGGCTCTTACCCTCATAGTCGACCTCAACCCAGACACCGGCACGCTGCAAACCGGCCATCACCAAAAAAGCTGCCATCCGTGCTTCTTCACCCATCACAGCAATGAAAAGTGCAGGTGTTTGCGTAAAGCCACGCTCACCTAAAAGCAATGCGACCCGCTCCACCCCCATGGCAAAACCGATACCAGGAGCATCGGGACCGCCCAACTGTTTCACCAGACCATCATAGCGACCACCAGCAGCAACAGCTGACTGGGCTCCCAAGAGTCCGGTAACCATTTCAAAAGTCGTACGGGTGTAGTAATCAAGGCCACGCACCATGCGTGGATTCAATTGGTAGTCCGTATGGGTTGCATCAAGGTACGCACGGACCTCACGGAAGTGATTATCACATGCCGTACAAAGATGATCCACCATCGACGGGGCATCTTTTGTTGCCTCCTGACAGCCGGGAACTTTACAGTCCAAGGCACGCAGGGGATTGGTAGTGATACGGCGGTTACAATCCTCACACAAATCAGCCCGGCGCGATTCCAGCATCGCCTGTAGTGCTGCACGGTAGGCAGGACGACAATCAGGGCAGCCAAGTGAGTTTATCTGTAGGGTCGGCTCCGTAAGACCTAGTTCTGCAAAAAGCTGACTCACCATTACGAGAAGATGGGCATCAACCAGAGGTGCATGCACACCAACAACCTCGGCACCTATTTGATGAAACTGGCGATAGCGCCCTTTTTGAGGCCGTTCATGACGAAACATCGGCCCAAAATAGTAAAGCTTATTCACCGCATCCTGTACATGCAGTTTGTGTTCAATAAAGGCACGCATTACCCCTGCCGTACCCTCAGGGCGCAGGGTTAGTGAAGAACCACCCTTATCGGTAAAGGTATACATTTCCTTTTCAACAATATCCGTTGTGTCACCGATGGAGCGAGAGAACAACTCGGTTTTTTCCACGATGGGCACTCTGACTTCCTGAAAACCAAAGGAGCTGAAAACCCGTCGAGCGGTTGCTTCGACAAACTGCCAGCGAGCGGCATCCGCTGGTAGTAAATCATTAAAACCTTTGATGGCGGTGATGCTCATACTGCTCTCCTACCATGTACCGGGACATATGCCAGGCAAGACGATGAAAAATCATTATGAAAATTGTAAAGAATCTGACCTGTTCCTGCAAGCAGATATTCGGTGACAGCTTTACACCACTGCTGACACAAAACAGCCCCCCTACCCTATGAAAGGTTGGGGGGCTGTCGGACAGAATTTACATACGTACTATTCGCGAACGAAAGTATCTTGATCGCTTTCCGAAACCATACCCATAAGACGGGCATACTCAGCCTCGATCATGATGTAGTGGTTTTTAGTCTCACGTGCATTCAGCTCATAAACATCCTTAACGGCAGGATCAGTAGCCTTAGCGGCAGCATCACGCAGTGCCTCCTCCAGCTTCTGCTCCTTATCGAGGGCCAGTTCAAGAGCAGCCTTCTCGCCAGAGTCAGATGCAAGCGTTTGCTCAAGGGCAGCGGTCCAGGACTCAGCAGCATCAACCGGAGTCGCCAAGAAAGCGTCAAGGGACGGAATATCCGTACCGGTATAGAGCTTGTAGAACTGAGCAGCGTGCTCACGCTCTTCGCGAGCGAGGGTTGCAAAAACCTTCTTAGCGCCTTCGTCCTTCAGGTACGCAGATGCGGTTTCATAAAAAACCATCGCATTTTTCTCGGTCTGAATAGAGTTCTTGATTGCTTGCTGGAATTCGTTAGCCATTATGAGCCCCCTTTTGATTTGTAGAAAAATTTAATAGACTGTGTAGATAGCAAGCTGACTGGCAAAGGTCAAGTAGATATATCGCTCGAAAGCACGAAAGCACAATTGACAGCAAGGCTTAGGCCATGCCATAACGGTGCCCAAAACAACCCGAGGAGGGTCAGACAAAACATGAGTGTGGATGACAAGAAAATTATATACAGCATGATGCGGGTTTCGAAGTTTTATGACAAAAAACCGGTCATCAAAGACATTTCCCTCTCTTATTTTTATGGAGCCAAGATTGGCGTGCTCGGCCTAAATGGTTCGGGTAAATCAAGCCTCCTGAGAATTATGGCAGGGGTGGACACCGAATTCAATGGTCAGGCTGTGCTCTCACCCGGCTACCGTGTCGGCTATCTTGAACAGGAACCGAAACTGGACGAAAGCAAAACCGTTCGCCAGATTGTCGAGGAAGGTTGTCAGGATATTGTCGACCTGCTCTCAGAATTTAATACCATAACCGATATGTTCTCTGAGCCGGATGCTGACTTTGAGAAGCTCTGTGAGCGCCAGGCTGTTCTTCAGGAAAAACTGGATCATATGGATGCCTGGGACCTCGACTCCAGACTGGAACTTGCCATGGATGCCCTGCGCTGTCCAGATGGGGCGACCTCAATCGCCGTCCTTTCAGGTGGTGAACGTCGCCGCGTAGCTCTCTGCCGGCTCCTACTGCAAAAACCCGACATTTTACTGCTCGATGAGCCAACAAACCACCTTGATGCAGAAACCGTTGCCTGGTTAGAACGCCACCTGCAAAGTTACCAGGGGACTATCATTGCCGTCACCCACGACCGCTACTTCCTTGATAATGTTGCCGGCTGGATTCTCGAACTAGACCGGGGTGAAGGTATTCCCTGGAAAGGGAATTATTCATCATGGCTTGAGCAGAAACAACAACGTCTTGCTGTTGAAGAAAAGCAAGAAAGTGACCGTCAGAAAACACTGCAACGGGAGCTTGACTGGATTCGCATGTCACCCAAGGGGCGTCATGCCAAGTCTCAGGCACGTATCAGTAAATATGAGGAACTGGCATCTCAAGAACAAGACCGCGCCTCGAAGGAACTGGAACTCTTCATCCCAGCAGGGCCTCGTCTAGGGGATATTGTCATTGAAGCTGATAATGTTGCGAAAGGGTATGGCGACCGCCTACTGGTCGATCAGATGACGTTTAAACTTCCCAAAGGTGGTATTGTTGGCGTTATCGGACCTAACGGTGCCGGCAAGACGACCCTGTTCCGTATGATTACCGGTCAAGAACAACCAGACAGTGGTACGATTCGTATCGGTGAAACAGTCTCCTTAGCCTATGTCGACCAAAGTCGCGACACCCTAAACCCCGACCGTATGCTTTGGGAGGAGATAAGCGACGGCCAGGAGTTCATCCAACTGGGCAAGCAGACCATTAATGCCAGAACCTATGTTGCCCGCTTCAACTTCAGTGGCGCTGACCAACAAAAACGAGTTGGTATGCTCTCCGGTGGTGAGCGTAATCGCGTCCATTTAGCAAAAATCCTCAAAAGCGGGGCGAACGTTCTACTCTTGGACGAACCGACCAACGACCTCGATGTTAACACCATGCGGGCCTTGGAAGAGGCTTTGGAGCAGTTTGGGGGATGTGCGGTGGTTATTTCCCACGACCGCTGGTTTTTGGATCGGATTGCAACCCACATTCTGGCATTTGAGGGTGATTCTCGGGTTGTCTGGTTTGAGGGGAACTACTCTGAGTACGAAGAAGATAGACATAAGCGCCTCGGCGCTCAGGCCGACCGGCCACACCGTATTACCTATCGCAAGCTGACCCGTTAAGACTCTTGGCTATGACGGTAATGGGTCTGCATGAGTTTACGTAGCGCCTCTTGCACTTCACCGTCAGCGTTGTTATCAATCTGGCTCTCAATGAACGCGACCCGCTCCTGTGACAAGGGGCGGGTTTTCTTTGGCAGATCACCTTCAACGGCAACGGGTGCCTGCAGGCGCCCCTGCCGCAATACAACGGTTTCAACCCGCTCTTCAGCAATGGCCTTATTAACAGCACGGCGGATATCTTCACGCATAAACGTCAGCTGCTGCATCCAAGGAGCACTACTTACGGTCAACGTCAACGTCTTATTAATAAGGCGCAGTGGACGGCAGCAACGAGCCAGTTCTTTGCCGACGATATCCTCCCAGCGAATCCAGATAGACAGGTCGTGCAGGCGCTCGGTAAGGGCGCTGGGCAGCGTCCCCCCTAACAACACCGAACCGATGGCGGTGACTTTAGCTTTTTTGCGTGGAGGCATCTGCTTGACGTGCTCTGCGTAATTTTCCGCCTATAACCTGTCCGCCTATGGCCGCAAGAAGGGTAAACGGTATAAACTTCCAGTCAAAGCCTGCAAGGTGGCGCAGGTGAACAACAAGTGGAATCGGAAGATGGGCCAAGACAAGCCAAGGGATGGAAAAACGGCGAAACCCCTCACGCACATACCCACAGGGAATACTGACAGCGAATGCTACAATGATGAGCAGCACGAGATTGATAGTGTCTTGCATGAAAACTCCCTTTTGGGCATACTAGAAAAAGATGCATGAGCTTGTCAACAACTCCCGACATAGATTTAGATAACTGAGGTTTTAGATGGTGCAACTTGTGCAGGCCGGCCAGTTTCTGGCCGTTTTCAATTCAACCCACCGGGTACTTGCTGCTGAAGGAAAACTAAAAGCCGAAGGCATTGCGATTATGTTGATTCCCGCTCCTCGTTCACTCCAGACTGATTGCGGGCTCGCCATTCGCTATGACAGCGATAATCAGCAGCGGGTCATGGAGGTTTTAGAAGTACACAAACTCTTACCAGCTTATATTTGCCAGTGTAATGGCGACCATTTTACGATTACGCAGGAGTTTTAACTATGCAAACCATCGACTGTCGTGGCCAGGCCTGTCCTGCACCCGTTATAGCAACCAAACAGGCTCTTGAAGCTGCACCGCAGGGTGTTGTTGTTCTGACCGACCATGGTGCTCCCCGTGAAAATGTCAGTCGTTTTGCGAAGAATCGTGGTTACAAGCTCCAAGAAACGCTGTTCGATGACTACTGTCTCTTGGCCATCACCCAGGAGGGAAATACAACCACGATAACGCTGCCCGCTCAGCAGGAAGCTTTGAACGGTGAGCGTGTCCTCCTAATAACGGGTGATCTGTTGGGGGATGGCGATCCACAACTCGGCCACCTGCTCATGAAAAACTTCCTCACCACCCTTTTAGAAACCGACCAGCGCCCAGCTAGAATATTGATGCTAAACCGTGGCGTTCTGCTTGCCGTACACGGTGCTGAAACCGTTGAGCCTCTGACACGACTTCAGGAGCTCGGTGTTGAGCTCTACAGCTGTGGCATCTGTCTTGACTTTTACGGTAAAAAAGACGCCTTGGCTGTAGGCGCGGTCACGAATATGTTCAGTACCGCTGAACATCTCCTTCAGGCCGCCTCAGTTATTAAGCTGTAACCAAGGCAAATAGCAGAATATTCTTGACAGAAGAGCCCAAAAATTCTAAAGTTTGTTTCTTTTAGGCTACCATGACTGCGCCAGGGAAACATGTTCGAGACTCTTTCAGATAAACTTGATGCCGTCTTCAAAAAGCTCCGTGGCCATGGAGTTATGACGGAGGATAACATCAAGGACGCCCTGCGTGAGGTGCGTCTTGCCCTACTTGAGGCTGATGTTAACTTCAAGGTAGTCAAGGATTTTGTCGAATCAGTACGCAGTAAAGCCGTTGGTACTGAGGTTATGCAAAGCCTCGCACCTGGCCAGCAGGTCATTCGGATTGTGCATGACGAACTGGTTGCCCTTATGGGGGGAGCCGGAAATGATGGGCTTGACTTAGCGGCAAAGCCCCCAGTCAGCATAATGATGGTCGGCCTCCAGGGAGCTGGTAAAACCACCACCTGTGGCAAGCTGGCATCCTACCTGCGCAAGCAAAAGCGTAGGCCGCTTCTAGTCCCGGCAGACGTCTACCGCCCTGCTGCTATTGAGCAGCTTAAAACAGTAGGCCGCCAACTCGGTATTGAAGTTTTTGATTCCCGGGCTGATCAAGACCCGGTTGATATCACCACTGCCGCGTTGAACTATGCTACACTTAACGGTTTCGACACCGTGCTTCTTGATACTGCTGGCCGTCATCAGATCGATGATTACCTGATGCACGAGCTTGAGCGTATCAAAGAGGTGGCACAACCGCGAGAGATACTGTTTGTTGCCGACGCCATGACAGGCCAAGAGGCGGTCGTCGTAGCAAGCGGCTTCAATGAACGACTTGGCATTACCGGTGTTGTTTTGACAAAAATGGATGGTGACGCCAAAGGTGGCGCTGCCCTGTCCATTAAGGCCGTAACCGGTGCACCGGTTAAGTTTGTCGGTATGGGCGAAAAACTCGACGCCCTTGAACTTTTTCATCCAGACCGTCTGGTGTCACGGATGCTCGGTATGGGAGATGTCCTCTCCCTGGTGGAAAAAGCTCAGGAGACACTTGATCTTCAAGAGACCGAGCGTCTTGCTCACAAGATTAAGAAGAACCAGTTCGACCTCGAAGATTTCCTTGCTCAAATGCAGCAAATCAAGTCTATGGGGTCATTGGAGTCCATCATGGGGATGATCCCCGGCATGGGCAAAATGATGAAACAGATGAAAGGTATGGAGCCTTCAGAGAAGGAGATTAAGCGAATTGAAGCTATTATTCGCTCCATGACTCCAGCTGAGCGGGCCGACCATGGTATCATCAACGGCAGTCGACGCCTTAGAATTTCTAAAGGCAGTGGCACCAGCGTGCAGGAAGTCAATCTCCTGCTGAAACGTTTTACTGAAGCACAAAAAATGATGAAACAGATGAGTAAATTGGGACCTAAAAACCTCATGAAAGGTCTCGGTGGTATGCCGGGACTCGGTAATCTCGGTGGCCTTGGAGGCCTTGGATCTTTTGGCAAAAAGGGTGGTTTCCCTTTTGGCCGTTAATCGCGACGAGCATCACATTAATAACCAATACGCCTTTTTTGGCAGTAGAACCATAAGGAGAGAACATGGCAACAAAGATTAGACTGCAGCGCCACGGCGCGAAGAAGCGCCCTTTTTATCAAGTAGTTATTGCAGACGAGCGTTCACGTCGTGACGGCCGTTTTATTGAGAATGTCGGCTATTATGACCCGACTAAGAGTCCTGCAATCATCAAATTGAATGTTGAAAAAGTCATTGACTGGCTCGGCAAGGGGGCTCAGCCTACCGACACCGTAAACCAGATTTTGAAACGTGAGGGCATTCTGGAGAAGGCCGCTCAGGCCTAATCTTTTTTGTCCTCCCGGTAGTAACCGGCTCGCCGGACCTCAACGATAGAGGTACGCCAGATGAAAGCACTTGTCGAAACCATCGCGCAAGCTCTTGTCGACGACCCATCCAAAGTAGTCGCCACCGAGGAAATCGAGGACGACACGTTGGTGATCAAGCTGTCCGTTGCTAAAGAGGATATGGGACGCATCATCGGTAAAGAGGGCCGCACCGCCAAGGCGATTCGGACCCTTTTGAACGCGGTTGCTACCCGTGAGGACAAGAAAGCTCTACTCAAGATCGTCGACTAATGACTCGTACGGATCTCATCCCTGTAGGCATTCTGCATGGGCCACATGGCATACGAGGCCAGATTCGCTACCAGTCCTATTCGGGTAACCTTGCGGCTCTCAATGCTGCCAAAGAGGTGGTACTACGTCACCCCAATGGCCGTGAAGCTGTGGTTACGGTTAGCCGCGTCGTACAGCATGGGAGTAAATTGCTCTTAACCCTGCGAGAGGTTACGTCGATCGAACAGGCTGAGCTTTTGGTAGGTGCTGAACTTTTATTACGCAGAGATCAGTTTCCAGAACCGGCTGAAGACGAATACTACTGGCAAGATCTGATCGGTATGCAGGTGGTCACCGTTTCAGGCGACGTTATAGGCATCCTCACGGATATTATGGAAACCGGTGCCAATGATGTTTACACGGTACGGCAAGAGGGTTCTGGAAAAGAAATCCTCATTCCGGCTATTGCAACTGTTGTCGTTGCCGTTGATGTTGCTGCACGATGCATGACCATTGCCCCGCTTGAGGGGATGTTTGATCTATGAAAATTGATATTGTGACGCTTTTCCCGGACATGTTTCAGAGTCCCTTTCAGGAAAGCATCATAAAACGGGCGCAGGATCGGAATCTCGTATCCATTACCCAGCACCAGCTAAGGGATTTCACCACAGACCGTCACCGGACCGTTGATGACACTCCTTACGGTGGTGGAGCTGGTATGCTCATGAAACCGGAGCCGATTGCAGCTGCCATTCGTGCCATACGAACCGACAATCCAAAGGCCGCTGTGGTTCTGCTTTCGCCACAAGGTCAGCAGCTTAATCAGCCTCTGGCAGAAGAGCTCTCACGGCAAGCTGGTTTAATTTTACTCTGCGGCCGTTATGAAGGTATTGACGAGCGTATCAGGACACACTACTGCGATTACACCATCTCAATAGGCGATTATGTCCTTTCAGGTGGTGAACTGGCTGCAATGGTTGTTGTTGATAGTGTTGTTAGGCTCTTACCTGGCGCTTTGGGCAGTGAGCAATCACCAGCCGATGATAGTTTTAGCGATGGCTTGTTGGAGTATCCACAGTACACCCGACCAGTCGATTTCGAAGGGGAACAGGTCCCTGAAGTCCTGTTGTCCGGCAACCACGCTGCAATAGCCCTCTGGCGTCGGCAGCAGTCGCTTTTAAGGACATACAAAGACCGTCCTGACCTGCTTGAATATGCAGTCTTGGATGACGCAGATCGCCGTTTTCTGGCCAATTGCGTAAGGAGTACCGATGTCGCATAATCTTTCGGTGGCCCTTGTACACCATCCGGTCTATAACAAGCATCGTGAGATTGTCACCACGGCTTTTACCAACCTTGATATCCATGATATCGCACGGACGGCTAAAACCTTTGGTGTACGAAAATATTATCTGGTAACCCCGTCTGCTGATCAACGGCAGCTTGTGGAACGAATAGTTCATCATTGGGACCGTGGCTGGGGTTCACAGTATAACCCAGACCGTAAAGATGCGCTAAGCATCCTACAAACCGCTGTCTCACTCAAGGCATGCGTGACTGAACTCTCGCAGTCAAGCGGCCTGCCGGTCAGCATAATAGCGACTGGCGCCATGCAACGCCCCGGCAGTTGCAGCTTCGGTACGTTACGACGTCTCTTGAGCGATCAATCCAAACAGTACCTACTGGTCTTAGGCACTGGATATGGACTGACCGATGAGGTCTTCGACACTGCCGATCTGATCCTCGAACCTATACATGGTCTTGGGGAGTACAACCATCTGCCAGTACGATCGGCTCTTGCCATCATGCTGGACCGGCTCTGCCGGGAGAACGAAGCATTAACTGACTAAAAACCTGTAGCAGGTATAACTGAGGAGGAGCAGGACCATGAACATCATTGACGTAATCGAATTTGAGCAGATGAAGAAAAACATCCCGAGCTTTAAGGCTGGCGACACCGTTAAAGTCCATGTAAAGATTGTCGAAGGTGACAAGCAGCGTATCCAGGCATATCAGGGCGTTGTCATCTCCCGTCAAAATGGCGGTATTCGTGAGTCATTCACCGTACGTAAGATCTCCAATGGTATCGGTGTAGAGCGGGTATTCCCGCTGCACTCACCCAATATCGAGAAAATTGAGATTATGACCCGTGGCCACGTACGCCGTGCCAAGCTGTATTATCTGCGTAACCTGCGCGGTAAAGCAGCGCGTATTCGCGAGCGCAAGTACGTTCCGGGCCAGGCCTAGACCTCGGTTCGATAGTGTCAACCAACACCCCGTTACCCATCGTAACGGGGTGTTGGCTTGTCTGCTATGGTTTCCTCACACCAACCTTCACTTTTTTCTCCAGAAACGGCCGACGTGCTGCAGTTTGAGCGGCGTCTCCACCGTAATGGACTGCATGCAGTAGCCGGTATTGATGAAGCCGGTCGTGGGCCACTTGCTGGGCCAGTTGTTGCTGCAGCAGTAGTCTTTCCCCCTGGTTTCCAGCCCGACCCCCGTATCACCGACTCAAAGAAAACCAGCGAAAAACTGCGTGATGTGCTCTTTGATATTATTTGCGCCAGCGCTGCACAGTATGCTATTGCCCGTGTTGATGCCGATATTATCGATCAGATCAACATCTTACAGGCAACACGTCGAGCCATGCTTGCAGCAGTGACCCAACTCTCCATCACCCCCGACCACCTGCTGATAGACGGTATATCCACCATAAACAGCCCCCTGCCCCAGACAACCATCATTCAAGGTGATAGTCGCAGTATAACCATCGCGGCCGCTTCCATTCTCGCCAAGGTTTACCGTGACCGCCTTATGGAGCAGTACCATCGCGAATACCCTCTATATGGCTTTGACCGCCATAAAGGATACGGTTCTGCACAGCATCGCGAAGCCCTGAAAGCCCATGGCCCCTGCCCGATTCATAGAATAAGTTTTCGTGGTGTTATTTTAGATACTGTTGGATAGCTTGCTGATGGAGTTGGTAACTTTTTGAGAATTGGTGCGTGCCATCTTTACGCGCAACAAAATAAAGGTAATCCGTTGTTGCCGGCTGAAGTACTGCCTTGATGGACGACAGGTGAGGGTTACCGATCGGGCCAACGGGCAAGCCGGGTATTTTATAGGTATTGTAAGGGGAAACATGAGCCAGATCGGCTTTAGTAACCTTACCACCAGCACGGACACCATAGGTTGCTGTCGGATCACTTTGCAAAGGCATACCAATGGCAAGTCGATTATGAAAGACCGAGGCAATCATCGGCTTTTCCTCTGTTCTCATTGCTTCACGCTCAATCATGGAAGCCATAATAATAACCTGATGCATGGTGAGAGTACCGGGAGACTTCATGCCGGCTACTTTTGCCATCTGGCGACGATGATTGGCCACCATGATCTGAATCAGTTCCTTCTCATCCATATAGAAACGGATTTGATAGGTCCCTGGGTATAGATAGCCTTCTACGCTACTGGCGTTAATACTGAGTTGTTTGAGTAGTCCTTTATCACGGCATGCCGTCAGAAAGCGGGTGCGGTCAATCAATCCCCCATTATGGAGGATAGCTGCCGCCTGATAGATTGAGAATCCTTCCGGCAGAGTAAAACGACAGCTGTCCACTTTCCCTTTTACCAGTTTAGTCAGAACATCCTGTACCCGCATTGCACCATGTAAACGGTAATCACCGGCTTGCATTTTGCGATCAAGTCCACGAAGGCGTGCCACCAAGCGAAAATGAAAGGGACTTTTAATTATCCCTGCCTTTTCAAGCTGTACACTGAGGTCGTCAAGGCTGGTACCACGAGCCAACTCCAGATCCAGCGTATGGCGCTGATCTGAACCGGTCATGAATAATAAGAAACCGTACCAGAGAAGCCCGAAGGCGAAAAAAAGCCGCACCAGTGCCAGGAAAGTGCTCCTTCGCGACTTTTTAGCCGGTTCGGGAGTGGTGGCAGTTGGACAGCGTGGTGATTGATTTTCTGGTTGTGGTGTGTCGCTCATCAAGGTACCTGTTCCATAGTTTGCAAACAGCACGATATACTATAGTATGTGTTGGTTGCAATCTTAGAATACCTATGAAAGGAGCTGCCATGACCATCCCCTCATCGCTGTATGGCGCTCATCATTGTAAACGTCCTGGTATTGCCAATGCCATACGTCAGGAATTAGCCGCAGTGCAGCCCCCTCAGCCCTATCCGGAAATGACGCTTTTACCTTTTATGCGTAGGGCCAGCGGAGATGAATTTCAGTTTGCAGAAGCCCCCTACCATCCAAAGGGCCCGGCTCGGATGGTGCTATTACAAGGTGCAAACCTGGTGGTGACTAATCAGGACACCGATGAAATCACTCTTCCCTATGGTGAACAGCCAGATTGGGCTGTATGTCCTGATATGCTAGGTTTCGGCTATTACAAAGGAGAAGCCGTCATAGCCGGCACCCTGGCAAAGGGAACGGCGATACCAGCCCCCTATCGTCTTGAACCGTTCAACGCCTTCCAAGAAACCCTCTCCCCAGCAACGATGTCAGTAGCTGGTCTTGGGAAACAGGTTTTGGCATGGACAGCCTCCTGCCAGGTCTGCTCTCGTTGTGGCGGCGAGCCCCTTTTCTCCCAAAGAAACTGGGGGAGGACCTGTCAATCATGCGGACATGAACATTTCCCATCCATACACCCCTGCGCTATCGTACTCATTAAACGCGGAGACGATCTTTTACTGATCAGAAAGCCTGAGTGGCCAGAGAATCGCTTTAGTTTGGTGGCGGGATTTCTTGATATGGGAGAATCATTTGAGGAGTGTGCTGCGCGTGAGGCCCGTGAAGAAACTGGTGTTACAATTCGTAATATCCGCTATGTCACCAGTCAACCCTGGCCTTTCCCTTCCCAGGTCATGATTGGTTTTACGGCGGAATATGCTGGAGGTGATTTATCAATTCCACCCGATGAAATTGCTGAAGCACGCTGGTTCCGTCCAGATGAGCTGCCGGACCTCCCCTCAAAAAGGAGCATCGCCCGCTTTTTGATTGACAACTACGGGCATTGAAAACGAAACGGGAGGCTCAGTGCCCCCCGTTTCCTTTACTTTTCACAATACATACTGACTGCGCCGCTATTCACACATTGCAACTACGGAGCAATCGCCCGCTCCATAAGCATCGGACCTTCCGACAAGACCAGACCCGTTGCTTTTGCAGAAACTTCATTATAAGCCGTTGCCCCATTATTGATATCCTGGCCATGGCGATACAGAATAAAGGGGACGGGATCGCTGGTATGGGTCATTTTAGCAACCGGTGTTGGATGATCCGGGCAACAGATGATGCGAATATCATCAAAGCGATCGAGTCCGGCAAGTACCGTACCGACAACCAACGCATCAAAATCTTCAATTGCTTTTATCTTATTCTCAAGACTTCCACTATGGGAAGCTTCATCAGGTGCCTCAACATGTAGATAAACATAATCCTGTGTTTCCAAGGCCTTTAATGCTGCCTCAGCTTTGCCTTGGTAATTGGTATCAATATACCCGGTGGCCCCTGGAACGTTAATAACCTCGAGCCCGGCTGATATACCAATCCCCTTTAAGAGGTCAACAGCAGAAATAACCGATCCACCAAGTCCAAACTTTTCACGGTATGGTTCAACAACCGGCGACTTCCCATGGCCCCATAACCAAATGGAGTTGGCAGGCAGGTCATGGCGTTCCTCACGTGCTTTATTGACCGGGTGATTATGCAGTACCATCTGGGAAGCATTCATGAGGTTAATCAGTTCATCAGCACCATCTCCCTGGGGAAGATGGGTCAGAATCTGCTTGTTGGTAATGTCATGGGGCGGAGTAGCCGTCATACTATCCTTACCATTACGCCATACCAGCAAGTGACGATAGCCAACCCCTGGATAGAACTCAAACCGTTCAGATCCGAGCTCTTCCTGGAGGGTAGCAATCAACTGGTGCGACTCATCACTCCCAATATGGCCGGCAGAGAAGTCCTCCATGTAAATCTTGCCGCCATGGGGGCGAAGTGTCACCAGATTCATCCGGAAGGCTACATCGTGGGGGCCGAGTGCCACCCCCATACTTATGGCTTCAAGAGGTGATCGACCAGTATAACAGGACCGTGGATCATACCCGAAAACAGCAAGGTTGGCGACATCACTACCCGGTGGCATACCAGGGGGAACCGTCTGCACAAGACCAACCTGCCCCTTCTGGGCCATACGGTCCATATTGGCCGTATTAGCGGCCTCTAAAGGTGTTTTTCCATCAAGCTCGCGACACGGTTCATCAGACATGCCATCGCCAAGCAGTACCAATACTTTCATGCGTATATCCCTCTCTAAACGTACCTATTTTTACAGTATACTGCCCAACGACCTCCAGTGTCAATCGGTGCGCCTAACGCCTGACAAAGATCTCACGTGCCAAAGCAGTATCAATGGCAAACTCGGAAAAACCCACCTTAAAGACATAGGAAGGAAATGTTTGGGTTAACATGATGCGATTGCCAGGTAAAACGCCCATGGCCATCAGTTTTTGCATCTTCTTGTCATCATCTGTTTGAATATAAGCGATCTCTCCAGGTTCACCAGGCTGGCACTCCGTCAATGGAACGACCTCAGAACGGCCGCTGGTACGGGCTGCATCACAGCAATCTCCTGGTGGAATCGGTTTGCCATGGGGGCAGATTTCAGGGTGATTCAGCATCGTACAAAGTTTTGTGTCCACCCCTTCATTCAAAAGATGTTCGAACTCACAAGCTTTATTGTCTGCTTCACTCCCTTTGATATTGAAGACATCCATCATCAAACGCTCCGCAAGGCGGTGGCGCCGTATAGTCATACGTCCGGCCTCTCGGCCGCTCTCCGTAAAGCTCAGTTTACCACCATGCGTCTCAATCAGCCCTTGACTGATTAACTCATGCAGTGTCTGATCAAGATCCTGACCAAACATGGGTTGTGGATCAAAAGAAGCACCACCTTTTTCCTGTATGGCAACCCACATCGCCTCAAGAATTTCTTCAGCGCGCTCACTCAGTTTTATCATGATTCGTGCTCCTTCTTTGAAAACAACCCTTTAATTCTCTGTACGAGATCAGAGGGTGGAATGTTTTTATATCCGCAGTTCGGGCAATGGATACCATGGCAACCACTACCACAGGCACCACATCGAGGCTGTACAACCTTGGATTCATCAAAGGTGTGCCCACACAAATTACAGGTCATCATAGCATTACCCAAGCCAACCAGTCGCCAGCAACAGGATATTTAAAAAGTATCCGCTTATAAAGGCAACCAGACTCACCGCAAGGAAAATGGCCACCGAGACCTTCCAGCCTCGTTCCTTGTACATCATCAGGAATTGAGCAACACAGGGTATAAAAAGCGTGAGCGTTACCGCAGCGACCGTCAGCTGACGCCCATCCAAAAGTCCCTTTGTCTGTAAATCATAAAGACCTGCTGCACCGTAGTCCCGTCGAAAAAAGCCGAAGATAAAAGCCACCGCCGCCTCTTTGGGTAGACCAAGGGCGCGCATAATCGGTGTCATGAGGTTGACCAGCTTTTCAAAGGTATGGGTCAACTTCCCTAGCCACATCAGAACCGAAGCGAAAAGGAAAAGAGGCAGGATTTCCAGGAAATACCACTGCATCCTCGTATAGGTTTTGGTTAGGACATTGGAAAGCTGTGGCAGGCGCATCGGGGGGAGTTCCATATAAAACATTGGTGCCTCACCCGGCATCAGGCGTCCGGCCAAGACCCCTACTACTCCCATCAAAAGCGCAATACAAAGCGTCCAGACAACAAGTGCCCCCGGGGTCTGACCTAACAATCCCATGATAACGCCAAGCTGTGCTGAACACGGTATGGCGAGCGCAAGCAAAATAGTGGCGATTACCCGCTCCCGGACCGTCTCAAGGGTACGGGTCACCATCGTTGCCATGGTACTGCAGCCAAAACCAAGAACCATCGGTATAACAGCACGACCGGAAAGCCCGAACCATTTGAATATTCTGTCCACCAACATGGCAAGACGCGGCAGGTAGCCGGCATCCTCCAAGAAAGAGAAAAAGAGGAAAAACGTGGTAACAATAGGCAAGATAATACCAACAGCATAACGAAGCCCCAGTGTTATCACACCATATTCACCGACCAGGAGTTCCTGCAGCCACCACCAGGGGATGAGCTGCTGCACCTGACTGGTAATCCAGGGATTAAAATAGGTTTCAAAGAGTGTACCTTCGAAAAAATCAACCAAAGTCCCGGCACCAAAGCCACCAACAAAACTGAAAAGACCATAATATAAGGTGGCGGCCAGCATAAGCGTACCCCACACGGGATGGATAGCCCAATGGGAAATACGACTACCCAAGGTGGTCCGCTCTGTACTCGGCATGGTAACAACATCCGTCAATAAATCCGTAACAATCGCTTTACGCTCAAGGGAAAGATCAAGATGCAACGACCCCCTTCTTCTGAAAACGACCTCTTTGACGCGGGCAAGAACGATAGCAGCCTGGTGAGGCAACTCCCGTTCCTGTACCAGCTGTTCTATTTCGCTATCTCCCTGTAAAAGCAAAAGAGCCAGAGTTCTCTTTGAAAGGACATAGCCTGCTTGCATAACATCAGTAATCAACTGAATATCACGTTCAAGACCACGCCCGTAGGCGATGGGAAGTGCGCAACGCGCGGCAGGTGAGGCAATAGCCTGACGAATCTCATCAAGGCCGCGGCGGTGGGCAGTGGCAGCCCCAATGACCGGAATACCGAGACGCCTAGATAACAAAGGCAAATCAAAGGACAGACCAAGACGCTCTGCCTCATCCATGATGTTAACCACGAGTACGACCGGCAAACCAGCTTCAATTAACTGGACCGTCATGGCCAGCATGCGCTCAAGATTACGAGCATCGAGAACATGAAGAACCAGATCAGGCCGCTCGTGGAGCAGAATTTCTCGGGCAACACGCTCTTCCTCAGTGATGGTATGAACCGCATACATACCGGGAGTGTCAACCACCTCCCAGCGGGCACCTTCGATCGTGGCGTGCCCACGCGAAACCTCAACAGAGGTGCCAGGATAGTTGGAAACGGTTACATAGCGACCAGTCAGAGCATTAAAGAGCACACTCTTGCCTACATTTGGCGTACCGACCAAGGCGACCCGTTGTGTCGGTGTCTCGTTATCTATTATTTCTTGCGTCTGCAGCGACATCTCTCATTCCTTCGGTTACGTCACAAGCTACAACAAATACTAGGATGTATAGTTACGGCAGGTAGGACAAACCCCATAGAGTTCCATCTTATGATGGGTCAAGGTAAAATCGAACTGGTGAGCTATTTCCTGTTGTAGGGCCTCAATAGCATTATTTTCGAACTCAACAATGCGATTACAGGTGATGCATATAAGATGGTCATGGTGTTCCCCCGCCAACTGATGCTCAAAACGCATCTGGCCATCTTTTAAAAGCATCTCTCTGGCCAAACCAGCCTCAACAAAAAGTTTCAATGTACGGTAGACCGTTGCCTGTCCAATGGAGGGGTGTTGTTCGCGAATACGTTGATACAGTTGATCTGCACTAATGTGATGACCGCAGTTTAAAAACGTATCAAGGATAATATCCCGCTGTTTTGTTGAACGAAGCCCCTTGCTCGACGCAAACTTTTCAAAAAGTCTTTTCTTTTCATTCAGCATAGAAAATTCTCCTCGTCTATCGATACCAGAGCCCTACAATGCCGTCAAGGGCTAAATTGATAATAGTTATCATTTTCTTAAGCTATAACAAAGGTTGGGATCAGCAGATGAGCCGGACATAGTTAGTAAGGATATCAATGGTGACGGGTGATCTCCCGAAGGGATCGCCATCGAGCTGTATTGGAGCTATTCCTTGGACCTGTAGCGATTGTGAAACCGGAACACGAGGCTGACGTAAAGCCGTTGGCATGACCTGCCGAAACATTGCTGCGAGGAGAGCGAAAGGACCCTGTGCCGTGAAGGTAATCATTGAGAGTCCCCCGCCAAAAAGGCCACTAAATGATGTCAGTCTGAATGGACCTCCATAGCGGCTGCAGTTGGTCAGCACCAGTGTACTAGCCTGATAAGTATCTTCCTGCAACTGGACTGTCAGCAGCGGAGGTGACCAAGTATACAAAGACCTGATACCAGCAAGGATATAGGCACCAATACCTAGCAGCTGCTTCTCGCGCGGTCGGACAGTATGCACCGCCTGACCATCAAAACCAATACCTGCCATCAGCACAAAAAGACGAGAGTCAGAGTCGGTAGTGGCACGACCAACCTGGATGGGACGCTCGAGTAATGTACAGATGCGGGTGACGGCATCATGGATGCCACATATACCCAACTCGCGCGCAAGAACATTGGCTGTTCCCAACGGTATAAGAGCAATTCGTGCCCGATCAGGCTGCATGCTGTTGAGTACCGTCGCAAAGGTTCCATCTCCACCCACAGCAACTATTATTGGTGAGCCCTCTAGGCATGACAGCTCAGCGACCAACCGGCGAGCTGCCGCCTCTGAAGCAGGTTTATGTAACTTGGGACGTATTTCCAGCTGGTGAAAACGCTCTGCTATTTTTTTGATTTTGTCGGGGCAATACCCACCTGCGGCAGGATTGGTAATCAGATGAATAGCGGGATTACATATGGCTGAAGAGACCAAAAGAACCTCCCCTTGTTTCAGAAGAACAAAGTGGGTATAGTCACTGCATGTTGTAATATCATTACCACACGAAAAACAGTACCGCTACTGTACAGGTGTCACATGTCGCTTGCAGGCAATACAAACAACGTCACATACACAGGCTCCATCAGAAAACGCCTCACCCTGCTCTATCTCGGGAGCACGCTGATTCTGCTTATCTGCGTATTAGGCTTTCTTATGCGCACTATCATAGCCGACCTTGAGTTCGAGAACTGCGACTTCCTCCATGAACGCCTCTACAGCCTACATCACATGCTGGCAAAACACGATGCACAGTTCGAAAGCATAGAGTTATTAGTCGAGAGTACTGCGACAGCACATCACACCCGATATCTTGTCCGGATTCTGGACGAGAAATCAAATATCATGCTGGAAAGTGATGAGATGGACCAGATTCTTCCCGTTTCCCTTATGCCCGGCACGCGCTCACCAGAGCTTGCTAAAAACAGAAAAACGAAAGGGGACCGTATTCGTGGAAATGATGGTACCCCCTACCTAGTGAGCAGCCTCACGGTAAACGCCGACAGTGGCAGGAAGTATCTTATTCAGGCCGGGCTTGATATTTCGGATGAACAGGCGATGCTGCGCAAGTATCAACGCAATATGCTTATTACCCTTATCATCTGTATGGCAATCGCCACGCAGCTAAATATGCAACTGGTCAAGGCAGGATTGCGACCATTAAATGAGCTTGCCGCCCGGTTACAGGAACTCACCGCTAAAGATCTGCACCATCGTATCGGCAGTCAGGCATGGCCCAAAGAGCTGTCCCGGCTGACCACAGCACTTGATGGCATGTTGGAACGTCTGGAAAAATCTTTCAAACGACTAAAAGAATTTTCCGCAAACCTTGCGCACGAGCTACGAACCCCGTTGAATATTGTTCGCGGTGAAGCTGAGGTCTGCCTAGCCTCAACACGGACGCCACTGGAGTATCAAGACGTACTCCACTCCGCGGTTGAGGAATATGCCCGCCTGACACATACCATTGATGACATGCTTTTTTTAGCTAACTCAGAGCAACTCAAACATCTTGAAATACTTGATGTCACATCTGAAATGGCCCCTATTATCGACTTTTTTACCCCCTTTGCAAACGAACAAAAGGTCTCCATGCAGCTGCATGGAGAGGGGCATTTTGAAGCGGACCGCCATCTTTTCCAAAGACTCATGATGAATCTTATTTCCAATGCATTAAAATATACACCCCCTGGTGGCAGTGTCACCATTACTGCACATGTAGATGAACAGCAGGCAATGACCATTGCTATTTGTGACACCGGTATCGGCATCTCTCCTGAAGATCAAGCCCTGGTTTTTGACCGTTTTTACCGTACAAGCCAGGCAAGACAGCATAATCAACCAGGCTCAGGTCTTGGACTTGCTATTGTCAGCTCCATTATGGAACTCCATAATGGCACAATTACCCTCAGTAGTGAACTGGGCTCCGGCACTACAGTCACCATCACCTTTCCACCCCCAAAAAACACTTTTTAAACACAATGGGGAGATGCCCTCCATGGACATCTCCCCATCTATCGTCTGCTCACTATAGATTCTTTTAGGACAAAAGTGCTGACAAGGCCCCACCAATATCATCCTCACGCATCAGCGACTCACCGACTAAAAAAGCACCGGCACCAGCATGCTGTAAGCGCTCGACATCAGCACGGCACATGATGCCGCTCTCAGCAACCAGAACACGGCCTGCAGGCACCATGGCAGCCAAACGCTCTGTTACCCCTAAATCTGTCTCAAAAGTTCTGAGGTTACGATTATTAACCCCAATCAGTGGCACCGATGAGCGACAAGCCATTGCCATTTCATCTTCATCATGGACCTCGAGCAGCACATCAAGGTGCACTGACTTTGCCAAAGCATAGAGTTCCTCTATCTCATCAAAGGAAAGGATGGCTGCAATCAACAAAATGGCATCTGCACCAGCCGCCCGTGATTCAAGGACTTGAAACGGATCAATAATAAAGTCTTTACGGAGCATCGGAAGTCCGACCTGCTCACGTATCAGTGCTAGATAACGCAGGCTGCCATAGAAAAACTGTTCGTCTGTCAAAACTGACAGGCAAGTAGCACCATGATTCTGATAGATTTCGGCAACATCAAGCGGATCAAAATCCTCGCGTATAATCCCCTTACTTGGTGATCCTTTTTTAACTTCCGCAATAATAGCTGTCCAATCTGTTGCGATGGCATCCCGAATGGCTCGTTCAAAACCACGTGGAATATCTTCCAAATCGGAAATACGAACCAGTAATTCATCCATAGAGGTATCAGCCTTAGCAGCCGCAACCTCCTGGCGTTTTACCTCAACAATGCGGGCGAGAATATCGGCCGGATTACTCATACAGCACCTCCCGTCATGCTCACCAGTCGCTCAAGACGAGCCAACGCTTCACCTGAATCAAGCGCGTGCCCAGCCCGTGCTATCCCCTCATCAGCAGTAGCAACCATACCGGCCGCTAAAAGCGCATATCCTGCATTCAACAGGACAATGTCACGACGAGGGCCCGGTTCCCCGGCCAGAATAGCCCGTACAATCTTGGCGTTTTCAGTCGCATCACCACCACGAAGGTCCTGCATGGAACAACGATTAAGACCATGCGCTTCAGGCGTAATGGTAAAGAGTCGCACACCTTCAGGAGCAACTTCTGCGGCACTGGTTTCACCGGTGAGGGTAATCTCGTCCATACCATCAGCGCCACACACAACAAAACCTCGCCGGCAGCCGAGCCTATGGAGTACACCAGCAAGGGTTTCCACGAGCTCTTGGCGGTAAACACCCATAACCTGACGATTGGCACGGGCCGGATTGGTCAGCGGGCCGAGAATGTTGAAGATGGTGCGTATACCAATTTCACGACGAGGGCCAATGGCATACTTCATTGCACCATGCAGTGCCGGAGCAAAGAGAAAGCCGATACCAACCTCAGCAATACAATGTTCAACCTGCTCTGGAGGGATGTCAAGATTGACCCCGAGACGCTCAAGCACGTCTGCACTGCCACATGAGGATGAAACAGACCGGTTACCATGCTTCGCAACGGTTACACCGCAGGCAGCAACCACAAAGGATACCGTTGTGGAGACATTGAACGTGTTCGTACCGTCACCACCCGTGCCGACTACATCCAAAATGGTCTCGCGGTCAATATTAATATCATCACGATCAAGGTCTACAACGGCACCCTTAACCCTAATGGGGGTTGCACGGTCACGCATAACTCTGGCAGCACCGGTAATCTCCTCGATGGTTTCGCCTTTCATCCTTAATGCCGTGATGAATGCGGCGATCTGAGCCGGTGTACACTCTCCCGACATAATTTGATTCATGACCTCAATCATCTGGGATTCAGCTAAATCTTTATGGTCAACAACCTGTGCCAAGGCCTGTCTGATCATGACAACTCTCCCGTGTTAGTGCTTCTGCGTGATACGTTCAATGGCTTCGCGAATCATACGCTCAGCCATAACCGGCACGACTTCCCGAACAACCCGCTCAACAGTCTCCTGGGACATCGTCGTTAACAACCGGCGTAACTGTTCAGCCTCAGCACTCTCATCCAGGGAGGACACCTGTTCAGCACGGAGATACGGCTCTAGTGAGGCTGGTGGCGCCTGCATAGCAGGACTTCCCCATGGATCATCAAGATCGTGGGCTGGCTGACCGGGGGCAACTGCGCGCTCACGCTCAAGAAGACCCGTAAAGGCACGATTTGAACGACCTCGACGGTGCAGTTCTTCAACTTTAGCAATCAGTTGTTGTGATTCGAATGGCTTAACCAGGTGATCATCAATACCAGCGGCGCGCCCCTTTTCATCATTATAGGGGTCGAAGGATCCACACAAAAGTAAAATAGGTTTACCAGAGAGTGCTGGGTTTTTGCGAATAGCCTCACTGACTTGATAGCCATCCATATCTCCCATGACTGCGTCAATAAGGAGAATATCAGGTAGTAATTCTGCCGCGCGGCGAATGGCATCTCTGCCGTTATCGACAACATGGAGCGTATAATCATCCGACCCAAAAATGATGCCGACAACTTTTTGGATAGTTATACTGTCATCCGCTAAAAGCAGGGTCAGTGATCCCATGGGAAACCTCCATTAACCGTTAGAAAAAACAATAAATTGAATGGAAAAAGCTACCATACCACCCACCCCCTGTCAAGGAAGCGGCTGTGTGATTTCTTCCATAAGAGTTGGGGCTGTTATCGGCCTGAAGATGCGATAAGCCATGGTGGAGATGTCACGGCGGAGGCCGTTGATGGTACTCTTATCCTGATAATCTTTTCTTGTGGTTAACAAGACAACAAAAAGGTCCGCAGCAGGGTCTATCCAGAGCGATGTCCCGCTATAGCCGGTATGCCCAAAGGAATCATCACCGAAATTACGCCCCTTTGGTGAAGAAAATGCTGAACGGCGATCCCAACCAAGGCCTCGTACAACGCGACCGTCAGCATAGAAGTAGGGGGCGGTCATTTGCTCAACGGCACGTTTAGAAAGAATACGGGTTCCATCAAGTTCTCCACCGCCAAGCAGCATACGGGCAAAACGCCCCAGATCATCAGCGGTACTAAAAAGACCGGCATGACCGGCGACACCACCAAGACGCTGGGCATTCTCATCTTGAACGGTTCCGGTTAATTCACGTTCTTTATTAATAATAGTACTCACTATTTGTCGAGAGCCGATTTTGGGTTTAAAGCTGGTATGCCGCATCCCAAGGGGTTCAAAAATATGCTGTACACTGTAATCACTAAGACATTGTCCGCTTACACGCCGGACAAGGTTTCCTAAAAGGACGAAGTTGATATCAGCGTAGTGAAATCGCTCCCCTGCCGAAGTATTAACCGCAAGGGCAGCATGATCGATAGCACTTGAAAGGGGAATGATCGGATGTAAACCAATATCGTTCAGACCGGATGTGTGGGTTAGAAGTTGTAAAATAGTGATGTCACTCTGTTCGAGTTCTGGTATATAGGCGCCAATCGGATCAAGCAACCTGAGTTTACCTTGGTCCATCAACTGCACGATTGAGGCGCTTGTGGCGATAACTTTTGTCAGTGAAGCAACATCAAAAAGCGCATGCTTATCCAAAGGTGGAGCCTGCTCTGTCTGCCCTGCTCTGCCAACGCTGATGTGATAGAGTATCTCACGGGCAGAACCGACCACCAATGTTGCTCCACTGATAATACCTCGTCGTTGTGCACTATGGAGCAGGAGTTCCAAATCTCCCCGTGAGACCACATCAAACAAGGCATCCAAGGATTGTTCTGTCACCAAAGACTGGGGCGCAGGCGTGTCATCAGCCATAATTGATGACACGGAGCCTATCATTAAAGAGATACATAGGAAAAAGCCGCCCAGAAGGCGGCTATAGCGTGTGGCCAAGCATCGAATCACAGCTTAGGTCCGATAGTCAGCATTAATGGAAACATACTCATGGGAGAGATCAGAAGTGAAAACCGTGGCATGACCATCGCCAAGTCCAAGGTCCACCGTAACGGTAAACTCCGGCTTGTGTAAAACCACTGTACCGCGCTGTTCAGCATCCCCGCCACAGAAAACCCCATCTTTGGCCATCATGACATCATCAAATGCCAGTGACAAATGTTCTTGATTCACCGTAGCACCAGAATACCCTACAGCCGCAA
Organism: uncultured Geobacteraceae bacterium; assembly: GCA_964456065.1. Lineage (GTDB taxonomy): Bacteria > Desulfobacterota > Desulfuromonadia > Geobacterales > Pseudopelobacteraceae > Trichlorobacter. The sequence continues at coordinate 33,356 of CAYVYW010000009.1, forward strand.
AGATTCTACCCCAATTGGCATCCTGACCAAAAAAAGCAGTTTTCACTAGTGATGAGTTGGCAATAGCCATGGCCGCACACTTTGCATCAGCATCATGTCTGGCCCCTTGCACCGTAATCGTGACGAACTTAGTCGCACCTTCACCATCTTTTACAATGAGCTTGGCAAGTTCCAGTAAAACCTCATCCAAAAGGTTGGCAAACGTTTCTGCAGCCGACGTCCCTGCTGCAATAGGAGCTGTTCCTGCAGCGCCGTTTGCCATAAAAAGACAGGTGTCATTAGTAGATGTGTCACCATCAATGGTAATGGCATTAAAAGAACGATCCACTGCTGTACGGAACACCTCCTGAATAAACGTAGAATCAAGGGTGGCGTCTGTCATAACAAAGGAGAGCATGGTTGCCATATTCGGCATGATCATCCCCGCCCCTTTGGAAACACCGGCGATGGTATACCGCACCCCGTCGTACTCCGCACTTCGCTCAACCATTTTCGGGAAGGTATCCGTGGTCATGATTGCCCGGGCAAGGTCCTCGATTGAAGCAGATCCGATACCAGCAACCAATGCAGGCAGTGATGCCATGAAGCGCTCAACCGGTAAAGGGACACCAATGACACCGGTGGATGAGACCTGTAAAAGATCCGGCTCAATATCCAATAACGCAGCAAGCTTATCCGTTATCGCCACGGCGTCCTGCATCCCTTGGGCACCAGTACAGGCATTTGCGTTACCACTATTCACCAACAGTGCCTGACAAAACCCCTGTTGAATCCGCTCCATGGAAAGCAGAACCGGTGCAGCTTTGACAGCGTTCGTTGTAAAAACAGCAGCCGCTACTGCCGGGTAATCAGACATAATCAGAGCCACATCGGGGAGACCGGGCTTTTTAATGGCAGCATCGCAAACTGAAAAGGAAAAACCCTTAAGAGACATAGGCGTGTCGTCCTTTATATACCTTACTTACCGCAGCACTTTTTGTATTTTTTACCACTTCCACAGGGACATGGCTCATTTCGGCCGGCCTGTTTACCGCTGCGACTGGTATCAATTTCCCGCACATCACTATCAGTGATACTACGGAACATATTCCGGCTGCGCTCAACCTGCTCTACTTCGAGCTCTTCGATATCCTCTTCACTCTCAATCTGAACCCAGAAGACCTTCTCAACCGTTTCCTCTCGGATACGAATAATCATGTCCATGAAGAGATGGAACGCCTCTTTCTTATATTCCTGCTTGGGATCTTTTTGACCATAACTGCGCAGGCCGATTCCTTCTTTGAGATGATCGATATTCAGGAGGTGTTCTTTCCAGTGCACATCGATGGCCTGTAGCATAACCACTTTAATAAGGTGGTCGATCAGCTCTCCACCATAACTGTCGACTTTAGCATCGAAGATCGACTGAACCTCCTGCTTAAGGAGGTTACGGAGGCCGTCGGCATTGAGACGGGCCACCATCTCACGGGTCAAATCAAGCTGAATGGAGAAACAACGGTATACTGTTTCGCTCAGTGACTCCCAGTCCCAGTCCAAGGGTGCATCAGCTTCATAGGCATAGGCTTTGATGATGTCTTCAACCGTTTCATCCATCATCTCCAGGAAGCTTTCCCGAATATCACTACCAGCCAGAATTTCACGACGTTGCGTGTAAATAACTTCACGCTGTTTATTCATAACATCATCATAATCAATCAGATGCTTACGGATTTCGAAGTTATGTGCTTCAACCTTCTTCTGTGCACTCTCAATGGAACGATTAATCATAGTATGGGTGATTGCCTCACCCTCCTGAACTTTCAAGAGGTCCATGATTTTTGCAACACGCTCTGAACCGAAAATTCTCAGGAGGTCATCCTGCAATGAGAGATAGAAGCGTGATGAACCGGGATCACCCTGACGACCGGAGCGGCCGCGCAACTGATTATCAATCCGTCTGGATTCATGCCGTTCCGTACCGATAATATGCAGACCACCCAACGCAACGACTTCGTCATGCTCCTTAGCGCACTGCTCCGTAAATATGGCACGCTGTGAAGCTATCTGTTCTTCACTGGCAGAAGGATTCTGGTCCTGCCATTGACGCAGGAGACCGTTTGGGTTGCCCCCCAATAAAATATCCGTACCACGACCAGCCATGTTGGTAGCGATGGTAACAGCATTTTTACGACCTGCCTGGGCAACAATATCCGCTTCACGGTCGTGCTGCTTTGCGTTCAAGACAAAGTGCGGCACCCCCTGCTTACGCAGTAACTCAGAGAGGTGCTCCGATTTTTCGATTGAGATGGTACCGACAAGGCTCGGCTGGCCACTGGCATAGTGGTCCTTGATATCCTCAATGACCGCTGCAAACTTCTCACGCTCCGTCTTGTAGATGACATCAGGGAAGTCGGGACGTAACAGTGGACGGTTGGTCGGAATAACCACAACATCCAGCTTGTAGATTTTATGAAATTCCTCTGCTTCAGTATCAGCCGTACCGGTCATGCCGGAGAGTTTGGCATACATGCGGAAGAAGTTCTGGAAGGTGATTGTGGCAAGCGTCTGGTTCTCGCTCTCAATCTTTACTCCTTCCTTCGCTTCAACGGCCTGATGCAGACCGTCAGACCACCGACGGCCCGGCATCAAACGACCGGTAAACTCATCAACAATGATAACTTCATTGTCCTTTACAACGTATTCAACATCACGACGGTACAGGGCGTGGGCACGCAGCGACTGATTCACATGGTGCAGCGTTTCAATGTTACGCGGATCGTAGAGGTTTTCTATCCCCAATAATTGTTCAACCTTATGAATGCCCTGCTCGGTCAGGGTTGCTGACTTTGCTTTTTCATCAACGGTGTAATCGCCAGTATAAACCTTACGTTTACCAGATAAGGTGTTAGCTTCAACTTCAGTGACTTCACCCCGGGTAAGTTTTGGAATGATACGGTCGATGATGTAATACTTATCGGTAGACTCCTCGGTGGGCCCGGAAATAATAAGCGGTGTTCTGGCCTCATCAATTAAAATCGAATCAACCTCATCAACGATTGCATAGTTGAAGCTCCGCTGGACATAATCATCCAGTGAGAACTTCATATTGTCGCGGAGGTAATCAAAACCGAACTCGTTGTTGGTACCATAGGTAATATCAGAAGCGTACTGCTCGCGGCGTTCCTGATCATCGAGCCCATGGATAATAACGCCGACAGACAAGCCAAGGAAACTATAAAGCCGCCCCATCCACTCTGAGTCACGGCGTGCCAGGTAATCGTTAACGGTTACAACATGCACACCTGCTCCGGAGAGGGCATTCAAGTAGGCTGGTAAGGTCGCGACCAGGGTTTTACCTTCACCGGTTTTCATTTCGGCAATTTTGCCGGAGTGCAAAACCATGCCACCAATCAGCTGGACATCGAAGTGGCGCATGCCGAGAATCCGGCGGCCACCTTCACGGCAAACAGCAAAGGCCTCAGGCAATAAAGCATCAAGGGTTTCACCATTGACATAGCGTTGTTTAAACTCACTAGTCTTGGCAGTCAAATCCTGATCACTCAGCTGCTGCATGGCCGGTTCCAGGGCATTAATCTTAGCGACTATCCCCCACATACGCTTTAACTCACGGTCATTTTTGCTGCCGACGATCTTGCGGACGAGTGTACTGATCATTGATATCTCCAAAGAAAAACTGTCAAATAATTTTATATACCATAAACAGACTAAAACATGAAGCGTCGCATACTAATACTTTGTAAAATTCCAACGCCAATCATGGAAGTAATCATTGAGGTTCCCCCATAGGAAAAAAACGGCAGGGGTACACCAACAACGGGAAAAAGTCCCATGACCATGCCGATGTTGATCACGGAATGCCAAAAGATCATTGCCGTGATACCGACAGCCAAGAGGCCACCAAAACGATCATTGCACGTGCGGGCAATATTGAGTCCCCACACAACCAGCCCAAGCAGCAGTGACAAGAGCACAAAAGCACCGATAAAACCCCACTCCTCACAAAACACCGAAAAGGCAAAATCGGTGTGCTGCTCCGGCAAAAACCGCAACTGAGACTGTGTTCCTTTTACAAAACCTTTGCCCCAAAAGCCCCCAGAACCGACGGCAATCTTACTCTGAATAATGTGATAACCACTGCCAAGGCGCGAACGTTCGGGATTAAGAAAATCCAGCACACGGTTTTTCTGGTACGGCTTCATATAAACTGCCCAAACAACCCAGGCCATGGGCAGCGTGACGAGGGCGAAAGTCACAATTGTTTTCCAACGGAAACCAACAAAAAAAGACATGGTGAAGGCAATCATACCCACCAGCACCGCCGTACCCAGATCCGGCTGTTTCATAATCAATAGCATCGGAATGCCAAGTAACCCTAATGGTATGATTAAGTCTTTTATGGTTAAGCCATCAACGGCATGGTAGTTATTAAAAAAGCGTGCAAAGGTGAGTACCATAACAATCTTAAAAAGTTCGGAAGGCTGCATGGAAAACAGCCCTAAATTAATCCATCGTGTTGCCCCCATGGATTTCCTGCCAAAGATCAGAACCGCCACGAGGAGAATAATAAAAATCCAGTAGAGCCAATAGGCAAAATCCTCGAAAATATGATAATCAAAGGAGGCAACGAACAAAGAAAGCAGAATACCGAAAAAGAGCCAGTTAAGCTGTTTGAGGTAATACGGTGCACCGTCAAGCTGATAGGCATAGGAGGCACTGTAAATATTCAACACACCAATGAGACAGATGGCGACCACCAACCCCAGAAGCATCCAGTCGAAATTCATTACCAGGCGTCTATCAATCACCGCAATTCCTCTTTCACTACAGGTGTAGTCTCTACTGGTGCCTGTGACGGCAAAGCCGCCTCCTCGTGATCAGTATCCACACCACGCAACACCGGCTTAATCGGGCGTTCCGCCGGTTGGCGTTTTAAATCAAAGTACTGGCGAAGGATACGACTGGCAATCGGTGCTGCCACCGCTCCTCCACCACCACCATGTTCAACAACAACTGCAACCGCAACTTCAGGCCGATCATAGGGGGCAAAGGCCACAAAAAGACCATGATCACGATGCTTATAAAGCACCGCATTGCGACGGTCTTTACCAAGACGGACCACCTGTGATGTCCCGGTTTTACCTGCTACTTTCACATCACCGAGCCGAGCACTGGCACCGGTACCACCACCGTCATTGACAACGGCGAAAAGCCCCTGTTTGACCATCCGCAGATGATCCTGAGGAACACCTATCTGCTTCAATACCTCAGGACCGAACTCGCGAACCGTCTGTCCATCGGGATCGACAATTTTCTTCACCAGATGGGGACGGTAAATAGTGCCATTATTGGCCACGGTTGCAATCATGGAAGCAAGCTGGATTGGTGTTGTCAGAAGGTAGCCCTGCCCGATTGATACAGGGAGCGTTTCTCCAGCTAGCCAACGCTGGCCATGCCGTTTCAGTTTCCATTCCGTCGTCGGCACGAGACCGGGCTTCTCACCGGCCAAACCGACCCCTAAAGGTGTGCCAAGCATAAACCGGTTAGCCATCTCAGCAATGGCATCAACACCAATTTTTGCACCGAGGGCATAGTAGTAGGTATCACAGGATTCCTTCAGTGATTTACGCAGGTCGACGATTCCGTGCCCACCTGTTTTCCAGTCTCTGAACTTGTGGTTCCCCATCTCATAATATCCCGGGTCAGAAATAGTAGAGTGCTCTGTAATGGCGCCCCGCTCGAGGCCAGCAAGCGCTGTCACAATTTTAAACGTAGATCCCGGGGGGTATTGACCGGTCAGGGCCTTATTTTCCAAGGGATGTCGTTCATCCTCCATATAGCGCTTCCAGACCTCCGGTGGCACCCTGCGGGAAAACATTGATGGGTCGAAGAGCGGACTGCTGACAAAAGCCAGCACTTCACCATTGGTTACATCCATCACAACAGCTGCTCCGGCTTTACCGCCAAAGGACTGCTCTGTGGTCTGCTGTAAGCGAGAGTCAATCGTCAGCACTAAACTATTACCAACCGTCGGCTTGGATTCAGCAAGAACCCGCAGGACCCTACCCCGCGAGTCAACTTCAATCTGACGACCACCATCCTGGCCATGCAGTACTGTTTCCCAGGATTTTTCGATACCGTTTTTCCCGATATAGTCACCGGGTCTATAGGTGGCGTAGTCGGGGTGATCCAACTCTTTATCAGAAATTTCTGCAATATAGCCAATGAGGTGTGCTGCTGAGTTTTGAAAGGCATACTCCCTGATTGGCTTCATAACTATTTCAGCACCACGCAGCCAAATCCGGTTTTCCTCCAGAACTTCAAGCTGCTCGCGATGTAATCCCGTTGCGACCACCACGGGATAATAGCCAGCCCGCTTCTTCGCACTGTCAAATCGCTCGTTTAATTCCTGCAAATTCAGTTTGAGCAGTGACGACAGCTTTACCAGCAACGCCTTCACATCCCCCGCCTCCTGAGGGATGACTGCGAGGTTAAAAGATGGCCGATTATAAACGAGCTGAATACCGTTTCGATCGAGAATCGCCCCCCGCGAAGCCGGTACGGAAATAATCCGCATGCGGTTATTCTCGGAGCGGATGGCATACTCATCACCGCTCACCACCTGAAGTGAAAGCAGTCGCAACAGTAACAACCCAAAAATTGCTGCCGCACAACTCGTGAGAATGAGGATCCGCTTACGGGGTTGGGCAAGCTCCCTGACATAACGGCGCTCTTTAATCATCGGGGCTCCAGTTCAGGGAAGAGTAAACGAGCGACAGGAAGCGCCAGGGAGGCAAAGAGGGCCTGCATAACCAATACGGGGAACAGACCACGTACCATGGAGAAGAAAATTCCTGGAGACTCAGAGAAAACACCTAAAAGAAGCAGTTCACCAAGCATACCGACTACTATGCCCCCACAGGCACAGAGCATAATGAGAAAGCCACTTTGCACATAGAGGCGTCCTGCCATCAATCGAAAGAAAAGAAATACCACCAGATAACTAAAGGCATGCAGCCCGAAATATTGACTGCTGACACAGTCTGTCAGGAGTCCCAAACCGAACGTCATCCCTAAGGCAGTGATATCATCGCCCCGCAACGAGAGAAAAACCACCAGAATAAGCAGGAGGTCCGGTTTGAATGCCGTGGTGAAAAGCTGGGGAAGGACTGAGGTCTGAAGTACCAGAAGAACCAGAACCAGCACCACGGTTTTTGCCATGGTTAACAGGGACATGGTACGCTACTCCCTCCTGGTTCTTAAGACAACTAACACCTCTTCGAGGTGGGCAATGCTGACCGCAGGTTTGACCGTGATATTCTGAAAGATACCGTAATCACCCTTACGAACGGCCGTCACCCGGCCAATCATAAGCCCTTTGGGGAAAATCCCCCCCACACCGGAACTGATAATCTCGTCGCCGACCTGGACGTCTTCCCCACGCATGGTGAATTCCAGAATCAGGCGACCATCACCATCCCCTTTAACAACACCCCGGGCTCGAGAGCGGGCCACCATGGCGGTGATACTGCTGGCATGGTCCGTTAAGAGTAAAACCCGACTACTGGATGGGGTAACCTTGATAATCTGTCCAACAATGCCATCGACAGCTAAAACCGGCATCCCCTCACCTATCCCATCAGCACTGCCATGGTCCAGTGCCAAGGAGCGATACCATGGTGTGCTGTCATCACCAATAACTAATGCAGCCATGGTTGGCGCAGTAACTGCCTTACGCATACCGAGCAGCTTTCCAAGTCGCTCATTCTCACGCAGTGCTTCACTGGTTGCCAAGACCGTATTATTGAGCGTTTTAATTTCCTCTATCATACGGCGGTTATCATGTTTTGTGTTAACGAGTGCAATATAATCCTGATACCAGCGCACCAGAAAATTGGTACTACGGGTAGAGACTTCCTGAACCGGAGCCAACGTACCCGCAACGCCCCGTTCAACCGGGTTAGCCCGTTCGGATGAAGTAAGGTTGATGGAATAGACCAAGAGAGCCACCAAGAGGGCCACCAAAATCAATGCCACCAGGGAATGTTTTTTTAGAAGATCTCGCATACTGGAAATATCGCTCCTTACAGGAGCCCTTCACGAGCCTCTGTAAGCACCCGTATCAAGTAGTCACGGTACGATGAATTAGGCGTTGACTCAACGAGTAAAGCCATGGCTTCCTGGTCAATAAAACCACGCCGCAGGGCAATCTCCTCAAGGCAGGCAATTTTGAGGCCCTGACGTGCCTCAAGGGTTTCTATGAAATTGCTCGCTTCGAGCAAGGAGGCATGGGTTCCGGTATCAAGCCAAGCGATACCGCGACCAAGACGTTCCACCGTTAAGTCTCCACGTTCCAGATACACTTTGTTGACATCTGTAATTTCGAGTTCTCCACGAGGGGATGGAGCGAGGGAGCCAGCTATCTGACAAACATCGCCATCATAGAGATAGAGACCGGGGATAGCATAGTGTGAACGGGGGTTTTGTGGTTTTTCCTCAATGGTTAAGACTCGCCCTTCCCCATCGAAGGTAACAACACCATACCGTTCAGGGTCATGCACGTAGTAACCGAAAATCCGTGCCCCTGCCTCAAAGTTCTGCACCATGCGCTCAAGATGCATTTTACCATAAAAAATATTGTCCCCAAGAATCAGACAGACCGGATCACCAGCGATGAAAGACTCACCGATAATGAAAGCTTGTGCAATACCTGCTGGCTTTTCCTGCACAGCATACCTGATGGAGATACCCCAACGTGAACCATCCCCAAGAAGTGCCTGAAAGCGTGGGATATCTACAGGGGTTGAGATCAGTAATATATCGTTAATACCCGCTGCCATCAATGTGGCCAGTGGATAATAAATCATTGGCTTATCGTAGACCGGCTGGAGTTGTTTACTCGCCACAAGCGTCAGCGGATAGAGACGACTACCTGCTCCACCAGCAAGCACAATACCCTTGGTTATGGATCCCATGGTATATCCTTTATATATAGTAACCAAATATAGTGTTCTAAATCAGTAGTATAAAACGAACAGGCACCGTAACACAACCGCGAATCAGTGTTTTGCGTGCTCCGCAGCACAGATCAGACGAGCCGCTGCCAATAAATTCTCACAGCATGGAACGGTTTTAGGGAGCCCTGCTGCTTCACTATGCCCGTACCCCGTCGCCACCAGAATACTGTGACAACCGGCAGCATGACCTGCTTCGACATCGATACGCTTATCACCCACCATATAGGAATCCGCTAAATCAATTCCGTACTCTTTTGCCGCCTGTAGGAGCATGCCAGGAGCCGGCTTACGACAGTCGCAGCTTATGGCCTGATCAGTCGTCCCTTCTGGATGGTGTGGACAGAAATACCACGCATCAACATGAGCTCCCTTGTGTGCCAATAGACGGTCAACTGCATCGTGCAGCCGTTTAACATCCTCTTGTCCGTAATATCCCCGTGCGATACCTGACTGATTACTGACCACGACCACCAGAAAACCGGCGTCATTCAAGAGACGAACAGCCTCTTGGGCCCCCTCCGTAAAGACGAAATCTTCAACCCGAAAAAGGTAATCTTTTTCAATATTCAGGGTCCCGTCACGATCAAGAAAAACAGCCGGCCGCAGTGCAGTACGCTTAAGGTTTGACAATGACAGCTCCAATCCGCTAAAATTCTGATGTTTTTAAGATTGTGAGGATAATCATGATAAATACCAACAACCTAAAAGTATCCGGTATCACACCTATCATCGCTCCGGCTGATTTACGGCAGGTTTTTCCGATGACGGATGCCAGTCGTGAACTGGTAGCCAACAGCCGTGAGCAAATAAAAGATATCATCCATCGTCGTGACCGTCGTCTGATGGTCGTTGTCGGTCCCTGTTCCATCCACGATCCAGTGGCAGCACTCGAATATGCCCGTCGCCTGAAAGTTTTGGCCGATGAAATTGAGGACCAACTATTCCTTGTCATGCGGGTCTACTTCGAAAAGCCCCGTACCACCATAGGGTGGAAAGGCCTCATCAATGACCCCGACATGAATGGTTCACACCATATTTCCAAGGGGCTCGGCATTGCCCGCGGGCTTTTGTGCCAACTCACAGCACTCGGTGTTCCCGTTGCCAACGAAATGTTGGATCCCATTACTCCTGAATACCTGGCTGACCTCATTTCATGGGGAGCCATAGGTGCCCGCACCACCGAATCACAGACTCACCGCGAACTTGCCAGCGGCCTTTCCTTTCCAATCGGCTTCAAAAATGGTACCGACGGTAATTTACAAATAGCACTGGACGCCATGACCGCGGCCCAATCACCCCACAGCTTTCTCGGTATCAACCATGAAGGTCGGGCCTCCATCATCCGAACAACCGGTAATCCTGACGTACATATTGTTTTACGGGGCGGCTCAAGTAAACCAAACTACCACCCAGAAGATATTGCTAAAACTGAAGCGAGCCTTGAAAAAGCTGGGCAAGCTCCCAGTATCATGGTCGATTGCAGTCACGGCAACTCCAGCAAAGATTTCCGTCGTCAACCCGATGTTTTGAATGCTGTGATTGACCAGATTATAGCTGGCAATCAGACTATTTCCGGCCTGATGATTGAGAGCCACCTTGCAGAGGGCAATCAAAAAATATCCGCCGACCAGCAGACCCTACGCTATGGCGTTTCCATCACCGACGCCTGCATTAACTGGGAGTGTACCGAGGCTATTCTGCGCGAAGCCCATAAGCGTCTACGCCAACGCTAAGTGCTGATGGAGGAGCGTTTCTCCCTGCTGATTGTGTCGGACAGTCACGGTAATGTGCCATCACTGATTTCCGTCGTGGAGCAGGAGCCATCTATCGATTTACTGCTGCATGCCGGAGATGGTGAAAAGGACTGTGACATGCTGACGGGGTGGTATGAAAAACCACTCCTGCGCGTTGCGGGGAATTGCGACCGCACATCAGAAGCACCACGCCTTCATCTGTTTCATCAATCTGGTAAAACCATACTGCTCTGCCATGGTGATCAGTTTCGTGTCAAACAGGGACTACAGGAACTGCATCGCTATGCCAAAGAGAACCATATCGATTTAGTCATCTACGGTCACACTCATCATCCCTCTTGCATTGAGCAGGACGGCATAACCTATATCAATCCTGGAGCACTTGCCCCCCATGCAGCGCTGAAAACGTATGCCATTGTGACCCTCGATAGATCGAGTATCACAACAACCTTTAACTCCGTTTTTTAGACGTCCTTGTTTTCTTGGGGAGCATGAGCTTCATGCATGAGCCGTTCTAGGCGTTTACGACGGGGAAAACCAACCAGATAGGCCACCGGCCCAGAAAAAATATAGATCATCATAATAATGAAAATCATAATAGCTGGCTCTGCAGCAATAATGATGAGTAGTATCACCGCAAGCACAAGGAAACCGAATGGCTGACGCTTAATCAGTTCCGGGTCCTTAAAAGAATAATACTTAACGTTTGAAACCATCAGGAAAGCCAAAAGATAAATAAGCCCCAAAATGGCGACATGCTTATAGCTGCTCGGCCAGCCAAAATAATTAAAAAGCAGAACTGTTGAAGCAACAGCACACGCAGCGGCTGGGGTTGGCAGACCGACAAAGCGCTTACTCTCGACCGTTGTTACCTGCACATTAAAACGTGCAAGACGTAGTGCAGAACAGACCACAAAGAGAAAAGCTGCCAGCCAGCCAATACGGCCAAAAGGACGTAATGCCCACGAGTACATCATAAGCCCCGGAGTAACGCCGAAGGCAACAAGATCTGCCAGCGAATCAAACTCAACACCAAACTGACTCGTGGTGTTCGTGAGCCGAGCAACCTTACCATCTAAACCATCACAGATTGCCGAAATAAAAATCCAGAGGGCGGCGGTTGCGTAATCGCCGTTTAAGGTAGCGACCATACTGTAGAATCCGGCAAACAAACTCCCGGCGGTCACCAGGTTCGGTAGGATATAAATACCTTTTCGGATATTCTCCCGACGTGTTGATTGCTGGTTTTCTAACTCATGCTGCATGGCATTCTCATTTCTCAAGGACAGGCATACGAGCCACAGCCGAGGCACCGGCCGTAGTGGTGTCGCCAACCTTCACCAACGGAAGCACCGTAGTTGGTACATATAAATCAACACGGGAACCGAAGCGAATCATACCATAACGTCCACCACGGGTAACCTTATCACCAACATCGGCATAGCACAGGATTCGCCGTGCAACCAATCCTGCAATCTGGACACAAACCACCTGCATGCCACCAACAAGATCAAGCACAAGACCACACTGTTCATTTTCTGCGGAAGCCTTACTGTGACGGGCATCCAAAAAGCGGCCCTGACGGTAAAAACGCTCCCGCACGACCCCATCAAAAGGTGCACGATTTACGTGTACGTTAAATACCGACATAAAGATACTAATCTTCGTGCAAGCACCAAGATGCTCTTGTTGAGCCGGTCCGACATATACGACCGTACCGTCAGCAGGGGCAACCATGCAGGTTGGATCAGCTGGGATTGTGCGTTCTGGGTTACGAAAAAATGAAACGGTAAAAAGAAACAATGCCAAGCTGATAACGAACGGAATGGCCAGTTCAAGCGAAGACAGGATGTAACTCCCTGCTCCAAGTAAGAACGTCAAGCCAGCCGTGCAGGCGATGAAGGGATATCCTTCTGGTGTAATAATTGCTGAAGATGCTTTCATGAGGAAGCTTTCATGGCTGTTTACTAAGGCAAAGCCCCACCTCAAAAAGAAGTGGGGCTTCAAATCAGTAGATCAGCATGTTAGTTTTTGCTCTTGTCGACAATTTTGTTCTTGCCAATCCAAGGCATCATGGAGCGCAGTTTACCACCAACCTCTTCAATCTGGTGCTCAGCGCCACGGCGACGCAGTGCGTTAAAGGTCGGCTTGTTAGCCTTATTCTCCAGCATCCACTCTTTGCAGAACTCGCCGTTTTGAATCTCGTCAAGAATCTTCTTCATTTCTTTTTTCGTCTCTGCGGTTACTACACGAGGGCCACGGGTCAAGTCACCGTACTCAGCTGTGTTGGAAACGGAGTAACGCATGTTGGCGATACCACCTTCATAAATCAGGTCAACAATCAGCTTTGTCTCGTGAAGGCACTCAAAGTATGCCATTTCTGGAGCATAGCCAGCCTCAACCAGGGTCTCAAAGCCCGCCTGAATCAGGGCAGAGATACCACCACAAAGGACTGCCTGCTCACCAAAAAGATCCGTTTCCGTCTCTTCTTTGAAAGAAGTTTCAATAATACCTGAACGACCGCCACCAACTGCGGAAGCATACGCTAAGGCAATTTCCTTCGTTTTCTTTGAAGGGTCCTGATGGATAGCGATCAGACAAGGAACGCCCCCACCTTTGGTGTACTCATGACGAACCAGGTGCCCTGGCCCTTTTGGTGCAACCATGAAGACATTGATATCTTCACGGGGCTCAATCTGTCCAAAATGAATATTGAAACCGTGGCCAAAAGCCAGAGCAGCACCTTTCTTCAGGTTAGGGCCGATATCTGCACGATAAACATCACCCTGGATTTCATCAGGAAGCAGAATCATGACAACATCGGCAGACTTAACAGCCTCAGCAGTGGTTTTAACGGTCAGGCCAGCAGCCTTCGCTTTAGCAACCGACTTGGACTCCTTCGGCAGACCAACGACAACCTTCACGCCTGAATCCTTCAGGTTCAGCGCGTGGGCATGCCCCTGTGAACCATAACCGATGACAGCAACCGTCTTCTTCTTGAGAAGTCCGTGATCACAATCCTTGTCATAATAGACTTTCATAAGCGGTACAACCTCCTGTTGGTATCCGGAACAACCGGTAAATTATAATAAAAATGAACATGGAACATACTATAGAGGTCCTAGTGATGTCAATGTTTTCAAACAGACAAGGCCGCCCAAACACTCTAGGGCGGCCTTGATGATCCAAGGAAGGACACCGACTCTTCGCTACCCTTTCCACCCTTTCGGTCCTCGCCCGATAGCAACAGCGCCGGTTCTCACCAGTTCCTTTAAACCAAGGGGGCGGAGTAAATCAAGAATAGCATTGATTTTAGCAGGGCTGCCAGTTGCTTCAATCGTATATGATTTCGGTGTAACATCAATGACTTTTGTTCTGAAGATATCAACAATACGTAGAACTTCAGCACGGCTATCGTCTTCAGCAGCAACTTTAATCAGCGCCAACTCACGCTCGATTGCTGAGCCATCTGTAAAATCAAGAACCTTGATGACATCAATCAGCTTATTAAGCTGTTTGGTAATTTGTTCCAGAACAGCATTATCTCCCCGGGTCACAATGGTGATACGGGAAAGCGACTCATCCATAATCGGTGCAACGGAGAGGGAATCAATATTGAAGCCCCGGCCTGAGAACAGACCAACTACCCGTGACAGTACCCCAAATTCGTTCTCAACAACGACTGAAATTGTATGTTGCATGGTGCGCTCCTTAGCCCCCTTAGGCGTTCAATACCATCTCATTCAACGATGCTCCGGCAGGGACCATCGGCAGAACCTTCTCTTCACGGGAGATTTTGAACTCCATAATGACAGGTCCGTTATGTGCAAAGGCCTCTTTAATAACTGACTCTACCTCGGACGGCTTTTCAGCAACGAGCCCTTTGGCACCGAACGCTTCTGCCAGCTTCTTAAAGTCCATCGGCAACTCAAGACAGGTATGGGAATAACGCTTGTCAAAGAACAGCTCCTGCCATTGACGAACCATACCAAGGAAGTTGTTATTCAAAATGACGATTTTTACCGGCAGACGCTGCTGCACCAGTGTTGCCATTTCCTGAATGTTCATCTGGATACCACCGTCTCCAGCAACACAAATAACCTGACGTTTCGGAAATGCTGCCTGAGCGCCCATGGCAGCCGGGAGACCAAATCCCATGGTACCGAGACCACCTGAGGTCAACAGAGTCCGGGGCTGTTGGAAGCCAAAGAACTGAGCGGCCCACATTTGATGTTGACCAACGTCGGTCGCCATAATGGCATCATCGTCGGCAAGTTCACGGAGCTTTTCAATTACATACTGCGGCTTAATGGTTGTCGTACTTTGCTTATAGGAAATCGGGTGCTTGGCTTTCCAGCTTGCCACATCCTCTTTCCAGCTTTCCATGGCCTGGTGCAGGTCTTGAAGAGCCTTCACACCACGCTCACTAACGGCGCTGATCATTTTTGTAAGAACATCTTTGGTGTCACCAACAATCGGCAGATCAACCCGCACGTTTTTACGAATTGAGGTCGGATCAACATCGATGTGAATGATTTTGGCATTCGGTGCGAAGGTGGCAATCTTACCGGTTACGCGGTCATCAAAGCGTGCACCGACCGCAATAATAAGGTCGGCGTGGGTCATAGCCATGTTGGCCGTATAGGCACCATGCATACCCAGCATCTTCAACGAGAGCGGATCGGATTCCGGAAATGATCCCAGCCCCATCAGGGTCATGGTAACCGGGAATTGCAGCAACCGGGCAAGTTCCGTCAACTCGGCCGAGGCATTAGCACTAATGACACCGCCACCAACATAGATGACCGGGCGACGTGCTTCCAGCACCATATCAATAGCCTTATCGATTTGGCGCGGATTACCCTCTATATGGGGTTTAAAGCCACGAATATCAACCTCCTCGGGCCACTTAAACTCCGCCTGACTGATCTGGACATCCTTCGGCAGGTCAATCAGAACCGGACCAGGACGACCGCTTTTTGCGATAACAAAAGCCTTACGGACAATCATAGGAATATCTTTAGCGTTACGTACCAAGAAGCTGTGCTTGGTTATCGGGCGCGTAATACCGATAATATCGACCTCTTGAAAGGCGTCATTACCAATCAGAGGTGATGGAACCTGCCCGGTGACAATAACCATGGGAATGGAATCCATATAAGCAGTGGCAATTGAAGTAACGGTGTTGGTTGCACCTGGACCGGATGTGGCGATGGCAACGCCGACTTTACCGGTAGCACGGGCATAACCGTCAGCAGCATGGGTTCCTGCCTGCTCATGGCGTGGTAGAATATGCTTAATCTCACGCACGTTCATCAATTCATCATAGATGTTAATGACCGTTCCGCCCGGGTAGCCGAAAACCAGGTCGACCCCCTCACGTTTGAGACTTTCGAGAAGAATACGAGCTCCGTTCATTTTCATAGCACATACCTCATTGTCGGTGCTGTGACACCGTGTAATCGTGATAAAAAACTACTCTGCAGTGGTGACGGCACCAGTATAGGCCGATGTAACAACCTTGGCATAGCGGGCAAGCCAGCCGGTTTTGATCTTCGGTTCAGGGGCCTTCCATGACGCACGTCGCGTCGCCAGGGTTGCTTCATCAACCTGCAGGTCCAAACGGCGATGCGGGATATCAAGGACAATCGTATCACCATCCTCAATCAGGGCAATCGGACCGCCCTCTGCTGCTTCAGGCGAGATATGGCCGATACAGGGGCCACGAGTACCACCGGAGAAACGACCATCGGTAATCAAGGCCACGGAGTCACCGAGACCAAGTCCCATCAGCGCCGCGGTGGGGGCAAGCATTTCACGCATACCAGGGCCGCCCTTCGGTCCTTCATACCTGATAACAACCACATCACCCGCTTTTACTTCACCACCCATTAGAGCAGCCATGGCCTTCTCTTCAGAATCAAAGCAACGAGCGCGGCCGGTGAAGGTCATCATGGCATCAGAAACACCAGACTGCTTCACAACGGCACCCTTTGGTGCAATGGAACCGAATAGAACCGCAATGCCACCCTCCGGCTTAACCGGGTTGGAGAGCGGACGAATGACTTCTTCATCAACATTCTCAATACTGGCTGCCAGTTGGAGTGTCGTTAGGCCAAATGCCGTCTGACAGTCATGAATCTTATCACCCAGTTGTTTTAGTACGCCACTGACACCCCCACCGACATCAAGGTCTTCCATAAAATGCTGGCCGGCCGGATTCATAGAGGCCAATTGCGGTGTCTGTTTAGCAAGAATATCAAAGGTCTCCAACGGCAGGTCAACGCCTGCTTCCCGGGCAATTGCCAGAAGATGCAATACGGTATTCGAAGAGCCACCAAGGGCAACATCAACACGTATGGCATTTTCGAATGCTTCTCGTGTCATAATATCGCGTGGTTTCAAATCCTCATGCACCATGGAGACAATGCGCTCACCTGAAGCAAAGGCAATGCGCCGTTTCATCGCAGTAACCGCTGGAGCCGTACCACAGCGCGGCAAGGACATGCCGAGTGTTTCCGTTAGGATTGCCATGGTGTTGGCTGTAAAGAGCCCCTGACAGGATCCCATTCCTGGGCAGGCATTGTCTTCACACTGCTGCAACTCTTTCGCATCGATCACACCAGCTTTATAACGGGCCATTGCCTCGAAGGTATCCGTCACGAATGAGTAGGAACGGCCATGACGCCCCTGACCACTCATCATCGGCCCGGCAGTCACCACGAGACAAGGAATGTTCAGACGGGCTGCAGCCATTAACATACCCGGGGTAATTTTATCACAGTTGGTCAAGAGCACTAAACCATCGAGGCGGTGGGCTTCAGCAACTGACTCAACCATATCAGCAATCAACTCACGGGTCGGTAGCGAGTAATGCATACCTTTATGACCCATGGCAATGCCATCGCAGACACCAGGTATGCCGAAAAACTGTGCATAACCGCCACCACTATGGATGCCCTTTTCTATAAAACGCTCTAGGTCACGCATACCAACATGGCCGGGAATGAGATCAGTGAAGCTGGTTGCCACACCGATGAAGGGACGGTCCATCTGACTCTGTGGCAGGCCAGTGGCCTTGAGAAGGGCACGGTGTGGTGTACGCTCGAGCCCTTTCGTAATCATGTCACTACGCATAGTCATTTCCTCACAATAAAAACTGTTTACCCCAATTAAAATAAGGCAAATGGATTGATAACAGTAATACAGATGCCATGAAACTGTCAACTTCCTTACGTAGTATCTTACTCTCCGTAGCAGGACTTACAGAACGGCATCAAACCTGCAAGTGTCGTGTCACACGCCCAAGGGACTATTAAAGGCTGTAGCCATACGGGAGAAATCATGGTAAAAGATTATTTTTATTCACAAAGATCTGATACAGAGGTACTCCACCCTCTCCATGGGCAATTGAGCCTGCTTGATACGCAAAGGATTGGCATGCACGAAACACAGCAACCTACCGTTCAGGACCTGCAGAAGGCCTTCATTTTTCATCTTGAACACACCCTGGTGAAGGACAGGTTTTCCGCCACCAAGGCCGATATGTATCTTGCACTGGCCTACGCCATCAGGGACTTACTGGCCTCACGCTGGCTGGACACACAGCAAAGCTACTATCTCAATGACAGTAAGCGGATCTACTACATTTCCATGGAGTTCCTGATGGGGCGTACCCTTGGGAATACACTGGTTAACCTCGGGCTTTTTGACCAGTGGGAAGAGGCTCTGAAAGAAATCGGATTAAAGCTTGAGGACCTACAAGAGGTCGAATGGGATGCGGGACTCGGTAACGGTGGCCTCGGCCGCCTTGCGGCCTGTTTTCTCGATTCTATGGCAACCTTACAACTCCCTTCCCATGGATACGGCATTCGTTATGAATATGGCATGTTCTACCAACGTATTGTTGACGGTGCTCAGCATGAACAACCGGACAATTGGCTGCGCTACGACAACCCCTGGGAATTTGATCGCCAAGAGCGCCTGCATGCCGTTAAGTTCGGCGGGCGGGTCGTCGAATACACGGATAAAGACGGAATCCAGCGCGCCATTTGGGAAGAAGCCTATGAAGTTATGGCACAGGCCTGTGACTTCCCTATCCCCGGTTATCGCAACAGTACCGTTAACACCATGCGGCTATGGTCAGCTAAAGCCAGCCGCGATTTTGATCTAAACTTCTTCAATCAAGGTAATTACCTGGGGTCGGTCGAATCGAAAATGCGGACCGAAAATATTTCAAAGGTTCTGTATCCTGCCGACCATATGCTTGAGGGAAAAGAGTTGCGTCTGCGCCAGGAATATTTTCTATCCTGTGCCACCGTCAATGACATCCTGATGCGTTTCCTCAAAAAGCATGACGATCTGACCCTTTTACCAGAAAAAGTAGCCATTCAGCTGAACGATACCCATCCGGTCCTGGCCATTCCAGAAATGATGCGTGTTTTGATTGATGAACACCGGCTTGATTGGGACACTGCCTGGCACATTACTAAACGGACCTTTGCCTATACCAACCACACCATTTTGCAGGAAGCACTTGAGACCTGGCCCGTTCCGATGCTAGGAGCCATGTTGCCCCGGCACCTCATGATTATTTATGAGATTAACCGTCATTTTATGCAGCTTATCCACGAGCGATTCCCTGGCGACACCGGCAAAATGGAGCGGATGTCACTGATTGATGAACGAGGGGACAAAATGGTCCGGATGGCAAATCTTGCCATTGTAGCCAGCTACTCCGTTAACGGCGTCTCCGCGCTCCACAGTGGCATCTTAATTAACGACCTTTTCAAGGACTTCTACGATCTCTGGCCTGAACGTTTCAATAACAAAACCAATGGTATCACCCAGCGCCGTTGGTTGAAACACTGTAACCATGGGCTTGCTGATTTAATTACTGATGCTATCGGTGATGGCTGGACAACTGACTTAGCACAACTTGAGCGCCTACGCCCCCTTGCGGACGACCGTTCTTTCCGCCAGCGCTGGATGGATGTAAAACGCGCCAACAAAGAACAGCTGGCTGACTATATTTACCAAAAACATGGTGTGGTGGTCTCTGCCGACGCACTGTTTGATTGTCACACCAAGCGTATCCACGAGTACAAACGCCAGCTCTTGAACATTCTACAGGTTATTGCTCGCTACAACCGCCTCAAAAACTTCCCAGGACTTGAGCTCCCATCCCGTACGGTTATATTTGGTGGTAAAGCGGCGCCATCCTACTCAATGGCAAAACTCATCATTCGCCTGATCAACGGTGTTGCCAACGTGGTTAACAATGATCCGGCCATCGGCAATCAGCTAAAAGTTTTCTTCTTGGCAAACTACAGCGTTTCGCTGGCTGAAAGGATCTTCCCAGCTGCCGACCTATCAGAGCAGATATCCACAGCCGGCACCGAGGCCTCCGGTACCGGCAACATGAAATATGCCTTAAACGGTGCCCTGACCATCGGCACACTTGATGGGGCAAATATTGAGATCAAGGAGGAGGTCGGTGAGGAGAATATCTTTATTTTCGGCCTGACCACCCCTGAGGTAACCAGCCTGAAGCAGGTGGGCTATCGCCCCCATGACTACTATTATCGTTACCCAGAGCTTAAAACCGTCATCGACCAGATTGCCTCCGGCATGTTCTCACCGGGGTCGCCTGACCTCTTTAAGCCTCTTGTCGACTCCCTGCTCCAGCAGGACACCTATCTCGTCCTTGCGGACTTTGATGCCTATTTGGATGCTCAGGCCGATGCTGACCGCCTCTATATGATACCAGACCAGTGGGCACGCACCTCAATTTTGAACACAGCAGGCATGGGTAAATTTTCCAGCGACAGAACCATCGCCGAATATGCTCGTGACATCTGGGGGGTAGCACCTCAAGCGGTCACCCCAGGGATTAAACACTGGTGAAAAGTCTCTTTGACACCACAGCTCCCCATGCGCCACTGGCAGAGCGGATGCGGCCTGACAGCTTGGAGCGTTTTGTCGGCCAGGAGCATATCACCGGTCCTGGCAAGCCACTTAGAGAGCTGATTGAACAGGACCGTATCCCATCATTGATTTTCTGGGGGCCACCTGGTTGCGGGAAAACAACACTCGCCCATATTATGGCAGCGGCGACCCGCTCCCGTTTTGTTTTCTTCTCAGCCATCATGAACGGCATCAAAGAAGTACGTGAGCTTTTTAAGGAAGCTGAGCATCATGCCGCAAGCGGCAAGCACACTATTTTATTTGTGGATGAGATCCACCGCTTTAACAAAGCACAACAGGATGCCTTTTTGCCTGCTGTTGAATCTGGGCTCATCACCCTTATTGGTGCCACCACCGAAAACCCTTCGTTTGAAGTTATTGCACCGCTTTTGTCACGCTGTCGCGTACTGCGCATGCACCCCTTGCCTCCCGAACACTGCGGACGTCTTTTAGATGAGGCATTGGCAGATGGGGAACGTGGGCTGGGGCGCCTTGGCTTGACGCTGCAACCTGAGGCACGCCAATATATTATGGAGGCGGTGCATGGCGATGGTCGCAAAGCGCTGAACACCCTAGAACTGGCAGCAAGCCTGACCGGTCATGACCGCACCATCGATACCACCATCCTAGCTGATGCCCTGCAACACCAGCCACTGCTGTATGACAAAGGCGGTGATGGGCATTACGAGGTTATATCTGCCTTTATCAAATCACTGCGGGGAAGCGACCCCGATGCTGGGCTTTACTGGTTGGCACGCCTGCTCGAGGCTGGTGAAGAACCGCGATTCATCATCCGCCGTATGCTGATACTGGCATCAGAGGATATTGGCAATGCCGACCCCCGTGCCCTGCAGATGGTGGTCGCCGCCAAAGATGCCTTTGAGATGGTCGGTATGCCTGAGGGGCGTATCATCCTTGGGCAGGCCGTTACCTATCTGGCTACGGCACCAAAATCTAACGCATCATATTGTGGCATCAACAATGCCCTTGAAGAGGTACGGCGGTCCGGATCACTCCCTGTCCCCTTCCACATTCGTAACGCATCGACCGCCCTTCTAAAGCGTGAAGGATACGGTGCCGGCTACCAGTATTCCCACGACTTTGAGAACAGTTACAGTGATCAAACTTTTTTGCCGGAGCGCCTGCGCGGGACAGTTTTCTATGAACCGCGTCCCAGTGGCTATGAAAAAACCGTTATCGAACGCATGGCTTGGTTGAAGGAACAGATTGCACGGAGGTCCTCATGACAAAACGACTCGCTATTCTGACCAGTGGTGGTGACTGCAGTGGCATGAATGCTGTCATCCGCTCGGCGACACGTACCGCGCTACATTACGGCTATGAACTGCTCGGTTACCGTAAAGGATATGCCGGTTTGATTAAAAACGATTTTCAGGTACTTGATACAATGAGTGTTGCTGGTACCATGCAGCGTGGAGGAACATTTC
Organism: uncultured Geobacteraceae bacterium; assembly: GCA_964456065.1. Taxonomy (GTDB): domain Bacteria; phylum Desulfobacterota; class Desulfuromonadia; order Geobacterales; family Pseudopelobacteraceae; genus Trichlorobacter. Next base: position 55,538 of record CAYVYW010000009.1, read on the forward strand.
TTCAATCCGCACGTTCGAAAGAATTCAGGACTGAAGAAGGTCGTGCACGTGCCGTCGCCAACATGCGGAATGAAGGCGTTGAAGGGCTGATTGTGGTTGGCGGTGACGGATCCCTTAGTGGTGCTTTAGCACTCCACAAAATCGGTTTCCCCGTCATAGGCATTCCTGCAAGTATCGACAATGATATTTCCTTCACTGATATGGCCCTTGGTGTCGATACGGCCCTCAACAATATTACCTATGCGGTTGACTGCATAAAAGATACTGCCAGCTCCCATGACCGTGCTTTCATCGTCGAGGTTATGGGACGCAATTCAGGCTACCTGGCCTCAACCGCAGCCATAGCAACCGGTGCTGAATTTGCGCTCATTCCCGAGGTGCCGACCGATATCGATGTCATGTGTAGCCTACTACGTCACCGCTTCGATCAAGGGCGCACCAATGCATTAATCCTGGTTGCTGAAGGGGCTATGTCTGTCCAGTCCCTCGCCGATTCCATCAAGGATGCCATTGGATTTGAGACCAGAGTCACCGTACTTGGGCACTATCAGCGGGGTGGAGCACCAACCGTTTTTGACCGCTTATTGGGTAGTCGCTATGGCAAAAAAGCTGTTGAACTGTTAGCAAGCGGCCATAGTGGTGTCATGGTCGGCCTTGAGTGCAACCATCTTATTAGCACACCACTTAACACCGTCATTGAACATGGTCAAAAACGCCTCAGCGATGACCTGACCCACATGGCGACCATCCTTGGAGCTTAAAGCATTGACCTGGGATGCACTTGTCCTCCGAGTCAGACAGAACCTGCTTGACCATTGCGGTGTTCAGGCCGACGATGCACTCGTTGTCGCCGTCTCTGGCGGGCCAGACTCCATTTGCCTGATGGAACTATTATGTGACCCGCAGATGCTTCCGCTTCGGCTTACGATAGCCCATGTCAACCACCAGCTGCGGGGAACGGCAAGTGACGAAGACGAGCAGTTTGTTCGTGAGCGGGCTACCTGCCACAAGCTCCCCTATACAACAACAACCTGTGATGTTCGGGCCTTTGCCCGGACCCATAAACGTTCGCTTGAGGACAGTGCTCGACAACTTCGCTACGATTGGCTGTTGTCAGTCTGTGAAGATCAAAAAGCCAAAGCATTGGTGGTGGCTCACCAGGCAGATGATCAGGCGGAAACCGTACTTTTGCGTATGATGCGCGGTGCTGGCCTCAAAGGACTTGCCGCCATGCCCTTTTGCTCACCACGAGGTATTATCCGGCCCCTTCTTGACATTGACGGCGCTTTACTGCGCCATCAATTACAGATGCGTGATATACCCGCCCGTCACGATGACAGTAATGATGATTGTCATTTTTTACGTAATCGTGTCCGCCATGAGCTGATACCAGTGCTTCGCCGCATCCAACCGGATATAGTTGCACAACTCTGTCAAACCGCCCATATTCTCGCCGACGAGGAGCAACTGCTTGCCACGGATGATCAGCTACTCTGTCAACAACACATGCGTTTGGGTCCGGGATGGCGCAGCTTCCGTCGAGACTTCCTCGCGACACTGCCCAAAGCGCGCAGACGACGCCTCTATCGCATGGCAATGCAATCACTGGGGGGGAATCTCCCCCAGGTCAGCCTGCAGCACCTTGAAATTTTGGATAGACAGGCCTTACAGGGCAGTTCAGGTAGTTTACTCACGCTGCCCCAGCCGATGGCAGGTTCGTTAACCCGCGACCTACTGTTCCTCTACCAACAGAACCAACTTCCTGCCAGCCTACAACCGCAGATCATTACATCACCAGGCCGTTATGAGCTTGCAGCAGGTCTTGCTCTCTCGGTGACGAACCTTGCTCCGGCCGAAGTGTCACAGGTACACCCTGACCATACCCACATGCTGATAGACCCCATGAAAACCCCCTTCCCTTGGGTGATACGTTCAGCACAGCCAGGAGAGCGCATCAGGCTCTCACCAGGTATATCAACCCTCATAAGCGACCTCTTCACGAATGCGCACATACCACGCCCTTTACGACCCCTGCTGCCTGTTCTGAGTGCCGGCACAACGGTCTTTGCCGTGCCTGGCCTGCGCCGCTCAAACCATGGTCTACTCCCCGATGATCCCAAAGCCGTTATGCTGGTCACCCTGTTCGGCTTCGACACACTCCCCATCGAGCCTCAAACCAACGATTAAGCTTGTCTCATGACCGCTACTTGTGCTATTTAGCTGTATTTAAAGCTGTAAATAGTACTTTTTGTTTTCTGTATGGGAGGAGTATTCCTTGAACCAATTCTATAAAAATTTAGCCCTTTGGCTGGTCATCAGCCTTATGATGATCATGCTGTTCAACATTTTTCAGAAACCGCGGGTTACGGAAGACCGCTTAAGTTTCAGCGAGTTCATGACTCAAGTCGAGGACAGCAAAATCCGCTCCGTTGTTATGCAAGGTAATGATCTGACCGGTAAATACCTTGATAAAGATGGTAAGGAGCGAAGCTTTCGCAGTTACAAACCAACTTTCGATGCAGATCTGACCGAGAAGCTCCTTGAACGGAAGGTAACGGTACAAGCCAAGCCTGAAGAAGAGCGTTTCTCGTGGCTATCCATGTTCATTTCATGGTTCCCACTGCTCTTGCTGGTCGGTATCTGGATCTTCTTTATGCGTCAAATGCAGATGGGTGGCGGTAAAGCCATGTCATTTGGCAAGAGTCGTGCGAAGCTGCTCACTGAATCACAGCATAAGGTAACCTTTGCTGACGTTGCTGGTATTGAAGAGGCAAAAGAAGAACTCGAAGAGATTATTGAGTTTCTAAAAGAGCCGAAAAAGTTCACGGTCCTTGGTGGTAAAATACCGAAAGGCGTTCTTTTGGTCGGTCCTCCCGGCACCGGTAAAACACTGCTTGCCCGGGCCGTTGCCGGTGAAGCAGGTGTTCCGTTTTTCTCCATTTCCGGCTCAGACTTCGTTGAGATGTTCGTCGGTGTTGGCGCCAGCCGTGTTCGTGACCTCTTTTTACAGGGCAAGAAAAACGCCCCTTGTATTATTTTTATCGATGAAATTGATGCTGTTGGACGTCACCGTGGTGCCGGTCTTGGCGGCGGCCATGATGAACGTGAGCAAACCCTGAACCAGCTGCTCGTCGAGATGGACGGTTTTGAGTCTAATGAAGGGGTCATTTTAATAGCAGCTACCAACCGACCTGATGTTTTGGACCCTGCACTGCTACGTCCCGGCCGTTTTGACCGCCAGGTCGTTGTCCCCCGTCCAGACGTTAAGGGGCGTGAGCAAATTCTGCATGTACACGCTAAGAAAGTGCCCCTAACCAACGAAGTTGACCTCGGTGTCATTGCACGGGGCACTCCGGGATTCTCAGGTGCAGATCTTGCAAACCTAGTCAATGAAGCGGCCTTGCTAGCCGCTCGTCAGAACAAGACCAAGGTCGATATGGCTGACTTCGATGCTGCGAAAGATAAAGTTCTCATGGGTGCTGAACGCCGCAGCATGGTCATCTCCGATGAGGAAAAGAATAGTACGGCTTACCATGAAGCAGGCCATACTTTAGTTGCTAAAATGGTTCCGGGCAGTGACCCGGTTCACAAGGTATCTATTATCCCCCGTGGCCGTGCATTAGGTGTGACCATGCAGTTGCCGACCGAGGACAAGCATAGCTACAACCGGGAGGCTTTACACGGCAGAATAGCCGTTCTTATGGGCGGGCGGGCTGCAGAAGACCTGATCTTCCATACCTTTACCACCGGTGCTGGTAACGACATTGAACGTGCCACAGAAATGGCCCGCAAGATGGTCTGCGAGTGGGGTATGAGTGATTTAATGGGGCCGGTTTCCTTCGGTAAGAAGGATGACTCCATTTTCCTCGGCCGTGACATGGCAATGCACAAGAACTTCAGTGAAGACACTGCAGTTAAAATCGATGAAGAGATCAAACGCATCGTCGACGAGAGCTATGAACGCGCCATAACCATTCTGCGCGAGCATGAACCTATTCTCCATCAACTGGCCCTCTGCTTGGTGGAAAAAGAGAATCTCTCAGGTACCGAGGTTGATGATATTATTGCTGGCAAAGGACCGGTCTGTACCGGCAAGAAGGAGACGCCAGAAACCGTCACCTTTGAAACCCCTGCTGAACCTGATGGCAGCCCTGCATGATTGCCGACCAGGCACAGAAGGCTACACCAGGGAGCGGACACGGCAACGTGCTCCGCTCCTTGCGCCTTGACAGCCGACAGGCCGTCATCGCTGAACTGCAGCGCATTGGTGTTGATCCAGCAGGTGTCGCCCTCATGGCGGACAAAGTACGCCACCTAACGATTCTTATCCCCAATCTCCGGCCAGCAGCAGCCAATATTCTCAAACAGGAGATGCTCTCACTTGGTGCCGATGCTGCAGTGGCCCGTGGCACGATAGCCTGTAGCATCCCCACTACTGACGTCCTGCTGTTTGGCACCCGCAAACAGCTGCTGCAGCTCTGTGACAAACTTAAAGCGCAACCATTTGGCCTTGTCTCCGTCGCAGCTGAACTGGCAACCCTTCTACAAAGCGAGAATAATCTGCTGACATGGCAGACCTCCCAACGGACAATCTCTCTTGAGCGCCCGCTGCTGATGGGTATTCTCAATTGTACTCCAGACTCCTTTTCGGATGGCGGCTTTTACACCTCGCTGGATACCGCCCTTGCTCATGCTGAGGCAATGGTTGAGGCTGGCGCCGGCATAATAGATATTGGTGCTGAAAGTACGCGGCCTGCTGAAAGTACGCGGCCAGGTGCCATTCCCGTTGACGGCGATGAAGAGCTACGCCGTCTGATTCCTTTGATTGCAGCCGTTACTGAACGTTGCGGCGTTCCCGTCTCGGTTGACACCTGGAAAAGTGATGTCGCCGCACGAGCCCTTGAGGCCGGTGCAGAAATTATCAATGACATCAGTGGTGGTACGTTTGATCCGGCTATGCCGGCTTTGATTGCCAGATCAGGTGCTGGTGCTGTGCTGATGCATACACGGGGCACCCCCCACCAGCTGCACGCTCCCTGTCACTATAGCGACCTGATGGCTGAAGTAACGGATGAACTAATGCTAGCCGCCCGTACGATGCTTGCTGCCGGCGTCAGTCGTGCACAGCTTGTTCTTGACCCGGGCCTTGGATTTTCGAAGGATTACCAGCAAACCATGGTCCTTCTTGGCCGCCTGTCAGAACTACAGGCTCTTGGATATCCACTGTTAGTCGGCCCCTCCCGCAAGTCTTTTATTGGACGTATACTCGATCGCCCGGACCCTGCCGGCAGATTGTTTGGTACCGCTGCCAGCGTGGCATGGTCTGTTCTTGCTGGTGCATCCATTCTCCGTGTACATGATGTTGCTGCCATGGCCGATGTCATGCGTATGACCGAAGCAATTATCAGTATCCGTGCAGGAGAGGTCATATGAGTACACTCAGCACCAGTGCCCTGCTTGTCATTATACTTGTCGGCCTGATTCTGGGACTACGGCGTGATATGGCACCTCGCACAATTCTGGTGCTTTTGATTCTTTTGTTAATACAGGCAGTGGCGGAGACTGGCGGTGTTAGCCCTCTTGCTTTTGTTGCACGGCATTTGATTTTAACAGCGCCCTTAGTGCTGACGGTCATTCTTCATCAAGAGCTCCGTCGCTTTCTTTCACGACCATTTCTGGCCAGTAAGATAAAGCATGAATCCCTGACCCTCGCCGTCCCTGATCAAATTATTGAGGCTCTCCTCCCGACCTTGACCGAATTCAGTCTCCGTGGCACCGGGGCACTGTTAGTACTACCGGGACGTCAGTCCATAACTCCCCATGTGCAATTTGGCACTGCTGTGGGAGCAACGCTCAGTGGTGAGATTCTTCAGTCACTTTTTCATACGGCATCGCCACTCCATGATGGTGCGGTGGTTTTACAAGGGACAACGATACTGCAAGCAGCTTGCCTGCTGCCCTTATCCGACAACCAGGACATTTCAAAGCGATTCGGCACCAGACATCGTGCTGCCCTTGGTCTTTCAGAATTGACCGATGCTATTGTACTGGTTGTCTCTGAAGAGAATGGTAAAATATCAGGCGCCATCGATGGCAACTTACGCTATGACCTCTCAGCCACTGATGTAGCCAAATTGGTTGAGACCGCCTGTCATCGACAGCAGATAGCCCCCTGACACAAAGGAGCATCGTCATGAGAAAACTATTCGGAACCGACGGCGTACGGGGTGTTGCCAACGTTCACCCCATGACCACCGAAATTGCCATGCAGCTCGGTCGTGCCATCGCTTATATCAGTAAAGGTTCTAGCAATCGTCGTCATCGTATTGTAATAGGTAAAGACACACGCCTTTCCGGTTATATGCTTGAAAATGCATTAGTGGCTGGTATCTGCTCCATGGGTGTTGACGTTCTGCAGGTCGGCCCCTTGCCAACACCAGGTATCGCTCACATCACAAAATCAATGCGGGCCGATGCCGGCGTTGTCATATCAGCATCACACAATCTTTTCCAAGATAATGGTATTAAATTTTTTTCCCGCGATGGTTTTAAGCTTCCCGATAACATTGAACTGAAAATTGAGCAACTGATTGAAAGTAAAAAAATAGATGCCCTGCGCCCAACAGCCACCGAAGTCGGCAAGGCATTCCGCCTTGATGATGCCGCAGGTCGCTATACCGTATACCTAAAAAACAGTTTCCCCCATGAATACGACCTGTCCGG
>CAYVYW010000010.1:0-59897 GCA_964456065.1 uncultured Geobacteraceae bacterium
GAAACGCTTGGTCCAACGGAGAATCATGCCGGCAACGAGGCAGACACCCATCAGGATTATGTTTGTCATAGCTTGCCTCGCACAGGGGGGGTGTTAACTTTTCTCTACGTTCCTATGTAAAACGGCACTCGTTCTCAATCGAAATTCCCTATAAAAAACCACTCCCTGGATATCCCACCAATCCCATGGCCATCGGTGACCAGATCCGCAAACGACGCTTGAACCGTGGTCTCATCCAGAGAGAAGTCGCAGAAATCATCGGCACTATTGAATCTTCGGTCTGGAATGGGGAGCACGGAGTGGAACCAGAACAGCACTATAACCCTAATATTATCGAATTTCTAGGCTATATTCCGTTCGACTGACCGGATGACACTGTTGGCAGGCTAGCGTGATATAAGAAATCGCATGGACTCACCTTACATCAACTGGGGCAGCAGCGTGCTGCCGACATGGAGGGACAGAGGTGTTAATCGCCCTTATTGGCGATTCGTAGTCCGGTACGTAGTAATAAAAAGTATCAAACCGCAGAAGATCAGGGGTAAACTGAGTAATTGCCCCATCGTGATACTATTGAACAAAAGACCAATCTGGCGATCAGGCTCACGCACTATCTCGACGAGGAAGCGGGAGACACCATATCCTATCAAGAAAACTGCAAAGGGAATACCGGTACGCTTCGGAATCAAACGGGCAGCCAGTCGTACCAGCACGAACAGGACGACTCCTTCCAAGAAGGCTTCATAGAGTTGGGAGGGATGTCGTGGAAGCGGCCCCCCCAAGGGAAAAACAACCCCAAACGGTAAACTCGTCACCCGTCCGTAAAGTTCACCGTTAATGAAGTTGGCTATCCTGCCAAGGCCTAGTCCCACAGGTGCAGCAAAGGCGACAAAATCTGCCAGCAGGAGATACGCACAACGGTGCTGGCGAGCATACCAGTAGCCGGCTATGGCAACACCAGCAATACCGCCATGGAAGGACATCCCCCCTTGCCATATTTTGAAGAACTGGAGCGGGTTTGAAAAAAACGTCGCCGTATCATAGAAAAGCATGTAGCCGAGACGACCACCAAGTATGACACCTATCGCCAAGGTAACCACAAAGTCCATGGCCATATCGCGGTTCATCGGATAGGAAGTACCTTGGGAACGCCGCGCGATAATGAAAAAAGCGGCTAAAAGCCCAACAAGGTACATCAAACCATACCAACGGAACTCGAGTGGACCGATGGTGAGAAAAACAGGATCTATGGCAGGAAACGGCATAGAAGATCCAATCCGTAGCGGTCAGGCATATCTTCACTTGACCTGACACGTGAGTACTGCTATCACTCTGCTAACCAATACAAGAAGCGACAAGGAGGACACCATGCAGGATATGCTGCTGCTCCTTTTAATCGTGGTGGTTTGGTACGTTGCAAACCGCTTTATTCTACCACGAATGGGAGTCCCTACCTGAATGTCAGACAGCTGTTCTCTTCCCAGGCGGGACGAGTCAAAAAGCACTAAAAAATCAGGTAAACAGTAACAGGAAGACGCCGTCAGCTCTTAGCTTTGACGGCGTTTTGCTTCTTCTGTACCTGTTCTTCCATAACCACCAGATAACCGTCCGGGTCAAAGCACCATAGTTCCTTAACACCATATGGCTTAATCTCCAGAGGATACAAAACTTCCATATCCTCCTCATATAATGCATCACTGATTGCTTCAATACCTGTCACCTCGAAATGCAAGGTGACACCGATACCCTTGGGAAACAACGCAAATCGCTGCTCGAGAACCGGATGGGTTTTGACCACATCAGATTCCTCGACAAATATCAATGACAGACCATCCATATCAACCACTAGATGCTCAGGGGCTCCAGGGGATGAAAAAGAACGGCGAACCGGCAGCTCTAAAATGCCGGCATAAAACGCCTCCGTAACCACCAACTGGGAGACTACCAGCTGAATGGCGTGGCGAGATTGATGGGCCTTTACCATGTATTACCTAAGCTTCATCAAGAAGACCGTCAGATACTGGGAAAGAATTGACAGACCATTGGTAAAGATCAAAACACCAACCACCACCAAGAATATACCGGTCACGATCTCGAAAAGACGAATATGTTTCTTGAATCGGTTAAAAATCAGGATAAAGCGATGTAATGCCAGTGCCGACAGTATAAACGGTATACCAAGACCGATGGAATAGGACAAAAGCAAAACAATCCCCTGCCCCACTTTACCTGCTGTCGCTGCTATCATGAGAATCGATGCCAGAATAGGCCCGATGCAGGGAGTCCAGCCAGCGGCAAAGGCAAGGCCTACCAACAAGGAGCCGGCATAGCCAGCCGGTTTATTACGCAGATTAATCCGCTTTTCACCCAAGAGCATGGAGAGCGGTACCAGCCCAGTAACATGCACGCCAAACAGGATAATCAGGATACCGCCAATGCGACGGACCCAATCCATGTTTTCCTGCATGAATTTTCCAAGGAACGTGGCTGAAGCCCCCAGCAAAACGAAAACAATCGTAAAGCCGGCCACAAAGGACAGGGAATGGAGTAAAGCCGCCTTACGAACCGTGGCCGTTTGGTGATCAGCGTCAAGGTCACTAAAGGAAAGCCCCGTAATATAGGTAAGATAAGACGGTATAAGCGGCAAAACGCAGGGGGACAAAAAGGAAAGCAGTCCCGCTGCGAATGCACTCAAATAGCTAATTGAAGGTGTTTCCATGGTAGAGAGTTATGGGCGCCGTCTACTGCTGCATCAAGGATTCAATGTAGGATACGACATCTGGACTATTCCAGTCGAGACCACCAATGACTTTCTTCACCAGAACACCCTTCTTATCGATTAGGTAACTTTCAGGCACACCCGTCAGCCCGTAGGTCTTTGCACCGGCACCATTCAGGTCAAGATACGCCGGCAGCGAGAAACCACTACTGGCGAAAAACTCCTGAACAGCAGCCTTGCCCCCTTCATCAACACTGACACAGAGCATCTGGAATGGCTTACCAGCCATGCGCTCATTGAGCTTCATCATGGATGGGATCTCTTCGCGACATGGCGGACACCAGGTGGCCCAGAAATTCAATAAAACAACTTTCCCTTTGAACGAAGACAGGGAAACGGTGGAGCCGTCCATTGCGGCAACACTAATGACAGGTGCGGGAGCGTTTTCTGCAACAGCAGCTGGTTTAACGTCTGTTTTCTTGGAGCAACCGGTCAGGGCAATAAATGCAATCATCATTGCAACGATACATGAACGATACATAAAGAACCTCACTAGGCGTATATGTTGTGTGGTGGTTTTATTTCTTTCTGGTAACAACGTAGCGGGCCAGGTCAATCAGTGCCGTCTTGCAGACGCCATCAACAAACCCGGACAAATGTTCAACACAGGCATCAACACAGGCATGGGCCCGTTGAATAGTATAGGCAATTCCACCAGCCCGTTCCACAAGACCGGTTACGAAACGAAAATCTTCTGTGCTGAGTTCATCCTGTTCAAGAATCGCGGCGACACGGTTTTTCTCTTCTTTAGAGCAGCTCTTCAGGGCATAAATTAGGGGCATGGTCATCTTACCCTCTTCAAGGTCATGACCGATGCTTTTACCGAATTCTTCCTCTGTTGCCGTATAGTCAAGGATATCGTCCATTAACTGGAAGGCAATCCCCAGTTCCATACCAAAATCAGCCAGTGCCTTCTCCTTGTCAGTAGCGACACCTCCCAAGATGGCGCCACACTGGCAGGCAGCCGACAATAAAACTGCCGTCTTCGCCCTGACAACTTCGAGATACTGCTCTTCAGTAAGGTCAATTTCTCCCGTATAGAGCAACTGCATAACTTCGCCCTCAGCAATCACCGTTGTCGCCTTGGACATAACGCGCAACACATCCAGGCTGCCGGCATTTACCATAAGGGAAAAAGATTTAGAGAAGAGGAAGTCACCGATCAGTACCGAGGCCTCATTACCCCAAAGGGTGTTAGCAGAAGCCTGACCGCGCCGTAAGGTAGCACTGTCAACAACATCATCGTGGAGAAGTGTTGCGGTATGAATAAACTCAACAACGCTGGCAAGGGGAATCGCCTGCGTCCCGGTATAATCACAGAGACGAGCGGCAAGTAACAGCATAGCAGGCCGAATACGCTTGCCACCACTGGCTAAAACGTACTCACCAACTTTCCGTATCAAGGGAACGTCAGACTCAAGATCCTTACGGAACTGTTCTTCAACCTGCTTCAGATCATGGCCTATTAGTTCGAGCGCTGCCTGCATGTCAGTCCTTAAGTGTTTGATATGGTCAGTAATAGTACTGACCGGCCGCCTACTTGTCAAAGTTTTTCTGGTTGTACACAGGGCATATTTCCCGCGGGGATAGTGCTTCTAGGATGACACTCAACCTGCACATACGAAAAAGTTCGTGCAAACCCATGAAACGGTGTATGGTAAAGTATGTAAATTCATATTTTTAGGAGTTATATGCAGTTTCGTGAACTTACCCTGCCTGACTGTCTCATGGACGGTATCAGCAAAACCGGATTTACCACCTTAACCCCCATTCAGGAGCAGTCCCTTCCCTTTGCCCTACAGGGGCGAGATATCGCTGGTCAGGCCCAGACGGGTACCGGCAAAACAGCAGCCTTTTTGATTGCCCTGTTTAATCGACTTTTAATTACCCCACCCGAGAAACCAGGCATGCCCCGGGCGCTGATTTTAGCCCCTACACGAGAATTGGTTGTACAAATCGAAAAAGATGCTCGTGAAATCGGGCGCTCCTGTAATTTTGTCGTACAGGCCATCTACGGTGGTGTCGATTATATGCAGCAGCGCCAAGCCTTAAAAGATGGCGTGGACGTTATAATTGGTACACCGGGCCGCTTGATCGATTATTTGAAACAAAAGATTTATAGTTTAAAGGGGATTGAAGTCCTGGTCATAGACGAAGCGGACCGTATGTTCGACATGGGCTTTATTCCTGACCTGCGTTTTATCCTGCGCCGCCTGCCTGCCTATGATCAACGTCAGAACTTTCTTTTCAGCGCCACCTTAAATCAGCGGGTCAAGGAATTATCCTATGAGTTTATGAACCTGCCCGTTCCCGTCTCGGTGACACCGGAAACCGTGACAGCCGAGCGTGTTTCCCAGCAACTCTATCACGTTGCCCGCGAGGAAAAACTGCCACTTTTGCTCGGCTTGCTGCGTGACCATCCCATGGAGCGTACCATTGTCTTTATAAACACCAAGCGGGAGGCCGAACGCTTACACCTGCTGCTTGAAGCAAACGGCTACAAAAACAGAATTCTCTCTGGGGATGTCGAGCAAAAAAAACGCCTTAGAATCCTCGAACAGTTTAAAAGCGGCGAACTTCCCCTCATGATTGCAACCGATGTGGCCTCACGGGGGCTCCATATCGACGGCGTTACCCATGTCGTCAACTACGACCTACCCCAAGATCCTGAAGACTATGTCCACCGTATCGGCAGGACAGCCCGTGCCGGTGCCAGTGGGCATGCTTTTTCCTTTGCCGATGAAGATGGAGCCTTTTGTATTGAAGCCATAGAGGAATATATCGGCGCTAAAATTCCGGTTTTTTGGGCTGAGGATGCAAATTTCGTTCAGGATTATATTAAGAAGACAGCTCACAAGCCATCGGTGAAACCTGCCCATACCACCAGTCCATCACATCGCAGGCATGCCAAACCAGTTCCTAACAAAACAAGTACGAAGGCAGCACCACAGCAGGGATCACCTGCCGGTACTACACCAGAAGCAAAACCCAAAAGACGTCGGCCACCTAGACATAAAAAAAGCGGATCTTCCCCCACAGGGCAATCCGCGTAACAGCCGTACAATTGAGGGGGGGGCGCCAGATGCCCCCCTCTTTTATTATCGTTATGAATCTTGCCCGACGGTCTTCATCAGAAAGTCTCTAACGGCACTGAGATCTGCCGGTAGCCGGTCACACTTGGTCGGCATACCGAACAGCGCCTTGATTTCATCTGGCAGCGGTACCGCTTGACCGGTGGCTTCCTGTACCGCATCACCGAATTTTGCAGGGTGAGCCGTGGCAAGACAGACAGCCTTGGTTCCCTGTGGCACCAAATCAAGGGCAGCCCGTACACCAACGGCCGTATGGGGATCAAGAAGGTAGCCGGTATCCTCCTGAAAACCTTTGATCATGGCCAGTGTTGCATCCCGTCCGACGGAGCGAGAGCCGAATTCATTTTGAACCCGTGCCAATTGTTGCGCTGAGAAAGTAATACGACCGTCACACTTCAATTCATCAAAGGCGGCCCGCACCTTATCAGGCGACTCATCAAAGAGATAAAAAAGGTAGCGTTCAAAATTCGAGGCGACCTGAATATCCATGGATGGTGACAAGGTTTGCACCACCTGACCAACCGAATAATCTCCCTCGAGAATAAAACGGGTTAGGATGTTGTTTTCGTTAGTGGCCAGAATTAATTGTTGAACCGGCAGTCCCATCCGTTTTGCAACATACCCCGCAAAAATGTCCCCGAAGTTACCGGTTGGAACGGAGAAAGTCACCGCTTCACCATTGCTGGCAACCCGTGACCAGGCATAGAAGTAGTAGACCACCTGTGCCAGAACACGTGCCCAGTTAATGGAGTTAACGGCTCCGAGGTTATAACGTTGCTTAAACGCCAGATCACCCATCAGCTGTTTTACGATATCCTGACAATCATCGAAGGTACCATCAATGGCGATATTATGAACATTATCATCAAGAACCGACGTCATTTGTAATGCTTGGACCTGCGAGGTTTTGCCATGGGGATGCAGGATTATAATACGAATGCCTTCTTTCCCGCGAACACCATGAATCGCCGCTGAACCGGTATCACCCGAGGTGGCACCAATAATAGTTAATTTTTGCTGGCGCTCTTTTAAAATATACTCGAAAAGGTTACCCAGCATTTGTAAAGCAACATCTTTGAAGGCCAGGGTAACGCCATGGAAAAGCTCGAGAATATAGACCCCATCCTTTTGTATGACCGGTGTCACGGCGGGATCATTGAAGGTTGCATAGGACCGTTCAATCAGAAGCCGCAAATCCCCATCAGGGATGTCGTCCACAAAACGGCTCATGACAGTCCAGGCGATATCCTGATAGCGCATACCTGACAATGATGCCAGGTCTTCTGCCGAAAGACATGGAATACTCTCCGGCAACAGCAGACCACCATCATCGGCAAGCCCCATCATAACGGCATCTTTAAAACGTACCGGTTCTATACCGCCACGGGTACTAATATAACGCATAGTAAATGGTCCTTTCACGAGTGAGACAACAACACTACCAGGCAAGTGATGGTTTTAATTCATTATCAGAGACAACAAAGTAAACTTTCAAGAGCCAATATTTATAGAACTCTCCCCAAAGCAGACGGGTACTACCGATATGGTTCCACCATTCATTTTTAAAGTTCGCACTATCTACCGGATAGGCATGAATAACCACATCAGCCGGAAGCGCCTTTTTAAACAATAGCTCAGCACGCCGCAAATGGTAGCGTGAGGTAATCAACAGGATGGAACGGGTTTTACGTTGCGTCAGAAGTGTCCTGCCGTAAAAAGCGTTCTCCAGGGTGTTTCTGGACTGCTGCTCTAGGATGACCCCATCAGCACCGGGGTCGTTGCCCTTTTGCCGGTAGAGTTCGTCACGTCGGACACTGGGGTCAACCCCGATTAAGAAAAGTTGAGGCGCAACCCCTTGTCGATACAGGCGTACTCCCTCCTGAATCCTCCCCTTGCCGCCAGCAAGGACGACAATCGCATCAACCGGCTTTACGGTACGAGTCGTGGCAAAGGTATTGATAGTAAATGCCAGAAAGAGCGCACCAACCACCATGGCAATGACAACAACCGTTATGCATAGGTTTCTGAGAAGCCTCATTGCTTTTCTGCCCTTCCCTTCATGACGGTTGTATTTAACACTATTTTATCCTTGCAACGCCAGCTTCTTTTTGTTAAAAGAGTATGTTCAGTCAGCACGGAGGTAGAGACGAATGTCCAGAAAATGCGAAATCTGTGGTAAAGGCCCCAGCACCGGGAACAACGTCAGTCACGCCAACAACAAGTCGCGTACGACCTGGTACCCGAACCTGCAAAAAGTAAAAGCGGTTAACAACGGTAGCGTTCAGACCATGAAGGTTTGCACCCGTTGTATCCGTTCTGGCTCTGTCGTTAAGGCCGGCTAGTCCAAAGCCCGTTAACGACCACCAAACACATAGCCCCATACCGTCAGGTATGGGGCTTGTTTTGTTTATTAACTCCGGTAGGCCACCGTTTCAATTTCAATACGGGCGCCCTTCGGTAATGCTGCCACGGCCACCGTCGAACGGGCCGGGAACGGCATGGTGAAATAGTCACCATATACTGCATTTACCCGTGGGAAGAGTTCCATATCTGTCAAGAAAACGGTTGTTTTTACTACCTGGTGCAGGCTGCTACCAGCCGCTTCCAGAACCGCTTGTATATTATCAAGAACCTGACGGGTTTCTTCCTCAATGGTGCCAGATACCAGTTCTCCGCTGGAAGGGGTTAGTGGTATCTGTCCGGAGAGAAAAATCAGGCCATCAAGCTTTATCGCCTGGCTATAGGGACCAATTGCCTGCGGTGCCGCCGTTGTTGCAACAACCTCCATGCCACCCTCCTCCTAAGCCTTCATCCGCTCGACACGTACCACACCTTGCACCTGCATAAGTGCGTTGATAACACGCTGCAGATGCTTTAAGTCGGTGACGTTCAATTCAAAGATGTTCTCACCTCGCTTATCAACCGTACAGGTAATCTGCGCACTGATAATATTTGCTTCTGCGTCGGTGATAGCCTGCGTCATCTGGGCCAAAATACCTTTTTCGTCCAAACAGAAGACTCGCAACTTTGCCGGAAGCGCTGTGCTCTTGCCCTTTGCCCAGGTTACGTCTATACGTCGTTGCGGATCCATATCACGTATAAAAGGACAATCCGTCGTATGAATGGCAACGCCTTGCCCTCTGGTGATAAAACCGACAATATCATCACCGGGAAGCGGATTACAGCACTTGGCATAGCGTATCATAATATCGTCCATGCCCCCCACTTCAACCGCTGAGTTTGCCGTTCCTTTCAGCTTCTTGATAACAGAGCCAATACGGGACTCTTTCTGCTCAAGACGCTGCTGTATACGCTCTTCTGGCAGGATTTTGGCAATAATCTGGCTGGGTGCTATTTTGCCATAACCAAGGGCAGCCAATAAATCCTCTTCCGTATTATGGCCCATATCTTGACCAATACGTTTCAGATCTCCCGCTTTACTGACTTTCTGAAAGTTTAAGGAAAATTTTCTGAATTCCTTCTCAAGAATTTCACGGCCGAGGGTCATGCTCCGTTTACGTTCTTCGGTTTTAATCCAGCTTCGTATGCGGTTACGAGCCCGTGAGGATTTAACAATCTTCAACCAGTCCTTACTTGGCGTATGGTGCGGAGAGGTTATAACCTCTATGATATCACCATTATGCATCTCATGCTTTAAAGGAACCAGCTTACCGTTGACCTTGGCACCAACACATCGATGACCAACATCACTGTGAATAGCATAGGCAAAGTCAATTGGTGTTGATCCTTTGGGGAACCCCTTCACATCACCCTTTGGTGTAAAGACATATACTTCTTCAGCAAAGAGCTCAACTTTGACTGAATCCATGAACTCACGTGAGTCCTGCAGTTCCTGTTGCCACTCAAGGAGTTGCCGTAACCAGGCAAAGCGCTTAACTTCTTTCTCGTCGTACCCTTTTCCCTCTTTATATTTCCAGTGGGCAGCAATACCGGCCTCAGCCACGCGGTGCATCTCAAAGGTCCGTATTTGGACCTCCATGCGCTCACCATGGGGCCCTATTACCGTCGTATGCAGGGACTGGTACATATTCCCCTTCGGCATGGCGATATAGTCTTTGAAACGACCGGTAATCGGACGCCAGGCCGAGTGAATCAGACCGAGCACCTCATAACAGGTTTTAACATCCTCCACTAGGATTCGAAGGGCGGTCAGGTCATAGATATCTTCAAACTCAACATTTCGCTTTTGCATCTTACGCCAGATGGAATAGAGATGCTTACTACGGCCGGAAACCTCACCGGGGATAGCATACTCCTGCATTTTTTGGCGGATGATGGCTATGATTTCGTCAACATGGGACTCCCGTTCCTGCTTTTTACGCTTCACCTTCGTACTCAGGTCGGCATACATATCAGGGTCAAGGTAACGGAAGGACAGGTCTTCTAATTCACTTTTTATCCACGAAATACCGAGACGATGGGCAATCGGTGCGTAGATATCCATGGTTTCGCGGGAGATGGAGCGTTGTTTGGTGTCGGGCTGGAACTGCATGGTCCGCATATTGTGCAGACGGTCAGCAAGCTTCACTAAAATGACGCGAATGTCATTGGACATTGCCAGAAGCATCTTCCTGAAATTCTCAGCCTGATTCTCTTCTTTGGTCTTAAAGTGGATCTTACTGATTTTGGTAACACCTTCCACTAAATCAGCAACTTCGCCACCAAACATATCGGCGATGGCCTCTTTTGTGGTGAGGGTATCTTCAATGGTATCATGGAGCAGACCGGTTATAATGGTCGGGACATCGAGTTTCATACCGGCCAGAAGTCCAGCTACTTCAAGGGGGTGAATAATATACGGTTCACCGGAAAGTCTGGTTTGGCCCTGATGGACCTGAGCACAGTAGACGTAAGCCTTTCTGATAAGGTTCAGATCCGCGGTGGGGTTGAAGGTCGCGACAGAGTCGAGTATGTCGTTCAGTCGGATCATGCGGTCCTAGGCACTAAAATGTGGGTTAAAAAAGCGATATACCAGGAAAAAGAAGGGGCCAGACCGTCATGACGGCTGGCCCCATAATACCTATAGGTGATTAGGCCTGGCGCTTACCTTGCTCATCAATGGCAACATGACCAGCAGCAATTTCACGCAGTGCAGTAACGACAAAACGATTGTTGCGAACAGGCAGTGTTGCTGGGGCACCTTTGTACAATTGTTTCACCCGCTTGGCCGCCATCATCACCAGCATGAATCGGTTGTCAATATTCTCAATGCAATCTTCTACAGTAACTCGTGCCATAGTTCTTTACACTCCTACTCAATAAAGTAGCTGACAGTATACCTGTTTCTCAAGTTTGTTCAAACAATTTCGACACCTGCGGTAACATAGCCGGTGTACGATGTCGACTGGCAACCAGAATAGCTGCCAGCGAGTCAAGAGCTTCATCAAGGGACTCATTTACAACAATATAGTCATACCATTTCGCTTCGGCAATTTCCTCAACAGCCCGCACCATCCGACGCTCAATCACATCGGCGGCATCGGAGGAGCGCTGTGTTAAGCGCCGACGCAACTCCGGCAATGAAGGCGGCATTATAAAAACAAAAACAGCGGGAACATCCTGATCTTTTAAGGAGCGCGCCCCTTGACAGTCGATATCCAGTAAAATATCGATACCATCTTTGCGTGCATCATCCAAGGTGGCACGGGCAGTACCGTAGAGATTACCATGCACTTCTGCCCACTCAACAAATGCTTCTGCAGCCACCATCTCGCGAAAACGTTCTTGACTGGTAAAGTGGTAAGAAATGCCATCAATCTCACCGGGACGTGGTGGACGAGTAGTGTAACTGATAGACTCACGCAAGCCACTGAACAGGTCTTTCAAGCGGGTACAGAGGGTTGTTTTTCCGGCACCGGAAGGTGCAGAAACCACCATCAGAACACCAGGTCTGGTCATAGTGGCAAAGTCACTCAATGTTTTGCACCTGCTCACGCATTTTCTCAAGTTCAGCTTTCAACTGTACCACCAGGCGGGTGATTTCAGCATCATTGGCTTTAGAACCAATGGTGTTGACTTCGCGGTTAAACTCCTGCATCAGGAAGTCAAGCTTACGGCCAACCGGTTCCTGTTGTTTAAGCATGCCGTCAAACTGTGCGAGATGGCTCTGGAAACGTACCAACTCTTCCGTAATATCACTACGGTCAGCAAGAATAGCAACCTCCTGGACAAGGCGTTGCGGATCAAGATCAGCCCCACTGCCGGCCAACAGTTTTTCTAAACGCTGACGAAGACGGTTACTTCCCTCCTGCACAACCAGTGGTGCACGTGTAGCCACATCAGTGATTAAGCCTGATAGTGTCTGACGGCGGGCTTCCAAATCAAGGATCAAAAGATCGCCTTCGGCACTTCGCATACGCTGGAGATCATCAAGAGCACGCTCGGCAGCTTCTTGTAATAAAGGAAAGCGATCTTGATCCTCTTCTAAAGCTGTCTCCTGCAGAACATTTTTCTGGGCTACAATCAGACTAATCGGAATATCAGCGGATAGATGCAGTTCATGGGCAAGCTCAACAAAAGCCTGTTTATACCCCTGCGCCACAGCATGATTGACAGGTGGCACGCTCGTGGCGTCCATAGCTGGCTCCCATTGCACAAAGAGATCCGCTTTGCCACGATTTATTTTTTTCGCAACCAGCTTACGAAGTTCTAATTCTGCCGCCATAAAACTACGGGGCATCTTAACGGACAGTTCACTATAGCGGTTATTGACGGTTTTTATTTCTACCGTTAAGCGGCCTGCTGCTGAAACAGCCTCACCTTTTCCATAACCGGTCATACTGTTCATGGCTGTTTTCCCTTCGCCTGCCCTATGCCCTCCAGGAGGCCCTCTAAACTACGGGGACCACGATAGAGAGCACCATTCGGCAAAAGAATGGTCGGGGTACTGTAGATGCCCTGCTGTTCAGCAAAGGCCATAATGGCGTCAACACTTACTTTCCCGGCATTTCCACGGGGGGATGGCACAACACGACCGGCAAAGGCATCATCGAGCTGACGTAGCTGACGACTCGCCATAAGAGAGCGTGCGGTATCATACGCTTTGGGATGGAGTGAAACGAGGGGGTAGAGATAAATCTCTACCTTGAGATCTTTCTGCTTTTTAGTCAGTTCCTTCAGAATCGGGTGCAGAGAACGGCAATGGGGACAGTCAGGATCGGTAAAAACCGCCAGGCGAACGCTCCCTTTGGGATTGCCCATGACAAAGGCATGCTCAACCGGAAGCTCCTGTAATGGCAAACCACTGAAGACCTTCGGCTTTGGTAGTTCTTTTTCGTGGGCAATCACTTCCGTTTTTTTGCTAAGGTCAATCATCTGCCCCTGAATCAGGTGGCGCTTACCGTAATCAATGTAAACAATACCATGGGCACCCTCGAGGGTTAAAAGCACCTCAAACAGGCCCTGGCTTGGTGCAGGCTTAACAGAAACAACCGTTGCCTTACTAAACTCCAGAAGTTTCTGAGCCTCTTCTTTACTCAGCCGATGGCATGAACTGCAGTCTTTCACCGTGCCACACCCCACCGGCATTTCTTTGGCATAGACAGAGAGTGGCAGAAGTAAAGCCCATATTAACATTATAAAACGAACCATGAATGTTTAATCCTCCCCGAAACCATCTTGGATCAGGGCACCAATGGCATCCATGGCCTCAACCTCGTCACTCCCCTCAACGGTCAGCTTAACCGTTGAACCTTTCGAGGCCGCAAGCATCATAATCCCCATAATGCTTTTACCGTTGACCTCAACCGCCTCGCGCGCCAAACGGACCTCGCTGGCAAATTGACTGGCCGTTTTTACAAAAAGGGCTGAGGCACGGGCGTGCAGTCCCAACTTATTGACGATTTCGAAATCTTTTTGGATCATAACGTTTACCTATTTGAGAAGTTCGCCTGCAATGATGACGCTGTCACGCCCCACCTGTTGCAGCTTCTGAGCCAGTTCCTCCAGCGGGAGACGTTCCCGTCTGGCAAAGAACTCAACCATCATGGGGAGATTCACCCCGGTTAACACCTCAACCGTACCACTCGCCAGAAACGACATAGCGACATTGGAAGGGGTACCCCCAAACATATCCGTCATGATAATCGTATTACTATTGCCAACCTGTGCAAGGGCATCTTTCAAACGGCTGAGCAAAAGATCTGCCGGATCTTCGGGGTGTAACTCAACAGCGACACAGCGCTCAAGTTCCCCGGTAATCATGGTGGCGGCTCGCACCAGAGAAGTTGCGAGGCCGGCATGGGTAATAACAACCAGACCTATCATCGTATGCTACCCTTTCTCAATGTCACGATGGGTGACCCGTATCGTACTGCCTTGCTGACGTAAGTATGCAGCCGTTGCCTCAATCAGGGCAACTGAGCGATGCTTGCCGCCTGTGCAACCAATGGCAATGGTAAGATAACTTTTACCCTCTTTACGGTATAACGGCAATAGGAAGTCCAAAAGGCCATTAATACGCTCTGTAAATTCAGCAGTTTCCGGCTGTTGCATGACGTAGGAGGCAACAGCCGGCTCAAGGCCGGTATGCTGACGCAACGCTGGGATAAAGTGAGGGTTTGGCAGGAAGCGAACATCCAAAACCATACTTGCATCAAGTGGAACTCCATAGCGAAAACCAAAAGAAACCAGTTCCACTTGACAGGCAGCTCCACCAGTTTCCCCATGAATATACCGTATAACCCGCTCTTTCAGCTGATGGACATTGAACTCTGACGTATCAATAACCGTCGTTGCAATCTGGCGAAGAACAGACAACTGCTCGCGCTCAATACGAATCCCCTCTGGAACACTGCATTGATCATTGGCCGGATGGCGCCGACGGGTTTCTGCAAAACGGCGAATTAATACCTGATCCGTCGCATCAAAAAAGAGAACTTCCAAGGTATGTCCGAGGGTGCGAAGCGTTGTGAAGGATTCCTCTAGGCTACTGGAAAGATCTCGGGAACGGATATCCGTAACCAGAACAATTCCATTATATTGTTCTGCTGAACGGTCAATAAGTGTAACAAACTGAACAAAAAGACGAACCGGAAGGTTGTCAACACAATAAAAACCCTCATCCTCAAGGGCTCGTACAGCGGTTGATTTACCGGAACCAGACATGCCGGTAATAACGATAACCCGCATATCACTCAACCTCATCACCGAGATGCTGTACTTCAATACGATCGAGAAGTTTCTGCTGAAAATCCCGAGCGCTGTGATAGCCCATCCCTTTTAACAGATAGTTACGGGCTGCTACCTCAATGATTGCTCCAAGGTTCCTGCCTGGGCGTACCGGCACCACCAGATGGGGAATAGCAACGTCTAAAATAGAAATTGTCTGCTCGTCAACTCCCAGACGGTCATATTCCTGTTTGGGATCCCAGTCAGAAAGTTCCAGAACCATATCGATTATTTTTTTCTCTCGAATGGATGAAACACCATAAAGATCTTTAATATTGATGATACCTAGTCCCCGAATTTCCATGAGGTGCTGGATTTGTTGCACCGACTGCCCCACGAGGCTTGCCGGCATCTTCTTACGGATTAAAACCATGTCATCGGCCACGAGGCGGTGTCCGCGAATGACCAAGTCAAGCGCACATTCGCTTTTACCAATGCCACTTTTACCCGTCAAAAGAATACCGACACCGAGAACATCAACCAAAACACCATGCTGATGGGTTGTTGGCAGCAGACGCTCTTCAAGAAATTTAGTAATCAGCGAGATAAAAATAGACGATTGGTGGGGTGAAACCAGGACCGGGATGCCTAAGCGCTCACAAATAGCAAGAAAGACGGGGGGTGGTGTTAAGCCCTTTGTAACCACAAAGCAGCTGATTGGAAATGAGCAGAGAGCCTCAGAATTCTGTCTCTGCGCTTCCTCATCCAACTGCTCAAGGTATGAAATTTCTGTCATCCCAAGTACCTGTACGCGCGAAGGATGCAGATGCTTTGTGTAACCGGTTAAGGCCAACCCGGGCTTCTGAATACGAGAAGAGCTGACTTGGTGCTCAAGGCCGGTTTCACCAGCGAGCAAACGCAAATCAAGACCATACTCACTATCATCGAGTAGGTCCTTAATGGTCAGGGTGATCATAATGGTCAACTCAGTGAACTGAGGGGGAGAAAGCCCCCCTCAGTTCCACAAGGTTAGCTACGCTGAGGTTCAATCAAGCCGAACTTGCCGTCTTTACGACGGTACAGAACGTTCAGCTCGCCAGAGATGGCATCGGCGAAGACCAGGAAGTCTTTGTGGAGCAGGTCCATCTGCATAACGGCTTCATCAACTGACATCGGCTTTGCGGTCTCCGACTTGGTGCTCACCACTTGGGGTTCGTCAGCAGTAACATCCACATCATCCATTTCGATGACTTTTTTAGACATGGCCTTGCCGTTATGGGCAGAGGGCTTGTGGGCCTTCAGCTTTTCCTTATAGCGGTTCAGCTGACGCTCGAGCTTATCAAGAACCGCATCGATTGAAGCATACATATCATGGGTTGCATCAGAAGCTTTCACGGTGATACTGCGATTGGTCAGCACGATCTCGACAATATGCCGGATCTTTTCCACGCTGAAGTAAATGTGTGCCGAGACCGGCCCCTCGAGATAAACCACAAGACGGCTCAACTTATCCTGGGCATAGCTTTTGAGGGCATCACTCTGTTCCATGTGTCTGAATGTTGTGGTCACTTGCATACGTGCTACTCCTTTTTATGTTCGCTGCCATGCTCGGCAGCGCAGCTCAGAACTGCCTACGTCTCTCGGATGATGATCCGATACGCATCAGTTCCCGGTATTTGGTAACCGTCCGTCGAGCGATGTTGACCGTAGCATCGGATAGCATCTCCGCAATCCGTTGGTCTGAAAGCGGCTTAGCCGGGTTCTCCGCATCGATAATGGACTTAATACGATCCTTAACACTCTCGGACGAAACTGAGTCGCCGTCGGAAGTCGAAAGGCCGCTGCTGAAAAAATATTTTAATTCATAGAGCCCTTGAGGGGTCTGCATATATTTATTGGTGGTTACCCGACTGATGGTCGACTCATGCATGCCGATATCCTCAGCAACATCACGCAGAACCAACGGCTTCAATCCCAAGACACCACGATCTAAAAAGTCACGCTGAAATTTTATAATACTTTTTGCAACCCGGTAAATGGTGCGTTGACGCTGCTGAATACTTTTAATCAGCCATTGTGCTGAACGCATCCGGTCGCCTATGTAATCCTCTGCTTTACTATCGAGACTACCAGTTTTTTTGATGCCCATATAATACGGTGAAACACGTAGAGACGGCAAGCCTTCTTCATTCAACGTTACCACATAATCATCAGCAACCTTGGTAACAAAAATATCAGGAGAGATGTACTGTGGTGTTTCAGAGCTAAAACGGCGACCCGGCGCCGGGTCGAGTGAAGCAATCTGACTAATGGCAGCCAAAACCTCATCAAGATCAACTTTAAGGCTCCGGGCTATCTGACGGAAGTTGCGCTGCTCAAGCTCTTTATGAAAATCCTGCAGGATATGGCCGACAATACCCTTGGCAAGCCCTTGGTCTTTTGCCTGTGCAAAGAGACACTCCATTAACGAGCGAGCTGCAACACCCACCGGTTCAAAGGATTGGATTTTTAACAAAACCTGTTCCACCTGATCCAGGGCTACGCCAATTTGCTCAGCTAACGCCTCAAGGGGGGTACGGAGATAACCATCATCCTCTAGACTGTTTATTAAAAAAACAGCAAGATCCCGCTCCTCATCGAGAAACAGCGACGACAACTGAAGCTGATCCATCAGATAATCCCGCAGATTAGTTGCCTTGGTGAGATAGGCCTCTGGCGAGGGACGTTCTTCACCATCGTAACCATGCTCACCTACGGAATAGCTGTACCCATCACGGAACTCATCCCAATCCCGCAGTGTTTCACCGTCTGCCACCACTTCGTCATAGCGTTCATGCGGCAGCTCTTCCTGCTCACTTTTTTCCTGCTCCATAGTCCGGTCAAACTCGAGTTCGTCACCAAACTCACTGACTTCTTCAAGCAAAGGGTTCTCTTCAAGCTCTTGGCGGACTACATCCTGCAGTTCCACCCTGGTCATCTGGAGTAACTTAATAGCCTGCTGCAACTGAGGTGTCATCACCAGTTGTTGCGAAAGCCTCAGTTGTTGCCGCATCTCCATTGCCATGGTTTCGTTTACCCTTTAAAGCCGGAAATTCTCACCGAGATAAATGGCTCGGGCCTTATCGCTCTCTGCAATTTGCTGGGGGGTCCCATACTCAAGGACTTGACCGGCATTGACAATATAAGCACTGTCACAGACCCCAAGCGTCTCACGTACATTGTGATCAGAAATTAAAACCCCGATACCCCGTTGCTTTAAACCGCGGATTAACTGTTGAATATCAGCCACGGCAATCGGGTCAATACCGGCAAAGGGCTCATCCAGCAGAATAAAAGCAGGATTTGTAATCAGAGCCCGTGCGATTTCCACCCTGCGGCGTTCACCGCCCGACAGAGCGTAGCCGAAACTGTCAGCAATATGGGTAATACCGAATTCCTCCATCAGCTGTTGCGCTCGATGTTCCTGCTGTTCACGGTCGGATTCAACCATTTCAAGGATTGCAAGCAGATTATTACGAACAGATAGCTTCCTGAATACCGAGGCTTCCTGGGGTAAATAACTCACACCCAGGGCTGCTCGCTCATGCATCGGCAGTTCAGTCAACTCCTGCTGATCCAGAAAAATTCGTCCCGCATCAGGACGGGTCAGGCCAACCACCATATAAAAAGTGGTTGTTTTCCCGGCGCCATTAGGTCCCAGAAGGCCAATAACCTGACCAGAGCTAACCGTAAGGCTGACTGACGACACCACCGTTCTGGGGCCGTACACCTTAACCAGCCCCTCACCCCGCAGGGTTCGATTACGGTTTTTTGCGGGCATCGGGTTTCTTCTCCTTCTGCTTCGGATAAATGACCGCTTCAACACGGTTCGAATCACCACTGGTGACATGACTACGGTCCTCATCTAAATAATAGACAATCACCTGGCCAGTCACTGTATCTCGATCCTGTGTTACCCGCGGTTGGATGGTCAGGGTAATCTTACCAATCTTACTCTCATAGAGGCCGTGACCACCGGTACCAACCCGGTTGGTCTGAAGGATACGCACTGAACCGATAGCCTCTATTTTATCAACCTCATCGGAATTCTCACCGTAGTAGACGATCATTTTATCGCAATAAATAGTAACATCGTCCTGACGGGCAACAACTTTGCCAATAAACGTTGCTGTTTTAGCGTTGTTATCAGCAAAAAGCTCGCTGGACTTTACATGTATCGGCGTATTTGAGCGGTTACGCTGTTGGGCAGGCTTGGCCGGAGCTTTCGTCACTGCCGTGCCTGAGACCGATTTTGTTGGTGCAGACCCAACATCAGGTGCCGCCCAAAGTGGTGTAACCTGCAGTAATGATACAACAAGACTAGCCATCAGAAACTTAACGTTTTTTCCCATGGTTCCCCTCAATAACTGACGTAACCGGACCGGTAAACCGGACACGGGAATCTTTAACCGTCATAGTCATACCAGTGCCGGTCAGTGTTAAACGACCATCCACAACCTTGACCGGGCGATCACTACTTACAAGGCCTGCTTTGGCATTGTAGTAAACCACGTCCCCGCTCATAATCATGCCTTTACTGGAAACACCATGGACATCATCCAAAAGGGTAACCAACTGACGTTTTTCTTGGAAGGTCCCACGCGGAGCAGTAATAGTCATGGTACCGCCGTGCTCATCATGAATAATGATACTGACAACCTGCAGCTGTGCCGTACCCCCATCTTTTTCGTAGACCGCTTTGTCCGCTACCAATCGCCATGCCAGACGCGCTCCCTGCATCTCGGAGAACTCAAAACGCTTTAGCGCCATATCGGCACCGGCTGGAGCCGCATCGGGTGATAGCGGCGGTGGTGATGTAGGCTTACCGCGAAGAATCAGGGCCAGGAGACCAAGAGCCACCACAAGCATAGCACCGGCCAGAAGTTGCCTGATACGTTGTCTAGAAGGGATCTGCATAGCACAACTATACCATTGCTCCCTAGGGCTGTCTAGGAATTTGGCACTAACACTGAACTATTGGCATAAAGATTGTATAAGGATTAATTGAGGAGCTCGTAGCGTTCTTTGACCAAATGGTCCCAGTCACCACGACACTTAAGGATAAGATCACAAAATTCGCGGACAGCACCCATACCACCATCACGTGAAGCAATAAAGTCAGCCACAGCCAGAGCTTCCGGCATGGCGTCGGCCGGGGCTGCCGCAAAGCCGACCCGGCGCATAACCGGCACGTCGATAACGTCATCACCCATGTAGGCAATCTGATCATCACGCAGACCCGTAATCTGCTTGATCTCATCATAGCTATCCTGCTTACGTAGCGACCCTTGATAGACAAGGTCAATACCAAGCTCTTTTGCCCGCAAATCAACCACTAAAGAGGTGCGGCCCGTGATGATACCGATGCGTATGCCGGCCCGCTGCAGAAGCTTGATACCGTGGCCGTCTTTGACATTGAAGAATTTAATCTCAGTGCCATTGGCATCCCATATAATGCGGCCATCAGTCAAAACACCATCTACATCAAGCAGTAGTAATGCTACTTTGCCCAGTCGGTCCGTCATGCAATACCCGCCTTTAAGAGGTCATGGAGATGAATAATACCACAGGGGGCCGCATCATCTAACTCGTCGAATACAAACAGGGTCGTAATAGCATGGCGCTCCATCAGTTGCAGTGCTGAAGCAGCCAACTCACGGGCCCGAATACGTTTAGGGGTTCCGTGCATAATCTCCCCTGCCGGGACATTCAGGATTTCAGCACCCTCTTCAAGACGCCGCCGCAGATCACCATCCGTAATAACCCCCACGAGAGAACCATCGGCATCTAAAACGCCGGTAACGCCAAGCCCCTTTGAGGTAATGGTAAATAGTGCATCCCGCATCGGTGTGTTCTGAAAGACCAGTGGTATACTTTCATCACGATGCATAAGGTCGCCAACCCGTAGAAGCAGCTTCTTACCCAAGGCGCCACCAGGATGAAAAATGGCGAAATCCTCTGCCTTGAAACCACGCTCGACTAAGAGTGCCACCGCCAATGCATCCCCCATGGCAAGGGTTGCTGTAGTCGATGACGTTGGTGCCAGCCCGAGGGGACAGGCTTCCTCATTGATACGAACCTCGAGTAATATATCGCTGGTACGCGCCAAATTCGAATCCGGGTTACCGGTCATGGCAATCAAGGTGGCATCAAGTCGTTTAATCACCGGCAGAATTCGTAGCAGTTCTTCTGTTTCACCGCTGTTGGAAATGCCAATTACAACATCACCCGCCATAATCATGCCCAAATCACCATGGATACCCTCTGCTGGATGCAGAAAGAAAGCTGGTGTTCCAGTGGAGGCCATGGTTGATGCTATTTTCTGACCGATTAAACCCGACTTACCCATCCCGGTCACCACAACGCGGCCACGACTGGCAAGAATCGTTTCAACTGCAGCAACAAAAGAACCATCAAGACGCTCAGCCAAAGCAGCAACAGCTTCAGCCTCAGCCAGGATTAATTTGCGCCCTTCAGAAAGAATACGACTCATCGTACTAACTCGTCGATAGCCATCAAACGGTTCAGAAGTGGGGCCAGTTCTGCAAGTGGTATGGAGTTCGGTCCATCACAAAGGGCCTGGTCAGGCGACTCATGCACTTCCATAAAGAGCCCATCAATGCCGGTTGCCACAGCGGCACGGGAGAGCGTCTCAACGAATTCCCGCTGCCCACCGGATGAAGTTCCCTGCCCGCCAGGAATCTGCACGCTATGGGTTGCATCAAAGACAACGGGGTAGCCAAAACCACGCATGACCGGAAATGAGCGCATATCCACCACCAGGTTATTGTAACCAAAACTGGCACCACGCTCCGTCAGGATGATATTTTCATTACCGGCAGCCAACATTTTACCGACCACGTTCTTCATGTCCCAAGGCGCAAGAAACTGCCCTTTTTTGATATTGACCGGTTTTCCGGTACTGGCTGCCTTCGTAAGTAGATCGGTCTGCCGGCAGAGAAAAGCGGGAATCTGTAAAACATCAAGTACTGCTGCGGCAGGATCAATCTGTTCAATTGAGTGCACATCGGAAATCACAGGAACATCAAAGCTGCGCTTGACCTTCTCAAGGATACGTAAACCAGCCTCAAGGCCTGGACCACGAAAACCAGCTGCAGAGGTGCGGTTGGCTTTATCGTAGGAAGACTTGAAAATGAGAGGAATACCGACCTCAGCACAGATAGTCTTCAGACGCTCAGCATGGCGCATGGTGGTGTCTTCATTTTCAATAACGCAGGGACCGGCAATCAAAACCAACGGTTGCCCCCCACCGATGGTGACTGATCCTATGGAAACAGCATGTGTCGTCATAAATAACTCCTCAAAGGTACAACAACGTGTAGCGTGGCCAAAAGTGACAGCCAAAGCCATAATTTTCATACCATGGAGCCGCTCCTTTGACAAGCGTACAAAAGTACGGCATAGTCACTCCATGGAACGTACAATCACCCCAGACCGCCGTGACGATGACCTGCAGTACGATGCGACCCTACGGCCGCGTGTACTCTCGGAATATATCGGTCAAGAAAAGATCCGAAGCAATCTTGAGCTCTTCATTGATGCGGCGCGGGGTCGCGGTGAATCGTTGGATCATGTTCTTTTGTATGGCCCCCCTGGCTTGGGAAAAACAACCCTAGCCAATATTATTGCATCCGAAATGGGGACAAACCTCAAATCAACCTCCGGCCCCGTTATTGAACGGCCTGGTGATTTGGCAGCTATTCTCACCAACCTTGAACCCCACGATGTTCTCTTCATTGATGAAATCCATCGTCTGTCCCATGTGGTGGAGGAAATTCTTTATCCAGCCATGGAGGATTTTCAGCTGGATATTATGATTGGTCAGGGGCCGAGTGCCCGCTCCATCAAGCTGGATCTGCCGAAGTTCACCTTGGTAGGCGCCACAACCCGTGCTGGATTGCTCTCCTCACCCCTTCGTGACCGTTTTGGTGTCATTGCACGGTTGGAGTTTTATACTGATCAGGAATTGGCAACCATCATCTGCCGTTCTGCAGGTATTATCGGTAGCGAGATTGATCCGGCAGGAGCCCTTGAACTGGCACGTCGCAGCCGGGGAACTCCTCGCATAGCCAACCGTTTGCTACGCCGTGTGCGTGACTTTGCCCAAGTTCGTGCCGATGGCATCATCACCCGTTCTGTGGTTGAAGAGACACTCAAACTTCTGGAAATTGACGCCATGGGGTTTGATCAGATGGATCGTATGATTCTCTTGACTATCATAGATAAGTTTAACGGCGGTCCCGTGGGGCTTGATACGATAGCCGCCGCCATTGGTGAAGAGCGAGACACCATTGAAGACGTCTATGAGCCATTTTTGATTCAAAATGGCTTCTTAAACCGCACTCCCCGCGGCAGAGTAGCCACCAAGGCGGCCTTTAATCACTTCCAGCGGGCACTTCCCAGTCTAGCACCTCAGGGACAGCTCTTCTGATGCAGCAGCAGGCCCTTGATCTCCCTGTGACGCCACGGCAGGATTTTGATAATTTTATCTGCTGTAGTGGTAACCAGGCTGCTCTGCAGTTTTGTCAGCGTCTTCTCGACTCAGGTTCTATCGAGCAGGTACTCTACCTCCATGGTACAAGCGGTTCCGGCAAGACCCATCTTCTGCAGGCAGTTGCTGACCACTTTCAAGTCCCGCTCTACCAAGCCAGTGACCTACCCCGTGCCCTGCACCAAGATGACAGCGCCTGCCTGATCATAGATCAGCTCGAAGCTCTTCCTGAGCATCCAGACCAACGGGGCATGGTATGGGAAGCCTTTAATCGTCACTATACAAGAGGGAAGAAAATTCTGATGGCTGGGCGACTCACACCTGATGAGTTACCTTGTATTGATGAACACCTTGCTTCACGACTGGTCTGGGGCTTGGTGGCCCATCTGGATATCACCGATGACCACTCCCGTCGCATGCTCATTATGAAACTTGCCCGCGACCGAAATATTGTCATGCCTGAAGCGGTATGCACGTGGCTCTTAACCGTACTCCCCCGTCACGCCGGTGCTCTGATTGAAGCCTTGACCCAACTCTACCGCACCGCCCTCGAGCAGGACCGCCGCATAACCCTGCCTTTCACCAAAGTGGTCCTCAGCGAACGGCTGCCACCATCAACCGACCGGTAACAGCTTCGGTCTACGGCGCTCTAGATAGTTTCTGATGTCCACAGCACGGTCCATGGCAAGGACTGTTCGCGCTAAATGACGACAGCTCTTCATCGAGCATCCACGTATGGCCTGTTTCACGAGCGGAATGTTCGGTGCCGACAGACTAAACTCCCTGACCCCCATACCGGCTAACAGTAATGCCATCAACGGGTCTCCTGCCATTTCACCACACACCGATACTTTGCGTCCCAAGGGGCGACAGACATCCACCACCCGCTGAATAGCAGCCAGCACTGCCGGATGGAGCGGTTCATAATAATCTTTGATTTTCGGATTATTACGATCGGCAGCAAGCATATACTGAATCAAATCATTTGTACCGATACTCACATAATCAACCAGTGGAGCAAGACGGTCAATAATCTGAACGGCAGAGGGCACTTCCACCATAATACCAAACGGTATATGGTCAGGTAGCGCTACCCCCTCCTGCTGCAACTCATGCATGACCTCTGCCAAAATGCCACGAATACGCTGAATCTCCTCTACTGAACTGATGAGGGGAAACATAACTGTGGCCTGCCCGTCTTGACCGGCAGCCGACACAATAGCAGCAAGCTGTTCTTTGAAAAGGGCCGTCTCATCGAGTGAAATCCTAATGGAACGCCAACCAAGAAACGGATTTTCCTCGTGGGGATGATTGAAATACGGCAAGCCCTTGTCGCCACCGATATCAAGAGTGCGTATATTAACCGTTTGCTGGGGGAAACCCTCCAGTACTTTGGTATACAGACGTGTCTGCTCACGACGGGTTGGGAAACTCGCACGGGCCATATAGGGGAACTCGGTACGATAAAGACCAACCCCTTCTGCGCCATGGTGGAGGGCTGTTCTGATATCGGAAACCATGCCGATATTAGCGCGCAAAGCAATTCTGATTCCATCGGTCGTTACCGCAGGAAGCTCCTTGAGTGGCTCAAGTTCTTTCAACCATGAATCACGTTCCCGCTCAAGACGCAGGTACTCACTCTTAATATGCCGCTTCGGGTTGAGATAAATATGACCAGAGGTACCATCAACAATAATCTGATCCTTGACATTGGCAGCTGCCATAAGACCTGCAACACCGACAACAGCTGGAATACCGAGGGATTTTGCCATAATGCCGGCATGGGAGTAGCGATTGCCTTTTTCCGTCACAATGGCAAGAATTTTATCGTGGTCCAGCATAGCCATGTCTGACGGGAAAATATCCTCCGCCACAATGATTCTTTTATCCTTAAGTGTTATGGGTTGGTCAGCCGTCCCTTCAAGCGCATCAATCAGACGACGACCGATATCCTCCATATCTGCAGAACGTTCCCGCAAATAGGGATCTTCCATGGCCTGAAATACTTCGACATACCCCTGAACCACCTCATGTACTGCCCGGGTAGCGCCAACGCCCTGCTCCACCAGCTCATTTATTTTCGTGGTGAAACTGCGGTCTTCCAGAATCATCAAATGAGTATGAAAGATAGCTGCATCATCGGCAGACAGCAGGTCATTGACCCGTTTTTCCATGTAGATAGTCTGTATCGTAACCTTTTCCAGCGCCTCTTGAAGACGGGCATGCTCCTCGGCGCGGGTGCCGACTTTGGCAACCTGAATAACCTTGTCATTAAAACGGTCAAGGATAAAAACCTTACCATGAGAGAAACCGGCTGATACGGCAACACCAACAAGTGAGACCGCTACAGGCCCCTTATCAGCGAGCTCTTCATGCACTTCAGCAGCAGCTGGCCGATTGATTTTAAGGCGAGAGAGCTCTTCCTCATAAAAAGCGCGCTCCTGCTCTTTCGATTGGATGGAGTCAAGCAGTCGTGCATTTTGCACAATACCACCCAACTGAACGGTAATTGTTTTTAGAACGCGTATTTCCTGTTCTGTAAACAGGCGTGGATCTACGGTTTGTATAACAATTACCCCCAAAAGGCTTCGTTGGGCAATCAAGGGTAAACCGAGGTAGGAGGAAAAGCGCTCCTCTTTTGAGCCTTTAAAATATTTATACCGGGGATGGGCTGGCGCATTATCAGTAGCCACCACATCACCGCTTTGGATAACGAGGCCGGTCAGTCCTTCCGTTACCTGCATGGA
This sequence comes from uncultured Geobacteraceae bacterium, assembly GCA_964456065.1. Lineage (GTDB taxonomy): Bacteria > Desulfobacterota > Desulfuromonadia > Geobacterales > Pseudopelobacteraceae > Trichlorobacter. Next base: position 26,299 of record CAYVYW010000010.1, read on the forward strand.
TATTTTACCGACCGCATGCTTGGCAAGTCCTTTTGTGGCACGCAGCACCAGAGTGCTTTGATCATCTTCCAGGAGATAAATTGAGCAGACGTCGCTTCCCATACGTTTTGCAACAAGGGTAACTATATTATCGAGGGTTTCATGGAGGTCATGGGAGTGCAGGATGATACTACTGATGTCTTCCAGGGTACTGAACCCTAGGCTCTGTTGACCGTACTCTGGCGACATTGACGCACTCCGTAAAGTTGATACGGTATAGTACGTGAGTTACTTGCCTGATTGCAAGGTTTTAGCGTACTATAAACAATATTGTCACAAAGTGTACCTCTTAAGGAGTTCTCCATGTCTATCAGTAACGACCAAGTAGAAAAATTACATGACCTGTACCAGCAGCAACAATGGCAGGATCTTAAAAAGCAGGCAGCAGACTTGATTACAAGCAATCCCAACCACGCTGAGTTATATTCTCTCTTGGGCAGCGCCGAACTGGCGTTAAAAAACAATACCGCAGGTATTGTGTCTTTAACTAAGGCCTGCACCCTCGCTCCACAGGACAACGATTATCATCTGGCCTTGGCTGAAGCCTACCTGGAATCAGACCAACAAGATCAAGCGATGCTCGTCTACACAACCATGCTGCAGCAGGACCCCCATGATGAAGATGCCCTCGTCGGCAGTGCGGTCATCTTGGCTGGCAACAAATCATACGACGAAGCCCAAGCTCTTTTGAGCACAGCCCGTCAACATCACCCCCAAAGTGCCTTTGTCCTCAATGCACAGGGTGACCTTTGGGGGATGCTCGGGCAGTACAGCGAGGCACAGCAGTGCTATGAACAGGCAATCGAACTGGCTCCCGATGACCCTATGGCCTATGAGAATCTGGCAGACATGCTCTATGACCTCGATGAAATTGAGGAAGCTGAAGCGGTACTTCTTGAAGGTTTTGAAAATGCAGGGCCTGAGATGACCACGGGACATCTCACCATGGTTGATATCTGTATGGATCAGGAACGTATTGCAGAAGCTATCCAGCACCTTGAACGTTATATTGTGCAGGAAACAAACCCCCAAGCCGATGACCTCAAACAGGAAGCCTGTGCGATTTTGGAAGAACTTAAAAAAGAAGGAGCCTGATGCCGCAATCGATTCCTGCATGCCGTGCCCCTGACCGGGGACGCACTATCGACACTCCCTCTAAACAAAACAGGCCAAGGTGCGCATAACACCTTGGCCTGTTGCATACTGTCGAGAGAAAGTACTTATTGCCGCACAAAATCCGGTTGTGCAAAAGAGTAAGGGAACTGCATATGATCCGTATAGGTCCCATTCAAGATTGCAACAACATCTTCTGTAAAAACCAGCTCCTCATCCGTCGGAATAACAAAGACTTTGACCGGTGAATCATCGGTCGTAATCAACGACTCACGGCGACGAGTCATGGCACCCTTATTGCGCTCACGGTCGAGATGGATACCAAGATGCTCAAGCCCTTCGATTGCTTTTTCACGAATGGCGGCCCCCATCTCACCGACTCCAGCGGTAAAAACGACCGCATCAAGACGACCAATGGCAGCCATGAAAGAACCGATATACTTGCGTAGACGATAGGCCTCAATATCAAGGGCTAACTGACAACGGTGGTCACCGTTGGCTGCATTTTCAATAACATCACGGCGATCGGTAAATCGACCGGTAATTCCAAGAATACCGCTCTTCTTGTTAAGAATGCTGTCAATCTCTTTTGCCGAAAGATTTTCTTTCTGCATCATAAAGGCAGGAATTGCGGGGTCTATATCACCACTTCTCGTTCCCATGACAGCACCTTCAAGTGGCGTCAACCCCATGGTAGTATCAACGGAGACACCGTTTTTAATCGCACAGTGGGAAACACCATTCCCGATGTGCATGGTTATAATATTACATTGGTCAGCCGGCTTACCAAGCAAGTTTGCTGCACGCTTGGAAACATACAGGTGGGAAGTGCCGTGGAAGCCATAGCGACGAACACCATGGTCTTTATACCAATCGTACGGTACCGGATACAAGAAGGCATGTTCCGGCATGGTTTGATGGAAAGCGGTATCAAAGATGGCAACTTGGGGAACATCAGGCATTAATGACATGGCTGCTTCAATACCATCGATGTTCGGTGGATTGTGCAGTGGAGCCAGGTGCTGAACCGCCTTAACAGCATCAAGCACTTCATCGTTTATTAATACAGAACAGGTAAACTGCTCACCACCATGCACAACACGGTGACCAACGGCTGAGATTTCTGCTACCGACGTAAGTACTCCGTGCTCACTATCCGTGACCGTACGAATAACCAGGTCAATAGCTTCACGGTGATCAGCACAGTCCTGCTGGAGTTTATAGCTTTCACGGCCAGGTACGTCATGCTCAATAAAAGAGTCACCGACAATGACCCGCTCAACCATACCCTTGGCAACGACAACCTTCGTTTCCCAATCAAACAGCTGATATTTGAGGGATGAACTCCCGCAGTTCAACGCCATGATGATCATAGGCTCTCCTGTGCCGTAACGGCCTGAATATTAAACAAAATTAAAATGATTACAGTAACAATAAAGCTTCTGAATGCCAGAATAAAACCGCATTTGATATAGCATGGCCTCCCTGAAAAATTCAACCACTTTATCGGTTCAGAGGCCGCGAGATTTTGTATACACTTTTGCTGGACATTTGCGTGAGCCTATGGTACATCGTGACAGTCTTTTGTAGGTAACAACGTTACCCACACATTTTCTAGGAGGTGGTACCCGTGGCTCACACTATTACTGACGATTGCACCAACTGTGCTGCATGTGAGGACAGCTGTCCGGTTAACGCTATCAGCGAGCAAGGCGCAAAGCGCGTCATCGACGCAGATACCTGCATCGACTGTGGCGCTTGTGTTGATACATGCCCTGTTGGCGCTATCCACGCTTAAGCACAACACCGCTTAAGAAACACAGCCAGTCAAAAAGGCCCGGAGCAATCCGGGCCTTTTTGCGTTATTCACTGAGCCATATGATTTTATGATTTACTGCGAAAGACGAGGATGATAGCGGTCTTTTTCACTGTAGATGCAACCGCAATACTGCTGACGATAGAGTCCCAACTCTTTCGAACGGGTAATACCCTCCTGCCAGCCAGGACGGAAATCACGATAGATAAACTGAACGCCGTGGCTCTGGGCTGCAATTTCAGCAGCCTCTTGCATTAAGGCATGATTTTGGTAGCGACTGTAAAAAAGCGACGAAGAAAACCCATCATAGCCGCCCTGCTTTGCTTCAGCTGCAACGGCATCAAGGCGTGATGCATAACAATAGGCGCAGCGCTTGGATGGATCGGCAGCCACATTGGCCAAAAAACCCTCCAGGTCGTACTCATCACGCAGAACGAGTTTGAAATCATAGGCCTTAGCCAACTGCTGTACCCCTTCTAAGCGTCGTACATACTCTTGGTAGGGGTGAATGTTATGGTTGTAGAAGAAACCTGTCAGGTCAAATCCTTCCCCGCGCAGTACCGTCATAGGCACCGTACCGCAGGGACCACAACATAAATGTACTAAAACCCGCACTAAATGTTCTCCAGCATGTGACCAAGCTTATCCCGCTTTGCTTCGAGATAGCGCTGATTAGAACAGGTTGGATTTGCTTCAATGGCGACACGGTCGACTATTTCAATACCGTACCCTTGCAAACCGACCAGTTTACGGGGGTTATTAGTTAATAGGCGGATCTTCTTAATACCGAGGGCCACGAGAATCTGGGCACCAACACCGTAGTCACGCATATCGGCCTTAAATCCAAGCTGCTGATTCGCCTCAACGGTATCAAGCCCCTGATCCTGCAGTTCATAGGCCTTAAGCTTATTAACCAGACCAATCCCCCGCCCTTCCTGGCGCATGTAAAGAATGACCCCCTGCCCTTCCTTTTCGATTGTCTCCATGGCCTTATGGAGCTGGTCACCACAGTCACAACGCATGGAACCCAGAACATCACCGGTGAGACACTCCGAGTGTACCCGCACCAACACTGGCTCACTACCGCTCAAAGGACCTTTCACCAACGCGATATGATCGAGGTGGTCAATGTCATTCTCAAAGGCAATGATACGCCAGTCGCCACCGAAACGTGACGGCAACTTGGCATCGGCAACCTGTCGAACCAGTTGCTCATGCTTCAAGCGATAGGCCACCAGGTCGGCAACGGTGCAGATCTTGATGCCATGTTCCTGTGCGAATGCTTTGAGCTCTGGCATGCGGGACATACTGCCATCATCGTTCATAATCTCACAGATAACACCAGAGGGATCAAGACCTGCCAAACGGGCCAAATCAACCGAGCCTTCTGTCTGGCCCGTACGTACAAGAACCCCACCTGGACGTGCCCGTAAGGGGAATATATGCCCAGGGCTGACGAGGTCGGCGGCGGAAGCATCAGGCTGCACGGCCGTTTTTATCGTATGGGAACGATCGGCAGCGGATATACCCGTTGTAACCCCATGGCGGGCCTCAATGGATATGGTGAAAGCGGTTTCAAAGGGGGAGGTATTATCCCGCACCATCGGCTTTAACCCCAGCTGATCACACTTTTCTGCCGTCAGGGTTAGACATATCAAGCCACGTCCGTACTTCGCCATAAAGTTAATGGCTTCAGGAGTGACCATTGCAGCCGCCATTGTAAGGTCACCCTCATTCTCACGGTCTTCATCATCCACCAGGATAACCATCTTACCCTGTTTAATATCCTCAAGCGCTTCTTCAATTGTACAAACGGACATACGATCGTCCCTTTCGTCGTTATGGTTACATGAACCCGTGTGATGCAAGTTTTTCAAAGGTGAGGCCACCAGAGGTACGGTGGGGGCTTACAAGACGTGCCACATACTTACCAATAATATCTGTTTCAATATTAACCAGGGTGCCAACGGTTGCATGCTGCAGGGTTGTTCGTGCCAGGGTATGGGGGATAATTGCAACCGTAAACCAGTCAGAGCCTACATCATTGACCGTTAGACTGATGCCATCTATGGCAACTGACCCCTTCGGCACTAGCATGGCGGCATGTTCAGCAGGAAGTTTGAAGCGTATACTAACAGCATTCCCCTGAGAACTCTGTTCTGCCAATGTTGCCGTACAATCGACATGGCCTGTCACAAGATGCCCATCTAACCGCCCACCGAAGGAAAGAGCCCGCTCGAGGTTTAATCGTGCCCCCGGCCTAAGGGTGGCAAGGCCACTGCATTTAACGGTTTCCGGAGAAACATCGAACTGAAAACGATCCCCCTGCTGGGCAATAACGGTTAAACAGATGCCGTTCACTGCTATGGAGTCGCCGATGGCAACAGCACCGGCTTGAAACGCTGCCGTCAAGCTCAAAACCCTGCGTTCTCCGCGGTTTGCGAGTTCGACCAGCACCCCAGTTGTCTCTATCAGTCCCGTGAACATTGAGATCCACCTGCCTTTGGTATGAACTGCACCATAATATCACCATCAAGCATTTTGAGCGACGTAATCTGACCTGTCCAGGCATCAGCCATACGCCCTACACCCGGCAGGCGAAAAGCCGGTTGTCCGTCAAAGAGTAATTTAGGTGCCGTAAAAAAGAGACAACAATCGATCAGGCCGGCCTCAAGTAACGCTCCTGCCAACGTCGCTCCCCCCTCACAGAGAATCGAGGAAATTCCCCGCATTGCAAGAGCGCGTAACATTATCTCTAAGGAGACCTGCCCACACGCATTTGCCTGAACGGTCATGACCTGAGCACCATGGCGTGTAACACCGGCTACTCGCACGGGGTCCGTAACGGTCGTAACAAAGATTGTTTTAACGGCCATGTTATCCGTGACGATCTTGGAGGTCACTGGGGTACGCAGTTGGGAGTCAACAACAATCCGCCACGGGTTACGCCCGCGACAATCCCGCACCGTTAACTGCGGGTTGTCATGCACCACCGTATCAACACCAACCATAACCGCATCAAGCTGATTACGTAGGCGGTGCACTTCACGGCGCGCTGACGGACCGGATACCCAACGAGAATCATGGGAAACCGTCGCAGTGAAACCATCAAGCGTCAACGCTGCCTTATAGAGCACATAGGGTAACCCTGTGGTCATCTGTTTGATAAAACCAGGGTTTAAGGCACGGCAACGATCTTCCAAGAGCCCCACAAAAACCGACACGTTGGCCTGTTGAAGTCGGGCAATACCCCGACCAGCGACCTGCGGATTGGGATCGATCATCCCCACAAAAACCCGTGCAACACCAGCAGCGAGGAGCGCATCACAACAGGGGGGCGTGCGACCGGTATGGGAACAGGGTTCAAGGGTAACGTACACATCACTGCCGTGAGCCTTTTCTGCTGCCATGGCAAGTGCATGTACTTCAGCATGGGGCGTCCCCGCACGGCGGTGCCACCCCTCCCCCACGATAACCCCATCACGGACCACAACACAACCAACTGCAGGGTTGGGTGCCGTTCTGCCGACACCTTTTTTTGCAAGGGTTAGTGCCCGCTGCATATAGCGACGCGCCGCCGTGTCCATAGCGTTACCAGCTCCTACTTCTTCAGGAGGTCCTGAAGTTCATCCATAAATTCATTGATATCTTTAAAAGAGCGGTAGACTGAAGCGAAACGGACATAAGCCACCTCATCCACGGCATGCAACTCGTGCATAATTGCTTCACCAATAACGGATGCCGGCACTTCGCGCTCGCCCATTTCCTGGAGCCTTACCTCAAGCCGGTCAGCCATTTGCTCTATTGCTTCAATGGACACAGGGCGTTTTTCACAGGCCTTCTTAATGCCACCCACCACTTTGATGCGGTCATAGGCCTCACGCCGTCCATCTTTTTTACAGATCAAGGGGAGACTGTCCTCAATCCGCTCAAAGGTCGTAAAACGGCGGTTACACTGTTCACACTCACGACGACGTCGAATGGCTGCGCCACCTTTGTCGGGGCGAGAGTCCACAACCTTGCTATCAGGGTACCCACAACCGGGACATTTCATGTCGGAGTCCCCGAACCTGAGCGGGGATGACAGACCACCTCAATACCAGACTCCTGTATCATCTCGCGGGCCAGCTCATCGGCATAACCTTCTGCATAGACCACACGGCGAATACCGGCATTGATCAGCATCTTGGTACAGATGATACAAGGCATGGTGGTGCAGTAGAGTGTTGCGCCATCAATATTAACCCCATGACGGGCAGCCTGTATGATGGCGTTCTGCTCAGCATGCAGACCACGGCAGAGCTCATGGCGCTCACCGGAGGGGACATTGAGTTTCGCACGTAAACAGCCGGTTTCTTCACAGTGACGAATACCACTTGGGGTACCGTTATAGCCGGTTGCAAGTATATTACGATCCTTCACCAACAGCGCCCCAACTTGGCGACGCAGGCACGTGGACCGGGTGGCCACTAAATATGTTATATCGATAAAATACTGATCCCAACTTGGACGCGCCATACCTCTACTCCTGATCACTGCAGACAATTCGACACTCTACCCTATACCTTATCCCATCCGCGAGGTCAATCACACTGGTGGACCGCCGTAATTCAGTGCACTTAATTTCAAGGTGTTATGTGCCGTTGGCCACTTGACAGAAGCGACTTGAAAAGAGTATTTTCGATGATGTTCCCGCATTAGGAACAGGTTTTCATGCACGGCTATCCCCATGGTGTAGAAACGGAAAAAGATGAAGACGGTTGCCATCCTCCCGGCCCGCTATGGGTCCACCCGCTTTCCCGGTAAAGCCTTGGCCCTTTTATGTGGCAAGCCGATGATTCAACACGTCTACGAACGGACCTGTCAGGCCAGCCTGGTGGATCAGGTTCTTGTCGCAACTGATGATCAACGTATTTATGATGTCATCACAGCACAAGGTGGTATCGCTGTCATGACCTCCCCTGATCATGAAACCGGTACGGATCGCTTGGCGGAGGTAGCGGCCAAGCTTGATGCTGATGTTATTGTGAACGTACAGGGTGATGAACCCTTAATCGACCCTGCCGTCATTGACCTGGCTCTTCGCCCTTTTCAAGAACAGTCAGGGGTAATGATGAGTACCCTTGCTGCTCCGATAACCAGTATTGACGATTATTTTTCACCGAACGTTGTAAAGGTTGTTACTGACCTGCAGGGTAACGCTCTCTATTTCTCACGGGCACCGATTCCCCTTGTTCGTGACTGTACAGCCCTAACACAGGCGGCCATTGATGACGGAACCATCAAGGCTAATCGCCATATTGGTCTGTATGCATTTCAGCGGCAATGCCTTCTGCGGTATGCCGCCTTAGCCCAGACGCCGTTAGAAACAACTGAAAAACTCGAACAGCTTCGTGCCCTTGAAAACGGCATCGCCATTCGTGTACTTATGACCGATCATGTCGCAGTCGGGGTTGACACCCCGGAGGACCTACAGCGGGCTGAAGCGCTCATGCAGGCTGACGATGGACGCAAACGTATTTAAAGACCAGGAGTCTTCTTCCATGAAAACAAAGTTTATATTCATCACCGGCGGCGTCGTCTCATCCATTGGTAAAGGACTTGCAGCAGCATCCCTCGGTGCCCTGCTTGAAGCCCGTGGTTTACGGGTCACGATGCAAAAACTTGACCCGTACATAAACGTTGATCCCGGTACCATGTCGCCGTTTCAACATGGGGAAGTTTTTGTAACCGATGATGGAGCCGAGACCGATCTTGATCTTGGCCATTATGAGCGTTACACCTCGGCCAAACTTTCCAAGAAAAGTAACTTCACCACGGGACAGGTCTATTTCTCCGTTATCGAGAAGGAGCGTCGTGGTGATTATCTGGGAGGAACCGTTCAGGTCATCCCCCATATTACCGAGGAAATCAAATCGAAGATTCTTGCCAATGTCAAAGACACTGATGTGGCAATTGTGGAAGTCGGAGGCACGGTCGGTGACATTGAGTCACTGCCATTTCTCGAGGCTATCCGACAGTTCCGTTTTGACCGTGGTGAAGGCAACACCCTCTATATTCATGTAACCCTCGTTCCCTATATTCGGGCCGCAGGAGAGTTAAAAACAAAACCGACCCAGCATTCCGTCATGGAACTACGTAAAATCGGTATTCAACCTGACATTCTCCTGTGTCGTTGTGACCGGGAACTCCCTCAGGATATGCGTCGTAAAATTTCGCTTTTCTGTAATGTTCCTGAAAATGCTGTCATCCCATCGGTGGATGCAGAGCATATTTATGCCGTTCCCCTGGCCCTGCACCGTGAGCGTCTTGATGATCAGGTTGTGGAACGCCTCAACATCTGGACCAAACAACCAGAACTCACCCCTTGGCAGGATGTGGTTGAAACCCTGCGCCACCCGAGCCACGGTGAAGTGCGTATCGCCATTGTCGGTAAGTACGTCAACCTGACGGAATCCTACAAATCACTTTCAGAGGCACTGACCCACGGCGGTATTGCCAACGATTGCCGTGTCACCTTTAAGTATGTTGATGCCGAAAAAATTGAAGAGGATGGTGCTGCCAGCTGGTTCGAAGATATCGACGGTATTTTAGTTCCCGGAGGTTTTGGTGAACGGGGAACTGAAGGCAAGATAAAGGCGATTGAATATGCCCGTTCCCATAACATTCCCTTCTTCGGCATCTGCCTCGGCATGCAGATGGCTGCCATCGAATACGCCCGCAATGTCTGCGGTCTCAGCAAGGCGAATTCAACTGAATTTGCAGCTGACAGCCAACAACCGGTCATCCATTTGATGGAGGAGCAACGTTCTATTCATACCAAAGGTGGCACTATGCGCCTTGGTGCCTGCCCCTGCACCATCACACCCGGAACCCGTGCGGATGAAGCTTATGGGGATACGGAGATATCAGAGCGTCATCGACATCGTTATGAGTTTAACAACGAATACCGTGAGCTGCTCACCAGTAAAGGCCTGGTCCTCTCAGGCATCAACAAAGAGCACGACCTCGTTGAAATACTTGAGCTGGCTGACCACCCTTGGTTTTTAGCCTGTCAGTTCCATCCCGAGTTCAAGTCAAAACCACTTTTCCCGCACCCGCTTTTCAAAGCCTTCATCGGGGCAGCCTTGGCAGAACGAAAGCCATAGCCCTCGTGTACGAATGCACCGTCCGCAGTGTTCTGCGGGCGGTGAGAAGGATGCTCTTATGCGTTTGCCTGCTTTCCTGACTGCTTATCTTTGTGTTCTATGTACATGCTCACCACTCTTTGCAACCCCCTTAACCCTTGAAGAGGCTGTGGCAAAAGCAAAAACAGCAAACCCCCACCTCAGAGCACTGCGGCACGATGTTGCCATTGGTGACCAGCAGGTCAAACAAGCACAGGCCCAATGGTTACCGCGACTTGATATGGCCGGTGGCTGGACAGCTCTCCGGGACCCACAGGCCATGGCATTGAGTGGCATGGCTGCCATGGAAACACAGGATAAGCACTACCGCTTTGGCTCGGTCGCAGCCCAGCAGACACTCTGGGATTTTGGACGCCGCCAATCCCACACTAAAGCCATGGAAGCACTTCGTGATGCAACGACCCATGCTGTTCTGGATCGTTCCCAGGATGTAACCTTTGAGGTCATTACTACCTATCTTGGGTTATTGCATAACGCATCCCGTATTCAGTCGTTAAACCGTGAAGAAAAAACTGTAGTAGAACATCGCCGGGTTGCCCAGGCACTGTATGAAGCTGGCTCAGTAACCCGTAATGACCTTTTACAGGCTGATGTTAGACTGGCAGCCGTTAAACACCACCTCTTAGCAGCCATAACCAATGAGAACACCCAGTATCAACATCTGGCATTTTTAATCGGCTCGACGGAAAACGATCGCCCGAACCTGGTCGCCCCCCAAACCGTATCAGTGGCCGTCCATGACGAAAATCCGCTACGCCTCGTTGCTGACCGACCTGACCTACGCAGCTACCGCTTCAGAATACAAGCAAGTGACAACCTTGCCGAAGAACAAAAACAACGCTTCTACCCTGAGTTTTTTGTGAGGGTTTCCGCAGACTATCTTGAAAACAGTCACCTAAGAGAGCAGACCATGCTCTCGGGTACCATCGGTCTCAGCATCAATCTTTTTGACGGTTTTGCCAGCTCTGCTGCCCGGGCCAAGGCTCTTTTGGAGCGAGACCGTCTGCGTGATCAGCTGGTTGCTCAGGAGCGACAGGCCGTATTAGAGCTTACAACAGCCCGCCAGATACTTACACTAGCCCGTGAGCGCATTGCCGTTACCCAAAAGGCGATTGTTCAGGCGGAAGAAAATCTCAGGATTAATAAAAACCGCTATCAGGAACGGGTAGGTACCGCCAGCGATGTGCTTGATGCCCAGTCTCTCCTATCACAAACTGAGGCGGATAACATGGCCGCAATTTATGACTACCATCTTGCGCTAGCCCGCTTGAAGCGTGCTACGGGAACACTCTAAGGAGACAGCTATGTGCTCTGCACCCATCACACCAAACGAGCAGGCTCCTGAGAAGAAAAAACCAACCAAACAAATCATTGTGGTACTTCTGCTCGTACTTTGCCTTATGGCCTTCTTTTGGATTGTTTCCAGCCGTACCCGTATAACCACGGATAACGCATTCATTGAAGGGCCGATACATCCCGTTGCGTCACGTGTTGCGGGAACGGTGATCGCCGTCCATGTTCGTGACAATCAACAGGTTAAAAAAGGCGATCTTCTCGTGGAGTTGGATCAAAATGATTATCAAATCGGGGTCGCCCGCTCTGAAGCCGAACTGACTCTTGCCAGTAACGAGGCCATGGCTGAACAGATACAGGTCAAAGCATCCAAAGCACAACTGGCTACAGCCTTGGCACAACTTCAGCAAAGCACCCAAGACCTTAATCGTGGACGTTCGCTTTTTGCGAAAGAAGTCATCCCAAAAGAAACACTCGAAAAACTCGAGACAGCAGCCAGCGTGGCCCAATCCCGCGTAACACAAGCCAAGGAACAGGTCAGCCGTGACCAGGCTATCGCCGGTAGTCAGGCGGCACAAGATCGCCATGGTGCCCGCGTGAAACGGCAACAGGCACTATTGGCTGAACAGCGTTTAAAACTTGGCTATACGCGCATAGTCGCACCAAGTGATGGTTATGTTACCCGTAAGAATATTGAGGTAGGAACGGTAGTCCAGACCGGGCAGCCATTACTAGCAATCGTACCTGGTCATGATTTATGGGTCATTGCAAACCTGAAAGAAAGCCAGTTACGAGCGTTAAAGACCGGTCAGCAGGTGCGCCTTAGAATTGATGCCTATCCAGACCTGGCGGCCACCGGTACGGTTGACAGTATCATGGCCGGTACTGGTGCAGCCTTTTCTCTGTTACCACCCGAAAACGCCACCGGAAACTATGTCAAGGTCGTTCAACGGGTACCCGTTAAAATTATACTCAACAAAGATAGTGTTGCTGGTCGACCCTTACGCGTTGGCATGAGCGTTCTCCCAACGATTGATACCGGTCTTGGCTTTTTGGAAGCACTCAAGAGTATTTTCTAGCCATGTCCTCCACCACCAGTGCCGCGGCAGTCAACAAATGGTTGATTACCGTGACGGTCATGTTGCCGACGATCATGGAGATTATCGACACATCGGTCGCCAACGTTGCCCTACCGTACATGCAAGGCAGCCTAAATGCCGGTACTGAAGAAATTACCTGGGTTTTAACGTCTTACCTTGTTAGCAACGCCGTGGTCTTGCCCATGACTGGCTGGATTTCAAGCGTCTTCGGTCGCAAACGCTTTTTGATGAGCTGCATTGTCATCTTTACCCTCTCTTCCTTGCTGTGTGGCTTTTCTCCTAATCTGGCAAGTTTAATTTTCTTCAGAATTATACAGGGGGCTGCTGGTGGTGCTCTGATCCCAATCAGTCAGGCAATACTGATGGAAACCTTTCCTCCACATCAGCGTGGCATGGCCATGGCAATTTTCGGTGTCGGTGCGATGTTTGGTCCAATCATTGGACCAGCACTCGGTGGTTACATTACCGATCAGTTGAATTGGCGTTGGATTTTCTATATCAATCTACCGGTGGGTATTCTGGCCATTGCCATGTGTAGTCTTTTTATTCATGATCCTGATTACCTGAAACGGCATGGCCATGAACGGTTTCGTGTCGATTACGCCGGTCTAATTCTATTGACGCTCAGTATGGGGGCCTTACAAATTGTTCTCGACAAAGGTCAGCAGGAGGACTGGTTTAATTCTACCTTCATCATCACCGGTACGCTAGTAACCGTATTCGCCTTTATTGCGCTGATTTGGAACGAACTGCGCCACAGCCACCCAATTGTTAATCTGCGTCTTTTTAAAAATATAACCTTTGCCACCGGCAACATGATTATGTTTGTTGTAGGATTTTGTCTTTATAGCTCCATTATGCTCATCCCCCTCTTTTTGCAGGTTCTGATGGGGTACTCTGCCACTGATGCTGGCATGGTCATGGCGCCAGGGGGTGTGGCGACTCTCGTCACCATGCCATTGGTGGGAGCAATGCTCAACAAATATGACGGTCGTAAAATAGTCGCCGTCGGCCTTTTCATTGGTGCATTTTCCATGTTTATGATGCAGGGACTGTCACTGGAAGCCTCCTACAGTGCCTTTGTCTGGCCGCGGGTCGTGCTCGGAATTGGGCTTGCAATGGTCTTTGTGCCGTTAACCACGGTCACCCTGGCGGTTATAGATCGTGAAGAAATGGGAAATGCAACTGGGATTTTTAATCTTTTACGAAATATCGGTGGGAGTGTTGGTATTGCCGTTGCGGCGACTCTATTATCACGCTATGCTCAATTTTACCAAACCGTCTTAGTTCCCCACGTATCACCCTACGAAAAAAGCTATTCACTTGGCATCATGACTCTGAAGCAACGATTGCTCCAAGCAGGCGTACCCGAATCAGCCTTAGACCAGGTCACCAATCGCCTCCTATACGGTCAGGTACTTAAACAGGCGGCCACCCTAGCCTATAATCATATCTTTTTTATTGTCGGCATTGCTTTTCTTATTATCGTCCCCCTACTCCTCTTGCTCAAACGTTCCCAACACCATGATTCCTCTTTAGCCGCCCACTAAGTACTAGGATTGTCGTCTGGATACTGACAAACCACCCCACGCCTGTTGCACCGGCATCAACTCGATATGGTTGACATTAACGGCAGCAGGTGCATCAAGTGCATAACAGACAGCACTCGCTATGGCATCACCATCTAAAGGGCTAACCCCGGCATACACAGCATCGGCCTTTCCCTTATCACCTTTGAATCGCACTGTGGAAAATTCCGTTTCTGCCATTCCTGGTGCAATAACCGTCACCCGAACAGCTGTACCAAGTAAGTCACTGCGGAGATTACGTCCAAACTGATCAATGAAAGCTTTCGTAGCACCATAGACATTACCACCAGCATAGGGCCAACTACCAGCAACCGAACTGATAAAAACAACATGACCACGATTCTGCTCAACCATGGAGGGCAGAATTGCACGGGTCAGATGGCATACCGCCGTGATGTTGGTACTGATCATGGTATCCCAATCATCACAATCAGCACGCTGAGCAGGTTCTAAACCTAGGGCAAGACCAGCATTATTGATAAGTACATCAACCGTAAGAGCATGAGCAACAAGGGTTGCCTGAAGTTGCGTAATAAAGTGTTCATCTCGTACATCATGACAAAGACAATGAACCGTTGCACCACGGGATTGACATACTGCAGCAACATCAGTAAGTCGTTCCATGCGACGAGCGACCAGTATCAGGGTACGACCGGGCGCCGATAATGCTCGCGCAATGGCAGCACCAAATCCTGAGGAAGCACCTGTTATACAAAATGTCGAATAGATCTTTGTAACCTCACTTTGTCAGGAATATACGATAGTTGATGGTACCCTTCAACACAAAAACCCGGGACATAATGCCCGGGCTTTTGTGTTGCTTACCCCCCCACGTGAGGTAAGATGCAACGCGATACAGTTACTTCGCTGCGGCAAGAGCCTTATCGAAGCCGGTAGCGTACGCTTTCTTGTTCAACTCAAGGAAAGCTTCCGGTACACGGGAAAGAACTGCCTTCTCGCCGTTTTCACGGGAGACAACGCCAGTCAGAGCAATCATAGCACCAAGGGCAACAATGTTGGCAACGATTTCACGACCAACTTCGTCTTTTGCAGTACTGATGATGTTGAAACCGACTTTTTTGAAGTTACCTTCGGGAAGACGGGTAACCAACTCTGAATCATACAGCAGTATGCCGTTTTCTTTCAGGTCATCGGAATACTTGTCACATGCCTCTTGGGTCAGAGCAAGCAATGCATCACAGGTGGTGACTTTTGGGTAGTCAACTGGTGTGTCTGCAATGATAACCTCGGATTTGGAAGCACCACCACGGGCCTCTGGTCCGTAGCTCTGTGACTGAACAGCTTGCTTACCTTCATGAATCGAAGCTGCCTCGGCCAGGATGATACCTGCTGTGATGAGACCCTGACCACCGGCGCCGGAAAAACGTAATTCATAACGTGACATCTATCTCTCTCCTTTAAGGAATGTAATGAATTATTTCCCGCCTTGAGCACGCTCGATAACTTTAGCGTACTCTTCGCAGTACTCAGGACGCTCAACTTTGTGCAGAACGCCGGTAATGATTTTGCCTTCAAGTTGCTCAGGAGTCATCTTTTCAGCAGCCTTGACAGGAACAGCAACTTCCTTCAGGCGGTTCATCATCTCAACAACAGAACGATACTTGTTACGACGGCCATAGGTAGTCGGGCAATCGTCAAGGATCTCAACAACCGAGAAACCTTTATGCTGAATAGCTTCGGTAATCAGTTTGTCGATTTGGTTTGCATGGAATGCAGTACCACGGGCAACGAAAGTTGCACCGGCACCGATTGCCAGGTTGACAATGTCAAAGCCTGGGTCAGGGTTACCGTAAGGAGTGGTGGATGCCTTGTGGCCAGTTGGCGTACAAGGTGAGAACTGACCACCAGTCATACCGTAGATGTAGTTGTTCATGATGATGTAGGTCATGTTGATGTTACGGCGGCAAGCATGGATGAAGTGGTTACCACCAATAGCGGTACCATCGCCGTCGCCACCAACCAGAATGACGTTCATTTCAGGGCGAGCCATTTTTACACCGGTAGCAAATGCAGCTGCACGGCCGTGAGCGGTGTGCAGGGTGCAGCAGTCGATGTAGCCAGGCAGACGGGAAGCACAACCGATGCCGGAAACCAGAGCTGTATTCTCTTTTTCCAGTTTCAGAGTGTCCATTGCACGGATAAGACCCTTCATGACAATACCGTGACCGCAGCCAGGGCACCAGATATGGGGCAGTTTGCCGGGACGGATATACTTTTCGTAATCAAAAGCCATGTTACTTGACCTCCTTGATCTTCTCAACAATCTGCTCAGGGTTGATTGGCTCACCATCAACACGTCCGATGGTCAGAATCTCTGCCTTGCCCTGTGCGCAACGCTCAACTTCGAGGCTGCACATACCCAGGTTCATTTCGGGTACGACAAAACCTTTTACCTTCTCGGCAAGGGCTTTGATTTGCTTATCAGGGAACGGCCACATGGTCTTGATACGGAACATACCGACTTTTATGCCTTGCTCACGCAGCTCGTTAACTGCATAGCGAGCCGAACGGGAGGTGGAGCCATAAGCAACAACGCAAACATCTGCGTCATCAAGCATGTACTCTTCAAAATCCTGAATATCATCAAGGTTCCCGTAGACTTTACGCAGCTGGCGCTCTTCTTCTGCCTGAACATACTCAGCCTTAGTGGTTGGGAATCCGTCAGGAAGCTTATTCAGGCCGGTTACATGGAACTTATAACCGGAACCAAATGCTGCCAGAGGAGGAACATCACCAAAGGAGGTGTCATACGGCTTGTACTGTGCAGGCTCAACGGTCGGCTTCGTACGGTCGATAACTTCCAGTTCGCCCGGCTCACGGAATTCAATACGCTCACGCATGTGGGCAATGATTTCGTCAGGAAGAACGAAAACAGGCATACGATATTTCTCAGCCAGGTTGAATGCACGAACGCACATGTCATAGGTCTCTTGTACCGAAGCTGGCATCAAAGCAATGGCAGCATGGTCACCGTGGGTACCCCAACGGGCAGCCATGATGTCGGATTGTGAAGGACCAGTCGGCATACCGGTGGATGGTCCACCACGCATGACGTTGTAAATAACGCAAGGAATCTCAGCGATACAGCCATAACCGATTAATTCCTGCTTCAGCGAGAGACCAGGACCTGAGGTGGAGGTCAGAGCTTTAAAGCCTGCCAAAGCACCGCCAAGCAGCGCAGCCATTGCGCCAATCTCGTCTTCCATCTGAATGAACTTGCCACCAATCTTCGGAAGTTCTACCGACATAACCTCGGCAACTTCTGTGGATGGAGTAATAGGGTAACCAGCAAAGAACTTGCACCCTGCGTACAGAGCACCATGGGCTGCTGCCTCGTTACCTTGCAAAAAAGCAACTTTTTTAGACACGTTAAATTCCTCCCGTCGTATTAGTCAGCGTAAACTTTGATAGCAAAGTCAGGGCAGCGCAGTTCGCACTGCATACACTTGATGCATTTGTCAAGATCCTTGACCTTACATACAAAGCCTTTGATTTCGAGAACCTTGGTCGGGCAGAATTCTACGCAGACGTAGCAACCCTTGCAATACTTCTCAATGATCTCAATTCTTGCCGGCTTCTTTTCTTCTGACATCGGTTAAACTCCTTTAATCCGTAATGGAGAATGTGGAATCATGTCCTTTATGCGGCAAAAGAAGGGCGCGTCTGCACCCTTCTTTCACACACATGTCAGACAATGTGGGATTAACCCAGGATGCTGTCGAGGCTGTCTACCAGACCCTTAACGGCAGCGACGGACTTATCCATCATGGCCTGCTCAGTTGCATCCAGTTTGAACTCGAGAATACGCTCTACACCGTTGCTACCAAGAACAGCAGGCACACCAACATAGTAGCCATTTACACCGAACTCACCACTCAACAGGCAGCAGGTAGGCAGTACACGCTTTTGGTCGCGAAGTACGGACTCAGCCATAGCGATGGCAGAAGAAGCTGGTGAGTAGAAAGCTGAACCGGTCTTAAGCAGGGCAACAACTTCGCCACCAGCCAGACGGGTACGGTTAACCATAGCTTCCATAACTTCAGCAGCCTTAGCAGCACCATACTTCTGCTCAAGCAGTTCAACGACAGGGATACCGTTAACTGCAGCGTAACGTACCAGAGGTACCATATCGTCACCGTGACCACCAAGGGTCATAGCGGTAACGTCTTTAACGGAAACACCCAGTTCCCATGCGATGAAAGCGCGGAAACGTGCGGAGTCGAGAACGCCAGCCTGACCAACAACGCGGCTCGGATCGATACCAGTAATCTTCTGGCAAAGGGTAACCATTGCGTCAAGCGGGTTGGAGATAACAATAACGAATGCACCCGGAGCATATTTCTTAATACCTTCTGCAACGGATGTCATGATTTTGGAGTTGGTTGCAATCAGGTCATCACGGCTCATGCCCGGCTTACGGGGGAGGCCTGCTGTTACGATAACAACATCGGAACCAGCGATGTCTGCATAGTCTTGGGTACCCTGTAGGCTAACGTCAAAACCGTCAACCGGGGAAGCTTCTGCGATGTCCAGCATTTTGCCTTGCGGCATACCTTCCACGATGTCAAACATAACAACATCGCCAAGTTCACGCAGTGCGCAAAGCTGTGCAAGTACACCACCAATTTGACCACCACCAATGAGAGAAATCTTCTTACGGCCCATGGTACTTCCTCCTTGTTCTTAGTATGCTTCTCTGAATGAATGTCGCGAAACGGTTACATAATTAAAAACCTGCTGGAGTATACACGATACTCCCGCAGATTGCATCAGATTAAATAGCGTCGATAATGGCGTTCAGGGTTGCACTCGGACGCATAGCCTTAGCAGTCTTGGCAAAGTCCGGACGATAGTAACCACCCATATCAACGGGGCTACCCTGTGCATCAATCAGTTCCTTGGCAATAGTCTCTTCGTTAGCCATAAGCTTTTCACAGACACCCTGGAACTTGGCCTGCAGCTCAGCATCTTTGCTTTGTGCTGCCAAAGCCTCAGCCCAGTAAAGACCAAGGTAAAAGTGGCTACCGCGGTTGTCGATCTGACCAACTTTACGTGCAGGTGATTTGTTGTTATCAAGGAATTTAGCAATCGCTTGATCAAGCGTTTCTGCCAATACCTGTGCTTTGTCGTTCTTATACAGACCGGCAAGATGCTCAAGTGAAGCAGACAATGCAGAGAACTCACCAAGGGAGTCCCAACGCAGGTAGCCTTCCTTGACAAACTGCTGGACGTGCTTCGGAGCGGAACCGCCTGCACCGGTTTCAAACAGGCCACCACCGGCCAGCAACGGAACGATGGAAAGCATTTTTGCTGATGTTCCAAGCTCAAGGATTGGGAACAGGTCGGTCAGGTAGTCACGCAAAACGTTACCAGTTACTGAAATGGTGTCTTCGCCTTTACGGATACGCTCCAGTGAATAGCTCATCGCCTCAACAGGAGACAGGATTTCAATGGTCAGACCAGTAGTATCATAGTTTTTGAGGTACTTCTCAACCTTACTGATTAGGTTCGCATCATGGGCGCGGTTCTTATCAAGCCAGAATACAGCAGGAGCACCGGTAGCTTTAGCGCGGGCAACAGCCAGCTTGACCCAATCCTGAATAGGAATATCTTTAACGCGTGACATACGCCAGATGTCGCCTGCCTCAACCGTAAAGGTCATGAGAGCATTACCATTAGCGTCTAGGACCTTAACGGTGCCATCACAAGGAATCTCGAAGGTAGTCGGGTGTGAACCGTACTCTTCTGCTTTCTGAGCCATCAGACCAACGTTTGGTACTGAACCCATGGTGGATGGGTTGAAAGCACCGTGCTTCTGGCAGTCAGCAATGATTTCCTGGTAGAAGGTTGCGTAGCAACGGTCAGGAATCATAGCCATGGTGTCTTGCAGTTTACCTTCAGCGTTCCACATCTTGCCGCCGTCACGAACAACAACCGGCATAGAAGCGTCAACGATGATGTCGTTCGGTACATGCAGGTTGGTAATACCTTTGTCGGAGTCAACCATTGCAAGAGCCGGAGCATTTGCGTACACAGCTGCAATATCGGCTTCGATTTCAGCACGCTTTGCTGCGTCCAAAGAACCAATCTTCTTCAGCAAGTCGCCAAGACCCATGTTTGGGTTAACACCGAGACTCTTTAAGGTCTCACCATGCTTAGCAAAAACGTCCTTGTAAAAAACGGAAACAGCGTGGCCAAACATGATTGGGTCAGAAACCTTCATCATGGTGGCTTTGAGGTGCAAAGACAGCAACAGCCCCTGCTTCTTTGCTTCTTCAATCTGTGCTGCGTAGAAAGCACAGAGAGCTTTCTTGCTCATGAAGGTTCCGTCAAGAATCTCACCTTTTGATGCCTTCAGGCCGTCTTTCAGAACGACTTCTTTGCCATCTTGTGCAACCAGTACGATTTTGAAGTCGCCACCATCTTCCATGATGACAGACTGCTCATTGCCGTAGAAGTCACCAGCGGTCATGTGAGCAACATATGCTTTAGAACCTGGCTCCCATGCAGAAAGTTTATGGGGATTCTTCTTTGCAAAGTTTTTAACAGACAGCGGAGCACGGCGGTCAGAGTTACCTTCACGCAGCACCGGGTTAACGGCAGAACCGAGAACCTTGGCATAGCGCTCTTTAATTTCCTTCTCAGCATCGTTCTTAGGCTCTTCAGGATAATCCGGCAGTTTGTAGCCTTGTGCCTGCAGCTCTGCAATAGCCTCTTTCAGCTGAGGAACGGAAGCGGAGATGTTAGGAAGTTTAATGATGTTTGCATCAGGAGTTAACGAGAGGTCGCCCAGTTGAGCAAGGAAGTCAGGGATTTGCTGCTCCGGTGTTAACACATCCGGGAAGGTTGCAATGATACGACCTGACAGTGAGATGTCACGGGTCTCGACGGATACGCCAGTTCCCTTGGTAAACGCCTGTACAATCGGAAGCAATGAATAGGTAGCAAGTGCCGGTGCTTCGTCAATCTCAGTCCAGATAATCGTTTGATTCGCCATAATCTCTCCTTGCAATGGTGTTGTTGTACAAAAAATGTAATGGCTGACGCCGCTTACTATGAGACTATTTTAATACAATCACAAAACATCCTGTATACAGTATGCAAAACACTGTTCCCTGTCAAGGGGAAATGAGACGCAAAAAACCTCTGTTTAGGCAGGCTTACATATTGGTAAGCCTCACTAAAAAAACACCGGTAGATATTACGGTTTACGCTGGGATTGTCGCCGTGCTTCCGCTATTTCTTCCTTGGTAAACTGCCGTGGTATTTTTAAAATCTGACCTGGGTATAACTGGTACGGATCACGAACCTGATCGCGGTTTGCACGATAGAGTAATGGCCATAAAGAGCTATCACCATACACCTGTTGGTGGCCAGCAATACCAGGCAGCGATTCACCTTTTTTAACAGCGTAATGCAAGGGACCGCTCTGATACGGCACTGCCTTATCAACGCTCCCCCCTGGTTCAGGTACGATAGGAGGCGCTGGTGCTGCTGGGTAAATCTTATGCAAGAGCTCGCGTAATCGCTCACCACGCTCGACGAGCGGTGTGTAGGCCTTTTCTTTTGAACTAAAAAGTGTACGCCACCAACCGAGTTCCTCAAGGGAGCGATAGTCAGACTCAAGGCTACTAAATTCATCGGGGAAACGGGCCCCGGCCTTATCTTTTCTCAGTTCCTGAATCAAGCCTGATGAACGCTCCCGCATAGAAGGTGCATGGCTGGCACATCCTACCAGGAGCGTCAGAAGTACTATGAGGATAGCTGTTCGCTTGATTGCCATTACTCTTTTGCTTGTGCCACTTTAGCCGCAAGTCGCACTCCAAGTTCACGAAGCTGTTTTGTATCAACCGTTGAAGGGGCTTCTGACATCAGACAGGTCCCTTTCTGGGTTTTCGGGAAAGCGATAACGTCACGGATAGAGTCAGAACCAGTTAGCAGCATAATCAAACGGTCCATACCAAAGGCAATACCACCGTGGGGCGGTGTCCCGTATTCAAGGGCATCCAGGAGGAAGCCAAATTTCGCACGCTTATCCTCTTCAGAGTGGCCCAACATTTTAAACATCAGAGACTGTACCTGCTCTTGATGGATACGGATTGAACCACCACCTATCTCGTTCCCGTTCAGTACCAGGTCGTAAGCTTTAGCACGGCAACGCCCTGGATCACTTTCAACGTACTGCAGGTCATCATCCATAGGTGCTGTGAAGGGATGGTGCACCGCACACCAGCGCTTATCATCTTCGTCCCACTCAAAAAGCGGGAAGTCGGTAATCCAGACAAATCGGTACTCATCAGGGTTGGTTAACTTCATAAGCGAAGCCAGGTGATTACGTAGTTTTCCTAAGGAGTCATGCACGACTTTCGGCTTGTCGGCAACAAACAGCAGTAAGTCCCCCTCCTCTGCATCGAAAGCCTGGCGCATTGCTTCAATCTCTGCATCGTTAAAAAACTTGGTGATTGGAGACTGCCACCCCTCGGCCGTAACCTTGACATAGGCCAGCCCCTTCGCACCATAAATTGCCGCAAAGTCAGTCAGGCCATCAATGTCTTTACGAGAGAACCCGGCACACCCCTTGGCATTAATACCCTTGATAATACCACCCTGCGCAGCAACGTCGGCAAAAACTTTAAAGCCAGATGCCTTCACGATATCAGTCAGGTCAACCAGCTCAAGTCCAAACCGCAAGTCAGGATTGTCAACACCAAAGCGACGAATCGCATCAGCATAGGTCATACGCTCCACCGGCAAGGTGATGGTATGTCCCTTTGTCTCCATGAAAATCCGGGCCATCAGCCCTTCCATAACGGTAATGATGTCTTCACGATCGATGAAAGACATCTCGCAGTCAATCTGAGTAAACTCCGGCTGACGGTCAGCACGCAGATCCTCGTCACGGAAGCAACGTACCACCTGGAAATAGCGATCAAAACCCGAGATCATCAAAATTTGTTTAAAAATCTGGGGAGATTGCGGCAACGCATAAAACTCTCCCTGGTTGATGCGGGACGGCACGAGGAAGTCCCGAGCACCCTCAGGGGTTGATTTAGTTAAAAACGGTGTCTCGATTTCAAGGAAGCGATGTTCCGTTAGATATTGGCGAGTGATCTGAGCAACCTGATGACGCAGTATCAGATTCTGTTGCAGTTGTGGCCTGCGCATATCGAGATAGCGGTATTTGAGTCGAATGTTTTCATTAACATCACTATGTTCATCGAGCATAAACGGCAACGCTTTGGAACGGTTGAGGAGGCGGCATTCGGAAACCTTAATCTCAACCTCACCGGTTTTCATCCCCGGGTTTACCGTACCCTCGGGGCGTGGAATAACTTCACCACGAACGGCAAGTACATATTCACTGCGCACACCTTCAGCAATAGCGTGAGCTGCAGCATTTACCTCCG
Source organism: uncultured Geobacteraceae bacterium (assembly GCA_964456065.1). Lineage (GTDB taxonomy): Bacteria > Desulfobacterota > Desulfuromonadia > Geobacterales > Pseudopelobacteraceae > Trichlorobacter. Next base: position 49,864 of record CAYVYW010000010.1, read on the forward strand.
GGTCAAAAACAACCTGGGCAATCCCTTCGCGATCACGCAAATCAATAAAAATCAAACCGCCGTGATCGCGGCGGCGAAGCGCCCACCCCATCAAAATGACTTCACGGCCAATGTCTTTAGCTGTCAGCGTTCCACAGTAATCCGTACGTTTCCAGTTACCAAGTATATCCATGCTCACTCATGCTCCTTGCATAAAAGTCGTATTATTCAATCCAGCGGCCGACATTACGCCAACGAATGTTGAAGGTGTACCACGGGCCTTCAATCGACCAATATTTAATAAATGCCAGTCCCTTTAACTGGTCACGTCGAACAAATTTCCAAAAACGGCTGTCATAGGAGCGGTCTCTGTTATCACCCAGGACGAAATAACTATTGGCAGGCACCGTCACCGGACCAAAGGTGTCACGGGGATTTTGATCGGCAGGAATCATAATTGACTCTTTATGTACGGCCTGGGGGGTTTTGTAGAGCTCCCCGTTTACGTAAATCTGCTTATCTTTTCCCTCAACAACATCACCAGGAATACCAACAACGCGCTTAATGAAATCCTTACTAGGGTCCTCAGGGTACTCAAAAACAACAACATCGCCACGCTTGGGATCCCGGATCTTCAGTACCTGTGTTGAGGTGAACGGAATCTTTGTGCCGTAGATAAATTTATTAACCAGCAGATGATCACCGATTAAGAGCGTGTTTTCCATTGACCCTGACGGAATCTTAAAAGCTTGAACAACATACCCACGAATAACCAGCGCCAGAAGAATCGCAATCAGAATTGATTCAATATAGTCCCGTGCTACACTCTTTTTTTTGACTTCCTGGTCCTGCCCTTGCTGAACAAATAACATACGCTCGGTTTCCTTATTTATCTTCAACCTTCAGGATAGCTAAGAAAGCCTCCTGTGGCAGTTCCACATTACCAACATTCTTCATGCGCTTCTTGCCTTCCTTCTGTTTTTCAAGCAACTTGCGCTTCCGAGAAATATCACCCCCGTAGCACTTTGCAAGAACATCCTTACGGAGCGCTTTGACTGTTTCGCGAGCAATGACCTTGTTGCCGATAGCCGCCTGAATTGCCACTTCGAACATCTGCCGGGGAATCAGCTCCTTCATCTTCGCCACGAGGTCACGGCCACGGAAATACGCTTTGTCGCGATGAACGATTAAGGAGAGGGCATCAACAATCTCTCCGTTTATCAGGATATTCATCCGCACCAGTTCACTTTGACGAAAATCGAGATGTTCATAATCAAGTGAAGCATACCCTTTGGTTATTGATTTTAATCGGTCGTAGAAATCTAAAACAATTTCATTTAAGGGCAGCTCATAGATAATCATAACCCGCGTTGTAGTCAGGTATTTAATTTCCCGCTGTACCCCACGTTTCTCTTCACAAAGGGCGAGCACACCACCAACAAAATCATTCGGCACATGAATATGGGCCAGAATAAATGGTTCTTCCATGTAGTCAATCAGCTGCTGCTCAGGCATACGTGCAGCTGATTCAATCTCAATCATACTTCCATCGGTTCTGTGAACTTTATAAACAACAGTCGGTGCCGTGGTAATAAGATCAAGCGAGAATTCACGCTCTAAGCGTTCCTGGATGATCTCCATATGCAAAAGGCCGAGAAAACCGCACCGGAATCCAAAACCCAAAGCAACCGATGTCTCTGGTTCGAATGAAAACGATGAGTCATTCAGCTTAAGTTTTGCCAAAGCATCACGGAGTTGTTCATACTGTGAGGTATCAATGGGATAGAGGCCGGAAAAAACCATTGGCTTTACTTCTTTGAAACCACCGAGTGCTTTCGTACACTGTCGATGAAAAAGTGTGACAGTATCACCAACCTTGGCATCAGCAACATCCTTGATACCGGCGATAATAAAGCCAACCTCACCTGCGCCTAACTGGGAGACTTCAACCATGGATGGCGCAAAGACACCAACCTTCAGCGCCTCGTAACTACGACCAGTCGACATCAAAAGAATTTTATCACCCTTTTTAAGGGTCCCTTCGAATAGGCGCACCAGAATGATAACCCCTTGATACTGATCATACCAGGAATCAAACAGAAGCGCCTTAAGAGGGGCATCGACATCGCCAACCGGTGGCGGTATTTTCTTAACAATCTCCTCAAGAATCTCATGGGTGCCAATACCCTCTTTAGCGGAAGCAAACACCGCATCATGGGCATCAATCCCAATAATCTCCTCTATCTCCTGCTTCACACGCTCAGGTTCAGCAGCTGGAAGGTCAATCTTGTTTAAAACCGGAAAAACCTCAAGGTCGTTATCGAGTGCTAAATACACATTGGCAAGGGTCTGGGCCTCGACTCCTTGGGACGCATCGACAACCAAGAGACCGCCTTCACAGGCCGCCAGAGAGCGTGACACCTCATAGGCAAAATCGACGTGCCCCGGAGTATCAATCAGGTTAAGAATATAATCCTTACCATCATCGGCGGTGTAGGCAAGACGAACTGTCTGTGCTTTAATCGTAATACCGCGCTCGCGCTCCAGATCCATTTTATCAAGGAACTGGCTTTGCATCTCACGCGCAGTAAGGGCACCCGTATACTCCAACAGCCGGTCAGCTAATGTTGACTTGCCATGGTCGATATGGGCAATTATTGAAAAGTTACGTATTGTGCTTATCGGCATGAATACCCACTAAAAACGTGATACGAACGGAATGGTAAACAATAATTGAGTAAGCCCTGAAAGTAAAGTATAAAAGCGGCAATAATGCTTGAAAATAAGGCCATCGGAGTGTGTAGATGCGGTATATCGTATACGGTTTTCTCGGAAGTATTCTGTTACTGATGATGGGGTGCGTATCAGTTCCAAAAGGGATTACACCAATAACCGGCTTTGAACCTGAGCGTTATTTGGGAACCTGGTATGAAATCGCGCGCCTTGACCACTCTTTTGAACGGGGATTAAGCAAGGTGTCTGCTGAATATCGTCAAAATAAAGACGGTGGTATCATAGTAATCAACCGGGGGTTTGATTTGGCAAGAGGGACTTGGAAAGAAGCGACTGGACAAGCATACCCGTTTAAGAGTCCTAGTGTGGGCCATCTAAAAGTCAGTTTTTTCTGGCCCATCTACAGCTCATACGTTATCAGTTATCTTGATAAACAGTATCGCTATGCCGTTGTCACAGGTCCCACCCTGCAGTATGCTTGGATTTTAGCTCGTACATCGACGGTTCCCAATCATATTAAGACCAAGCTCATTCAGCATCTTGTCCAGAAAGGCATACCGGAGCATAAGCTCATATTCCCTACCCCATTTTAATGCTGAGCGCTATCAAACGATACCAATCGATCAGTTCCTATTGAGTGGTATCAAAGACTAGGCGTTGAGCGCCGAAACCTGATAGGTAACAAAAAAGGGACCTGGTGCTGGTATGCCCTATAGTGATTACCAAAACGCCGACACAAAACCTTCTCTTCTTTCCGGAGCACGTGCACGGTCCAAACAACCAAAACCAGCCAAGGAATGAGTATCCCAGCTAATGAGCGCATTGCCAGTAGAATACCCAAAAGTATAATGAGATACCCAAGATGCATGGGGTGACGACACCACCCGTAACTTCCCTGCTGTACGACAACAACAGCTGGTTTACGGGGGCTTGGTGTGCCGTTACCAAAACGAGCGAGATCTGATGTTGACAACCATATGAGACCAACACCAGCCCCAACCATGATGAGTGCACCAACACGAATAAACCACGTAGCAGGTAACAGGGGCAGACGCACCACATACCAATCAAGCATCAAGCTGATACCGATAACGAGACACGGAATCCAAAGATAAAAATAAAGCATAGCCCGCAGTTGGTGGGTGAATATGTCGCGGTGGAACAATCTCATATGCCTGTCACCTGTGAGTATGCACGCGACCATCTTTCAACCAAAGTACCTGTGAAGCCATGTCAATCAAATCATTATCATGGGTTGCCAATACAAAGGTGGTGCCCTCGAGCTGACAGAGCGAAATTATTTCTTGTATAAGTACAGCACTGTTAACCGAATCAAGGCTGGCCGTTGGTTCATCTGCCAACAGGAGTGACGGCTTGTGGGCTACCGCACGCGCAAAAGCAACCCGCTGAGACTCACCACCAGACAACTCCGTAGGAAAAGCATTTTCATAGCCACGCAACCCAAACAGCTCAAGTAGTTCCGATATGCGCCTGAATCCCTGCTGAGGGCGTACACCATTAATAGCAAGCGGCATCATCAGGTTTTCACGAACAGACAACCAGGGCAGCAGATTACCAGATTGAAAAACAAAACCAACAAATTCCCGGCGAAACAGGCTCTGCTGTCTCACTGACAGTGCGTGCAGAGCCATGTCATTAAAATAAACGCTACCAGTATCCGGACGTTCAAGCGCACCAATACAGTTAAGCAATGTTGTTTTGCCAGAACCTGAGCGCCCCGCTAAGACGATACCAGCCCCTGAAGGTACCGCACAGCAGATATCATCGATGGCCACAACATCACCACGACCGGATGCATAACGCTTCGTAAGGTGCTCGACACGTAGCATCTTACAAACTCCTTAGGATTTCAGCTGGGGTTCGGCGAGCGATAAGAGACACTGGCCAGACTGCTGCAAGAAGACTAAAAAAGATAGCCACAAGAGGAGGAGCACATAGCACCATCCAGGTTAACCGTGGGTAGAGCATCCCTGAAACAGAGAAATATTGATTATGTGAGGTGAATTGGCTGATATCGATACCGTGTAGTGCTATCACTTCGACGAGTCCCCACCCGAAAACCGTTCCTACGGCAGCGGCAAAAACCGTCAGCATTGCTATCTGAAAAATCAAAAAAAGCGCTGTATCACGTCCCCTAAAACCTAAGGCTTGCATGACACCGTGATCCCGAAGGTTTTTCAGGGTAAAAACCGTAAAGATGCTGGCAAGACCAGCAGCAACTATGGCAAAAACCAGTACAATCAGGATCCCCATACAAATGTTGTCGAGATCAATTAACTGTTTAAGGTCTGGCATGAACTCAGTCCATGGAGCAACCGACATCCCAGGAAATGACTGACGGAGAGAAAGTACTGCCTGGTCGAGATCCATCGTCGGTGACATAAAGACGGCATAGGACATCTGAGAAGCGAATGGGCGAACCAACGACAACGGAATAAAGGCAATACCGGAGTCAAAACTACTCATACCAGTTCGATAAATACCGCAAACAGAGACGTTCAGCACCGCTTTCTCAGTATTTACCAAAAGAGTGAGCCGGTCACCCACCGAAACCTTGAGACGGTCAGCAGCACTAGAGCTGATTAAAATATTGGGGATGCCATCTCGGAGATACTGACCTGATACTACTTTTTTAGGGAAGGCTGTAATTGCTTGCTCACGAGAGGGATCAACACCAATAAGCTGTACTGGCTCAAAACGATTAGTGCCAGCCTGAATTAGTGCAGGCACCTGCACCCGACGTAATCCCACGAGACCTTGCTGCATATTTTGAAAAGGTACCGACCCTACATCCCGGCCACTCAAACGTATGTGACCACTAAACAATCCCGTCGTGTTACGAATCATAGCATCATTAGTACCGACGGCTAAAGCGGCCATCAGAATCAGGGATCCAACGGCAAGAGTTACCATACCGCCAAGGACCAATGTCGATCGCCATGAACGCATCAGCACTAGACGTGCAAGTGTTATCAAATAGGGTATTCCCATAACCTCAGTATACGCATAGGAAAATCAAAAAGATACCCCGATCCTCTCTGCGATCAGAGAAGAAATTGGGCCAACAAAAATCTGATGACGCTCTAAAAACAGCGCAGACAAGCCCTTTTCAAGACGTGTTTTTGCCAGTTGTTTGATAACATCTGCCCATGCATGTTCCTGCTGATAAAGACACGCAGGTGTCGCCTTTTCATCAAGAGCGTATGCCTGAACTAGCTTCCAGCTTGTCGGCTCAAACCACGCTAGCCATGATGCGACATAGTTGTGACGGCAATCACGAACATCCTGATAAAGATCAACCAAATCATCTAAAAGCTGGCAGCCAATACCTATGTCATAAAGAGCTTGCTTTGTTGATTCCATCTGGGGAGTCATTACCTCAAACAACTCTGGTACCGCCCACGTAGACTGAAAAAGTAGTCCCGTTTTAAAGTGGTGAATGTTGTTCAGAATATCATCGGGTGAAATGCGTTCCGTGACGCCGGCCTCTTCAGAAGCTTCTTGGACACCACTTCTAGCAAGTGTTGCCAGTGTTTTATTTGCCGCCTGCAGGACGAGCTCCTGCCGACAATCCGTAGATGCAGCATATTGAATTAAAGTCGCAAAGAGAATTCTATCAGAAGCCATAATATCAACAACCGAGCGAAAGGTTGTCGCAGTGCGGGGGAGATCCGAGTCTATGGTAACCTTATACTCATGATCTAAAAGGTTATCACAACCAGTCACCATACCACGTAAACACTGATTAACTGTTGCATAGAGAACACGCCGTGATGAAGGTATATCACAGCGATAATATGAATAAAGGAACAAGGTTGAAAAAAGATTTTGGGAGAGAGAATACGTCTCTTCAGCTGGCTCTGTGACCATAATACCGCTGTCAACCAATACACATACCGCTGACTCAGAAAAAGCCTCTAGCGCCTGACGTAGTTCTCCTTTGATAGTTGCAAAGTCATGGGAAGTCGCCATCATTGCCCGAAAAGACTCTAACATCAAGCCTCCTTATGACAGCGGAAGATGGTAATATAGCCAAAAAAATGGTGCAGTCGCTCAGGCGGAGAAAATCCTGCTTCAACCATCAACGTTGGTAACACTCCCTTTATATTCTCTGCAATTTGTGGCTGAAAAAAAAGCCAGCGTGAAGCATGGGACACGAGTGTTCCCATGAACGTCGTTGGACGATCCATATCAGCAATAACAAGACGCCCACCCGGTTTAAGAACACGATACGCTTCAGCAAGACTAGCCCGCTTCAAATCGAGCGGGACATGATGATAAAAAAGACTCGACATGACCGCATCAAAAGAGGCATCAGGAAAATCGAGGGCCTCAGCAGCCATCACCTCAAATGAGCATCGGTTACTAGCTCTTTTATCACGCGCAGAACTTATCATAGCACCAGCAGCATCGATCCCGGTAATGCCCCCACCAAGCGTTGCATCAAGGTATTGCGAGACCTGCTCAGACTGTGCACCCGTCCCACAACCAAGGTCAAGGATGCGGTCGGCTGGATTAATTGTTAAGGCAGCTATGATGGCACGGTCATATTCCGCCTGACGGCTTAAAAGACATAAAGGTTCGAGAATGTCATAGACTGGAGCTGCATAATCAAGCGTCCTGCCCTTTGTGGGTTTTGATGGTAATCGCATATAAACACCGGCCAATCAAATGAAGTGTCAACTCATTTTAATTAATAAGCCAGTCCAATATTTATTGCAATAAACACAAGCAAAATAAGAACTTTTAGCAGTTAATAACTATTATACCGACTATTTTTGACAGCCTTTAATTAGATTTTAGGGTTAAGTGGTAAAGCCGTTTCATCGGGAGTACTGGTCTGGGTTTGTGAGGCAAACTGATTGGTAAAATAAGCATTATACCGGTTCATTTTTTGTGGCGTCATGCTGCCAGCTTCAGATAGCTAACCGTCTCATGCAAGAAGCGCAACTTTCGTTTAAACACGCATCTGACGTTACGATGCCGCGAGTAACCGACTCAAACCCGTTTGTTCAGCGTCATATTCAGGAATATCCAAAACAGACGTTTGTCGATACCGTCAAATCGCTGGTTGCTGAAGTACGGCAGATTGTGACAAAAGGAGAGGTGCAAGACGATGGTTTTCAGGTTCACTTACTCTTAGAGCATGACGCGATGCGTTACTTGTAAATTTCTCTACGATGTCCCACCCTCACCACAAGCACTACAAAAGCATGATCCCGTAATTGGCAGATAAGGCGATAGTCACCGACACGATAACGCCATAATCCTTGCAGGCCACCTCGAAGTGCCTTACCGAAACTGCGTGGATCGTTTTCTGTTGCTACACGTTCACGTAGATATCGGGTAATTTCCCTTTGAGCCTGTTTATCAAGGGAAGCTAGCTCCTTCTCAGCTCGCGGATCGAATTCAACTTGCCAAGCCAAGGCGTTTCTCTACATCATCTAATGAAATGGTCGGCATTGGGTTTTCAAGACGTGACAATGCGATATAGGTATCTTCATGTTCTTCCAGATACTCGCTTATAGCCTCTCGAATATAGAAGCTCTTTGGCCGATGGGTTACGGCTGCCAGATGTTCAAGACGGCTTTCAATATCGTTCGGTAGTTTCACGCTGACAGCCATAAGACGTCCTCCTTGGTAATACCAGTATTACAAATATTACTTTCTGTGTCTACCCTAATCCACACCCTAATCCATACCTACCCCAATTTACAGTAAGCATTCACCACGGCTTCACGCCTCGAAGCGCAAGACTAAAATCCAGCCGTTCTACAAGGTCACGCATTAATGCCAGATTGAATTCATTGCCATACGTATTCTCAGTAATGCTGGCGGTTAAGTGCCCAGCTAATTGCGCACGTTTCTCAGAGGTTATATCTTTTTACTTGAGATGGTTCAGCTCGCAGCTCTTCTTTTCGTTTATCAGGATCAATTTGGTATTCGGTCCCGTCTGGTGTCCTGATTGACAACCATGTAAATCGAGGGTCAGTCACAAAATCATCCGTGAGACTGTCGAAAATTTCTATGGTTTTGGCAGCATACATGATCGCTGCCGCTCGGCAACAGTTCGGCTGGTAGCGTAGATCACCTTTTTGATTTCACGTTTATGATAACAGACCGCAATCTAGCTGGAACTCTAATCCTGATAAAGAATCCTTGCGGGGTTGTTTGAAGATATCATGGAAGTGAAGACATAGAAAAAGACCCACGATGTGTACGCTTTGTGTACGTAACCTCGAAGGTCTTTGCTAGATACTGGTGTAAAAGTGCCATTCGCGCTGGCTGGCATCAGACATTGACCCGCTCCTGTTCGATGTAGGGGCGCAGCTCCGGCCGCAGGGCTTTTTCAGTGACCAGATCGACCGGACAACCGAGCAGATCCTCCAGGTAGAACTGCACTCCGAAATAACGCCTGGAGGTGGCCGGGCCGTCGAAGGCCACCAGCACATCGATATCGCTGCTGTTGGTCGCCGCGTCGCGGGCGGTGGACCCGAATAGGGCCAGCTGGGTCACGCCGAAACGGGACTGCAGCTCTGGTTTGCTGTGAGCCAGTAGCTCCAGAGCGCGTTGTCTGTTCATCGTTCAACCTCCACTTGCGAACCGGTGAGTATCGATAATCGGTCGCTACGATTATTGAAAACGTCAAAACTATATAACATTTGTTATGCGATGTAAAAGATGATTCAGTCGTGTCTCAGCCAACAGGTATAAAATGTTGAAAAACTGCATCAACTGATTTTCTGGAATCACTGCCCTGTTCCCCCCAAAGACGTCCAAAAGACCTTCCCCCGTAAAACTGATCCATTGCAAACTTAGTATTTTCGAAACGTGACCTTACCCCGCTTTTTGCTCCAAAAGTTATGTTAGGTTTTCGGCTGTTTTATTTTGATTCCAACTTGTCAAAAATGCGCTTGGAGTCTGATTCTCAAGTGACCGATGTGGCCGATTTTCGTTGTAATCAATTCGCCAATTCTCAATGTTCTGCTGAGCGTCTTCAATTGACACAAACCAGTGCTGGTCAAGGCATTCTTGCCTCAATCTACCATTGAAACTCTCGATAAAAGGGTTATCAGTCGGTTTGCCAGGCCGACTGAATTGAAGCCTGATCTTGCAGCGATGTGCCCATTCATCCAGTGCCTTTGAAGTAAACTCGGGCCCGTTATCTACTTGTATCATCTTTGGAAGGCCTTGAGACTGCGCCAGGCCTTCCAGAACCTCTACTACCCGGCGACCGGATAGAGTTTTACCAACCTCAATTGCCGGACTAACACGGCTTACGTTATCGACTATCGTTAATG
>CAYVYW010000011.1:0-54983 GCA_964456065.1 uncultured Geobacteraceae bacterium
GATCAATGTTGATAACTTTATCAAGATGTTCAATCCCCGTAATGTCGCCATAGGCTCCGGCACGTTCACGGCTTCGAAGCAGCTTCTGTGAGAGAGCTTTATGGAGTGTATCAATAATCAACGTTGATTTGCCTGAGCCAGAGACTCCCGTCACGCAGGTAAGGACCCCTAACGGGACGTCAACACTAATATCCTTAAGATTATTCTCGCTGGCACCACTGATGCGAAGCGAGCGTGATGACGTCCGGCGCACCTGTGGCACAGGGATTTCGAGCGTCCCGGCAAGATACCTCCCCGTAAGGGAATTGGGTGCTGCCATAATTTCAGCAGGTGTCCCCTGCGCAACAATCTCACCGCCATGAATACCAGCCCCCGGCCCCATATCGATAACGTGGTCAGCAGCCATAATCGTGTCCTCATCATGCTCCACAACGAGAACCGTATTCCCCATATCGCGCAGATGACGCAGAGTCTCAAGTAAGCGGTCATTATCACGTTGATGTAAACCAATCGATGGTTCATCAAGAATATAGACGACCCCCACCAAAGATGAACCTATTTGGGTTGCAAGCCTAATGCGTTGCCCCTCCCCCCCGGAGAGTGTCCCTGCGGTACGATCCAGTGACAGATAGTCCAAGCCAACATTAACGAGAAAACCAAGCCGCTCGTTAACCTCCTTGAGTATTCTACGGGCTATTTCAGCTTCTTTCGCCGTTAGTTGCAAAGTCTGGAAAAAATTCTGGCAATCAGTAATCGATAGGGCACTCACGTACTGTATATTACGCCCCCCAACTAAAATATGGAGGGCCTCCGGCTTTAATCGGGCGCCATGGCAGCTTGGGCAGGGCATAACATTCATGTAGGGTGCTAGTTCTTCTCGCACCGTCTCTGACTCCGTTTCACGGTAGCGACGTTCAAGACCACTTAAGACCCCCTCGAATTTTTTCTGGTAGGTATGGCGTTTCCCCCGTGTGTCATCCCACCAAAAGGTCACCAACTCCTCGCCACTGCCATGCAGTAAAAGATTTCGAATCTTGGGTGGGAGCTGTTTAAAAGCTGTGGTCAGGTCGAAGGAGTAAAACTGGGCCAGGCACTCCAAAGTCATCTGATGGAATGGAGAGGCAAGACGCTTCTCCCACGGAGCGATCGCTCCTTCCCGTAGCGACAGTTCAGGGTTTGGTACGACAAGAGCCTCATCAAAATACATACGTGTACCAAGACCGGTACAATCGGGACATGCACCATACGGATTGTTGAATGAAAACATACGCGGCTCAATATCTGGATAAGATATACCGCAGGTAACACAGGAAAGTTTCTCCGAAAACAAGACCTCGTGCCCCCCCTCAGGGGCAACTTTTGCCACACCGTCACCATGTTTCAATGCGATTTCAAGGGAGTCTGCCAGACGACGTTCTACCCCCTGCCGCACAATGACACGGTCTATGACAATATCAATACTATGTTTTTTCTTCTTATCCAGTTCTATATCATCAGTCAGTTCGTACTGCTGTCCATCAACAATAACCCGAGTAAAACCATCTCGTCTTAGCTGCTGTAACTCTTTACGGTATTCTCCTTTACGCCCTCGAACGAGAGGAGACAGAACCATTAACCGTGTCCCCTCAGCATAGGCCATGATACGGTCAACCATCTGTGAGACCGTTTGTGAGGCAATAGGTTCACCACAGCAATGGCAGTGGGGCCGACCGATACGGGCATACAGTAAGCGTAGATAGTCATGGATTTCTGTCACGGTACCGACCGTGGAACGGGGGTTCTTCGATGTGGTTTTTTGCTCTATTGATATCGCAGGGGAGAGCCCTTCAATGGACTCAACATCAGGCTTTTCCATCAACTCAAGAAATTGTCGCGCATAGGCCGAGAGAGATTCTACATACCGGCGTTGTCCTTCCGCATAAATGGTATCAAATGCTAATGTTGACTTGCCGGAACCTGAAAGACCGGTAATGACAACAAACCGGTCCCGTGGAATGGTGACATCAATCGATTTGAGATTGTGTTCGTTCGCTCCCTTTACAACAATGGCGTCATGCATCATGCGACTCTATACCTTCCACGAGCAGAAACTGCTCCTTAGTTTTTACGTTTCCAGCCCTCTTTATTGACCTGGGGAACCCTTGCAATAACGAGGCTGTTTGCTGGCGCATCTTTGGTCACCGTGGTTCCAGCAGCGATAATCGTATCATGGGCTATTGTCACCGGAGCAACCAGCTGGACATCGCTACCGACAAAAACGTTATCCCCGATGACCGTTGTATGTTTCCTCACACCATCATAGTTACAGGTAATTGTGCCACAGCCGATATTAACATCCGTTCCTATTTCAGCGTCGCCAAGATAACTCAAATGGGAGGCCTTCGACCCCGCCCCCAAGCGCGCGTTTTTGGTTTCCACAAAATTACCAATTTTGACATGCTCTCCCAAATGACTTTTGGGACGCAGATGGGCCATCGGGCCGATGGCCACATGATCTCCACAGCAGGCTTCCGTAATAACCGTCCCCATTTTTACCTGTACATTATCACCAAGCGCACTATTTACAATCTGCACATACCCTTCAATAATACACCCAGTCCCTATCACCGTAGAGCCCATAATCTGACACCCTGGATACAGAATTGTATCTTGTCCAATAACGACAGAAGCATCAACATAGGTACAAAGCGGATCTATCATGGTAACGCCGTCACGCATAAGGCGTTGGTTAATACGGGAACGCAGGACACGTGCCGCGTAGGCAAGCTGTTCACGATCATTCACCCCAAGAGTTTCCTCAACATCTTCACAGCACAGCGCAACACAAGCCAGGCCGTGGTGTACCGCAAGCGCCACCATATCCGTTAGATAATACTCTCCCTGTGCATTTTGTGGCTGCAAACAGCTAATATAGCGCTCAAGAAAAGCTCTATCCATACAGTAAATACCGCTATTAATCTCCCGTATTTCTGCCTGCTCCGGCGTGGCATCCTTCTGTTCCACAATCGCCTGCACCAAGCCTTCCCCATCACGAACCACCCGTCCATATCCTGTAGGGTCATCACAGCATGCCGTCAAAACGGTAACAGCAGCATGAGACTTCCGATGGGCACACACGAGGCGCTCTAAGGTGTCCGACTGTAGAAGAGGTGTATCACCACAAAGAATTAGCACTTCTTCTGTTCCATGCGGTAGATCTGATAAGGCCACTTTTACGGCGTGACCGGTACCAAGTTGTTCTTCCTGTACGGCAATACGAATCGCTTCATCGCCTTCAAACAGGGCAGAAACTCGCTCTGCTTGATGGCCCGCAACCACAACCGCTCCCTGGATACCAGCTGCACGTACCGTATCAACCACCCAGGAAACCATTGGCTTACCGACGAGGGGATGTATGACCTTCGCCATTGACGACTTCATACGCGTCCCTTTACCTGCTGCAAGAATAATCGCTATGGGAGAAGACATAGGTGCCTCACTAAAATAGATATAGTTTTTAAAAGTTTAAACTGCTACCCTGTACCCGTCAAGTTAACAGTATCTGCCCCATGTCACAAGACCCATCATAGGCTGCAACATCCATGGAACCACAAAACATAGCCAACAAAAGTACCCTACAGGACATTCTGCACCACTGCATGACAGCAACGGTAACGGCACTTGCAATGCCCCCTGGATCGCTGTCGGCCCATATTACCGCAGAACGAAGTCGATCAACAGCAGAAGGTATTATGGTTGTGACAGCCTCGCTTGCAGAAGCTGAGATCTTTCACCGTGAACTCATCTTCTATGGTGTTGAGGAACCTGTATTACTCCCCCCCTGGGACGTATCCGCCTTTACTGCGGGGACCAGCTCACCAGACTACGGACATGAGAGAATCAAAGCTCTTTTCGCCTTACACAGTAATCCGCGATCGGTTCTCGTCGTTCCGGTTGAAACCCTGCTACAAAAACTTCCCCCGCGAACTGCTCTTTTTCATAATGCCGTCCATCTGGAGGCTGGCCAGGAAATTGAGATTGAAGACATCTGTAATGCCCTCGTCGGGCAAGGTTATTGTTCCGTCGACATTGTGGATGAGCCAGGCTGCTTCGCTCGGCGTGGTGGCCTACTTGACATTTTCCCCGTGCATAACCATTTACCGGTACGTATGGACTTCTATGGTGATACTATAGAAAGCATTAAAACCTTTGACCCTATTACCCAACGCTCCCTGACATCATGTGAGCACCTGACACTACTTCCCTCCCGCGAAGTAGCGGTCACCCCCGCCATACTGGCCGAGCTTGCAAAAACAATAAAGAGGCGGGCTGACGAACTTGATATTCCAGCCGATATACGGCGGCAGTTTATTGCGGAGCTCCAAGCGCTAGATACACCTTTACGTATAGACCTGGTGGGAGGACTACTCTTCCCTCGACTGTGCACCGTATTCGACTATCAGCCCAGTCCTTTTCTCGTAGTCGTTGCCCCTGATCAGTGCCTAGAAGCTGCATATGTCTGGCATAGTGCGGCCCATGAGCAACACCAGCGAGCCCTGGATGAAAAAACTATTGTCCCGGCATTTGACAGTGTCATTAGCGAAATAGAAACGCTCTCCAAACAATTACATGCCTACCCACGCCTTGAGCTTCGCCATCAACGAGGGCCAGACGACCATCTTCTACACATCGCCGCACAGGCTACCAGCAGTTATAAAATACCAACCCATGGTGAACATTCTCACCAGTTTGCACCGTTTGCCCACCAGGCATCGTCGTGGCTTGCCCGGGGGGGATCGCTTTACATCGGTTGCCACAACCGCACCCAAGAGGAGCGCCTCGAAACCCTTCTCGCCACCCATGGCCTGCCTTTTCAGCATGCACAGGCATTAAGCACAGCAAGAACCTCCAACGACACGATTGTATTAGTTACTGGCGACCTGACCCGTGGCTTTATTTTAGAGCATGAAAAAATATTGGTCTTGGCGGAAGAAGAGCTGTTTGGGTCCAGAACGAGACGAAAGAGTGGTGTCAGCGCACTCAAGAAGAAACAAATCCTCGCATCGCTTGCAGAGATGCGCCCCGGCGACCCCATGGTTCACCTTGAACATGGTATCGGCATCTACCGCGGTCTCCAGCACCTAAAAACTGGGGCTTACGAGGGAGACTTTCTACTCCTCGATTATGCCGGTAATGACAAACTGTATGTACCGGTAGACCGTCTAGGCCTCGTACAACGCTACACAGGAGGAGATGGAAGCAACCCGGCCCCAGCCCGCCTTGGCACCGTGACCTGGCACAAAACCAAGACGAAGGCTAAGAAAAATATTGAGGAATTGGCCCATGAACTTCTGCAAATTTATGCAAAACGTCAAGCGAGTCAGGGCTTCCCGTTTTCACCTCCAGATGCTCTCTTTCGGGAATTTGAGGCAACCTTCCCCTGGGAGGAAACCCCTGACCAGCTGAATGCTATAAATGATGTCTTAATGGATATGCAGCATGAGCGCCCTATGGATAGACTGGTCTGCGGGGATGTGGGGTATGGCAAAACCGAGGTCGCCCTGCGTGCAGCATTCAAAGCTGTGCTCGACGGCAAGCAGGTTGCCGTGCTGGTTCCAACAACGATTCTTGCCCAACAGCACTTCGAAACATTTAAAACACGCATGGAGGGATATCCATTAACGGTCGATATGCTCTCCCGCTTTCGCAGTGCTAAAGAACAAAAAACAACTTTGGGACAGCTGCGTCAAGGAGCTGTTGATATCATTATTGGTACGCAACGCCTTTTACAAAAAGATGTCCAATTTAAAGACCTTGGGCTCCTGATTATCGATGAAGAGCAGCGCTTTGGGGTCAAAGACAAAGAAAAACTTAAGCAGTTTCGGGCTACTGTTGATATTTTAACCCTAACAGCTACCCCCATACCGCGCACACTTCACCTCTCAATGCTTGGTATTCGAGACCTCTCCATAATAATGACACCGCCCGTTGACCGACATGCCATCAAGACGTTTGTAACCCAGGATGACGACCAACTTCTCGTGAAAGCAATTACCCATGAGTTGACACGGGGGGGACAGGTTTTTTATGTCCACAATCGCGTCCAAACTATTGAGCGTACGGCAGAGCGTATTAAAGGTCTCGTGCCGACGGCATCTGTACAGGTCGCACACGGGCAAATGCATGAAGACCAGCTTGAAAAGATTATGCTCTCCTTTATGCACGGGGAAACCGACATACTGGTTACCACGACCATTATCGAGTCAGGCCTTGATATTCCTAGAGCCAATACCATGATTGTCGACCGAGCGGACCAGTTCGGGTTATCACAGCTGTATCAGTTACGAGGTCGCATTGGCCGGTCATCGGTTCAAAGCTATGCCTACCTCCTGACACCAGGACTGACGCGTGTCACCAGCGAGGCTCGTGAGCGTCTTAAGGTAATCCAAGACATTTCCGAGCTTGGTGCGGGATTTCGTATTGCAAGTCACGACCTTGAACTCCGTGGCGCCGGTGATATGCTTGGAGCACGCCAGTCTGGCACCGTTGCAGACATCGGCTTTGAGTTATACACCCAGATGTTAGAGGAGACGATTGCCGAACTCAATGGTAAGCCAGCACAAGACCACTGGGAGCCAGAAATACATCTGCCGGTACCAGCCTTCCTGCCAGACAATTACATTAACAATATGAACCAGAGACTGATACTCTATAAACGTTTTGTCCAGGCCGAGAGCGCTGAGGATATTGATGATATTATGGACGAAATTCAAGACCGTTTTGGTACAACGCCAACACCGGTTAGACTTTTGAAAGCCGTTATGCTGATACGCCTCACTATGCGTATGTTACGTATAGAAAAACTTGAAATGAAGGCGCTTTCTGGCATTATAACCTTTAGACCTGACACTTCCGTTGAACCAACGCACATTATTACAAAAGTCAGAACAGCACCGCAGTCATACCGCTTTACTGCAGAGCACCAGCTACATTTCAAGCTACGTGAAGGGTTGACTGATCCGGAACTGCTGTCCGCCATGCACCATGAGCTTGTAAGCTTACAGGCGTAAACGATGAGAGCGACTGCATACCTTGCTCTCATGAACAACACTGTGGTATAACAGCCGCAACTTTACTAAGGAGTTTCCATTGACCATGCGAAGCCTAACAAAACAGATTGTCCTTATTGCCTTGTGTGCGGGACTGTGTGCCTGCGGTAAGTCGGAAACCTCAAGTGACAGCAAGAAGGGGACCGTCCTTGTCACGGTTAACGGTACAGCAATTACCAGCACTGAGCTGGATAATGAAGTAAAATCTTTACCTGATTATCTGCGAGGGATGGCAGCAACGCCCCAAGGACGCCAGGAGATTATTGATACCCTCGTCATGCGCGAACTCATCCTGCAAAAAGCTGCCAAAGAGGGTATCGACAAGGACAAAGAGGTTGACGAAAAACTCAAAGAACTGAGGAAACGGGTTGTCGTTGACACATACCTTCGTAAGAAGGTTGAGTCCGAGTCTAAAATATCCGATGAGGATCTCAAGAAACTCTACAGCCAGAATCTCGATAAATTCAAAGCTCCCGAGCAAATTAGGGCAAGCCATATTCTGGTAAAGTCCCAGCCTGAAGCACAGGCGCTTCTCGATGAGCTCAAAAAGGGTGCTCGTTTTGAAGATCTGGCCAAAGGGAAGTCACTTGATTCCTCAGCCGCCCAAGGTGGTGATTTGGGATGGTTTGGCAAAGGAAATATGGTTCCCGTTTTCGAAAAAGCCGCCTTTGCATTAAAAGAAGGACAGGTATCTGGCATCATTAAGAGCCAGTTTGGATATCATATTATTAAGCTAACTGGTAAACGCGCCGCCGGCACCAAGCCATTTGAAGAGGTCAAAGAACAGATCAAGGCTGGCATAATGCCGCAAAAACAACAGCAGGTTTTCATGAAACTAAAAGAAGACCTTAAAAAAGATGCTAAAATTCAAATGAATGACGCCTCTGCACCAGCCAAAGCGGGTGCGAAACCATAGGCAACACGCTGTAAAGAAAATGTTAGAGGATATTATGACAAACCGTACCCTTCTGATTGCGGCAACAATCCTTGTGGCCGGCTGTAGCACAACAGCCCCCCCTAAGGACCCTACACCCAAAGCAGCAATCACGATGAATACCGCTGCACCATTAAAACAAAAGATCACTGATACTCCAGCAGTTCCGACTGTTAGAGTGAATGGTGTTGCTGCCATCGTCAACGACGATGTCATAACCTTTAAAGAAGTCATTAGAGAGGCACAACCCGCACTGCGCGAGGCTCAGAAAAAAGGTATCGTGACGGACAAATCACGCCATGATCTTCATCTCACCGTCTTGAACCGCCTTATTGAAAAGATGCTTACCGAGCAAAAAGTCAAAGATCTTGGTATTAAAATAGGTGATGACGAAATACGGCAAGCAGTAGAAGATATCAAGAAGCAAAATGGTAATATGAGCCAAGCACAGTTAGAAGCCGCACTAAAAGCACAAGGATTAACCCTTACGCAGTATGAAGGGCAGATACGTGAGCAGTTAGAGCGTCTAAGATTGGTTGGTATAGAAGTCCGCTCAAAAGTTCATGTTTCCGATAAAGAGGCACGCGAATATTATGAAACGCACCGTAAAGATTTTGCTGAAGAAGAACTGTTTAGAGCTCGGCATATCTTTGTGAAGATTGATGAAAAAGCTCCAGCAGCCCAAATACAAGCGGCTATGGATAAAGCTCTCACTATTTTGTATGAAGCACGGCAGGGTAAGGATTTTGCTGCGTTGGCGGTTCAACATTCCGAAGACCCCGCGGCGAAAAAGGATGGTGGCGACCTCGGCACCTTCAAAAAAGGTGATATGCTAGCAGACCTTGAGAAGGCTCTACTGCCTTTACAGCCAGGTGAGGTAGGGGAATTAGTAGCCACACCATCCGGCCTGCACATTGTAAAACTAGAGGAGCGGATAGCAAATCGCTACAAGCCGATTGAAAGTGTTTTACCGACCATTAAGGAACAATTGCACAAACAAAAACAAGAAGCACGTTTTACAAATTGGCTGAAAGAGTTGAGGCAAAATGCCAGCATCATCATTAAGGATGATACAGGCATTCTGTAATACCATTTAACATCTTCGATACTATGAAGGGGCGCATCACATACACCTGTGATGCGCCCCTTTTTACCTCGTATATCAGTAGCGTTAGCGACGAACCATGGTACGCTTTTGTGCCCGGCCACCGAGTGACGCCATCTGATGTTTTTGCAGCTGTCCTAAGCTTTCAAGATGGAATTGATACCACTGGTCGCCAAAAGACCGCATTTTCATCTTCTTGCCTGCTAAAAGAAGTTCTTTATTCTCAAGCAGAATCGGATCCTCAGGTAGTTTTTTCAGCCCCTTGTCCAAAATTTCCAGTGCACGTGTCTTATCAGCATATTCCTCGACAAGACAAAAAGCATACAGATTCCACAGCAACGACTCTTTCCCATTCCACTGTACAGCCTTATCAAAAGTTGCCGTCATTTTTTCCCGCTTGTGGCGCTTCATGTAACTAATCGCGAGCATTGCCATGGCGGCCCAATTTCTAAAGAACGCTTTTTCTAGGTACGGGAATGCTGCTGAGAATTCCCGTCGCACATAATGGGCCATACCGATCTGGGAGTTAATCTGGTCTGCGACATAAAGCTGCCAAGGCCCAAATTTCAAAGCATCCTTCATCTCACGTATGGCTTTTTCAAAACGTTGAGCCTGCATATCGCGACCGGCCTGCTCAAGAATAACCATTATTTTGTTACTGACAAAGCGGGATACAAAATAAAACGAACCAGCAAAGACTGCCATACCGATAAGGGAACTGGCCCAGCCGCTGACGTCAAAGCCAAAAATAAGTGCTAAGGCGACTATTAAGCCGAGTCCAACACAGAGAGCAATAGAATACATAGTGGTTTGAGCCCCTTACCCCTTACGGGTCTATTGGTGGAGTACGTCCTGCCGCTCATAGCGGGCGACGATAATGCGATGTCCTGGTACAAGGACTGCTGTTTTTAAATTATTCCAAGCCTCCAACATGGCGGCAGGAACCTTAAAGCGACGGGCAACGGTGGAAAGTGTATCTCCACGACGCACAGTATAATAAAGTTTAGATACAACGCTTTCTTGTTTTTGAGCGGCATCTGGCAATGCGTTTACCTGTATGGGTACACTCGGCTGAACTGGAGGCGCCTCAGCATGAAGCTTCGTTTGGGGAGATTTATGATGTGCGTTTTCTGCTACTTTGACCCGGGCTCCCTTTTTTGTCGTTTTGGTTTGGACGGGCACCTCTATTACAGGAACGTCTTCCTGGCGTTCTTTGGTAGAGATCGCAGCGAGCCCACGTTCAAGTTCATCCTTTGTACCTTTCGGCACCTTCAGAATATAGTCTGCCGTATCGGGTGGGGTACTCATCTTCAGTAACGACGGATTAAGCTCTCGTATTGTCTGTACCGTTGTACCGGCTAAACGGGCCACAAGTGAGAGGTTCGTTTCAGCTGCAACATGCACGGTATCGTACTCGGTCACGGGGATAGTGACTGAAGAGTTGAAGCCATATTTTTCTGGGGTTTTAGCGATTATTGCCGCTGCCAACAACTTCGGGACATAATCCTTGGTTTCCTGCTTGAGATAGTCACCTCTACACAGCTCCCAAAAATCAGCACTGTCGTAGCGGTCTATAGCCCTTAGAATTTTATTTTCTCCGGCATTATACCCTGCGGCTGCGAGATACCAATCTTGATGAAACATCGCATAGAGATCTTTGAAGTACATGGCTGCAGCCATGGTTGCCTTAACAGGATCTCGGCGCTCATCAACCCACTGGTCAATACGTAAAGCATACCGTAGACCTGTGCCTGACATAAACTGCCATGGCCCAACGGCGTTCGCGATGGAGCGTGCATGTGGCTTAAAGCCACTTTCAATCATAGCAACATACACAAGACTGTCGGGTAGTCCCTCACGCCTTAGAATGTCTTTCATAATGGGAAGATAGCGGGTGGAGTTTGCAAGCCACCGGCTATAAGTAAGGCGCCCACGGGTCTGGAAAAAGGAGATAAAATACTGAACCTGATCATTTAACGCCAAGGGTAGATCATCGTATACACTAACTGATGACGAACGATGCTCAGGTCTTACCTGTAATGATTTTTCCATAAGGCGGACACCAGCATCACCATCATGTACTGGCACAAGACCGGACTTCTGGCGGGATATTGGTGTGTTAAATAAAGAAGCCCCTTCAGACAACTCGAAGAGAGTCGCTGCCGGCATCGCCTCACTAGCCTGTACCGACGACACGCCACACAACAAAAGGGCTATAAAGAGTGCAAAAGATTTCATGAATACCATAATCGTATAAAGTTCGCGCATTATAGTCACGATTGGCCTGGATGTCAAACGCCCCAAAACAAAGGAGAGCGGGGAAATCCCGCTCTCCTTTCTGGCATAAAGCGTATGCTACAGATTACAGACCTATTGATTCAGGCGCTCACGCTCTTTCATCAAAGCATCTTTACCTGCTTCAAGCGCTGAAGACAAAATGGATTTCTTCTCGAGGACGGTTTCCTTACCTTCTTCGAGTGCTGTCTTAATTTTGTCTTGAGCTTCGCGAGTATACTCTTTAATTTTATCCACTGCATCATCCGTCAGGTCACCAAACTGCTCCCGCAGTTCGCGCCCACTCTTAGGAGAGTACAGTAGAGCGAGACCAGCCCCAAGGGCCGCCCCTGCAAGAAAAGATACTAATACGGTACTTGCAGATACTCCGTTATCGTCTTGTGCCATGATTTCATTCTCCTTTCATCTTACGTTTAAGGTAGTTTTCGACAATATAAGAGCCAGCAACCTTCGCTCCAGTCGCAACAGCTCCCGCTTGACCAATCAAACCACTCACTAAACCGAGGGAGCGGTTGATCGTTGTAACATGGGTACCAGTTTCCCCCAGCGCAGACATAAGCTTCTTCACATCTTCCGTCTGCTCAGCAATACCACTCGTAATTGTCTTGAGCTCGCTAAGGACTCCATTCAACTCCTGTACGGTCGGCTTTAAATCACGGCCAAGGAAATCCGATAAGGCTGTTACCGACTGGGCAGCCTGCTTGATGGTGGTAATCGCTGGAATCAGCACCAAGACTAGCAGTGCAAATGATCCTGCCGCAATAAGTGCCGCGATGGCAACCGGTGTCATGACAACTCCTTTCAAACAACTCTGTGAAACTTGATTCTATACTGTAATCCCTTTTTCTGCAATATGTTACCGTCCTACATCTCTATACCAATCCGCGCCGGTACGCCCTCCGTATAGTAATGTTTTATCTCCTTCATCTCGGTAACCAAGTTTGCCGCTTCAATCACCTCAGGTGCCGCACTTCGCCCTGTCAAAATGAGCTCTGTATGTCGTGGTTTTTCGTGTATGAGGGCTAATACCTGCTCAAGATCAATCAAACCGAAAGCGACCGCACCATTTATCTCATCGCAAACAAATAGATCATAGTCACCCGACAGGAGCATCTGCCGAGCATCAGTAAAAGCTTTTTGAGCAATACGACGGTCTTCCGTTATGTCTTTAAGGTTGACCCAACCAGGCTTGCCCGTCTGAACCATCGTCAACATAGGTAGATGCTCTTTGGCAAGCATATGCTCACCATAAGGGCCACTTCCCTTTATGAACTGGAAGAAACAAACCCGCTTTCCCCGGCCAAGTGCGCGCATACAGAGGCCGAGTGCCGCCGTTGTTTTCCCTTTACCATTTCCAGTGTATACCTGAACAAACCCTTGTTCGGACGCACTATACATACCGCTCCTTACCACGCTAAAATGTTCATACTGTCGCCTAAAACATCAGGCATCGAATAGAGCACACTATACAGAGATGATGCTAATACGGTCAAGGACACAGAAGCAAGGATGTCAGTAGCAAGAAGTGCCACCACAGTCCGGCATGACGGTTTGTTGTTTTTTTCATTGCGAAGCTATGGTACATAAATACTCATTCATGTGTCGCATCACATAAGTAACTACTTTTGCCATAAAGGAGAAAAAAGATATGTCCCGTACAAACGAGCAAGCGATTACGGCATCTGTTCTTGCCTTAGCATCAGGAGTTCTACTCGGCGCGGTAACAGCACTACTTTTGGCCCCCACTGCTGGCCCAGAAACCCGTCGCCGGATTTCATCGATGCAAGACGACGCTTCCCGCCGCATTAGGAAATATGCCAGCGATGTACGTGCCAAGGCGCGCGGTGTATCCTCATCAGCCGACCTCCATTATGATGGTGGAGATGGCTGGATTTAAGGATTGCACATACAGAAGAGCAGGGAGGATATCAGTATGGCAGCACCCCCGTTCAGGGCCCGCAGACTGCGGGGAAAAGAACTTTTCAGATCAATGATTAAAGAGACTGAGCTATCGGTTAAGGACTTAATTTATCCGATGTTCTCGGCTTTTGGTACAAATATAAAAAAAGAAGTCTCCTCGATGCCTGGGATTTTTCAACAGTCAATAGAACATATCGTGGAGGAGGCAAAAGAAGTACAACAGCTTGGCATACCTGCTGTTATCCTCTTTGGCATACCAGAGACCAAAGACGCCGTTGGTAGCGATGCCTATGCGGAGCATGGCATCATTCAAGAGACCATACGGGCCATAAAAAAAGAGGTTCCTGGTCTTGCGGTCATTACTGACGTATGTATGTGCGAATATACCGACCACGGCCATTGCGGCATTATACGTGATGGCGAAGTAGATAACGACGCAACCATCTCCCTTTTGGCCCAAGAGGCTGTTTCACACGCCAAAGCTGGTGCAGATATGGTTGCTCCATCAGACATGATGGATGGTAGGGTCTTGGCCATACGCCAGGCACTCGATGATCATGGTTTCAAGCAGCTTCCTATCATGAGCTATGCCGTTAAGTATGCCTCAGGATATTATGGCCCATTCCGTGAGGCAGCAGAATCAACACCACAGTTTGGTGACCGCCGATCATATCAAATGGACCCCGCTAATCGCCGCGAAGCATTTCTCGAAGCCCAGGCTGATGCAGAGGAAGGGGCAGACATCTTGATGGTTAAGCCAGGTTTGCCATACCTAGACATTGTTCGTGATCTCCGCAACCAGTTTGACCTACCGCTGGCTGTTTACAATGTATCTGGAGAATACAGCATGATTAAGGCTGCTGCTGCCAACGGCTGGATTGATGAAGAGCGCGTTGTTCTCGAAACAATGACCTCATTTAAGCGAGCCGGTGCCGACATCATTATAACCTATCATGCAAAAGATGTTGCTCGTTGGCTCGCGCAGTAAACGTGTTGTGTTTGTCACAAAAGACTGAAATGTGGTAATGCTATTTATAAGCGATGAGTCCCGTTTAGAACGTACATCCAGACACCGAAAGGGAGGTATCATCAATGGACAGTTTGAATGCAAAGGGTAAAAATGGCCACACCCAGCTCATGGACGCTGCTAAAGCGGGGCAGCTGGACCAGATCACGGACCTCTTGCAACGCGGAGCCGATATAACGGCATCAAGCGACAAGGGCAAAACCGCATTGCATTATGCCGCTGCAAATGGCCAAACAGCTGCGGTCAAGTTGTTGGTTGAAAAAAATGCCGAAGTTGATGCCCGTGACAACGAAGGACATACACCCCTCATGCTGGCGGCAATTTATGGCTGTAACTTAACTGTTCAAGCGCTACTTGATGCTGGCGCCGATGCTGCTATCAAAACCAAAAGCGGCAACAGCGCACAAATGTACGCGGAAAACAATAGTCACCCCATCGCAGCAACCCTACTCAAAAAAGCAACACACTAATACCGAGCTTTCGGTACCTTCGACACCGCCCATCACTAACCAACGATGGGCGGTGTTTTCGAACGGGCTATCACTCACCCATGGAGTCCTTACCATGCTTACCACTTCTGATTTCAAGAAAGGGCTTGTCATAAACATCGACAACGCTCCGTGCCTGTTGCTCGACGTCGCCTTCCAGTCCCCGTCAGCTCGAGGGGCAAATACCATGGTAAAAACAAAGTACAGGAATCTTATCACAGCCCAGGTCCTTGAAAAGACCTTCAGGTCTGGAGATAAAGTCCCAGAAGCTGACTATGAACGTCATAAGGGCCAATTCCTCTATGCGACAGGGGATATAGGGGTTTTTATGGATTTAGAAACCTACGAACAGCATGAAATGGAAGAAGCGCAGTTTGCAGCCGTTGCCCCCTTCCTCCTCGAAGGACTTGAAGTCACACTCGGTCTGTATCAGGAGAGAATGGTTCTGGCAGAGCTCCCATTAGTTGTTGAGCTAACGGTAACCGACACGGCACCCGTCATAAAAAATGCCACCGCGACTGCCGAGACCAAAGATGCAACCCTTGAAACGGGCTTACGTATCAAGGTCCCCCCCTACCTAGAATCCGGAGTCCGCATTAAGGTGGACACACGAGATGCAAGATTCGTCAGCCGTGCCTAGCACTTAGGGCTTGACAGGACTCACTACTGATAGGTATTGTATACTTTCTTTCACGGGCCTATAGCTCAGTTGGCTAGAGCCACCGGCTCATAACCGGTTGGTCCCAGGTTCGAATCCTGGTGGGCCCACCAACTTACACATAAGGATGGACCGAATGCGGTCATTTTCACAACATAGTGTTTCAGCGACTGTAAAAGAGTGCATTCCTTCAGAATGCACTCTTTTACTTTGATGGATATGGCAAAAACGCTAGTCTCTGATATACTTGGAATTATTAACAAAAAATTCCCTTTCTGCTTAGCAGAAGATTGGGATAATGTTGGATTACAGCTGGGAGACCCCCAGGCGACTATTGAACGTATCATGGTCGCTCTGGAGCCCACCGAAGCTGTCATCGATGAGGCAATTCAGGCTGGCTGTCAACTGCTTATCACCCATCACCCGCTCCTCTTTAAACCGTTAAAACAAATTTCAGCAACAACCCCCGTAGGTAGAACAATAATTAAAGCTCTACAGGGCAACCTTGCTGTCATAGCAATGCATACCAACTATGATGCAGCTCTTGGCGGGCTGAACCATATACTCTCTGAACGGCTTGGATTCTCGAACACCATGCCCCTCAAGCCTCTACCCGAAGATAATCTGCTCAAGTTTTCCATATACGTCCCCGAATCTCATCATGCCATTATCGTCGAGGCCTTACTCCCCTATACATATATTCTCGACAATTATGCAGATTGCACCTTTACCTCATATGGTGATGGGACCTTCCGCCCCCTACCTGGGGCACAGCCAACTATTGGTTCTGTAGGCAAGACTGAGCATGTACGGGAGGGAAAACTCGAGTTTCTCTTAGATCCGAGGAAGCTTGAGGCTGTCCTACAGGTTATCAAAACCAAACACCCCTATGAGGCCCCGGCATATGAGTTTTTCCCTGTCAGAAGGGGCGCCTCCTCAGGAAGTATCGGCCTCATCGCTCGGCTCAATGTCCCGGAACGTCTGCAAGACTTTGCCCGTGACATAGCAATCCGGCTAGCGGCACCAGGGCTACGTTTTTCGGGGCATTCCGATACTCCCGTTCAGACGATAGCCTTCTGCTCCGGTAGCGGCGCAAGCCTTATCGATAGCGCGCTACGTGTGGGAGCAGATGTACTCATTACTGGCGATATTAAGTACCATGATGCCCACAATGCCTTAGCAGCAGGATTATGTCTTATCGATGCCGGCCACTTCAACACAGAGATCATTATGGTGGATGCAGTTGCATCTTTCCTTACGCAAGCTGCCAAAAAACAACGCAGGGATTTTCGGGTTGTCTGCTCGCAGACAGCGGTCAATCCATTTCAGACAGTGTAACTACGGACAAGAAGGGACTGTAACGTGAAAAAGAAACTAGATCTTCTGCAGAATTTACAGGCTATTGATCTGCTCATTGACGAAAAGAATCTTGAGAAGCAGACCTTGCTCGAGCGTATTGCCGACTGGGAGGCAACGATGGCAAGCCTTGCCCAAGCTAAAGACGCTCTGGTTGTATGCCTAGAAGATCTCCAGGCCGAACAAACGGGACTTGAGCAAGCAATGGGCTTGGAACAGGAAAATGTTAAACGATCTGAACACAACATGCGCGACATCAAAACCAACAAAGAGTTTCAAGCCGTTGGCCGGGAAATAGCTGCTGCTCGCAAGCAGATTTCAGACATTGAGGAGCGGCTCCTTGCCATAACTCAGCGCATCGAAGACACCACTGCAGAGCTGGAGAAGAGCCAGAGCTGCATTGAGGATCAACAGTTGGAAAGCACACGTGCCACGACAGAGATTCAGGCGGCTATTGATGCTATTTTACAAAATATGCAGGAGATGTCTGGCCAGCGGCTAACGATTGTAGAGTCACTCCCCCAGTCTATCCTGCGGCGATACACGCAGTTACGCGAACAGCGTAGGGGCATTGCTCTATCAATAGCGCAAGATGGTTCATGTCTTGGATGCAACATGCATCTCCCCCCCCAACTCTATAATAGCCTTTATAAGGGTGATGAGATGTATCTGTGCCCACACTGCCAGAGAATTCTCATTCTGAAAGCGGGTGAAGAAGTACCCGTATAAACGATTTGGTGGGAGTGGGTTAGACAATCGCTGCCGCAAGGGAGAGGAAAGTCCGGGCTCCACAGGGCATGACGCTGGCTAACGGCCAGCGGGGGTAACCCTAGGGAAAGTGCCACAGAGAGCAGTCCGCCTATTTCGATAGGTAAGGGTGAAAGGGTGAGGTAAGAGCTCACCGGGGACAGTGGCGACACTGTCATTCGGTAAACCCCGTCAGGAGCAAGGCCAAATAGGGAGGCGTACAGGCTGCCCGTCTAGCCTCCGGGTTGGCTGCTTGAGATTATCGGCAACGGTAATCCTAGATGAATGATTGTTGCCTGTCCACGGTAACGGAAGACAGGAACAGAACCCGGCTTACGACCCACTTCCACCAAAACAGTTCCATGGAGCACACTATGCTTAAAATACAGGATCTCGTGCTTGTTTCCATTAATGAAAAGCCAAGCTTCTATGCTCGTGTAGATGAAATAGTAGCTGATCAACAGCCAGGATGGTGGGTCATTACTTTGTATGTACTCACCATTCCAGCGCAAAGCTATACCTGGATACTTGATGAACATCAGCTTGCAGGCGCGTCTTTCACCATGGGCGGAACTCCTATCCGTATTGAGCTCATTCCATTCTCAGGTCATTTATCAGACTCCCCCAGCATCCCCAAAGAACAACCTCACAATGTTATCTACTTCAAACCACGAAATAAGTCATAACCGCCCACAAAAAGTATAACGTAATTTTTCTGCCAACCTCCTGTTTACTATACGTTTAGTTCTTGACAGCATCACCACACTGGTATAGCTTACCCCAAAGTGGGAAAAAGTGGGAAAAAGTGCCATAAGGAACTAACATGTTCACCGGTGAGAACCTCTCAACCATAGATACCAAAGGAAGAACCAGTATCCCTGTACGATTTAGGGAAGTACTCGTTTCCACCTATGGTGATGAGAACTTTGTGATTACAAAGGCATCTCCCGTTGAGTTTGACGATGGGACCTTTGGGCGTGGGCTCTCCATCTACCCAGCACGAGAATGGCAAGAGCTTGAACAACGTATTCAGGCCAACGAGAGTGGGCTACCTGTTGCACAACTCAACAGCCTCAAACGTTTAGTTTTAGGCCCTGCTCTGCTATGCACCGCAGACAAGGTTGGGAGGGTTCTTATTCCTCCAGCGCTCCGTATGCATGCATCGCTCGAGCGAGATCTATATTGCGTGGGGATGGGAAAACGATTCGATATATGGGCACGCGATATTTACTTACGGGTTGCCGGCCAAGATGAGCGTAACTTCCCCCAGGACTCTGATGCCCTAGCCTCATTAGGCATTTAGATGACGGAAACTTTTCGGCACTGTACGGTTCTGCCCACGGCATCATTACACTATCTTAAGGTCCACGCAGGGGGGCTCTATGTTGATGGCACGCTTGGCGGTGGAGGCCATAGCGAGTTAATCCTGCAGGCGCTAAACGGCCAAGGAACCCTTTTCGGTATAGACCGTGATCCTGAAGCCATCGCTGCCGCGAAAAAACGACTGCATCCCTATGGAAACAGCTTTCAGGCAATACAGGGCAGCTTTGGTGACATGGCGGCCTTGCTTGCCCCTCTTGGTGTAACGGCTGTCGATGGCGTACTGCTTGATTTAGGGGTTTCTTCCCATCAGCTCGATACGCCAGAGCGTGGCTTTAGCTTTCGGGCAGACGGCCCCTTAGATATGCGGATGGACACGCTGCAAGTACTTACTGCAGCAGACCTTATCCAAGAGGCATCAGAACAAGAACTTGCACGTATCTTTACAACCTATGGTGAAGAGCGTTGGGCGAAAAGAATAGCGGCACATATCTGCCGCAGTCGCCAAGAAGCACCAATCGAGACCACGGCTCAGCTTGCCGATATCGTCCGAGGGGCAATACCACGGCGCTTTCATGAAGACCGAATTGACCCCGCAACACGAACTTTCCAGGCATTACGTATTGCGGTAAACCGCGAGCTCGAACAGATTGAAACAGGGGTAAAAGCCGGCCTTCATATGCTGAAACCGGGTGGACGCATGGTTGTAATCTCATTTCACTCACTAGAAGACAGGCTCGTAAAGTCTCTCTTTCGTGAAATGACTAAAGGGTGCATCTGCCCGCCCAAAATGCCTGTTTGTCAGTGCGGTAAGACTCCAGCGGGGAAAATACTGACCGGGCGACCGGTTTGCGCAGACATACAAGAAACAACGCAGAACCCACGTGCTCGTAGCGCTAAATTACGAGCATTCGAACGGCTATAAGCTGTAGAAGGAGGCTCAAATGGGCTTTGCACAGACTAAAAACTCAAAATTCACCTTAACAAACCCTTTTGGCATCCGCCTGACCAACGGCCGCATAGATGTTATTAAATTTATGGTCATAAGTATGTTGCTAATTACCGTCTTTTCCATCTTTCATGTCTGGTCTCGCTTTAGAGTTGTGGAGCTGAATCTTCAGCTTGGCGAGGCGACGAGGAAGATGAAGGACCTCGAACAAGAACAAAAGAGGCTTCGACTCGAGGCGGAATCCCTTAAAACTCCTGCCCGGATCGAGGCCATAGCCAAACAGAATCTTGGCATGGTACTTCCGGGGGATCAGCAGGTTATTCTCGTAAAATAAATCGGTACTTTTAATGCACAACGGGGCAGCTATGTCATATTTACGCCTTCAATGTAGCACAGCGCATACACCCCGTTCATTGTCGAAACGGCACCAAGAGCCACGTCACACGCAGCCAGAAGCGACGGGGGCTGACCATGGCCTCTGAGAAAAACACGCCATATAAGGCTCGGATTATTTTTATTCTCGGCCTGTTTATCGTTCTATTCAGCGCAGTTACTGTTCGCTGTTTTTACCTGCAGGTCATTCAGCATAATCAACTGGTTAAACTCGCGGAGCGTCAGCACAGCAGAACGATTTCAGTCGTTCCTGCGCGCGGTGGTATTTTTGACAAGACAGGTGCGCCACTAGCTGTCTCTGTCGAAATGGATTCACTCTTTGCAGAGCCACGCCGTATTGACAACCCAACAGCCGCAGCAACAGCATTAGCACCGATTATACGGGTTGATCGTCAGGAGTTGATTAAGAAGCTTTCTACGGATAAAGGGTTTGTGTGGCTGGCTCGACAACTCCCTCCCGAAGTCACGCTTAAAATTAAAGAACTCAAGATTTTTGGTCTTGGTTTCGCCAAAGAAAGTAAACGATTTTATCCGAATTTCGAAATGGCTGCCCATATCCTCGGTTTTACTGGACTCGACCCCGGCGGTCTTGAAGGGGTTGAAAAGTTCTATAACACTGCCATTCAGGGAGAAACTGGCTTTCTCATAACTGAACGTGACGCCCTTGGCAGGAATATGACCATCAAGCAGGCGGAAGTCCATAATGCGGTACCTGGGAAGAATGTAACCCTCACGATTGATAAAAATATTCAGTACTTTACTGAAAAAGAGCTCGCTAAAGCCGTCAATGATAGTAGGGCCAAAGGTGGTATTGCCATTGTTGCAGACCCCTATACGGGGAAGATTCTTGCGTTAGCAAATTATCCTGCTTTTAATCCGAACTCTTTTAAGAATTATCCGGTTGCCGCATTACGCAACCGCTGTGTAGCTGACAACTTTGAACCAGGTTCAACCTTCAAGGTTTTTCTGATGTCCGCGGCTATTGAAGAAAAAATTGTAGGGCCGCAGGATACAATCCACTGCGAAAATGGTCGCTATTCCTTTGGTGGCAGAATTATCCGTGATGACCACCCCCATGGTAGGGCTACCGTAGCGGAGGTACTCAAGTATTCGAGTAATATCGGCTCTGCAAAAATCGGATTTAAGCTAGGTGAAGAACGCCTACATCGCTATCTGCGGTCTTTTGGCTTCGGGGAGAAAAGCAGTATAGATTTGCCGGGAGAAGCTAGTGGACTCCTGCGCCCACCAAGTAAATGGTACAGCATAGATCTTGCAACTATTTCCTTTGGTCAGGGAGTCTCCATAACGGCCATACAGCTGATAAATGGTGTATCAGCTATTGCCAATGGCGGGGTATTGATGAAACCGTATCTCGTTGAGCGGATTGCCGATAGCACGGGGAAAGAGTTGCAACATTTTGAACCAAAGGTTGTGCGGCGAGTCATCTCACCCGAAACAGCAAAAACGGTCACACAGATGATGGAGGGTGTCACGCAAACAGGAGGCACCGCAACAAAGGCAGCACTCGATGGCATTCGTGTCGCAGGCAAAACGGGAACCGCCCAGAAGGTTGATCCTGCAACAAAAGCGTATTCACCAACAAAACGTACTGCCACATTTGTCGGCTTTGTACCTGCCGACCGTCCAGTACTGAGTATCCTTGTTGTTATAGACGAACCCAAAACTAGTCCATATGGCGGCGTTGTTGCAGCCCCTGCATTCAAGGAAATAGCCTTTAATACCTTAAGCTACCTCAAGGTGTCGGGCGTCGGCAAAACAACCGCACCGGCAGCACTACCCAAAGCAAGTGAATCGCAAGGAACTCCGTCACGAGCCCTTCCAGCGGTCACTGCTGAAGCTGTTAATACCGCAGCAAGTTCCGGCACAACAATGCCGGACTTCAGAGGCATGAGCATGCGACAAGTACTCAAAGTCATGGAAAAACGTCAGCTCAATATTCAGATTCGCGGCAGCGGCCGCGTTGTAGCCCAGTATCCACAGCCAGGCAGCGTCATTAAATCCTCTGACAGCATTTGGGTAAAACTGGAGTCAGGCATATGAACGGACAGACCATGCTACTTCCCGACTTGCTGCAGGGCCTCGTGCCTGCTGATCAGATTCCTGCTGCCTGTAGCCAAGTGGTCACCAGCTTGACCTGTGATTCCCGAGCTGTTCAGATTGGAACTGTTTTCTTCGCCATCAAAGGCAGTCATGTTGATGGTCATGACTTTATTCCGATGGCGATTAGACAAGGCGCCATCGCTATTGTTCTCGAAGATGCACAGCATAGCGTCAAGGAAGTCCCTTGTTTAGTCGTAGCGAATGTGCGGCGAACCATGGCACAAATGGCTGCTCGCTTCTTTGGAGAACCGACCATCTCCCGCCCTTTAATCGGTATAACAGGAACAAATGGCAAAACAACAACGACCTACCTTGTTGAGAGCATTCTGACGACAGCCGGTATACCAACAGCGGTTCTCGGCACTATCAGCTATCGTTTTGGCTCCACCACCCTCCAAGCCAGTCATACGACCCCTGAGTCCACAGAACTCCAAGCAGCTTTTTCCCAACTTGCAGCAGCGGGAGCCCAGGCCTATGTCATGGAAGTGTCTTCCCATGCACTCGAGCAGTTTCGGGTTGATGGTTCAGATTTCAACATCGGTGTTTTCACTAATTTAACACGCGACCATCTGGACTACCACGGGACTATGGAGGCGTATAGACAGGCAAAAGTGCGTCTTTTTGAAGAGCTGCTAAAACCAGTTCCCGACCAGCCGAAAAAACTAAAAGCAGCCGTCATTAACTATGACGACCCTTCGTTTCCTTTTTTCATGGAGCACACAGCCTGTCCCGTCATCAGCTATGGCCTACAGCAAGGCGCAAACGTCACGGCTGAGTCTATCGATATGACAACAGACGGCACAAGTGGTGTCCTCGTAACTCCGACAGGTAAGGCCGTCTTCCATTCAAAACTGCTCGGCACCTATAATATCCAAAACATCTTGGCGGCGGCTGGCGCTGGATATGCCCTTGGGCTCACACCAGAAACGATTGCTCGCGGCATAGAGACGCAGACAAACGTTCCTGGACGCCTTGAACGTGTTGATAATTCCTGCGGCATTACCTGCCTTGTCGACTATGCACACACCGGCGATGCGTTGGAAAATGTCCTTAAAACGCTTAAAAGTCTCGATCACAACAGAATAATAACTGTTTTTGGTTGCGGAGGAGACCGTGACAAAGGGAAGCGCCCTGTCATGGGTGCAATTGCCACAAGTTACTCTGATATCACTATCGTGACGTCCGATAACCCACGAACTGAAACCGCATCAGCTATCCTTGAAGATATTATCGCCGGCATTTCAGGAGAAGGCGTCCATTACATTCCCTTTACAGAAGGGACTTGCCCTCTCGAGACAACCCCTTCCCCTTGGTACACTGTTGTTGAGAATCGCCGCGACGCTATATGGAGGGCATTAGCCCTTGCAAAGCCGGGAGATATCGTTCTTATCGCTGGTAAAGGGCATGAAGATTACCAAATCATTGGCACGGAGAAAACATTCTTCGATGACCGTCTTATCGCCAGAGAAGCAATTGAGGAGTGCCAACATGCTATTTAGCCAACAAGAGCTTCTACAGGCAACGGGCGGGAAACATTTTGGGCCTGCATTCGAGGGTGTAACCGGTGTTTCCAGCGACACACGTACCCTGAACCCCGGCAATGCTTTTGTCGCCCTTGAGGGCAGCCATTTCGATGGACATGCCTATATCAATACGGCTTTTGAGGCTGGGGCTACTGTTTGTATTGTATCAGATGCTTGGGCCCACGCTCATAAAAACGAACTGTCAGAGCATCCCATTGTCACCGTCCATGATACGTTACGAGCATTAGGGGCTCTCGCAAAAGCCCACCGTATGCGCTTTCATATACCGGTTATTGGCGTAACCGGCAGCAATGGTAAAACCACGACAAAAGAGATGCTTGCAAGCATACTTTCATTGACAGGCCCAGGACTTAAAACCGAGGGGAATCTCAATAATCTCATAGGACTCCCCCACATGGTTTTGAAGCTTGAGGAAGAAATGCACTGGGCTGTCTTTGAGATGGGCATGAGTGAATCTGGCGAAATCGACCGACTCGCAGATATTGCCATACCGGATACCGGTATTATTTTAAATGCCTTCCCAGCACACCTTGCTAGTATGGGGACGGTGGAAGCAGTGGCAAAAGCTAAAGGCGAACTGCTCTTCAAAATTGCCGATCGAGGTTTAGCTGTTATCAATGCTGACGATTCAAGAATCGCCTCCCTACCACAAAACCCATCAGCGAGACGAGTTAGTTTCGGCATTAACCGGGGTGAGGTACGGGCTGAGCATATAACAGGTGACGGCATTAACGGGCAGCGCTTTGTTCTCGTCACCCCCAAAGGTTCCATTCCTATTACACTGAAAGCACTTGGAGCCCATGCTATTTACGATGCTCTCGCTGCAAGTGCGGCCCTCCTTGACTGGGTCCCTCTAGAGACGATACGTGAAGGGTTAGGAAATTTTCAGCCCTACAGCGGTAGATTCCATATCGAAACACTCAGTCAAGAGATGGTGCTCATTGATGACAGCTATAATGCAAATCCTGCTTCCATGAAGGCTGCCCTCAGCACTGTACAAGAGGTGAAGGACAACCACCCTGCACACATCATCTTAGGAGACATGCTCGAGCTTGGAACTGACGAACAGCCTCTGCATCAACAATTAGGAGCACGTGCTGCACATGTCGCAGACCATCTCTATCTATTAGGTAGCTTTGCAGATGACATACGGACAGGTGCCCGTTCTGCTGGACTTGCAGAAGAAGCAATCTCCGTGGCAAAAACACATCAGGAGCTGTTTAGCCAGCTACAGGCAAATCTTACACCGGGGAGTATTCTTCTGATTAAAGGCTCACGCGGCATGAAGATGGATGCCATCGCAGCTATGGTGCGAACAGCCTACGAGCGCGAGGACTAATATGCTCTATCATCTCTTTTACCCATTAGCGACCAACGTAAAAATACTAAATATCTTTAAGTACCTGACGTTCAGAACTATCTATGCCATGATTACGGCACTCTTGGTGTGCTTTATCATTGGTCCATGGATTATTCGGAAGCTAGAAAGCGTGCAAGCCCGTCAGATTATCAGGACGGATGGCCCAGAGTCACACTTAGAGAAGCAAGGGACACCAACAATGGGTGGCTTAGTTATTCTCTCTGCCATCATTTTGCCAACACTGCTCTGGGCCGACCTGACCAACCAATATGTTTGGATTACTCTCTTTATCCTCATCGGATATGGATTAATCGGCTTCATTGATGATTACCGCAAGGTCGTCGAAAAAAACACCAAAGGGTTATCTGCTCGGCAAAAAATGTTCTGGCAGTTTCTAATGGCATCTGGCGTTTCGATTTACCTCTATCAATCCAGTAGTTTCAACGAGATGCTCTACGTCCCGTTCTTTAAAAATATTCACCCTGATCTTGGGCTTCTTTTCATCCCCTTTGCAACGCTGGTCATCGTTGGCGCAAGTAATGCCGTTAATTTAACCGATGGCCTAGACGGACTGGCAATAGGACCGGTTGCTATTAATGCAGCAACCTATATGCTTTTTGCCTATGTGGCCGGCCATGCAACGCTATCTGCATACCTCCAAATTCCCCGTGTGATTGGTGCTGGCGAGCTGGCAGTTATCTGTGGAGCCATGGTTGGCGCTGGGCTAGGGTTTCTCTGGTATAATTCCTACCCTGCCGAGGTTTTCATGGGCGATGTCGGATCCCTTTCGCTCGGTGGCACCCTTGGAACGATTGCCGTGATTACGAAGCAAGAAATTCTTCTGGTTATTGTTGGCGGTATTTTTGTCGTCGAGGCGTTATCGGTTATTTTTCAGGTAGGATCCTATAAATATCGCGGGAAACGTATTTTTCGTATGGCCCCCATTCATCACCACTTCGAACTGAAGGGCATTGCGGAACCGAAGATTATCGTACGATTTTGGATTATCACGATTATTCTAGCACTTGTTGCTATTTCAACCTTGAAGATGCGCTAATATGCAACAGGCCCCAAAAACCATAACCGTGATGGGACTTGCCAAGACTGGCGTGGCAGTCGCGCAATTCCTCGCAAGTCAAGGCACCCATGTCATTGCCACAGATATGCGTCAATCATCACAGATGCCGGAGGCCATGAATGCACTACGAGCAGAAAACATAACACTTGTCTGTGGCGAGCATCGTCTGGCAGACTTTCAAAAAGTAGACGGCGTAGTCACCTCGCCAGGCGTTCCCCGTGAGCATCCCATGCTAATGGCTGCAGTACATGCTGGGGTCCCCGTCATGAGCGAAATAGAACTGGCAGCAGGCTTTATTACATCGCCTATTACCGCTATAACCGGCACAAACGGCAAAACAACCACCACAACTATTACAGGTGAGATTTTTCGCCACAACGGATTTAAAACGTTCGTCGGCGGCAATATTGGTGACCCACTTATTAATCTCATTGCCCAAAAACGTACCGTTGAAAGGACTGTCGTTGAGGTCAGTTCATTTCAGCTCGAGTGGATACATACCTTTAAACCACGGGTAGCAGCACTTCTTAATCTGTCGGAGGACCATCTCGACCGCTATCACAGCTATGATGATTATATCGATGCAAAAATACGCCTTTTCGAGAACCAAACGAGCGAAGATTTTGCCGTTGTCAATCGAGATGACAACCTCGTATGGGAACGCACCGCTCACATACAATCACAACGCTTCCCGTTCAGTCGAACCAAAGAGCTTAATCAAGGCATTTTCTTGGCAGGCTCCAACATCATATACCGACAGGCCGATACCGAATGCCTCTTTTCACTCAAAGACTGCCCATTGACGGGTGTGCACAATATCGAAAATATCATGGCTGCTGTTGCAGCGACAATGCTCCAAGGCTGTCGAGTCGACGCGACACAAACCATGATTAATCAATTGGAGCCACTTCATCATCGTATGGAGTTTGTTGCGGAGCGAGCCGGGGTACGCTACTACGAGGACAGCAAGGCCACGAATGTAGGCAGCGTTGTAAAAGCCTTGGAAAGTTTCGACAGCATCGTGCTGATTGCCGGCGGCAAAGACAAGGGCGGCTCATACCAACCAATGCAAGCAATGATCGCAGAACGGGTGCCGCACCTTGTGCTGATTGGAGAAGCCGCAGACCGAATGGCACAAGAGTTCACCGGGGCGACCACAATTCACCGAGCCACTAGCTTGGATCAAGCCGTACAGATAGCTGCATCAGTAGCATGTGCCGGTGACGTTGTACTGCTTTCACCGGCATGCTCAAGCTTCGACATGTTCAAGGATTATGAAGAACGGGCACAACGTTACATTCAGGCCGTTAAGGAACTGGCCCCATGAAACTACCGTTAAAAAAAATACAGCTGGCAGAATACGACCTGCTCTTACTAGCTGCTGTGCTCTGCTTGCTAGGCCTTGGTATTGTTATGGTCTATTCCGCTTCTTCAGTTATGGCAGCAAAAAACTTCCATGACGGCGCCTATTTTTTAAAACGCCAGTTTCTCTTCGCCATACTGGGGTGTGGCATCACCTACATTACAATGCAAACAGACTATACCCTTCTAAAAAAATGGGCGGTCCCCTTGCTTGGCATCAGCCTCCTTTTGCTTGTTCTTGTTTTAATACCGGGCATAGGTGGGAAAGTGAAGGGAGCATCTCGTTGGATCCGGCTGCCAGGCTTCAACCTGCAACCTGCTGAAGCATTGAAAATAACTATGATTATGTATATGGCTTACTCCATTGAAAAAAAACAGGACCGTATACAATCTTTAACAGCGGGCTTCCTGCCATATATGCTCGTATTAATGGTTATCCTCGGCTTACTTTTAAAGCAACCCGACATGGGGTCAGCACTAACTATTGGAGCGGTGACCATATTAATGTTATTAGCTGCTGGTACCAGGCTCTCGTTTCTTTCTGGCACCGCATTGTTGGCCTCGCCGCTTGTTGTCTATCTGGTGGTAAAATCGCCCTACCGCCTCCAGCGTATTAAGGCTTTTTTAAATCCAGAGCAGGATCCTACGGGAAGCGGCTGGCAAATCATTCAGTCTAAGTATGCTTTCGGAGCCGGTGGCTTTCTCGGCCAAGGACTTGGTGAGGGGAAACAAAAACTTTTTTATTTGCCAGAGGCCCACACAGACTTCATACTTTCTGTGGTAGCTGAAGAACTGGGTTTTTTGGGTGTCATCGTCGTTATAGGCTTTTTCTTCTTTCTGATTAGCCGCTCTATGCGCGTAGCTGCTATTGCAAAAGACGCATACGGACGTTTCCTTGCTCTTGGCATTACGGTACTTTTCGGAATTCAAGCCTCCGTTAACATGTGCGTTGTAACCGGTCTTGTCCCCACAAAAGGGCTTGCGCTTCCTTTTTTAAGTTATGGTGGTAGTTCACTCTTAATGAACATGTTTGCCGTTGGTCTTTTGTTAAGTATTTCGCGAGGACAGCAGCTATCAGCAGGGCCGACGCCCGTGAGGAGCAGACGATGAAACTCGTCATTGCAGGAGGCGGAACCGGAGGGCATCTCTTCCCTGGAATAGCTATTGCTGAAGAGTTTATAAAACGTAGCCCCAGCAATGAGGTCCTGTTCATAGGCTCAGAACGCGGTATTGAAGCACGGGAAATCCCCAAGTTGGGATATCCTCTACGTTTCATTTCTGCAGCCGGTATCAGAGGTAAGGGATTATTAGCTAAACTCAGTGGCGCATGCCAAATGCTCTACGGATATGCGGAGTCCCGTACCATTCTAAAAAACTACCGCCCAGATTTGGTAATTGGTGTCGGTGGTTATGCTTCGTTACCAGTTGTTTTGGCATCC
This sequence comes from uncultured Geobacteraceae bacterium, assembly GCA_964456065.1. GTDB lineage: Bacteria > Desulfobacterota > Desulfuromonadia > Geobacterales > Pseudopelobacteraceae > Trichlorobacter. The sequence goes on from CAYVYW010000011.1 coordinate 29,185, forward strand.
AAAGGGCTCGATATACCCTGCTATATTCATGAGCAGAACGCTATTCCTGGCAAAGCAAACAAAGTACTGGCTCAATTTTCTCGCCAAGTATTTATTGCACTTGATGAGGCTCAACGGTACTTCCCCGAAGACAAAACCATACGCACGGGAAACCCTTTACGCAGACAAATTCTCGAAGCCTTACACGAGGTTTCCCCCTCTTCAGGCCAGGCACCATCGTCAGCCATACTAAGGCTGTTCATTTTCGGTGGAAGTCAAGGCGCACGGGCCATTAATAATGCGCTACCCGAAGCTATATTAGCGCTACCAGAAACCTTGCGCACACGCATCTCCATCGTTCACCAAACAGGCGAGCAGGACGAGGCAACAGTACGTGCACGCTATCTTGCTGGAGGCATTCAGGCACAGGTTATGCCCTTTATAGATAATATGGCAGCACACTATGCCCTTGCCGATCTCATCATCTGCCGAGCTGGGGCGACGACGATTGCGGAGGTTACCGCCATGGGGAAGGCCTGCCTGTTCATTCCCTTCCCCCATGCAACAGATGACCATCAACGTAAAAATGCTGAGGCACTCCTCAAACAACATGCCTGTGAAATGGTTATCGAACAGGAAATTGCGAAAGGAGTCCTACAAAATCGCCTCGAAACCCTACTCTCGACACCAGACTTGCTAGAATCTCTTCGCATAAATGCAAAGAGATTAGGACAGATTGATGCAGCATCTCTTATTGTCGACTTGATGCTAAAGGATATGCCATGTACGGAAAAATAGAGAAAATTCATTTCGTTGGTATCGGCGGGATCGGCATGAGTGGTATTGCCGAAGTACTTCTTAACCTCGGCTATAAAGTTTCAGGTTCCGATATCCGTGAAAGTGACACGACGGAACGGCTACGATCCTTAGGTGGTGAAATTTATATTGGGCACGCTGAGGCAAACATACGAGCCGTTGATGTTGTAGTCACTTCAACAGCTGTTCAGTCTGACAATCCAGAGGTGCTTGAAGCGAAGCGACAACTGGTACCCGTCATACCAAGGGCGGAGATGCTTGCTGAACTAATGCGTATGAAATACGGCATCGCCATTGCGGGCACCCATGGCAAAACCACCACAACATCAATGGTCGCGACGGTTTTAAGCCATGCCGGGATTGATCCAACGATTGTCATTGGAGGTAAGCTCAACACGCTCGGGAGTAACGCAAAACTAGGCCAAGGAAACTTTTTGGTCGCCGAAGCAGATGAATCCGACGGTTCGTTTCTTACGCTTTCACCAACCATTGCCGTTGTCACAAACATCGATGCAGATCATCTTGACTTTTATACCGGTGGCATTGAAGAAATCAAAGACACTTTCGTCTCTTTCATTAATAAGATTCCTTTTTACGGTCTTGCCGTTCTATGCCACGAAGACCGCAATATTAATGAAATCATACCGCGGGTACGGAAACGTTTTATGACCTACGGGCTTTCCTCCCAAGCAGACCTGCGAGCAACACATGTGCAGCTAAACGGGTTTACCACAAGTTTTGTTGCACACTACAAAGGGTATAGGCTTGGCACGATCAGCTTCAAAATGCCTGGGGCCCATAATGTTCTCAATGCCTTGGCTTGTACTGCCGTAGCACTAGAACTCGACGTACCTTTTGAAAAGATTCAAGAAGGATTTGCAGCATTTGGTGGCGTCGGGCGCCGCTTCACAGTCAAAGGAGAAAAACGCGGCATCATGGTAGTTGACGATTACGGCCACCACCCGGCAGAAATTCGGGCAACCCTCGCAGCTGCCCGTAACGGCTGGCCAGAGCGCCGTATCGTTGTGGCATTCCAGCCCCATCGCTATAGTAGAACCAAGGAGCTCTTTAAAGAGTTTACCAGTTGTTTCCATGACGCTGATGCCCTTATTCTTACTGACATCTATGCTGCCAGTGAGCAACCGATTCCAGGTATTACCGCTGCAGCCCTCGCCAACGAAATACAGCGCCATGGCCAACGGGATGTGACATACATCGCCGATAGGCTTAGCGTGCCGAACCATCTTGCACAGATAGCCCAAGATGGCGACATTGTCATTACACTGGGAGCTGGCAACATCTGGCAAGCTGGCGAAACACTTTTGGAGCTTTTGTGAGACGCGACGAGCTCATACACCACCTGTCCACGTTCCGTGGCACTATCAAGTGGGACGAATCAATGGCTAGCCACACGTCATTACATGTCGGTGGGCCGGCAGATCTTTTTCTTGCACCCGCAGACCTGCATGATCTCTCGACCATTGTAGCTGTACTACAAAAACTCCAAATTCCCTATCTGCTCTTAGGTGGCGGCTATAATATGCTCGTGCAGGACAAGGGGATACGGGGGGCCGTTATTGCACTCGATGGCCTCAAGGAAATGCAGTGGCTCACCAGCCATACTTTTAGCTGTCAAGCTGGCGCGAGCAACCTAGCAGTTGTTCGTTTTGCTCAGTCTGTCGGCATGGGGGGCATTAGTTTCATTTCAGGGGTTCCTGGAACGATTGGAGGAGCTCTCAGGATGAACGCAGGTGCATACGGGCAAAGTATTCTCCCGCATGTCATCTCTTTAGAGCTTCTTAGAGACGGCAACATCATAACACTCCCTCAACAGGAACTCGTCTATAGCTACCGAACGCTCGAACTTCAACATGGTGATATCATTGTTGGTGCGACAATACAGGTTGCTCCTCAAGCGATGTCAGAGATTGAGGAAGAGATACAAAAAGATGCTGAGTTACGACAAACGAAACACTGTGTCGGATATCCTAGTGCTGGCTCTTTTTTTAAAAATCCCCAGGGAGGGGCTGCTTGGAAACTGATTGATGCAGCGGGTATGCGTGGTCACCGATGCGGTGATGCACAGTTCTCTGAAATCCACAGCAACTTTCTTGTAAACCGTGGCCAGGCAACGGCAAAGGACTGTTTACAGCTTGTGGCAGAAGTAAAGCAAGCTGTCTTAGCACATACGGGCGTTCTTTTGGACGAAGAAGTAAGAATCGTGGGAGATGCTTCTTAGGCGAGGGCACAACATGGAAGATCTACGGACAATCAAGGATAAACGTATTGGTGTTTTGATGGGCGGACTCTCTGCGGAGCGAGAGGTTTCTCTCAAGAGCGGCCAAGCGGTATGCGATGCGCTGATACGACGGGGATATAACACCATCCCGATTGACGTTGACGCATCCATATCCACTACTCTCGCACAAACCCCTATTGATGCTGCTTTTGTTGCCTTACATGGTCGTTATGGCGAGGACGGATGCGTTCAGGGGTTACTTGAACTACTCAAAATCCCCTACACCGGTTCGGGGGTCCTTGCCTCAGCGCTTGCCATGCATAAGCGCTTCAGCAAAGAGATTTTCAAAGCTGCCGGGCTCTGTGTTAGCCCTTACATCAGTATCACAAATGATGACCCACTACCTACACAGCTACCGTTCCCATATCCAGTCGTTGTCAAACCGGCTCAAGAGGGTTCCTCTGTCGGCATATCCATCGTAAAAACTGCCGAGGGCCTTTTAGGTGCCGTTGCCGATGCGAAACAATATGACACCGTGGTATTGGTTGAACAATATATCAAAGGGCAGGAAATCCAGGTCGGTATTCTCCACGACCGCGCCATAGGCGCTATTGAGATTGTTCCTAAAAATGAGTTTTACGACTTTGAAGCTAAATACCGTGATGGTTTTGCTGAGCATATTTTCCCAGCTCGCCTCTCGGAAGCATGGTATGCCAAAGTGCAGGCAGAAGGGGTAAAAGCTCACCGTGCCCTGGGCTGTTCGTGTTACTCCCGTGTAGACTTCCTCGTTACAGAAACAGGGGACTGCTTTATACTCGAGGTAAACACACTACCAGGTATGACTGCCTTGTCACTGCTCCCTGAAATTGCAGCAAAAGGAGTCGGCTTGTCATTCGACGAGCTTGTGGAGCAAATCATTGCAACAGCAGCACTGAAGACCGGACAGGGACTATGATGAGGGACCTGCGCCAATTGGATCGAGGAAAATCATCCAAAAAGGCGCCTAAGAACACACTGAAAAAGAAGAAGGAGCCGGTTGATCTCAGGAAGTATCTCCTGCCGATTATCCGGTATGGCTGGAAGGGCGCGCTTGTAATTTTGATTGTTTTAGTGGTCTATGCCTCTGGCAGAGCTCTCCTTTCAACAGCAACGTTCTCAGTGCGGGAGATAGAGGTCCACGGCGCTAAAAGACTAAAAGCGTCTGAAGTTGTCGCCCTTTCAGGGATTAAGCCAGGTCAAGACTTACTCAAGATTAAGCTCAAGTCTGTCGGGCAACAGATTACAACCAACCCATGGATAGCTTCGGCAAAGGTCCAGAGATTCTTTCCAGGGACAGTTTCCATCAGTATTAAAGAGCGACAACCGATTGCCGTCGTTAACATGGGGCTCTTATATTATCTCGATGATAGCGGGGAGCCTTTTAAACCGCTGAGCCCCGGTGATCAATTAGACTATCCTGTCATAACAGGTATCAGCGAAGAAGACATGGCGGCTGGGGCAACAACAACGAAACAGGCTCTAAAAACAGCCAGCGAACTTATTAAAGCCCTAAACGCAGATGGGACGTTTATCCTTGCGGATATATCTGAGATTCATTACGATAGAATTAAGGGTTTTATACTGTATACTCTCGAGGGTTCAACCCCTATTAAGATAGGCAATGAGCAGTTTCCTGAAAAACTGCAACGCCTTGCTAAAGTATATGGTGACTTAAAAAAACAGTCTGGAGCACTGCAGCTCATAGACCTTGATTACACCGATAGAATAATTGTTAATAAAAATTGATAGAGGTACGGCAAGGAGGATGCCTATGTCCGAAAAACGCGAAAACCTGATTGTTGGACTTGACATTGGAACGACAAAAATTTGTGCCATCGTCGGCAATGTGACCGATGACGGTGTTGAAATTGTCGGTATTGGTACCAGTCCATCAAGTGGTCTGCGTAAAGGTGTCGTCATCAACATTGAGAGCACCGTTGCCTCAATCAAAAAGGCGGTTGGAGAAGCAGAACTGATGGCGGGCTGCGACATAAAGTCTGTTTACGCAGGTATTGCTGGGGGGCACATTAAGGGTATTAACTCACAAGGTGTCATTGCCATTAAAAACCGTGAGGTTTCCCCAGAGGATATTAAACGGGTTATTGATGCTGCCAAAGCGCTCGCAATTCCGATGGACCGCGAAGTAATTCATATTCTGCCCCAAGAATTCATCATCGACGAGCAAGATGGAATTCGTGAGCCGCTTGGGATGAGCGGCGTCAGACTGGAAGCCAAGGTTCATATCGTGACAGGCGCTGTTGCGAGTGCCCAGAATATAGTTAAGTCATGTAACCGTGCAGGGCTGGATGTTGCTGATATCGTCCTAGAACAGCTTGCATCATCAGAAGCCGTTCTCTCCCATGACGAAAAAGATTTGGGTGTGTGCCTTGTTGATATTGGTGGCGGCACCACAGATATTGCTATTTTCTGTGAAGGAGCCATTAAGTACAGTTCTGTCTTGTCCATTGGCGGCAACCACCTCACAAATGATGTTGCTATCGGCCTACGCACACCTATGGTGGAAGCAGAGAAAATTAAGCGCAATCACGGTTGTTGTCTCTCCTCCATGATAGGAAAGGATGAAAAGATTGAAGTCCCGAGTGTTGGTGGGAGACAGCCACGAGAACTCTCCCGCAGTGTGCTTTGTGAGATCCTAGGACCACGAGTCGAAGAATTATTTACGTTAGTTAATCGTGAAATAATTAAGTCCGGACTCGAAGATTCTATCGCTTCGGGGGTTGTAATTACCGGCGGTTCGAGTATACTAGAAGGCATGCCAGAACTGGCTGAACAAGTTTTCAACCTGCCGGTTAGGCGTGGCGTTCCACAGCGTATTGGTGGCTTGGTAGACGTAGTAAATTCACCTGTTTATGCTACAGGTGTCGGCCTGATTATTTACGGCAGCAAGAATATAGGCATTAAAGATCCAACGCCTATTCGTCAAAAAACAGCATTCTCTGGCCTTTTTGAACGTATTAAAATGTGGTTCAGCGAAATGCTGTAATCAATGAAGCCTAGCATGTACCTCACAACACCACAATAAGGGGGAGCTGATGTTTGAGTTTGATGAGACTATTGAGCAGGGAGCAGTAATTAAGGTCGTTGGTGTTGGTGGAGGCGGTGGTAACGCAGTAAACACCATGGTCGCCTGCGGCATGGATAAAGTTGAGTTTATTGTTGCTAACACAGACGCTCAGTCTCTTCGTAATTCAAAAGCCTCTATCAAAGTACAGCTTGGCAGCCAGCTTACGAAAGGCCTAGGTGCCGGCGCAAATCCGGAAACTGGCCGTGATGCTGCCTTAGAAGACCGTGAGAAAATCGCCGAGTTGCTTAAAGGTGCCGACATGGTTTTCATCGCTGCAGGCATGGGTGGCGGCACAGGAACTGGCGCTGCACCGGTCATTGCTGAAGTAGCCCGCGACCTCGGGGCCCTCACAGTTGGCATTGTAACACGCCCCTTCTCCCGCGAAGGCAAACAGCGCATGACAAAGGCTGATGAAGGTGTACGCTCACTCAAACAGCATGTAGATTCTCTCATTATCATACCCAATGACCGTCTTATCAGTATTGCTCCACGCTCCCTTGGCATTCTTGATGCTTTCAAACCCTCTGATGATGTTTTACGTCAGGCAGTGCAGGGCATTTCTGATTTAATTACAACTGATGGCTTTATCAACGTTGACTTTGCTGACGTCAAAGCAATCATGAGCGAACGTGGCATGGCCATGATGGGCATTGGTATTGCCAGCGGCGACAACAAGGCGGCTGAAGCCGCAATTAGAGCAATATCATCACCACTGCTGGAAGACATCGATGTCTCAGGTGCAAAAGGTGTTCTTATTAACATCACTGGATCAGCAAGTATGACCATGGATGATTTTGATGCTGTCAACAAAGCAATTCATGAAAAAGTTCACGAAGACGCAAATATTATCATCGGTGTTGTCATTGACGAGTCTTTGGCTGACACTATCAAGGTAACAGCGATTGTAACTGGTTTTGGTGATAAATTTGCGGAGAAGGGACGCACTGCTGAGCAAACTAGCCGGCAGTCATTATCGCAGATTAAGCAGTCTATGAGCCAACCAAGTTTTGAGACCCCTACTTTCTTACGCGACCAGCAAAAAGCAGAAACACCTCGTCCGGTCCGTCATGTAGGCTCACTTTCTCTGGTTGATGAGGATGACGCCTATGAGATCCCAACCTTCCTCAGAAAGTCAGTAGACTAGTTCAGAGACATAAAGGTTTAAAAAAGGAGCCGTGCAAACACGGCTCCTTTACTTTTGATACAACAAAAATGCAACTGTTACTGATTACAGTCATGAGCATACATCATAACGAGATGGGCTCGGTTCTCTAGGCACTGAGGACATAAGTCGCCACTATCCTGCCAAACTTCTTCGGACAGCCATTCCCCTGCTTCGTGAAAAACCCCTTCATGCTTCACTGATTCATCAAAAATCTTACCGCAGATCGTGCATTCCTTCATGACCTCTCCTCAATATATACCATGGCTTTGGCATACTCTCGTTGTAGTCTTTCTGTCTCAGCATTACCATGGGATTTCCAGGGGAATTCCTCTTGCGGCCCAAAGGTCTGTGTCACTTGTTCTTCAATAGCTATGGAGCATTGCTTCAGTGCCGCCCTTAGTGACGTCCCCTGTGATAGCGTTACAATCAAAGGAACAAGTTCACGGCCACCTCGTGACAGGAGTCCTTGTAAATAGGCCCCGTTGAGGTCTTCAACTTTCATACGCACATTGGCAATCAGACGAACCTGTTTTTCTAGCCACGCGGTTCTCCGTTTCAAAACGGCCATCGGTGCCATACCCGCATATTGTAGGGGCGTAAACGGTTTTGGAATAAAGGGGTTTACCGAAAGGGTTATTTCACCGAGTCTTTTGTGGTGACGTGCTTCATCTACAACCGTTGCTTGTAAAAGCTTAACCATCTCGATCATTTCGACGAGATCATCATCCGTTTCACCCGGTAGACCAATAATAAAATAGAGTTTAATATTTAAAATACCCGCTGCAGCAATATCACGAGCGGCTTGAATTATCTGCTCTTGGGTTACATTTTTGCGAACCAGATCACGCATCCGCTGAGAACTGCCTTCAGGGGCAATAGCTATCGTCTTATAGCCGGCCTTTGCAAGTATATCCAAAAACGGTGGTGTCAGGCGATCAAGGCGTAGTGAGGCTAACGAGGGGACCCCCCCCTCTGAAACAATATATGCACATAATTCCTCAATGGAAGGATGATCTGAAACAGCTGCTCCCACAAGGCCTATTGTTTTTCGATAACGTAACCCCTCCCGTATAAGGGGAGTTAATAATGCAAAAGGATATTGACGATAGGGATTGAATGCAAAACCCGCAGCACAGAATCGACAGCCACGGCCACAACCACGTCCGACTTCAACTAAATACATATGGCCGAATTCGGTTTCATCACAAACAATCTCTGTATGTGCAACCCTTGTCTGCATCTTTGTGTCGCAAGTATCATTCACCGCCAAGGACTGCTGTAAGGGTGAAGACACCCCCGGTATTGCACATAATGCAGTAAGTGCTGCACTCTTGCCACTCTGGGTACTTTGCAGACAAGCCTGCCCTAAGCGAGCAATTGAGGCCTCTGCCTCACCAGCAAAAACCGCATCAAAAAACTCTATTGCCGGTTCGGCATTCAGCGAGAAAACTGCACCGCCACCAAGAATGAGTGGATCACGCTCCTTACGCTGAGTTGCACATGCTTGAATAGCACTTAAGCGTAATATGGTAGGTACGTTGATAAAATCCGGCTCAAAAGAAATTGAGAACGCTATCACGTCAAATGAGGCGAGCTCTCGCTCGCTCTCAAGCGAGCAAATGCGGGCGCGCCCGTCCTTATAGGCACGCATATCTTTCGAATCGGGTAGAAATGCCCGTTCACAGACAATACCTGGCAGGTCGTTCAGGAGGCGATATACGGTTTGAAACCCCAAACTGCTCATACCTACGAAATAGCTGTTTGGATAGACAAGACAAATAGAAACACTACCACCCTGGCCTGAAGGAATTGCTCCCTGCTCGTTATCACGACGCTCCCGTAATTTTTTACATATGGTCCAATCCATAGAAAAAGGCGCCGTACCTATCGTACGGCGCCCTGTACTCCTTTAGGTGAGAACAAGCATCACCCCTTTGTGATGGTGACCGTGAAGCTTGCAGCAGGCTTACTCATCAAGGATGAGATCGCACTGGTAGCAAATGTATTCGGCAAAACCGCCAGTCCTGCTGGCGTCTCGGCATCCAAGGAAACAATTGCCTTGACCGTAGCACCATTTGCAGCAATCTGTACACTGTCTCCTGATGACACACCAAGCTTCTGTGCATCTCCACCATTAAGAGCAACGGTTGTCTGGGAAACGACAAGACAGTTATTTTCCGACCAGCTGGTCATGGTACCATTATGGTGGATAATCGGCGCAACAAGACATGTCATAGAACCATGGGCCGTCGCCTGTGGCATACAGGACTGATAATGATGAACACCATTTGTTATCCTTGTGCAAACCAAGTCTTGAGCAGCCCCCCATGTTAAACCGGCTTCTGCCGTAAGAGCTTCATATAGGTCATTTATAATTGCAACATCAGTACGTGCCTGCCCAGGGGCCTTTGCTGCTGCCACAAATGTTTGTTTTCTGTTATCGACCGTGGTATACGAACCGCTTTTCTCAGGCCCGAGAGCCACAGGCAGAACGACCGTCGCTGCGGCAACAGTTGCTGTCGGGAATGCGTCGAGAACAATCAGACTCTGCAGTTTCGCAAGTGCAGCTTCTAGGCGTTGACTTTGTGGTACTAAGCTGAAAAGGTCAGCCCCTGCTACATACAGGCAGGTAATGCTACCCAGTTCTATACCTTCAATAATTGCAAGTAAGTCCGCGCTAGAAACATCCGTAAGCTGATCCAGCAATCCTTGCATATTATTTTTTTCTTCGATTGGAAATACATCAGCCTGAAGCAACAAGGCAAGGTTCATAGCATTGGTAACGGCCGCAGCAGCATCTGCACTCCGGATAAATTCATAGCCGTACATAAGGGCATTTGAGGCACCAAGAAGTCCAGTACATTCCAAGTATGATGCTTCAGAAATACCGGTTGCCGCTTGAATTTGGTCAAAGGAAACGCCCTCGACCATGCCACGGCATACTGCGACACCATCTGCATCAAGCGTTGATGCACCAGCAAGCAAGGCCTTCATTAAACCTAAGGCAACAAAACCTTCCGAGCCTGCAGTATAGCGTAGTGCTATCTGAGCAAATTTATCGAGGGATGTGGGGCGTGCAGAAAGAACAACAAGCTTTGCATCATGTTTGGTTGTCGCCTTAATAACCCGGTAGCCAAATCCTGCAGACTCCGCCTTCAGATCAGACCCGAGCACGAGGATACTCCCCATCTGCTCCAGTGCATCCATTTGCTTTGTTGCTCCAGTAGTCCCAAGCATCGCCAGTTGAATAGCCTGCGCCTGCTTGTAACCAAGATCTGCTTCAGAACCTATTTTAGCACTGCCAACCGCATTTTTCATGAAGTTAACAAAAACTTGTATATCTTCATTGGTCATGCGGGGCGAGCAAATACCAGCAACTGATGACGCCCCTTGTGCTGAGACGGCACCCTTTGTCTGGGCCGCAGCAGTTTCGAGAGCGTCAGCCCAGCTACAGGCAACAAGTTCGCCATTTTCCTGACGCACCTGTGGGTTAACGAGACGCGCCGCGGCGTTGAAGGCAGCATAGCCAAAGCGGCCATTAATACAAAGATTTCCATTATTATAGGTAGCATCATCACTCGTAACACGTGCGACTTTACCATCCTGTACATGATACTCTATCTGACAACCTGAGGAACAGAAGCTACAGATACCCTGTTTAACCTCAAAGGTCCATGGACGGCCTGCAAACTTAAACGGTTTACTAATCAAGGTTCCGGTCGGGCAAGCTGCAATACAGTTACCGCAGAAGTCACAGTTGAGCGGCTGGCCATCAACCGTATCAATGATGGCGCGATCACCACAGGACACGGTTTCAATAGCCTCGACACCGGTAATTTCCCGACAAACCTTGACGCACTTTTCACAAAGAATACAACGGTTAGGATCGCTTTCAAGCAGTGTCCAGTCATAACGTATAGGCAGACGCTCAAGGTCGGCACTAAAGCCAGGCTTATCCACTTCAAGCGCGTAACAGGTATCCTGCAAATCACACTCACCTGCAGCATCACACACGGGGCAGTCAAGCGGGTGATTAACCAACAGGAGCTCCATAGTCTGCTTCCGTAGTCTGGATAATTCTGGAGACTGTGTTGTGACCTTGATACCCTCTTTCACCGGAGTATTACAAGCTGTCATGGGTCGAGCTACCCCCTCGACATGCACGGCGCAAATACGGCAGGCACCGGTCGTTGAGATCTTGTCGAGCCAGCACAGCGTTGGTATCTTGATACCGATTTGCTGTGCAGCTTCGAGGATCGTCGAACCTTCTTGAACCTGCACCGAAGTGCCGTCAATGGTGAGTGTAACAATCTGAGGGGTCTTGCTAGATTCCGAATGTGCCATTGTATCTATCCTATTCGCATCTCATAAAGTTCAAAGGGTATAACGGATATCCTACAGAGCCACCATGGCAACACGGTAACAACGCAGGCAACGGTCAGCTTCAGCTTGGGCGATAGAGTCTTGGAAGCCTAGCTCAACTTCGCAATAGTTGCCCTTGTTCGCACGGTCACGGCCATGAATCTCGCTTTGGTTTGAGCGGTCAGCCGAGTCCAGCCATGCTACATCCTCTTTTTTATCGTAGACGCCGAGATAAGTCAGCAGGTCTTCAAAAACCTCTTGTTCCGTCAAGTAGGCTTTACCTTCCTCGAGGTACCGAACAATTACGTTCGCCGCCCTATGCGCGTTACCAATACAAGCGACAACGGTCAAGGGGCCAATTTCAGCATCACCACCAGCGAAAACGCCATTACAGTCCGTAATCAAAGAACGGGACAAGGGGTTACCCATGCCGTCTTTCAATTCTTTACCAGCAGCATCTTTCAAGGGCAGATACTTAGTGACGATGGTGTTCCACTTGGTAATATCGATACCGATATCACTCGGGATGAAACTTAGGTCAGGATCCTGACCGATTGCAGGGATAACCGTATCGCACTCAATAACAAATTCACTACCAACAACAGGTTCCGGGCGGCGACGGCCAGAGGCATCGGGCTCACCCAGTTCCATGCGCACGCATTCAACACCAGTAACCTGATTATCCGCGTTGGCTATAATTTTGGTTGGAAGAACCTGGAACTCAAACTTAACGCCTTCCTCATCCGCACCATCTACTTCCCAAACATCAGCAGGCATTTCATTGCGTGAACGGCGATAAACAAGGTATGAATCCTCTGCCCCCTCACGTAAGGCAACTCGAACGCAGTCAATAGCTGTGTTACCACCACCTACAACGACAACCTTATTACCCATGCCTGTTGGTTTACCCATGTAGGCTTCACGCAGGAAGTCGATGCCACCTTTAAGGAATCCTGTATACCCTGCATCCTCTCCCTCGACACCCATCGGCTTTGAACGGTGTGCACCAGGTGCGAGGAAAACGGCATCATGCTTTGCCCGAAGGTCTTCAAGGCTCTGGTCTTTACCGATACGGCAGTCATAAACAATTTCTACACCCATGGACTGGATAATGTCGATGTCCCGCTGCAAAATATGCCGCGGCATACGATAGGCAGGAATACCTACTGCAACCATACCACCGCCAAACCCTTCTGGCAGTGCTTCATAAATGGTGGAGCGATATCCTTGGAGTGCCAGATAGTAGGCTGCTGCAAGACCCGCAGGGCCTGCTCCGACAATACCAACGGTTTTTTGTTTCATAGCCACAGGGTTTGCTGGAGGCTGAATATGATGCATCCACTCATAATCTGAAGCAGAGCGCTTCAGAACCATGATATTAACAGCATCATCAACATTTTTTCGTCGACAGGCAAACTCACAGGGGTGAGGACACACGCGACCACAAACAGCAGGAAGCGGCATATTCTCACGGATGGTAGCAAGAGCCTTCGAAAACTGATAATTTTTAATTTCTTCGATGTATTTCGGAATATCAATATGGGCAGGACATCTATCCATACAGGGAGCCGTCACTTTATGAAGGAAGCGGTCACTCCCCCCTTGCGGCATATAATTTTCGAAAGCATCACGGTAATGCGTAACGGCATCAAGTACTGGCTTGGTAGCACTAGGACACAGAGTGCACTTACAGTTTTGCAGGAGTTCATGCAAAGTACTGACCGTCTCAAAATCTGTAGCAGATGCTTGACCGTTCATTACCCGCTGCATTACATCTGCAAGAACTTTCGTCCCTTTCTTACCAGGCGTACACTTGCCACAGCAGTACTCATTCTGCACCCGCTGAATATACTGTGCCGTCATTGCTGGAATATCAACCGTCTTATCGAAAACAATAAGACCGTCCCATCCCATAAATGCCCGCAATGGCTGTTCATCATTAAAAGCAACCGGTAAACGGAAGCTTACCTCTGTTGGTTCACCACTAACCGTACGGTTATCAACAACCGTACCACCCCACGTTGAAAATACGACCTGTGCCACTGTCACCCCCGTAAAACGACGAAACACTAATGTTTTCAGACAGTTAAGTGTTTATTTTGACTGGCAAAATTCAACCATTAAATTGTATACAGTATGCCTGCTTACCATATCCATTCCGTTGAAATCAAGGGAAAAAATGTTTTATTTACGCTAAGTATTGCGGGTATTGCAGATGCAAGGTATTCTTATACAACCTCACCAAGCGGGAGAACCGTGCCATGCATGAGTCACAACAGGCATACCAATCACTTTTCACCACCAATATGGGATTTGCTTCCGGTGAACGAATTGTTATTTTTAGCGATATCATCAGAGATGATGAAGAGGTCACACCACAAGATCAGGATCGGCGTACACGACTTTTGTCAACGGCAAACGATATGGCAGATTTTTGTACCCAACACTATGGAAACACAACGTTTGTGGCTTTTCCAGCCACACCAGCTTCAGGGGCTGAGCCTCCCATCGAGGCCTGGCGTGCAGTATATGGAGAGCAGGTTGTCGAGCAACTGCAGACAGCTGACCTGTTTAAAAAACTGCTTGAAAAAACGGTAACATCTCAGGAACTTGCTGCTGCAAAAGCAATTGTGCTAGCGCAGTCAACAGAGGTCTGCGATATCGTTATCGCCTTGGCAAACAATTCCACCAGTCACACCAACTTTCGCAAGCTGGCCTGTGCTGCAAAAACCCGTTTTGCATCGCTGCCTCATTTCGACCCAACAATGTTCCAAACATCCATGTGTGTCGACTGGCTTGCCTTGGCAGAACGTACCGAGCGTCTCGTTGTCGCCCTCAACCAAGGGAGTTGGGTTCACATAAGCGCACCGAATGGCACTGATATGCATATTTGCAAAGAGGGGCGCAGAGCAGAAGGGGATGACGGGCTTCTCACCAAGTCAGGCAGTTTTGGCAACCTCCCCGCGGGTGAAGCATACCTCGCTCCGCTCGAAGGCAAAAGCTATGGGACAATGGTTATAGAATGGGGCCCCACGGCTAAGTTGTCAGCCCCCCTGCATCTTACCGTTAAAAAGGGGAGCGTAGACACCATCGCTGGGGTTGACCCATTACGCCAACGGCTCGAGGCTCTCTTTGAGAGGAATAGCGCCTGCCGTAATCTTGCTGAGTTGGGCATCGGCACAAACGACCGCGCATCCAGGCCTGACAATGTGCTGGAAGCCGAAAAAATTCTCGGAACAATCCACTTGGCACTTGGTGACAACATGGGGTTTGGCGGAACCGTAGCAGCACCATTTCATGAAGACTATGTAATATACGAACCAACGGTCATCGTCGAGCAGGCAGATGGCGCTAAAACCGTTATACTCCAATCGGGGAGGTTACTCGTATGACCGACCTCAGCATAGGATTTTCACCTTGCCCAAACGACACCTACATGTTCTATGCCATCATGCATGGCTTGATACCTGATGTTGCATCTCTACGTTTCCGTGAAACCATCGATGACGTTGAGGCCCTAAATAAACTTGCCTTAGCCCAAGCCCTAGATGTTACGAAGGTTTCTTATGCGGTTCTCGGACACATTAGGGAACACTATGTTATGCTGAGGGCCGGAAGTGCGCTCGGGCACGGTTGTGGACCGCTCCTCGTACAAAATCCCACGATCACTTCTAAAAAGAATGCCCCCGTTGCAATCCCGGGTGAACACACAACAGCAGCCCTGCTGCTCGCCCTCTATACACAAGGCCGAGCAGAAACTATTGTTATGCCATTTCATGAAATCCCCCACGCTATCGCCCGCGGTGAAGTTGCTCGCGGCGTTATCATTCATGAAACTCGCTTTACTTATCAAAATTTTGGTCTTGAGCTTGTCCAGGACTTGGGGCTGTGGTGGGAGGAGACGACAAAGCTGCCACTGCCGCTTGGGGGAATCGTCGCTCGCCGTTCTCTACCAGCTTACGTCTTACGGCAGCTTGAACAGGGCATCCAAAAGAGCATTCTGTACAGTAAAGAACACCCTACAGCTGCAGCCTCGTTTATAGCACAACATGCCCAAGAAATGGATCCCGTCGTGTGCAGATCCCATATTCAGCTTTATGTTAATACCTTCTCGGAAAATTTGGGAGATCTCGGTGAACAGGCAGTACATGAGCTTTTGGAGCGCGGGATACAGGCAGGCCATATACCGCGCTCCAAGCAGCCTTTATTTCTGAGTGGGGACTAAAGAATACAGCGACTGCCATTACCAGCATTGAGCCAATCAAGATACGCCGCAACGCCCTCTTCGACGGTTTTGAAAGGAGCGACATATCCTACCTGACGCAAGGCGGCAATATCAGCCTCGGTAAAACTCTGATATGCGCCCTTCAAATGTTCAGGAAAGGGTATGTAACGAATTGTCCCTGTGCCATGCCATGCGCAAACAGCCTGTGCCACATCGTTGAAACTCTGTGAGCGGCCAGTGCCGAGGTTGAAAATACCTTGAGCTTCCGGGTGATCATAAAACCAAAGATTCACAGCAACACAATCTTCTACATACACAAAGTCCCTGCGCTGCTCACCATCGCCATAGCCATCCGTTCCACCAAAAAGCCGAGCCTCCCCCTCCTGTTTTATCTGGTTGTTGAAATGGAAGGCTGTACTGGCCATGGAGCCTTTATGGGTTTCCCGTGGGCCATATACGTTGAAATAGCGGAAACCGACGACCTGGGTTCTCCCAGAACGATCTAAGCCGCGCACATATTGATCAAACTGGAATTTTGAGTAGGCGTACATGTTGATTGGAAGCTCGCAAGCGCGGTCCTCGCGAAACCCTGCCTCACCAAGGCCATAAACTGAAGCAGAAGATGCGTATAAGAACTGAGCCTCTTCTCGAAGACACCAATGCAAGAGAGCCTTGGAATAGTTGTAATTGTTGGCCATAACATAGCAGCCATCCCACTCCGTTGTGGACGAACAGGCCCCTTGGTGGAAAACAGCTTCCACACTACCAAAGTCATACTCTGATTCGATACGCTTTAGAAAGTCCTGTTTATCCATGTAGTCGGCAATGGAGAGATCGGCAAGGTTCTTCATCTTACGGCCGTTTTTCAGGTTATCAACAACAAGAATATCCCGTTCACCCCGCGCATTTAAGGCCGCAACAATGTTACTTCCGACAAAACCTGCACCACCGGTAACAATGATCATATGTCCTCCAACAGGCAAAAGACTAAAATTGCCTTCTCTGTATTAACAAAATACGGTTTACCCCACGACAACGTCAATGGTATTTCTTTTCCAAGCTTGACTCTCGCAGGGCTGACCGCTATAACGCCACCATGCCTGTAGAAAGGAAATAACGCCATATGGAATGGTTGACTGATCCACAAGCGTGGCTCGCACTGGTAACACTAACAGCACTTGAAATTGTATTAGGTATCGACAATATTATTTTTATTAGTATCTTAACCGGCCGCCTCCCAGCCGAACAGCGCCCGAAAGCTCAACGACTTGGTTTAGGGCTAGCCATGATTTCAAGAATAGCCCTGCTTTTTTCTCTTTCTTGGGTCATGTCACTAACGAACCCGCTTTTTAGTGTTTTCTCACATGCAATTTCAGGCCGTGATCTCATTTTACTCTTTGGAGGTCTTTTCCTGTTAGCAAAAAGTACCATGGAAATTCATAGTAAGCTTGAAGGCGAGGAGCATCACCAAGAAGGAGGAGGAACTGCATCCTTCAAAAGTATCCTTATACAAATCATGTTCCTCGATATAGTCTTCTCCCTCGATTCTGTCATCACGGCGGTCGGTATGGCCCGTGATATTGGGGTTATGGTATCGGCTGTCGTCATCTCCGTTGGCATCATGCTTGTCTTTGCTCAGTCAGTCAGTCAATTCGTTGACCGCCACCCAACCGTTAAAGTCTTGGCCCTCTCATTTCTACTTATGATTGGCGTCGCTCTTGTTGCTGATGGGCTCTCTTTCCATATCCCTAAAGGCTACATTTATTTTGCCATGGCATTTTCAGTCGGGGTAGAGATGATTAATATCAGGGTACGTAAAACGTCTGAAGCACCGGTGAAACTCAGGCAAGCGCTACCAGGCGACTAAGCATTATGGGCGCCGATACTCAGCTGTAGGCCAAAAAGGGATGCCGCCACGGGGAGTAAACTCACCCTTTACCCTGAGCCAGACGGGATTGAGCAGAGCCACAAGGTCGTTACAGATACGATTAACTCCTGCTTCGTGAAACTCGCCGTGCATCCGGAACGACCCAAGATACAGCTTCAAACTTTTACTCTCAACGCAGTACTGATCCGGTTGATAGTCGATAATAATCGTAGCAAAATCCGGCTGACCGGTAATGGGACAAAGACAGGTAAACTCGGGGCAGGCTATATGGATGGTGCCAACACATCCACAGCGGTTACTCTCCGGTGCAGCAAATGGAGAGAGAAATCGTTCAAGTAATGCCGCTTGAGGCAGGTCGTAATGATACATTGTGGTTTTACTGGCGCCGAGTGCTTGTAAATCATGGGACATGGGATACCCTTTCTCATACCAACAATCGTTTGTCGATTGTGTCAGTAGCACATTGTAGCTATTATAATAGATGAGTCAAGCTACAGACCACACTTGAGATGCCTCTGGGGAAAAACCGATGGAAAATGATATGCATACACTCTATGTAAGCTTCCAAAATCGCGTGGGAACCGAAATCGCTGCCGGTGCATGGTTAACTATTGATCAAGCGAGGATAGATCTTTTTGCTGAGGCAACGGGGGATCACCAATGGATTCATGTTGACTGTGAACGGGCAGCTCATGAGTCACCATACAAAAGCACCATTGCGCATGGTTTTTTAACATTATCCCTCTTACCATTCTTAACGCAGTCCAATACCCCCCACTTCTTTAGCACCAACTATCCAGGG
The DNA here is from genome assembly GCA_964456065.1 of uncultured Geobacteraceae bacterium. Taxonomy (GTDB): domain Bacteria; phylum Desulfobacterota; class Desulfuromonadia; order Geobacterales; family Pseudopelobacteraceae; genus Trichlorobacter. Next base: position 47,785 of record CAYVYW010000011.1, read on the forward strand.
ATGCGCTACCGTGTAAACTATGGGCTCAACAAAGTTCGCTTTCCTGCCGCAGTACGTCCTGGAGACCGCATCAGGGCACGGACAGGCATCGTCTCATGTACACTTTTAGACACATGCCTAGAAATAACATACCTGCTAACCGTTGACATCGATGGGCAACCGAAACCGGCGTGTATCGCAGAGCAACTTGTTCGTGTCTACCCGTAAGCCCACCATGGGATACCAACTCAACCAGCATCTTTGTACCGTACCTTCTCCACCTATTGGCCTTGTGTCGCAATGGAAAGCTGCTTATTGCGGCGAACTTCCCCTGCTCGATCTATGTCAGGCCGTGCCTGACTACGAGCCCGCGTTGGCCTTACGCCAGCACCTACGCTCAGTCATTCATGAGCCGCTTACAGCACGTTATACCCCGGATGAAGGGCTTTTAGAGGTCCGCGAACAGGTTTGTCTCAGTTATGCCGACAAGTATGGAGCAGCAATAACACCTGAGCATATCTGCCTAACCTGTGGTGCCAGTGCTGCCTTTTGGCTTGCAATCACTACAATCTGTCAGGCCGGTGATGAAGTTATTCTCCAATCTCCCTGTTATTTTGACCATCCGATGGCACTCCGAGCACTCGGTATTACCCCTATCTTCACACCAGCTACACGTTTCGATGACATCACGTTTGTACAGCAACAAATTACCTCTCGCACAAAAGCAATACTCCTCGTGACACCGAGCAACCCGACTGGCCACGTTCTTGATGACGCACTCCTCCAGGCCTATGCCCTGCTGGCCCGCAAGAACCGCATTGCCCTGATTCTTGACGAGACCTATAGTGACTTCATCCCCTATCAGCCCCACCGGCTCTTTCAGGATCCCTCATGGGAGCAGACACTTGTTCATATCATGTCTTTTGGTAAGACCTTTGCTCTAACCGGATACAGAGCTGGCCTCTTGTTGGCTGCACCAGACACTATTCGTGAGGGTTTGAAAATCCAGGACACGATGACCGTCTGCCAACCACGGCTCACACAGTATGCAATCCAGTATGGTTTATGCAACCTTGCAACGTGGGTACGTGAAAGACGTGATGATGTTTTAGGGCGTCATCAGTATTTTAAGGATCTATTCTCTGTACAGGAGCTCCCCTTCCAGCTTCATGCCAGTGGCAGTTTCTTCGCGTGGGTAACCCACCCATTTCAAGGCATGGACAGTTTTAATGCATCCAGAATCATGGCAGAACAGCATGGTGTGCTAACTCTGCCAGGCGCAGCTTTCGGACCTGGCAATGAAGCCTATATACGTCTTGCTCTGGGCAACGTACCACTGACGCAGGTCCCCATGGTCATTGAACGTTTGAGAGCCATTACAGGAACCAATCCCTAAGTTGCATGATGAAGTAGTTCTTGCCCCCACTGCTGACACCTTTTATACTGCTACTATGCATATCCATACGACATCCTTTATAAAGAGCGCCGTCAACCCTAGCGGCTATCCTGAGAGCACTTTCCCGGAAGTGGCTTTTGCTGGCAGATCCAATGTCGGCAAGTCCTCCCTAATCAACACCATCATCGAGCGCAAAGGGTTGGTCAAAACAAGCTCAACGCCAGGCCGGACACAACTTATTAATTTTTTTCATGTCCACGGCACCCCCTGTGACTTGGTTCTCGTCGACCTTCCAGGCTACGGCTATGCGAAAGTACCTCTAGCCGTCAAACGCCAGTGGGGTCCCATGATGGAGCGCTATCTAGCGAAGAGAGAGCAGTTGAAAGCAGTGGTTCTCATTTTAGATATTAGACGACAACCAACTGATGAAGATTTACAGATGCTCACCTGGCTACAGGCCTATGGAAGACATGCCATCATTGTGCTCACGAAGTGTGATAAAGTATCAAAAACTGAACGGAGCAAACAGACAAGCCTCATTGCCAATCGGCTGCAGATGGACAAAAGCCTTCTCATCCATTTTTCCTCTTTGAATCGAGAAGGGAAAGACCTTGTATGGCTCGCCATTGAAAAGCAGATCCATGAAAGTTCACCGCTATGAAAAGCTACGAATCTATGCCGGACATGCAGCAAAGCCCTGACACACGGCAGATCCCGATACAGAAAGTCGGCGTCAAAAACATTACCTATCCTGTTATTATAAAGGATAAATACCATAATGTTCAGCACACCGTCGCTACAGTTGATATGTACGTCGATCTGCCCCAGGAGTTTAAAGGGACGCACATGAGCCGCTTCGTGGAAGTACTGAACCGCCATCGTGAGCAGATTGCCCTTGACCGCCTTGAAGACTTCTTACAAGAAATAAGAGAAACTCTCGAAGCGCAGACGGCTCACCTGAGAATCGAGTTCCCCTATTTTATCGACAAGGAAGCCCCCATATCCAAAGCCAGGTCGCTGATGGAGTACACATGTACTTTTGACGCCAGCTTGCATAACAACACTCTGGACTTCGTTCTCGGCGTGAAAGTGCCAGTAACCTCCCTATGCCCTTGCAGTAAAGAGCTCTCCCACTACGGCGCTCATAACCAACGGAGTGTCATGTCCATAAAAGTCCGTTATTCTGATTTTATCTGGATAGAAGATCTCGTGACCTTGGTGGAAGCTTGTGGGAGCAGTCCTGTTTATGCCCTACTCAAACGAGCTGACGAAAAGTTTGTTACGGAACACGCCTACGAAAACCCCCGCTTTGTTGAAGATATGGTTCGCGAAGCTTATCAACGGCTTGCAAATCTACCCCAGATCACCTGGTTCTCTGTCGAAGCGGAAAATTTTGAGTCAATCCATAATCATTCTGCCTATGCAGCGCTAGAGTTCACACGTCCATGACCCCCCTTCCGCACGTAGCCATTATAACAGCAGTGGCGGGTGAGCAGGAATTACTCATACGTGAGCTCAATGCTTCAAAGCTTGAAGAACACGGGTTTGTTATGCACGGCGCGACAACCGCAGCAATGCATATTATTCTTATCGAAGGAGGTATTGGCAAAGCAAATGCCGCAGCAGCCACGGCGGCAGTCATTGAGCGCTTCACCCCCGCCCTTATCATCAATACCGGTTGCTGTGGAGCCTTTCCCTATTCAGGTCTGACCACCGGAGATCTCGCCCTCGCAACCCACGATATTTTTGCCGATGAAGGGTGTATAACAACACAGCGCTTCCTCTCTATTAAGGATATGAACCTCCCCCTTATGCATGATGCACGTGGCACAATATTCCAGTGCATCCCCTTCAGCAGAGATCTTACAGAGCTCGTGGAACATTGGGGAGCATCGACGGGCACCCCCCTTGCTAAGGGAGTTTTTGCAACAGTTTCTAGCTGTAGCGGGACGGATATGCGGGCAGCCGATCTTTACAGACAAACAGAAGCCCTATGCGAAAGTATGGAAGGAGCCGCCATTGCCCTTACGGCATATCGATATGGGATACCCTGTTTTCAATTAAGGGGGGTTAGTAATCTTGTTGAAAATCGGGATTTGGCACGCTGGGACATCCCAAAAGCAGTAGGGCGAGTACAAGAAATCGTTCTAAAGATACTTTTTTCTGCTGCATTGGAACAGTGGCTATACCGGTCTCGCCCCAAATAGAGCTGAACCAATTCGTACCATTGTAGCCCCTTCTTCAATCGCCACTTCAAAATCATCAGACATTCCCATCGACAACTCAGTCATAGAAATCCCTGGTATTGCAGCTTCATGCATATGTTTGGCAAGCCTACGCATTTCACGATAATAGGGCCTACTTGCTTCTGGGTCGTTATCCATCGGAGGAATAGTCATGAGGCCCCGCACTGTAATGCCAGGTAATACTGCTACCGAACGGGCCAGCGCCATGAGCTGTTCTGGAGCCACACCCGACTTCGAGGCTTCATTGGCGATATTGACCTGAAGCAGGACTTGACACGGCTGCGCCCCAAGAGCACCCCAACGATTACTGATCTCATGGGCTAAAACATAAGAGTCAACTGTGTGTATCCAGGAAACACGGCCCGCGAGCTGCCGGACTTTGTTCCGCTGAAGGTGCCCAATCATGTGCCATTCGACATCCTCAGGCATCAGTAGTGACTTCGCTACGAGTTCCTGGACATAGTTTTCTCCAAAAACGCGCTGTCCCGCTTGATACAGCCCCTGCATAGCCCTCACTTCCTGAAACTTTGAGACAGCAACAAGCCGCACCGAATCTCCTTGGGGACGATTGGCACCTGCACGCCTGATACGGTCTTGAATTGCATGAAGACGCTGCTGCATAAAAACCCCTAGATGGCCTGTATCCCTTTCAGCATGACCACCAGTTCACAGGTAGCCAAACCTACGACATTCGTATACGAGCCATCAATCCTCTCTACGAAAGAAGCAGCCCCCCCTTGGATTGCATATGCACCTGCCTTGTCAAGTGGGCAGCCAGTGGCAACATAAGCATCAATATCTTCAGGAGAGAGTGTACAAAACGTTACCGTTGTTGTTACGGCTTTTTTAGCGACCTGCGTCGACTGACTATCAAAGACCGCCATACCAGTAATAACCTCATGGGTTCTTCCGGACAGGGACGTCAGCATACGAACAGCCTCAGCCTGATTAGCCGGCTTACCCAATATAGCCCCGTCAAGTACAACGATTGTGTCAGCTCCTATAAAAAAACGGCCCGCTGTGCCATGACTTACAACTGCGCGAGCTTTCTCCTCTGCCAGTCGCAGGGCATAATCACAGGGAGTTTCTCCCGAGCGTGGCGTCTCATCAATATCAGCTACTGCAATGGAAAAGGGAATACGGGCAAGCGCTAATAATTCTGAACGGCGCGGTGACGCAGAAGCGAGGACAATATCATTACTCTTTATTGTCATGGTACTCCTCGGCATTCTTCCCCTTGTGATAACGCTCCATTTCATCCCAATGGGCCTGCCAATCCTTCTGCTTAATTTTCCGCAACAAAAAAATACCGGGAATAATTACACATCCCCAGAAGATATTCATCATAACGTGGGCGAGTAATCCATAGACCAATGAGCCGACCCCCACGAGAAACAGCATCACCTCTAGTGGTGAGATTTTTACCTTTTTCTTCTGCACAGGTTGCTCAATCATACACGGGAGTCCTTTCTAGCAGCGACCCTTGCTTCAACAGCATGCCATGGGAAGATTTTCCCAGGGTTAAGAATATTGTTCGGGTCCAGAGCAAGCTTAATGGACTCCATGGCTTTAATTTGTGCTGGTTGCAGCTCCATCTCAATAAAGGGTTGTTTTGCCAAGCCGACACCATGTTCTCCAGACATTGTACCATTCAAATCAAGCGCAGCCTGAAATATCTCGCGCAAAGCCTCATTTGCCTTATCTTCTTCACCGGGGACTTCCTTGTTAATCATAACATTGACATGAATATTTCCATCACCGGCATGCCCAAAGTTAACTATAGGGATGTCATATTTTTCCTGAATTTCCTCAATTCGCCGAATAACAACGGGAACCTTACTGCGTGGGACAACAATGTCCTCATTATACTTATGTGGATTTACATCCCGTAACGATGGGGAAACAAGTCGCCGAACACGCCAAAGAGCTTCTGACTCCGCCGCATCTTTAGCAGCGCGGAACTGCACAAGGCCAAGCGGTGTAATCAATTCTTGAATGCGGGCAGCTTGCTTCTCAATGAGCTCTTTATCACCATCAACTTCAATTAGAAGTACGGCCCGCCCCGTTTCTGGAATTCCCAGATTGAATCGACGCTCTACACACTGAAGGGTGGCATAATCCATGAATTCGAGGGTTGTCGGAATAATTTTTGCCCCGATAATCGTTGAAACGGCCTTTGCAGCTCCATCGATTGAATCGAAGATGGTCAGCATTGTTTTTTTTGCTTCTGGTAATGGCAACAGCTTGAAAATAATTTTTGTGATAACGCCGAGTGTCCCTTCGCTTCCACATAAGAGTCTTGTCAAATCGTAACCGACAACGGCCTTATAGGTTTCTGTGCCGGTTCTAATAATATCTCCCGTTGGCAAAACTACTTCTAAGCCCATCACAAAATCTTTAGTAACACCGTATTTAACACAACGAGGCCCACCGGCATTCTCCGCAACGTTACCGCCGAGCGTTGAGAACTTGAGTGACGCGGGGTCAGGAGGGTAGAAAAGCCCCTGTTTCTCAACAGCTATCTGAAAATCTTCCGTAACGACCCCTGGCTCAACCTCAGCAATAAGATTCTCCGTATCGATGCGAAGTATCTTATTCATACGGGTAGTAACGAGGACAATACCACCGTTTTTCGGAAGAGCACCACCCGTAAAACCACTACCGGCTCCGCGGGGAAATACAGGGATGAGATATTGATTTGCCAACCGCAAGACCAAGGAAGTCTCCTCGGCATTTGCCGGATGCACCACAGCAGAAGGCATAAACTCCATCTGTGTTGCATCATAGCCGTAGCAAATCAAGTCGGTTAGATCTGTGGTAACATTCTCCGCCCCAACAATCTGCTGTAATTCATTAATAATTTCTTGTGCCAGCATAGAAACCTCTAATCAATCTTATAGTAAAAAAGACGGGTGCGTATCACTAAAGCATACACACCCGCCTTGAAAAAACAAGAAAAAGAACTGCTAACAATTATCGGATAGAATCCTCTGGGTAAGCACCAATCTTGTGAATAGCTTGGTCAGGACCGTTGTACTCATCTTCTTCATCAAGGCGAATGCCGACTGTTGCTTTCAAAGCGCCATACACCACATAACTACAAATGATAGCGACAAGAATAGCTAACAATGATCCAGCCATCTGTGCAAGGAGACTAATGCCACCTGCTCCCCCCAATGCCTTCTGCCCAAAGATGCCAGCGGCAATACCACCCCACGTTCCGATAATGCCATGCAGTGGCCAAACACCGAGAACATCATCTATCTGAAGCTTTTCCTGCTCAAACTGGAAACCATAAACAAAAATAACCGCGGCAATTGCTCCCGTTGCACATGCTCCTAAAGGATGCATTAAATCACTACCTGCGCAAACTGCAATCAGGCCTGCCAATGCACCGTTGTGAACGAAACCAGGGTCATTTTTGCCAGCAATCAAAGCCGCCAAGACGCCACCCACCATTGCCATAAGAGAGTTAACCGCCACCAGACCGGAAATCTTTTCAAGGTTACCAGCGCTCATGACATTATTACTCCGGCAACTAAACTAATCAATTATGCTGCGTAACTCACGCAGCGGTG
>CAYVYW010000012.1:0-54929 GCA_964456065.1 uncultured Geobacteraceae bacterium
CCTGCCTTGGGAGCAGGGGGTCGAACGTTCGAATCGTTTCGCTCCGACCAAACAATAACAAGGGGTTAGCTAAAATAGCTAACCCCTTTTATTTTGTCTGTGGGACACTTGCTGGGACACTTTTGGTAATCAAGCTTATAGTTGTCTTGAAATAGTGCAAAATTTCCGTTTGACGACTTCAAATTGTGGTGATACAGAAAGGTCGTGTGATACCCATAGACGCCTAAAAAAACTGGGCGAGCGGACAAGATTCCCCCCAGAACAACTGCTCTTGCAGAAAACCAAGTTGGCGTAGTGTATCGCAAGTTTTTTCTCTCACCCGGCCGCTCTTAGGGCAAGCTGTATTGCGGTTGATTGGTCTTACCGGTGCCCAACCGGGACTAAAGGTTTACGGGCTACAAGGGAGCCTTGGGAGGGTGCGCGCTGGGCAAGCGGTTAGACACTCACTCAAAATAATACCGAGACCCTTAGGGGCAAGGCGGAGTACACCTTAGACGCCTTCCATTTACAGGCAATTAATATTGACCTGCATCTGGGGGTGTATCCAATGTCTATCCAACCTAGTCGTTTTTCTCCGCAGTACTACACTCAAAAACAAATTATCCAACTGACAACATTATCCAGAAGTACCTTGGAGAGGCTTGAGCGTGCGCGCAAGATGCCAGCACCAAGGCGTTTTGGGAATTGCAAACGTTTTTTGATCAGCGAGATACAGGAATGGCTCGACGGCAACTGGTCTAGCGAGGAGAAATAGCCATGGATAGAATGGTGATTACTCCTTTTGGCCTACTGTTGCAGTATCCCCCAATTTGTTGGATCATTGCCAGGATGGCTAGGTTGTGGTTCAAGTTATTGAGGTGCGAATCAGCTCCTTGGCACTTCAGTAAGGTGAGGTGACCAATGACCTTTGATGAATTGTTTTCCCCTCAGTTTCCAATGCTTGTGAATTCAGCGTTAGCATGCCTAATAGGGTTGGAAGAATCTATTTTTGTCATGCAGCTCCACTACTGGCAACTTAAGTATTCGTCCGACCCTAGACATCAATTTGATGGAAAAATATGGGTTTGGAACAGCGCTAATGATTGGCGTCAGCAGTTCCCGTTTTGGTCTCCTAATAAAATAGGGCGTATTTGCCGTAAGCTGGAAGCGGATGGGTTAATTGAGAGTGCATGCTTAAACGCACACAAATATGACCGCACTAAATGGTATTGCATCAATCGTGAAGCCTTCAAATCTTTACTGAGTTGTTCTCAACAGGCTGATTTTAGACAGTCTTCAATAATGGAAAATGAAAATTTAAAGGTTGAAGATTTAAATCTCCAGGATTGCACAAATGATTCTTCGGTTTTGGGTGACCGATACCACAGAAAACCACAGACCTCATCAAAGACCAACCACAATAAAAGCGATGTTGTTGGGCTTGATCTGGTTTTAGAGCAAATTCCTGTAGACCAACAGTCAGACCGGCTGATTTCTGCTGTTACGCGCTTACTCATTACGGGTAAGCCCCCAGAATACTTGCTGCAACGGATTCAATTTGCCTTTAGAAAAGCAAGCAATGGTGGCGTTTGGGGTTACTTTATCGAAAGCTTGGAGGCTCTGCTTGGGGGGAAAAACTGGCATTCCGTCGAGGAAGAAACAGTTTTGAAGGAAGTAAAAATGGCAACTGCTAAAGCCGAGAGAGAGCGACAGAAGGAAGAACAGGCCGAGAAACTTGTACAAGAAGGTCAAAAGATTAAGTTGCTTGCTCAGCAGAGTTTTTTAGCCATGTCAGAAGAAGAACGGAATAATGTACGAAGAATTGCGCTCGAAAAATGCCTTGAGGTTGGTGATCCATCCCCCAGTGAATCTCTGCTGATGGCGTTAGTTACTGATGTAATGATTCAGAGTATGGGGCTTGCTGGTTAATAATTAGATTTCCCTACGGTTGTCGTATTTGGGGCCTGTAATGTTTATGGAGGGGGTGCTATTCCCCTCCAGCCTTTCTGATTTTGACAAAACCATAAAAGTGTGGCATAAAATGCCATAATAGAAAGGCTGGATTTTATGGGTAACGCACAGCCAATTTTAAGTTTTCGTCGTGACTTGCCAAATGGCGACATTATTCAGGTGGTTGTCTGGCTGCTATCAGAGCCATTACCAGGTTCGACACATCCATACAAATACCGGCTGCATTATCAAGTCGCTGATGGTTCAGACTACATTAGGTACGACAATGAACGCGGCAAGGGCGACCATAGGCACATTGCCGGGATTGAAGAGCCGTATCAATTTGAATCAGTTGAAAAGTTGGCCAAGGATTTTTATGAAGCTATCACACAGGCCCGTTCTAAAGGAGGTATCTCATGAACAGGGATTTTAAAGTAAAGATTGAGAGTGAAGAGGCATTCTTTGCTGACCTCATTGAACAGGCAAAGAAAATTGATCAGGGGATCATTCCTGAAAAACCGGTTGAAAGGGTTTCTTTTCCGGATATGGAAACATTCTACCGTTTTTGCACTCCAAAGCGTCTGCAACTCCTTCAGGAACTCCATAAGGTCGGCTGTGTGAGCATCAATGCTTTGGCAAAGCATCTGCATCGGCACTACAAGAATGTATTCAGTGACGTAAAAACACTGGAAACTGCTGGCTTGGTAGAAAAAACAGAGTCGGGAAAATACTGTGTTCCCTGGGACGAATTTACTGCTACCGTTCGTCTTGCGTAAATCGATCGTGTTTGGGCCGTTCTCAACATGAGGCGGCCTTTTTTTGTAACTGGAGAACACATGAAAAGTTGTCAAAGCAGTTTCGACTCTGAGCTTCAGAAGGCGATATTTCCATGAGCCTCATCAAGTCAAAACAGCGTGTAGCCGACCACGGGGAGGTGTTCACCCCTGCCTGGATGGTTGATGCCATGCTCGACCTCGTCAAGGGGGAGACCGAGCGCATTGATTCACGTTTCCTGGAACCGGCATGCGGCAGCGGAAACTTCCTCGTACGGATACTGCAACGTAAACTTGCCGCGGTCGAACTCACATACGGAAAATCCAACTTTGAAAAGCGGCACTATGCTCTGCTTGGGCTGATGTGCTGTTACGGAGTTGAAATCCTGACAGACAACATTATTGAGTGTCAGGAGAACATGCTGGAGATTTTTGTCGACTACCTGGATCTTGAGGAGACGGATGATTTCTATCAAGCTGCTTCCTATGTGCTGTCACAGAACCTCATTCATGGTGACGCCCTGAAAATGCGCACCAACGATGACCAACCGATTACCTTTGCTGAGTGGGGCTACCTTGGCAAGGGCAAATTCCAGCGGCGTGATTTCCGCTTGGATACTCTCTCTCAGATGTCGGCACTCAGTGAGGAGGGTTCACTCTTCGCGCACCTCGGCAAGCATGAAATTTTTGCACCGGCCAAGACTTACCCGCCGATGTCGGTGAGTGACATCGCATCTTCCGCCCCGAAGGAGTCCCCATGATCAGTCAGGCAGGGTTTACGCTCCGTGGTCGCAATCCTGATGTATTGACCTGCATTGCAAACCTCTCCAACGACGAGGTGTTTACGCCACCCGAGTTTGCCAACAGGATGCTGGACACTCTCACCGAGGCATGGGCAGCCAGCCATAACGGAGCCAACATCTGGGCGGACAGTTCGGTGCGGTTTCTTGACCCATTCACAAAATCCGGGGTTTTCCTGCGTGAGATTACCAGCCGTCTTACCAATGGCCTGTCAGAGGAGATCCCGAGTCTTGAAGAGCGCGTCAACCACATCCTTACCAGGCAGGTATTCGGCATTGCCATTACCCACCTTACCAGCCTGCTGGCACGGCGGAGCGTTTACTGCTCCAAGTATGCCAATGGAGAACACTCAATAGCCAAGTCCTTTGACAGCGACCAGGGCAACATCTGGTTTGAACGTATGGAGCATACGTGGGGTGAGACCAAATGTGAGTTCTGTGGCGTGCCAAGAGCTATTTGGGAGCGTGAGGCTGGTCTTGAAACCTACGCCTATGCGTTCATACATACCAATGACATTAAGGCTCGCGTCGCCGAGCTGTTTGGAGGCGCTATGCAGTTCGACGTAATCATCGGCAACCCGCCCTACCAGATGAAAGGGGGCGCAGGTGGTTCAAGCGATTCATCCATCTATCATCTGTTTGTAGAACAAGCAAAAAAGTTGGAGCCCAAATACCTCTCAATGGTAGTACCCTCCCGTTGGCTTGCTGGCGGACGCGGGCTTGATGAGTTTCGAGCCCAAATGCTTAACAGCGGGCATCTCCGTAACCTTACCGATTTCCAAAATTCTGGCGAAGCGTTTCCAGGTGTCCAGATCAAGGGGGGAATCTGCTATTTTCTCTGGGATTCTGGACACAATGGCACGTGTGACGTCACACGTATTGCCGGTGGTGTCGAGCATCACCAGCAGAATCGGTCTCTTGGAGAGTTTGATGTCTTTATCAGGGATGAACGTGCCCTTGGCATTCTCAGGAAAGTCATTGCCAAGCAGGAACCCTCTGTCGTTGATCTGGTTTCTGGCGATACGCCGTATGGAATTGCCACAAACTTTCAGGACTGGAGTGAGAAAAAAGGGAGTGGAAAAATTGCGCTACACTTGATCAACCGAACAAAGCGCATCGTTGGCTATGTTGAGCGCAGCTTAATCCGCAAGAACACTGAAACAATTGATGCCTGGAAAGTGCTTGTTCCTGAAGCCTATGGCGCTGGCGAGACGTTTCCGCATCAAATTCTCGGCAAAGAGATTGTGGTGTCTCCGCCATCAGTATGTACTCAATCATATCTTGTAGTTTCACCTTTCCAGACAGAACGGGAGGCGCAGAGTTTTGCAAGCTACTACCGCACTCGCCTCTTCAGGTTTCTCGTGTCACTTCGGAAGATCACCCAGCATGCTCTTAGATCGACCTACTCGTGGGTACCCCAACAAACTTGGCATTGCGACTGGACTGATGAGGTGCTCTACAAAAAATATGGAATCACAAATGATGAGATCGCTTTTATCAACAGCATGATTCGTCCGATGGGCAATGACGATGAGTAAACCAGCTATTGAAGTCGTTCTTCCACCAAGGCCAGAGGCCCGCCCTCGCATCTACGCCTACTCCATTGATGATGCCGCACATAAAGGGCTCCTCAAGGTTGGCCAGACAACACGGGATGTGAAACAGCGCATCGCTGAACAGGTAAAGACCGCTGCCATCAAGAACTACAAAATTGTTCTGGACGAGTCAGCCGTGCGCGACGATGGCAGCATTTTTTCTGATCACCACGTACGCGCCGCCCTCGTCAAGAAGGGTTTTGAGAACACAACCCTGGAATGGATGCGCTGCTCAGTGGCTGATCTGAAGACGGTTCTCACTGAACTCCGCACCGGCCAGAAACTGACCGGCACTCATCATGATACTTTTCCAATGCGCCGGGAACAGGCAGAGGCGGTAGACAAGACCTTAGACTATTACCAGTCGATCTGGACTGAAAACAAGAACGCCGCTCCGCGTTTTCTCTGGAATGCCAAGATGCGTTTTGGCAAGACCTTTACCACCTATCAGTTGGCAAAGAAGCTGGGGGCCAAGCGTGTGCTGGTGTTGACGTTCAAGCCTGCTGTCGAGGATGCCTGGCAGACAGACCTTGAGTCACATGCTGATTTTGATGGCTGGCAGTACCTTTCCCGAAAATCAGACACAGACCCCACCAGGGTTGATTCAAAAAAGCCGGTGGTCTACTTTGGCTCTTTTCAAGACCTGCTTGGTCACGATGATGCTGGCAATATCAAACCCAGGAATGAATGGCTGCATACAGTGAACTGGGATCTGGTGGTCTTTGATGAATACCACTTCGGAGCGTGGCGGGAGACCGCAAAGGAACTTTTCGAGGGTGAGGAAGATACGGTCGCCAAGAAGGAGGCCAAGCTCGAGTATACCGCTGGCCTGGAGGGGATGAACGAAGACTTAAGCGTGCTTTCCGAGAAGGAGAGTGAGTTCCTGCCGATTACGACCAGGGCATACCTCTACCTTTCCGGTACGCCGTTTAAGGCTTTGGCTACGGGCGAGTTTATTGAGGAACAGATCTTCAACTGGACCTATACTGACGAACAACGCGCCAAGGAAGAGTTTGCCACAAAGAACCCCGGCAAGCTGAATCCTTACGGTGCGCTGCCTCAGTTACGCCTGCTGACCTATCAGATGCCGGATGAGCTGTTGGCTATTGCAAGCGGCGGTGAGTTTTATGAGTTTGACCTCAACGAGTTCTTTTCAGCAACTGGCACGGGCAAACATGCCCAGTTTAAGCATAAATCCGATGTGCAGAAGTGGCTGGAGATTATCCGGGGTTCCTATGTCTCACAAACGGTGGAAAGCCTTAAGACCGGAACACGACCGCCGTTTCCCTACTCGGACGCTCGCCTGCTGCCGTACCTTCAGCATTCATTCTGGTTTCTACCGAATGTTGCCGCCTGTCAGGCAATGGCAAACCTGCTGGCCGAAAAGCACAACACCTTTTGGCGCGGCTATACGGTTATTGTGGCGGCTGGTGCATCGGCAGGAATTGGACTTGAAGCATTGCCACCGGTGCGTTCGGCCATCGGTAGCGGATTTGAGACAAAGACGATTACCCTATCATGTGGCAAGCTGACAACCGGCGTGACCGTGCCGCAATGGTTCTCTATCCTGATGCTCCGCAACCTCAAGTCGCCTGAGACCTACTTTCAGGCAGCATTCAGAGTGCAGTCTCCCTGGTCTATTAAAAATCCCAACGGAGATAACCCGCACGAAGAGGAAATCCTTAAACCGGTCTGCTTCGTGTTCGACTTCGCGCCTACCCGTGCGCTACGGCAACTTTCCGAATACGGGATAGGGCTATCGCCCAACGAGCCAAACCCGGAGAACGCCGTAAGAGACCTTGTTTCCTTTCTGCCTGTTCTGGCCTACGACGGCGCCAATATGACGCAGATAGATGCAGGCGGTATCCTTGACATCGCAATTGCGGGCACCTCAGCCACACTGTTGGCACGCAAGTGGGAGTCTGCACTGCTGGTAAACGTGGACAACGATACACTGCGCCGTATTATGGACAATCCCGAAGCAATGGCAGCCGTGGAGCGGATTGAAGGCTGGCGTTCGCTGGGCGACAACGTCATTGAGACAATCATCAACAAGAGCGACAAAGTAAAAGACCTTAAGAAAAAGGCTAAAGACGGTAAGTTGACGGCAAAGGAGAAGAAGCAGCTTTCCGACGAAGAGAAGGAGTACAAGTCCAAGCGCAAGCTGGTGCAGGAGAAGCTGATCAAATTCGCTACGCGCATCCCCGCGTTCATGTACCTGACTGACTTCCGGGAGAACACCCTTCAAGATGTCATTACCAAGCTCGAACCGGACTTGTTCCTGACCGTCACCGGACTGACAGTGAAGGATTTTCACCTGCTGGTGCGCCTGAAAGTATTCAATACCGAGCAGATGAACCAGGCGGTCTTTGCCTTCCGCCGCTATGAAGACGCGTCACTTTGCTACACCGGAATTGAGAGCCATGATGGACTGACGCATTACGGGCTTTATGATACTGTTGTTGCGAGGGATTGAGGGGGTGGCGGCAGATAAAGTAAAAAATCAAGAGCCGACGACAGATAAATTTCTGCTCTATATCGACATCCTTGGTTTCAAGGAACTGACATTCAAGCAACCGCGCACTGTTGAGCGCATTTTTTCTGTTATTGATTCGTTGAATGTCCACCGACATGGGGCATTCAAGACCATAGTCTTTTCTGATACCATCCTTGTGTATAATGAAAAACCCGCTGTTGCTACTGAGGAAAAGAATTACCTGATTTGGTACCTGATCGAATTTGCGGAAGACCTGCATCATCGCCTGACAGGGCAAGGTGTCTACTTCAGGGCGGTCATTACATCTGGGCGCTTCAGGCATTACCAACTTGAAAATATAGAATGTTTTTTCGGTAATGCGCTGGTTAACGCCTATCTTCAGGAAAAAGAAATCCCATCAATAGGCTTGTTTATCGATAATGCATGTAATGCCCATAATGAATACTTCCGAGTCGAGCCGTTTGGTAACGACCTGAACTTCGTGTACCTCAACCGTGCGTTGGAATCGCTCCACGAAATGAGCGAAGGAAATTATCCCGTAACTGAACCTGCTATCATGGTAATGGGATTTCCATTTCTGCCATGGCAGGTGCGCTTTCTCAAAGACGTTCATTACCAGATGCGTACACATCCAGACGCGAAAGTTCGCTCAAAATTTCTGACGGCCTGGGATTTCTACAATCGGCGTTACAACACAATGCTCACGACCTTGGAGCAGAATGACTTTGCCCTTTCAAGTCTGGTCAACGAATCTTGGTTTGCAGGTGAAGTAAAGGCAATGGAAAGGGATATTCGGGATTTCAAGAAAATTAACAAACAAACCGTTACCAACTAGCAGGCTTCACAATCGACGTGGCCGTTATTGCTGCCGGGAACTGTGCGGCCTTCAGATGGCTATTATGAATATGCACTACTGAGGTAGCCACCTTCTGCAATGGTGGCGACGCCCCGAATTTTGACGTGCTCAATATCAGCACATTCTTTTTCAGCTCTTGCGTCACAATCCTGATCGGCTCCACCAGGTCAGTGTCATTCGAGATCACCACAGCCGCGTCAAATTTCCCCGCCCACGCATCATTCACCAGATGGCAGGCCAGATTCACGTCAGAACCTTTTTCCTCCATTGCATGAACCTGAACCTTGATTGCATCGGCATACGGCGTCAATGTGGGAGCCTTGACGTTACCCGGCGGCGGATAGCTGCCAACCGGCATGATTTCCCGTTGGCAGTTCGGTAGTGCCGCATCGGGACGAACGGGATAATCACCGGTGGCAAAAACCACCGGCCCGCTGCCGTTATCTATCTGCCGGTTTGCGACTGGCAATGTGACCACAGGCCGCCATTGATTCTTGGCAAGGAACTTTCCGAAATGGATTTCAACCCCCGGCACCGTCCGCAGTGCATTGATATACATCTGCTGCCGCCCCGGTTGCCCCGGATCGGTGGAGCCGGAAACGCGGGCGGTGTAGTATTTGACGCCGGTCACATTGTACTGGCTTTTTGCCAGCACCAGTTCGGCTAAAGCCTTGACATTGAGCCACTTGTAACCCTTGCCGCGTATGGCGTAATACAGGTTGAATCCGTCAATGTAGACTATCGTGTTCAAGGCGACCTCCCAAAAAAGCAAAAGCCACATCCGAGGACGCAGCCTTTGAGCTGACAGCACGCTGCCAGCGGGTATGTGCAAACAGTATACATCTGCCGCTAAATACTGCAAGGGATTTTTCAATCCATAGTAATCTATCATTTGTTGGCGTTAATCAGGTTATTCAGAAGATGATGCTCCCTGATTTTTTCTTAGGATCTTTAACTCATTTTGTGCAACTTGTGCCGCTTCCTGGTCATTTCTTTTAAGGGCTTTAACAATTCGACTCAGGATCTGTTTTTCTGCTTCAAGCTTGGCATTTTTATTTCGTAAACCCTCATTTTCCTTGAGATATGCATGGTTTTTGCTCAGAATATCTTCTATTTTATGTTCTAACAGAAATGAGTCCCTTTCGGTTACGGCCTGATCAATGATGTTTTTTGCCTGCTGTTCTTGATTTACGCCCAAACCAAAATGGACTGGAATGTCTGCTGGTAGCGCCGATTTGTAGATTGTTTCACGGATTGTGTGCAGATTTGCTTCGATGACGGTCTTGGCAATGCCTTTGATATGCTCACTAGTTTTATGCTGGTTCAGACCGTCGTAAATCCTGTTTGACCAACTGTAGAGATAACAAATTCTCATGATTTCTGAAATGTTATCTCGGCAATGCAAATTTTTTACTGTTGGCATATTGTCAATAATTGCCAAGCTTGCTTGATGGCTTTCATCGTTGAACTGTTTGATGTAATCTTCGCCAAAGCCATAGCAAACCTGGCCGGCTAATGCTGATATGCCGGCATAGATCAGGCGATAATTTCCATGCCTATTAATGCTGCCTTCGTATGCATTAAATTTATTAGGTTCCTCGCTGTTTCAAGTGGGTAAAGCATTGTGACTCCGCCGAATAGATGGTAAGTACGTAACCACTATGAGAGACCTTGACCTTTTTCAGCTAGCCCTTGGGCTTGAGTCCCCCTGGTCTGTTTCTTCGTCATCATTTGATACAGAGCAGAAGCGTTTGGATATACACATCGACTTTGCTCCTGGGAGTGTCTTTTGCTGTCCCAAATGCGGCCGTAGTGGTTTGAAGGCATATGACACATCGGAATCAACATGGCGCCATCTCAACTTTTTCCAGCATGAGGCATACCTGACAGCCCGTGTGCCTCGGGTATCCTGTCCTGACTGCGGCATCCTCAAGCTGAGCAAGCTACCTTGGGCTCGCCGTGAAAGCGGTTTTTCCCTGTTGTTTGAGGCCATGGTCATGGTGATGGCCAAATCCATGCCGGTCAACGTCATTGCTTCCATCATTGACGAGCACGACACACGCATCTGGCGCATCATCACCCACTACGTCGAGCAGGCACGCAGCCAGGATGATCATTCAGGTGTCACAACAGTCGGAGTTGATGAAACCGCCAGTAAGCGTGGTCACAACTATGTTTCCCTGTTTGTTGACCTTGCAGTACCCAAAGTACTCTTTGTCACCGATGGAAAAGATGCTGCAACGGTCAAGCGATTCCGTGACGATCTGACCGCCCACAGGGGCGACCCAGCTCAGATCAGCGAGTTCTGCAGCGATATGTCACCAGCCTTCATCAAAGGGGTGACAGACTTTTTTCAAACGCACACCTGACCTTTGACAAGTTTCATATCATGCAGGTCATAAATAAAGCAGTTGATGAAGTGCGCCGTCAAGAGCAGAAAGACCGCCCTGAATTGCACCGGACACGCTATATCTGGCTGAAGAACCAGAAAAACCTGAAAGTATCGCAGCGTGAACTGCTCGAACGTCTGTCGCTGAGCAAGCTTAACCTGAAAACTGCCCGGGCCTACCAGATGCGACTTGCCTTTCAGGAGTTTTTTACGCAGCCAGTAGAGACAGCCGAGCTATTCCTGAAAAAATGGTACTTTTGGGCGACTCACAGCAGGCTGCAACCCATGAAAGAGGCTGCATATACAATCAAACGGCACTGGTCCGGCATCATGCGGTGGTTCACATCCAGAATCAGTAACGGCACCATTGAGAGGGGATTAACAGTCTTATTCAGGCGGCTAAAGCCAGAGCCAGAGGCTACCGTACCATCAAGAACCTGATCAGTATGATTTACCTCATAGGTGGAAAACTCAACTTCGGGTTACCCACTTGAAACAGCGAGGAACCTATTATTTGTTACAACTGGCATTGTCTGGTTTGAAATCCCGGTTATAGAAGCCACGGCAAGCCTACAATGACTATCAGTTCAAAGTGGCTGCCTGATTCTTATCTTGTGTCCAGAGTAACGAAAAGTGTAGCTAAACGGCGATCAGTTCAACCTCAAAAATCAGCGTTGCATGGGGAGGGATTACCCCGCCAGCACCGTATGGGCCATATCCAAGATGTGATGGTATGGTTAAGGTCCTCTTGCCGCCAACCTTCATACTCATAACACCCTCATCCCAGCCTTTAATAACCTGACCGACACCAATCATAAACATGAATGGTTCATTTCTATCGACAGAGCTATCAAATTTCTGACCATTTTCAAGGGTTCCTGTGTAGTGCACCGTGACCATTTTCCCCGCGACCGGTGATGCGCCTTCACCAACGACAATATCACTATACTGTAAACCAGATTCAGTTGTTATCATTGCTCTACTTCCTTTCGTTTGTTGTTTGTTATTAGTACCATACCTTGGTCTGCCCGTACAGATGGTTTGCATAAAGGGTAGGGCAGATAATTCAAGCAGGCATCTTTTTTGTTGGTAGCTGTTGCAATCGAGTAGGGGAGCAGTTATTACTATATACATAGGCAAAAGTCGGCATCCACTACATCAGGTGTCCTGTTGTATGCCCAGTTATCCAAGGAGGAATAGTACCATGTCTGCTGCTGAACCAGAAAATAACCAAAGCCCATCCGGTTGTGCCCCGTCATCCTGCAAAACCTGCTCATCCAGTAGCTGTTCTGCCCATAGCCGCCGTGCAGAAGAATCAGACAAAGATTTTGCTGACCGCCAGAAACTGGCTGTGCGCTTGAGTAATATCAAACATAAGATTATCGTTCTTTCCGGTAAGGGAGGCGTTGGTAAAAGTACTGTTGCCACCAACCTTGCCCTTGGTCTGCACTTGGCTGGTAAAAAGGTTGGGCTTTTGGATGTCGATATTCACGGTCCAAGTGTTCCAACGATGTTGGGGCTTGAGGGACGTAACGTGCTTGCTACGGACGATGGTGAAATCATCCCCGTGGATCTTGATGGCCTTAAAGTGATTTCCACAGGGTTTTTTTTAAAGCAACGTGATGATGCTATCATCTGGCGTGGTCCGGTTAAAGCTGGGGTTATTAACCAATTCATTCGTGACGTTGCCTGGGGGGAACTTGATTACCTCATTGTTGACTCACCTCCGGGAACCGGTGATGAGCCGTTGACCGTCTGTCAAACCCTGGAAGGGGCTGATGGGGCTGTTATTGTGACAACACCGCAAAAGGTTGCTGCGGTTGATGTTCGTAAATCAATTTCATTTTGCCGCCAGATTAAGTTGCCGGTCCTCGGTGTTGTTGAGAACATGAGTGGGTATGTTTGCCCATGCTGTGGTGAGCATACTGCAGTATTTCGAAGTGGTGGCGGTAAGCTTATGGCCGATGATATGCAGGTTCCTTTCCTTGGGTCCATTCCCATCGACCCGAATATCGCTGAGGCAGGTGATAGTGGTGAGCCGTTTATTAAGCGCTATAATGAAACGGCCACGGCAAAACTTTTGCAAGAGATTCTAAAGCCGATTTTACAATTATCTATAGTGTCGTAACCAAAATGAGATAGACAGCGTAATAACCCCGTATCCAGGCATGCCTGGCCGGGGTTTTGTCTTTTTAACAATCGGCCGATCTCATGTTGGTATAATTACTCTATGGGGAATATATTTTGCATAGTATAACGGTATCGTAGCTGTTGTTCAAGGTTGGGAGGTACAGAAGATGGGGGCGGCAAAACAAAACGTGATTGAACAGGGTACATCAACGGAAGCAATCCTTGAGAGTATTTCTGATGGTGTTTTTACGGTTGATAAAGACTGGAAAATCATGTCGTTCAATCGTGCCGCTGAAGAAATTACCGGTATTATGCGTCGTGATGCCATTGGCCGGCTCTGCTCCGAAGTTTTCCGATCCAACATGTGTGAGACGGACTGTGCTTTGCGGAAAACCCTCCTTGATGGGAATCCCATTATTGGTAAGACCGGATATGTTGTGGATGCCAATGGTAAGCGCATACCCATTAGCCTTTCTACAGCTGTTCTTAAAGACCAGCGAGGACTTGTCATCGGAGGCGCCGAAACCTTTCGGGATATGAGTGAAGTAGAGTCGCTTCGTCAAGAGTTGCAATCTCGCTACTCTGTGGGGAGTATCGTCAGCAGAAGTCAGTCCATGCGACGGCTCCTTGAGGTGGTGCCGGCAGTGGCCTCGAGTCCCAGTACTGTTTTGATTACCGGTGAGACCGGCACAGGTAAAGAGTTGATGGCTCGAACAATTCATGCACTCAGCAAACGGGCGCATGGCCCTTTTCTTGCCATAAACTGTGGGGCCTTACCTGACAGTCTTCTGGAATCAGAACTTTTTGGTTATAAGGCTGGTGCGTTCACTGGTGCGCACAAAGACAAGCCCGGTAAGTTTGGCCTTGCGAAGGGTGGTACTATTTTTCTTGATGAAATTGGTGAGATTAGTCCTGCTCTGCAAATTAGACTTCTTAGAGTCATTCAGGAACGTGTGTACGAACCACTCGGGGGTACACGCTCTTTAGACGCCGATGTGCGTATTCTTGTCGCAACCAATCGTGATCTATCTGAAATGGTGAAAGAAGGGAGTTTTCGAGAAGATCTCTATTACCGGATTAATGTGATTCAGATAAAGCTTCCACCGTTACGGGAACGTAAAGAAGATCTACCACTTCTGGTGGGGCAGTTTATAGGCAAATTCAATAGTCTGCATGGTCGATCCATTGCAGGTGTGGCACCGGAAGTTCACTCCCTTTTTATGGCATATCATTGGCCAGGCAATGTCCGTGAATTGGAAAATGTCATTGAGCGAGCCTTTGTTATGTGTTCTGGACAGATTATCGATATTGCACATCTTCCTGAGGATGTTTTCAGTGACCATGGCTATCGCGAGGGCAAAGATCCGCTGCACCGCATGCATGATGAGCTTGAAATGCAGATTATTCGCGATACCCTTGTACGTTGTAATTTTAATCGTGAGCGGACAGCTCGTGAGCTCAATATGCATAAAACGACCTTATTTAGAAAGATAGCACGCCTTGGTATGGTGCTCCCTGATAAGGACGGCCGTTCATCCCGCCACAAACAGTAGCAAAAACGCTTTTAAATAACTTCTCACCGTAGCCTCTATGCAACGACATAGAGGCTTTTAAATTTTCCCAAAAGTATAACTACCCATAATTACGAATCATTACATATTGCTCCTGCTTGGCACGGGTCATGCTTAATACTTATTAATGTTGAGGCGTCAGGAGCCATGTTGCAATGACAAAAATTGCTTTTTCGCTCTGGAATAAGAGAATAGCACCGGTATTCGAAGTTGCACGTCACTTTTATGTGACGGAGGAAATCGCTCAGTGTGAGCGTGCCGAGGAATATTCCTTTACGAGTGACAACAGTCTGGAGCGGATAGATTTGCTGCATGCATTAGGGGTGACTCAGCTTGTTTGTGGCGCCATTACGACCGAGACGAGAGCATTGCTCATAAATCAGGGGATTATGGTTTGTTCCTTTGCTGCTGGTGACTACGAGCAGGTCTGTAAAGCTCTGCGGGATGGTGTGATAAACAGAAAACGTCATCGTATGCCAGGATGCGGCAAACAGCATCAAGCGCGTCAACGAAAATCAAATATATGTAAGAGAGGAGATTGACAATGCCAAACAGAGATGGAAAAGGACCGGACAAAGCTGGTCCGATGACCGGTCGGGGACGGGGAGCCTGTAGACGCTCTGCTCTGACTCCAGAGCAGCATTCCACTGAAACCTGCTGCACTGATGGTGCAGGAAAACACAAGGGGCGCAGACAGGGGCGTGGACGTCATCATGCAGATGCTTGTTGCAGTCATCGCGAACCGGAGCAGACAGTATAACCGTGCAACAGCTAGTCGGTATGCCAAAACGGTATACCGACTAGCCATAAAAAAGCCAACAAGGAGCTTATATGTCACATGATGAACGTGTCTCCTGTCAACAGGCAGCAGAACCTTCCTATGCAGCCTGTACGGGATGCTCTGAAACGTCCTGCTCCTCATACCTTGCGGCAGAGTCGCCATCCCCCACGGCTAACCCGTCCATAAATACCATTGGTGAGACCATTGTTGTTATGTCAGGCAAGGGTGGGGTCGGTAAAAGTACCATGGCCGTCAATATTGCCATTAGTCTTCATATGGCAGGTAATCGGGTCGGTTTGCTCGACAGTGATATTCATGGGCCAAGTATCCCGACGATGCTTGGGGTGACCGACGGGCGTATTCTTGAGTCAGATGGCCATTTTCTCCCCATAGATGCCCAGGGGTTGAAGGTTATTTCAATCGGCTTTTTTCTGGAAAATCGTGATGATGCTGTTATTTGGCGCGGTCCGGTCAAAGCAGGTGTCATTACGCAGTTTATGAACGATGTTCTCTGGGGAGAGCTTGATTATCTTATTGTTGACTCGCCACCGGGGACCGGTGATGAACCATTATCCGTCTGTCAAGCCATAACAGGCAAGGCTGCTGCTGTTATTGTTACCACCCCCCAAAAGGTCGCAGATGTCGATGTGAGAAAATCTATCTCTTTTTGTAGGGATATTGGCATTCCTATTCGGGGTATCATTGAAAATATGAGTGGTTTTGTCTGCCCCCATTGTGGAGAAAAGACAGCATTATTCGGTTCAGGTGGTGGTAAAGCGCTCGCCGATGAGTTTTTACTGCCGTTCCTTGGTGAAGTGCCGATTGACCCAGCAATTGTCGTTTCAGGTGATACCGGAAAACCGTTTCTTGACCGGTATAGAGACTCGGTCTCGGCACGAGTTTTGAATAAGATTCTGGAGCCATTGACAACGACGTCATGAGTTTGAAGCTCATGCACGACCGGTCTGTCTTGCCACCATGTTTTACATCTCCGGCACGAAAGAAGGTCTCCATGCAATTTGAAAAACGACTCATGGTTATTGATGATGAACCGGCAATTCTCGAAGGTATTCGACGTATATTTGAAGCCGAAGGTTTTGTCGTCGAAGCGCTTGGCAGTGGTCAGGCAGCGCTGATGCGTCTCAATCAGGAGTCATTTGACCTCGTTATTACCGATCTTAAAATGCCTGGTATGAGTGGCCTTGAGCTATTACGGGGCATTAAAGATACCCACCCTGACTTACCGGTGGTGTTTATCACCGGTTTTTCAACTGTGGGAAGTGCCGTCGAAGTCATGAAAATGGGTGCGGTCGATTATATAGCCAAGCCGTTCAACCCAGACGATTTGATTAAGGTTGTTAATAACGCCCTAGAACAACGGGTTGTTGTGCTTGAAAACCTATATATTTGCAAAGAGTTGAGAGATTCAGACGGATTTGACGCCTTTGTTGGTAAAAGCCCCGAGATGGTAAAGGTTTACCGTAGGATTATGCAGGTTGCTCCGACGGACAGTACGGTATTGATTACCGGCGAGTCTGGAACAGGGAAAGAACTGGTAGCACGCTCCATTCATAAACATAGCCACCGTCGAGACCAGCCCTTTGTCGCTGTCGATTGTACAGCCCTTGTTGAAAACCTCCTGGAGTCTGAACTGTTCGGTCACGTGAAAGGCTCATTTACCGGTGCAATGCATACGAAAACAGGACTCTTCAAAGTAGCCGAAGGGGGAACCCTGTTCCTTGATGAGGTTTCCAATCTTAGTGTCACAACCCAAGCTAAGCTGCTGCGGGTCTTGCAGGAACGGCATGTTACTCCGATTGGTGGTACTCATCCCATCCCCATTAATATTCGGCTTGTTGCTGCAACCAACCGTAATTTACGTGATATGGTTGCTGAAGGGACGTTTCGCGAAGACCTTTTCTTCCGGCTTAATATTATCCCCCTTGATTTGCCACCATTGCGAGATCGATCGGGTGATATTCAGCTGATTGTCGGAACAGCAGTACGTCGTTGTGCCGAAGAGTTGGGAAAAGATATTAAGGGTGTCACTGCTGGGGCTATGCAGTTACTAAAAAATTATACATTCCCTGGTAACGTACGTGAGTTGGAAAATATTATTGAACGGGCGGTTGTTTTAGCTGAAAACAGTATGATTACCACCGACGATCTTGAATTAAATTGTCATGTGGAGGAGACATGCTGTGCCGATGTGTCTGCCATTCCAATCAGTCTCGAAGAGCTGAAAGAAACCAAGCGGCAGCTGCGCGAGCAGGCTGTTGTTGATGTTGAGCGGGCATTTGTTTTAAATGCCTTACATCGGAATAACGGTAATATTACCAAAGCAGCTGAAGAAACCGGTATGTTACGTCCAAACTTCCAGGCTTTGATGAAAAAGCTTGGTGTCTCAGCGCGGGATATCCACAGTACCCTCTAAGATCGTATTTTTCCCTATATAACCAACGCCTCTCTGTATGGCTGTATGTTTTATTCATACAGGGGGGCGTATGCACCCTAGAAGCTCAATCCCTACGTAATGGGCTTTGAGCGCCCTTAACTGGATTTGTGCACCTATAGACGTATGATACCAGTATACACTCTGTAACTCTGGAAACGATACCTACACGATAAAAGCTTCTAACATCACGACTTTATTAACTATAAAAAAATAATACCGACTTGGCATCATCTATGCTTTTCAAGTGGTAGCACGTGGTTACATACCTTGAAAAGGAGTTTGCCATGAAAACGAAATGGAGTGTACTACAGACCTTAATGGGGATCTTCATGTTGTCAACATCTGCCTTTGCTTCTGATGGTGCTGCACAAAGCGGAGCAGGACCGCTTGTATGGGCATTTATGGGGTTTGGGGCATTAATCTTGGTCATGCAAACCATCCCTGCTTTTTTTATGCTCTACTCAATGGTTAAAGGGTTTTTTATGGCCACCAAGCGTACGGCAGATACGTCCCATTAATTCTGTAGCTGATACAGTATTGGCGGAGAACAACTATGCATGCAGAACAATCAAAGCAGACTGCAGCCTGTGACCCAACAGTAACAGCTGCAGTCTGCCGTCTACGCGCGATACAGCTTCTTCGTCGCCGTAAAATGTTTTTTGCCATAGTTATATTTTATTTGCCACTGATGTGGCTTGCCCATCGAATCTCACCCGCAATGAACTGGATGGTCTTGGTGTTTATTGTTTGGATGGCCTTCTTGTTTCTCATAACCCTCTATGCCGCGTTAGCACGTTGTCCACGATGCGGTAATTATTTTCATATGCATGGCATGACATTAATGCTTTTGCGTCGTTGCCTTCACTGTCAGCTTCATATTAACCAAATACATACTGTTGAAAAGGAATTGCCATGTTCGGATTCGGATTGCCAGAACTTATGATTATCTTCGGCATCGTGATTGTTTTCTTTGGTGCGGGTCGTCTTCCTGATATCGGCTCTGCGATGGGTAAAAGTATCAAGAATTTTCAAGCGGCAACCAAAGAAGATGTGAAGGAGTTGGAAGGTAAGTCATAATCTACGTGGATTTACTTTGTGATATATCGAAGAAAACCCTGACAGATGTTTTGTCAGGGTTTCGTTATAGGAGAAGATTTCTTTTTCGATCGAGCAGCGCCAGCTCATCTTGTAATTCTCTTGCCAAGGCCATACTATTTGACCAGATGAAATAACTTTCCAGACAGAGAATCGTTATGCCAGCAGCAAACACGGCCCAAAAGTTCTCTGTGAGACTTTCCGAAAAGTAATAGAACATATAGAAGCCGCTTAGATAACCAAGGTGGCTGTATGCCCCGAATTTCTGTTGGGTGCCATTCGCTATTTTAGTGAGTATGAGAAGTATGGCTGAGAAGGCGTATATGACCAGGAGAACACTGATTATGGTTGGAGAAGGTGATGCTCCCAGGGTTTGTTTTAAACTGTCTGATAAAGGGGGGAAAAGCTGGTGACTAAGAAGTGCCGGGACACTGAGGATAGTAAAGGCACCAATTAACCAGATACCCTTGTGTGAACGAGTGTGCATCTGCCGAATACGCAGCTGCAACGCATCGCGCTGAAGAGTTAATTCCTGGAGTTTCGTCTGCTCAGCTTCGCTCATACACCATATCCCATGATGCGTCGGAGCCATAGGGAACCGCGTTACAAGCTGTTGCGGTCCTGCTTAGTCCCCGAGGTATCTTTGTGCTGGGTTTTGATTGATGCCAATTGGGCTCGGCAATCACGAAGACGCCCCAAAATCCGTTGAAAGTTTTGGGCAAGCTGAGTGAGTTCACCATAACCGGTAAATGGCTGATTGGCCACCGGGTTATCCTCATCGTTTGTCACAACAATAAGTTTCTTGATGGGTGCTATGAACGATCGGTTCAGAAGGGCAGCAACACCGCCAACAGTCAGCATAAGCGTCATCAAGGTGAACAATATCATACGGTATCGCATGATGGCCAATGAATTCTGTAGGTGGTCCTGGTTTAGCCCAAGATCGAGGACGCCGAGAACTTTGTCCGATGATTTATGATAATGACAGGCGGTGACACAGGTGGGGTCGTTAAAAATAGGTTCTGCTAGAGCAAGTACTTCAGATCCCCGTGTACTGGTAAAGCGACGGGTTATTTTTTGATGTTGGTCTTTGGTGTACGAGATGTCAGTCCGTTTATCAGCCTTACTATATTGCTGTCCAACCTCTTGCGGATCGGCCGAAAAGGAAATAACACCCTCTGGTGTATATATACGGAGGTGCTCAATATCGCCGTGTTGACCTATATTGGTAATCATGTTGCCAAGATGTTGCCGATCATTATGAAGCATCGCGTATTTGGTTGAGAGAATGACCGTGTTAGCGATATTTTGACTATGCTGTGTTGCATCATGAATCAGGTCATCTTTTAGAATGGCGTAGAGGGTGAAGCAACCTATCGCCACAAATCCGGTAACGGCGAGTCCAACCGGGACAATTGCACGTGTGGCGATCTTTTCTAGCATGGTAACCTCCTTTTCCAGATGAAGCATTTTGCCGGCAGGAGGTGCGCCAACCCCCTGCCGGCGGCGCATCATCTTGCCGGTTTATGGCAGGATGCACACTGGCTTTTCACGGTAAAAGCCTGTTTCCCGTCATGACAGGCACCACAGGATGCGCCTTGTTCCATCTGCTTCAT
This sequence comes from uncultured Geobacteraceae bacterium, assembly GCA_964456065.1. Taxonomy (GTDB): domain Bacteria; phylum Desulfobacterota; class Desulfuromonadia; order Geobacterales; family Pseudopelobacteraceae; genus Trichlorobacter. The sequence goes on from CAYVYW010000012.1 coordinate 20,488, forward strand.
GGTCGTCCGTTTTGTTATGGGACCATACGGATAGACCTTAGTGTGACAATCACTGCACTGCAGCATTGCCGAATGGGTAGTATGATTAAAATGGCCAATGATGGTTCCAAAGCTATTTTTGTAGGTAAGCTTTGTTGGTTGCTTCAGCCCTGTATGGCACTTTGCACAGCTTCCCTTAACAGAGAAAGCCTGTTTACCATCATGGCAAGCTCCACATGAGGCACCTTTCTCCATGTCAGCCATACTGACTCGAGTATTTGCCTTCATTGAAGGTTTGACAATACCAGTATGACAGTCTTTACAGCTGTACATCTGACTATGGACCTTATGGCTGAAGCTTGCTTTGGCAAAGGACTTCAATGTGTAGGTTACGTTCGGGCTTGTATGGCACCGGCTGCACTGATCAGTTTTGAAGGCATAATTCCCGTTATGACAGGCACCACAGGAGGCACCTTTATCCATTTCAGCCATACTGACAGCTTTTTTGGGTACCCCCATTTTATACAGCGTCGTATGACAGGTCGCGCAGTCCTTGATCTTTGCCAGGTGGACCCCATGGTTGAAAGTTAGTGGCCCTGTTTCAGTAATGCGATAGGTGACATCTTTTACCATATGGCACTTTGAACACTGATGGGCATCGAAAGCCTGTTTACCGTTATGGCAGCGGCCACAGGACTCACCACGGTACATATCTTCCATGGTGTATTTCTTCTTGGTCCGGTCACCAGTATGGCAGGTGGCACAGCTTAAGGCCTGTGAACTGCGGTGTGACTTAGCCTTTAAATGCCTGTTGTGGCTAAATACCACCGTGCCGGCATCCTTAATGTTGTAAGATATATCTTTTAGGTCAAGTGCCAGAGCGCTCGAGCCGATCATATGGCTGATCAAGAGAGCCAGTGGCAGGTAAAGGTAATGTTTCATCTTTCTCTCCTCATCCCCCGCCCGAAGGCGGGGGTATCACTAGGCACGGGGTTGTCAGATTCCCTTTGAGGACCTGATGCTTATCCCTTATCGTGGGGGGGAGCCGCCGGTGCCGAATCGATAACGCTATATTCGCCGTACTTGGTTTTCCATTTAAACAGGATCGGCCAGCGATAGAGGATTGCTCGGTAGGTAACGATGTAGATGGAATACATTGTTACGGTGATTATGATTTCACGAAACGGTGGCATATGGATATGGCCGTTTTGCCAGTTGAAGGTGAACATATAGACATTCAAGCGATGCAGGATGACACCAAGAATGGTGGTCCAAGCACCAAGCCTGATCAAGGTGATATTTTTATTGCGAATGCCCATGGTGAGAAGTACCAGGGACAGGACAACACCAAAACCGATTTCGAAGCACCAGTATGCTCCCCATCCTGTTGTGATGTATGCCCACTTGTTGTCATGGGCTATCCCGATCAAGCGAATGGTCAGGTAGGTGATGAGACCCATGGAGGCACCTTTGGCAAGGGCAATCTGCAATTTGACCAGACTGTTCTTAAAGGTGTCATCACAGCGCCATGCCATGGTTTTACTTGCAATGGTACTAACGACGATCACCATACAAAGGCCACCCGGTAGTGATGATACGAAGAAGTAAAGCCACTGGAAGGCCGATGAATACCATAAAGGGTGTACTTTGCCAGGTGCATAGGTTGAAAGTGCTCCAAGGGCACCTTGATGCAAGGTGGACAGAATAATCCCTGCCACAGCAAGACCTAAGGCCATTTTTTTGATAAAGGTTCTACCAGCTGGCCATCCCATCCACTCAAAGAAAGCCGTGGAGGTCTCAGCAGCCTGCACTGATAAATAGGTCGCAACATGCCAGGCAACCAGGAATAGAACCGCTTCCGGGCCCCATGAAACAACCATAGGGTAGGGGAGGCGCCATGGTTGACCGAGGTCGACCATGAGAAACATAACGGCAAAGAAGTAGCCGAGGATGCCGTTTAAGATGCCAAGTCGTTCAATCGGCTCGAAATCATGTCGGCCAAAAACCTCGACTGCAGATCCAAGCTGAAAGCCGGATGAGGACAGAGGCACCATACCGAAAAGGCCAAAGGCAAGGAACAGGCCCCAAGCGTTATCATACGGGTCGCCGACAGCCCAAGAAAGACCATAAATATATCTACCAATGAGAATTGGAATCCCTATGGCAAAGATAACAGCAAAGACCCAGTTTAAGGGGTTGCTAACCGCTTGTGCGATATAGTCTTTTGGGGACAGTCCCAAAAGCAGTTTCTCTTTCAGTGTCCAAGGACGTCCTTGGTCATTGTCTCGACGCAGACTATTCACAATCTGCGTGTTCGGATTACGTGATAGAAACTGTTTCATTGGTGGTCACCCCCCTCATGGTCTGTATGGTGGTCCTTATTTTGGGTTGCAAGCAGGTGCACACCGGTGAATAAAGCGGGCCAGATTGACAGAACCATTGGTACGAACCCGAGGAAGTCCTTTACATTGGAGATAATCGGTTCGTTCTGCATATGACCATCGAAACCGACTTTGTCGAAGTCAACACTGCTGAGATACATCCAGCTTGTTCCGCCTACAGCCTTCTCGCCAAAAAGTTTGTCGACATAACGACCAGGATTGGCCTGAATACGATCATGGCCGAGTTTTATGAGATCGGAACGGCGACCGAAGGTCATGACCTGCTGTGGGCAAATCTCAACACAAGCTGGTGGCTTACCTTCCTTCAAGCGGGTGTCATAACAGAAGATACATTTCTTAACGAGTGGGTTAAGCGGGCTGGTATAGCTGTATGCTGGTATATTGAATGGGCATGCAATCATGCAGTTTCTGCATCCAACACAAACTTTTGCATTATAGATAACGGCACCTTCTTTGGTTTTTGTGTAGGCATTAACGAAGCATGAGCTCAAGCACGCCGGCTCGGTACAGTGGTTACATTGTATTTTGCGATATAAACTTTCCTTGGTTGCCACTTGGTATTTATTAACAACCGTATAGGCTTTTTCCGTGGTCCGCCGTTTGTCCTGAAAGACGGACATATCATCGAACGGTGCATCAGGAGCAGGGAGTTGCTGCTCATTGTTACAGGCCGCTTCACAGCTACGACAACCGACACAGCGGGTTAAATCCACCAATACACCCATAGCATCGGGGTAGCCTTCAAAGGAGCCGGCAGCAAAAGCTTTTTTCCCGGCTATCCCAGAGGTTGCCACGGCCATGCCGCATGCCAGACACCCCTTCAAAAAATCTCTTCGTTCCATAATGACTGATCTCCTTGTTGGATCCGGCTGGTCAGTGGTGTAATGATTTTGCTTTTACACCGGCTTTGGGGGCATATGATCCCGATTTGAAGATAGCGTCGCCGCTGTCATTTCTTTTATGACAATCCTGACAGCCTGTTGGCCCACCCATTTTTTGGTGGCATCCTATACAACCCATATGATAGGCAGCCTTAAGGCCTGGTTTGTCACGGTGGTAGAGGGGCGGTTGCCGATCACGCTGTTGCTTCAAAGCCTCTGGTGTAAAGGGGTCGGCAACATGGCAACCTTTGCAGCTGACGACAGCAAAGGCACCACTGTTTTTGTGACAGCGTGCGCAGTTGCTGTCTTTAACCAACGCTCCCGTTGTATGGTGATGACAGACACCACAGTCAGTTAGCCGTTTGATATGACCCGCATGATCAAATGACACCGGAGCGTAATACTGTTGCAATTTGTTGATCATGATACGGTCCGGTATTGCGCTGGCGTTGGTGAGTGAGACCGAAAACAGTGGGATAAGTCCTATGATTACGGCATGTAGAAGTATTCGTGGTACTGCGTGCATACGAGCTCTCCTTATGGTATGAGCGCCTGATGACAGTAACGACGCTTTAATGCTGTGCTCTCTACGTAGGGTGTCAGTCATTATTTCGACGTCTTGTTTGATGCATGTAAATATTTGTAGAACATAGGGAACCCTACAAAGAACGCGACGCAAATGAGATATTCGACCGCTTTTATGTACTGATAAAAATCAACCATCGTGTACACGGTCTTTACTTCACCGATTGCATTGAATACGCCTAACATTGCCTACCTCCTTGTGTGTTATGAATGCTTTTTGTTTTCGAAAGCACAGGCGACAGCCTGTAAAAGTTCTTCACGATCATCAGCAGCGATTGGTTTCAGGGAGTGGTAGAAAATACCTTCCTTACGCATTTTTCTGATGATGGGTAACGACGTTTCGTCGGAGACAAGAATAATCGTCAAGTCGCGACTGCATTTTTTAAGCAGGGGAATCAGTTCTGCTGCTGCCAGTTCATCGAATTCACTGCTCAACAACACTACCTGTGCTGTTTTTTTCAAAATACCGTGTAAGACATTTGCAGCTGTAGTGGTAACCATGACGTTGTATCCAGCTTCGATACAGAGATCAGCAAGTACCTTTCTGCTATCGAGGTTTTCATCAGCTATCAGTACACCTTCCATACAGGTAACCTCTGTCTATGCTGCTGAGCGGTATCCCCGATTATTCCGGGGCTCGTTTCGGATTAATGCCTATGCCTTGTAGAGCATAGACCGTACCATCCCGTGTCATTATGTAAAAAGAATCATAACTTACTAATTTGTATGGATTTTATTTTTTGGTGTTGCCGTGTTTTGTTAGAAATTCCTGTATAAAAAGGTCATACAGTCATTGTGCTGATATGGCATATATGGGTAGGTATTTGTTTTCAACATAGCGATTTCATGAGGGTTAATCGTTATGTATAGATATGATATACGTGTATCGTACAAGCGTAGGATGATGAGGACTTTGTGGTAATCAAAAAGCAACGGGGAAGCAGTAATCTGCTCCCCCGTTGCTTGCATTATCTGGTACGGTAAAAAAGCAAAGTTTAACGCCGCAAGGTAGCAACTATCCGTTGGGGCACCATCAGTAGACCAAAGGCATCATATATACTTCTACAAAGAATATCCCCGTGGTGCAGGGCCTGGATTGCCAGCCCCTCGCCTTCAAGCACAGCTACACCGATAGCTGCCGCTTGTAGCATCGCGCTATCGTTGTAGCCATTGCCAAAGCAGATCACGGTATCAGCACCGATACTACGCACATAAGCAGCTTTCTGCTCTGCCTCTTCACCTGTGGTAATGGTAACAACTTTGCAGGGTAAACCCTCGAGTTCATGTAGTACGGTACCGCTGGTGTCTGCAGTAATGATATGTACGGAGAGTCGCTCAGCAATCTCCCGAAGCGTTCGGTCGAGATTCGACATCAGGATGCCATCACGGGCAATGGTCCCGTTAAAGTCAAGAACAAGGTGATTGATAGTCATGGTAGCATGACCAGGAATGATGATTTCCATGATGGTTCTCCTTCATATGACATACCTGCGATGATACCAAGAGTAGCAAATAAATGACTAAACGTACAAGGGCGGCACAAGGCCGCCCCGATACTGCATATACTATCGCGCGACTAGTGGACTTTTGTAGTGGCTTCTTTACTACTGAAAGCCTCTTTCGCGCCTTTAATCATGCCATACAGGTTAATGAAAGCCGGTATTGTTTGTGCGACAACAACCAGAGCGAGGAATCCAGCAAAAACCAGAACCAGAATACCACTATTGTAGGTAACGTTTGTGTTGATTGCGGCCTGAGTCCCTTCAGCAGATGCAAAGGCAGAGCTGATACTGATAATAGACATACTGACGATTGCCAACATTGTTTTGAACGCTTTCATGGTTAGTCTCCTTTTCGTGGTTAGTTGTAACATGGTGCCTGTTTTTTGAGTGCACATGCTATGGCCTGTTGTAGTTCCTCAAAATCCTCGGGAAGTACCGGTCTGAGGAGGTGGTAAAATATACCTTCACGGCGCAGACGGCGCGTTGCTGCTGCTGGAAAGTCACTGGCGACAACAATTATCGGGAGTGTTTTACAGCAGCGCTTTAGCAGGGGAATCAACTCTACCGCCTCCAGTTCATCAAATTGGCTGCCAAGCAGTACTACTTTGCAGGTTCGTTTTAAGAGTCCCACCATAACGGTTGCTGTTGATGTTCCAATCGTGACGTCATACCCTGCAGCTCGACAGAGGTCTGTCATGAGGGCTCGATTTTCAGTATGTTCATCTGCAATCATGACCGTTGACATAGCATCACCTTTTATGCCGCGTTGTTGTTGCTATTCCGCTGTTCTTAAAAAGGTCCAAGAGTGATTTGGCAAACTGCAAAAGAGCAGGAAGCGTTTGAGTGATTGCTATTAAAGTCACGAACCCCGTGAACCCCCAAAAAAGGAAGCTAAACCCTTCTGGTGTATGTGCCGTACTCGATGGCGATGCAAATGATGTCCCGAGGGAAGTAATGATAAAAAGAAGTGCTATTATTGTCGATCTCATGGTGGTTACCCTCTTACGTGGTCTTAATCGCGTATCAACGTAAGAGCATAGATGATGCCAAAGAAGTTTTTTTGAATTTAATTTATGTAACTGCTTAGTATTACGACAAATTAATCTTTTGTGTTTGAATGTATTACCTTGTTTTATTGCTTGGCACTGTATGATGAAAACATGCAGCTAAAACCGCTTTGAAGAAATAAACCTAGTTGTTACAGTATGTTGTGTGTGTATGAATTGGCGTGTACGGACAGCCACTGTATGAGTTGCTTATGCAGTCTCTTCAAGCAGAGGCAGATAGATGGCAATGACGGTTCCAATCCCGTTTTTAGAAGCGGCTGTTATGATGCCACCATGTTGTTGGATCGTGCCAAACACCATAGAAAGGCCGAGTCCTGTGCCATGGCCGACATTCTTTGTTGTGAAGAAGGGGTCGAATATCTTGTCCTTAATATCATCAGGAATGCCACACCCTGTGTCCATGACTCGGATACAGGCATGGGCGCGTGCTTCGGCACCTTTGGGGAATACCATAGGCAAATCATCAGTCAGAATCTGTTCCGTGGTAATGGTAATAGTACCGCCAGTTGGCATGGCATCTCTGGCGTTGGTAAGTAGGTTGAAGAGGACCTGTTGAATGAGTGTTTCATCGGCCATGACACGAAGACATGCGCTACTGGGTCGGAAATCGATGGTGTACTCGCGAGACATCAGTTTGTTGCCTAAAAGCAGGGAATCACTTATGGTTTTATTTAATTCTATCATGTCAATACGTATGAACTGTTTTCGACTAAAGGCTAACATACTCCGCGTCAGCGTTGCACCACGTTCGACGACACTGATAATTTCTTCCAGACTTGCATATGCCTCTGTTCCTGGTGGAACGACTCGCATAGCATAGCGGGTATTGTTGGATACAATCTGCAGAATGTTATTAAAGTCATGGGCAACACCGCCCGATAACTGTCCAACCGCCTCCATTTTCTGCGAGTGCCGCAACTGATCTTCAATAAAGATTTTGTCACTTATATCAACGAAACTACAGACCATACCAACGGTATGAATCCCATCTTTAATTGGCAGAACACTATACGAAACGGGAAATGATGTGCCGTCACGCCGCCAGAATACTTCGTTTTCAATGATGCCGACGGTTCCCGTCTCACTCATACGGTGAGCACTGCATTCATTCTCCGGATACGGCGAGCCATCGGCACGGGTATGATGCATTAAATCGTGCATCTGTTGTCCCAGCAGCTGTTCCGGGGTGTCAAAACCAAGCATGTCAGAGCAGGCCTTATTGGCGAGGGTACAACAACCGTGCTGGTCGGTACCATAGATTCCCTCGCGTGTGGAGTCCAGTAACAACTGGATTTTACGCAGTTGCTCAGCCTGTTTTTTATCACTATTAATTTGCTCATGTCTTGCGATGGAGAGTAGGGCACAGACAAAAGTCATTACAATCAGAAACATCAGGATAAAAGGAAACAGAGAAACCCAAAGATGATACTGCAGTTGGCTGACGACCCCTTGACTAATCTCGATACCCACCAACGTCAAGAAGCTCTCATGGGCACGTTGATCAACGGTAAAAAGAAAAAAAACACTAGCGATAAGAACGGCGAGGGATGGTATGAAGCGTACGAGAAAAAGTCTAAAAATGGACAACTGTTCCTCGTCCTTGATGGTAAACATGCGTGCCCCCTTCATTATCAGGTCATGGATGCTCTTTGATGTGCCTAAGATATTTATCATTACACAAAGCAATAATTATGCCTTGCATAAACAGCAAACCATCATCCATGACAATCATGTTGCCTGGCATGCCTCCGGGGCGACCAGAACTATCTGATCGGTAATTTCGGTAAAGGAACTGTCATGACTAATGAGAAACAGCTGGTCGTACCAACTCTGCTGTACCTCATGACGCCCCTGATCGAGCGCTCGAAAAGCCTGTGCCAGGTTTTCACGGCGGGTTACATCAAGAGATGAGGTCGGTTCATCAAAGAAAGCTAGTCGTGCACCAATTGTTTGTAAGAGCGCTAAGCGTAAGGCAACAACAGCACTCATCATTTGCCCACCAGAAAGCTGATCATCACTGCGCTCACGAATAAAGCCTTCGTGCATATCCTTGAGAGTAATCTGATAATTATCTCCCCAGTGCAGTTCCTCATCAGTGTTTGCAATGGTTCGGTAGAGAAGGTCAGCCTGTCGACTGATTTCCTGTCGGAAGCGGCGCGCCACCTGGTCCGAGACCTGACGGAATATTTTATCCCTTAGAAATGAGACGAGTTTTAGCTGACGATCCAACGCTACAACCTTATTATTACGGTCTAAAATTACCTGTTCAATGGACTCTAACTCGCTTATGCGGGTTTGCAGCCTATGCGTTTCGGTTTCAAGCTGATTAATTTGTTGTGCTACAACAGCCTGCTGGGTGATGCAGGTATCACGCTGATTACGAATCAACTGATGCTGCTGGTTGTCATAACTGTTTTGTAACTCGCCCAGCGTCAGCAAATGATTGGCATGTTCTTGCTGTAGGGTTTGTAATGCTTTGAGCCATATTGTGACCGTATCACGACGTTCCGAGATGGCCTGAGCATCCCTAGTGTTGGTAATGACAGCATCACGGTGTTGTTGTAAGGCGCTGCACTGTGCCTCAGCGGCCTGGATTTGCGCCGTAATTTCCACTGTACCGACGAGGGTTTGCTTTGTGCGGGATGCCACCAAGGCTGCCTGGTCGGCCTCGGACTGCATTTTTTTCAGTGCTGCACGACGATGTTCCAAAGGGGTGGCATTTGACTCCAGTTGCTGTTGTGTCAGGATTAACTCCTGGCGTCGCACATCAGATGCATGGATGGCCTTTTCAATTTCCTGAAGTGCAGCTAAGGCTTCCTGCTGTTGTTTGCGTTCGTGATCTTTCTGCAGTAATGCTCGATCAATATCGTAAAGACGGTCTGAGAAATGCTTTTCAGGTGCTTCACCCGCTAGGTTGTGACAATGTTCCAAAAGGAAAGGGCAGATACCTTCGGCAATTTGGCGCTGTCCTTCAAGCAAGCCTTCTCGGCGTCCATGTAATTGGCCTAATTGCGTCGTCAGGGAATCAAGCTGAGAGGTTAACAGTGGTAACGCACTGAGACGTTCGCGTTCTGACTGTACGGCATGTATATCGCTTAGCGCCGTTGCTATATCTTGCAGAGCTTCTTGACGCTTTATTTCGTCTTGTTCAATTGTCCGTGCTTCATGGTCACAAGCCTGTTGCAGGCGCTTATACTCATGCTCAAGCCGTAACTGTGCTTTTTCACGCTCTTGCTCTGCCTGTTCTTCAGCCCGTAATGCTTGTAGCCGGACGAGAGTTTCTTCATATGCCTGAAAGCCTGCCTGATTATCGGCGATTATCTGCACGGCGAGCTCGCTGGCATGAACCTGTTTTTGTTTGTCCGCAATTTTTTCAAGACCATCAGCGATACGTTCAGACAGGCGCTGTATGTCGCTTGCTATCGTTCCGATGGCTTGTTCTTTGTCGTCAAGTTCCTTAAGAGCGGTTTGGTGTCCCGTAAGTGCTATGCTTATCTGCCCTAACGTATGACGGGCCGCTTCTTGGGCTGTTATAACGTTTGCGATTTCAACACGTATACCAGGTAAGTGCTCCAGCTGTGCGCCATAGAACCGTATTTCCGTCATTAAGAGTTCTTTACTGGTCTGTAGTGCCTTGACCAGTTCTGCTGTCCCCTTATAGGTCGTACGCCAAGTGTCAACACCTAGAATTTCATCGAAAGCTTCTTGTCTCTTGGTCTGTTTTCTCTCAATGAATGGACCAAGGAATTCACTTTGAAATGGTCCGATGACCAGTTTGAATTGATCAGCTAGTCGACGGCTACCCTGTAGCCCAAGAAGTGTGCGCAGGCGTTGTTCAGTTTCCGTGCTGTTGGCATGCTCTTCAACTTCGAACGTCCCCATAATCGATCGACTAAGCAGCCAGCGTGCCGGCGTGCCAACGGTGCGTGTTATCTGGTATTGGTTGCCGTCACAGGCCTCAAAGGTGACACTTATGGAGCCTTTTTTAGAACCGATACTGATAAAACGTTCACTGTTCCCCACAAAATCGCGGGCATCAACACCAAAAAGAGCATACCCGATTGCTTCAAACAGGGTGCTTTTTCCGACACCATTGGGGCCGGAGACGACATTGATTCCAGGAGCGAAGGTAAAGGTTCGGTTTGTATGTGCCTTAATATTGGTGAGGCTAACGGAGATAATACGCATGATTAAAACTCCTGTACCATGCCGACCAGTTCGTCTGCATCACCATTTCCGTTAATAATTTGTTCCCGTAGAGCAAGACACAGCGTAACCAGTGCATCTTCCTGCCCTTTGTAGCTGCTGTCTTGAGTCAACAAGTCTCGCAGTACCTCTTCCTCAATGCTTTGGAGACTGACGCTTTCCTGTTCTCCCGGTCTCTTCCCCGCACGTGTTGTGAGGTTTTTTATTTCAAGGTGTAGCGGTGTTAGGTGGGGTAGTACAAGGGAACGGATACGTTCTCGATGTAATTCAAAAGGGTTACAAGAAATGGCACCATGAAGTTTGATACAAAGGAGCACCTGGTGCCGATTGTGCGATGGTAATTCCAATACAGACAACGAGGCATCGAGACGAAGTAAAGCTTCATCAATCGTGCTTACCCCCTCTAGATCAATACTGCAGGTTAGCATGGGGCGGGGGATAACCGGTATAAACTGGTGGTGATACGTTTCGTTTTCAGCAGTTACCAGATAGTAGCCCTTTGGGTAGCGTTCCTCGCCAAAGTTCACACATTCAGGTGAACCGGGGTTATACGCAAAAATCCGGCCGTTCTTGTGAGCGACCGTATAGGGTTTGTGTCCGTGACCTAGGGCGACATAGGAGAAGGAATCTGCCAGAAGCAGCGCTTCTTCAGGTTTCATGGCGCCGATCTCCACGGGTGAATAACTCCAGATTCCTACATGGAAAAGAAGAATATTGTTTTTTGTGGTGACGGCTTGACAGATACGCTCCACATGACTGCCAGCTTGTGTCCCGATATAGCCGAGACCATAAATATGGGCACCCTTAATGGTAATGACGCCACCTTGGCCCGTTGTATAGTCAAAGGGAGCAAAATAATAGCTGCCGTCATCACTGCGGGTAGGGCGCAGAAGCTGCAGATACCCCATTTGCGAGAGAGCTTCCATCCAAGAAATATTATCCCGTCGGTGTATCCAGTCATGATTCCCCTCCACGGCAATACATGGAATGCCAGCATTTTTCAGGGGAGTGAGTACTTCGATGGTACGTGCAAAGGTTTTTGGTAGTATATGACCGGTGTGAAAAAGATCGCCGGCAAGCAAAACAAAATCAACCTGTTCTTGTATGGCATCGTTGATGATGCTCCCTAGCATACGAAAAAAATCTTCGAAGCGTTCACCTTCGGCAGGAGAGCGATGATAACTCTTACCGAGATGGATATCAGCGGTGTGTATAAAACGGATTGATGGTAGGGGAGATAGTGTATGCATATACTATTTCTAACATATTTGGAGCGTTAAGAACAGCCATGGTGACAGAGGCACCTGTACCTCACCATAAGTTGTGGTATAGTAATAGCCTGACAACAAGGAGGAACGTATGAAGCGTATCATGACGGCCATGGTAGCCGTTCTTGCCATAGCACTACATGCTGGCGCCGCCTGGGCAGCCCCGTCCGATTGTACGATTATTTTAATGCATGGCAAATGGGGGGGCTCACGTTCGCCACACCTTGATATGATAACGGCTGAGCTCGAACAGTTCTGTACGGTGCGACGCCCCGATATGCCATGGTCTCGCTCGAAACTGTATAATCGAAGTTACCAGGATACCCTTCAGGGAATCGCTAATAGTGTAAAAGATGCTCGTGCAGCGGGAAGTAAACAGGTTTTTGTCGGCGGTATGAGTTTCGGGGCTAATGCTGCACTGGCATATCAAGCTGTTATACGGGATGCAGATGGTTTAATACTGCTTGCTCCTGGTCACGCACCGGAAAGTATGTATGAGCGGGGTGTTTCACGAGATAGTGTCGATAAAGCCAAAGCACTTGTTGCCGAAAAAAAAGCTGATACAATCTTGACGGTACGGGATGTTAATCAGGGGCAACAAAAGACTATGAGCATGCGTGCTGATGTGCTGTTGAGTTATTTTGATCCGCAGGGATTAGGGAATATGCATGCGACGGCAGGACGTGTGACCCAAGCGGTACCGGTCTTCTACGCGATTGGCGTGAGAGACCCCCTTTATCTACGTGGTCCGGAATACATCTTCCAGCGTTTACCAGCCCATAGTGCAAGCCGTTACCTTGTGGTTGACGCTGACCACACATCAACACCTGACCAGGTGGCCAAACAGCTTACAGCCTGGCTGAAGGAAAACCTGCAAAAACTTAAGCCAATACAACCATAATGCTTTATTGGTGGTAGCAATTACGAAAGCCCCTGGTTCCCACGCCAGGGGCTTTCCGTTTTTCATGGCGGAAAAACGTGCCTTGAGGCTTATCGAGGTACTACTTTTCTTACGGGACCGTTCATCCTGATGGCTGCAGAGAACTCCATCCAGAAAACTAAATAGATGGAAATCATCAAGGACAGTCCGACGTTCTGGTTGTCGGCACCAAGTGCCTGGGCCAGAAGTGGTGATGCAAAGCCGGCACCTAAGGTGCCCGTTACCCGCTCAAGCAGGTAAAAAATCGGCAAGGTTAACAAGGTGCCAACCACCATGATTGCAATGCCGGGAACACGCTTCACCCAGTATTTCGGGGAGAAGCCATACATACGCATGAAAATAACAACCCATATTAACCAAACAGCATAATCAATAGCTGCATTCGGAAGTGCCAGCCGATTTTTAAACAACATGACTTCAATGCCGGTTACCAGTGCCAGCAATATAAACATCCAGTTGAACTTCTCAGAAGCCTGGGTTTGCCATGTACGGCTATCGGGTGCAAGGGTCTCATTGATGGAGTGGCTGTGGGTACCCAGTGCAGAAAAGAGCAGGGCAAACCATATACCAGCTGTGTGAAACATGAGCGAAGCATGGGTTCCGGCAATATTGGCAACACGTGCCATAGGGTCACGCAGGAAATCTGCACCCATGCGCATTAAAAAGAGGTTCACCAAAACTGAGCAGGCAATGATGACGGCGAGGGTGAAGATACGTCGCGGCAGTAAATATGGATCAACACGGTCAGGAAAGCCGATTATAAACGAAAACCAAATCAAATACATGATAAGCGGAAAGCCAAAACAGATACCGTAAACCCCGTTACCGGCGAAATCACCGCTTTGCGCATAAATGAGGTAATGCTCGTTTGCGGCGGCATTGGTGTTAACCACCTGGACCGCTTCTTTTGCCATGCTTTTCAAGTGTGGTAGTAAGCCCATGGCATACCAGCCGTTATCACCGAGAGATGTGTCGACGACCCAGTAATTGTTCGCCCCGACCATGTCATCAAGACCTTGGAATAACCGCATATTAAATGCTGCACAGAGTATGCAGACGATAAGAAGTAGCGCAGCGCTGGAATATTTCATTGGCATAATAGAGCTCCTTATTCCTTGTGAGTGGTCCAAAACATGGCGACAGCATTTGCAGCAAAAAGACCGTAGATCCACATTGTGTTCCACGATGAGCTCGACCACTCATTGCTATGATTGCCGCCAATCACACCTGCAGCGACAATGATTCCAACCATGGCGGTAAACGACACCATGGCAACAGCCCGTAAAATGGCACTGTTTCTCCATGTATGTCGCTCCAGTTCTTCCAGGCGCTGCATCAGCTCTAATTCTCGTTGTGTCATGGGAATTCCTCCGTTTACTCGTGCCTAATATTGTTGGGCTATACTGGCCTGCTGCGTATCAGGCCGTGCCACCAGTTGCTGGTACCGCCGACAGGCCTGATACTCCCTATTGCAGAAATGTATAATCATGTCGACGTCGTGGGGGGATATGTAGTCACATCCCACGTCGCAAAGATCATCATTTTTACCGTAATAGGGGCAGATAGGTTTATCGTTCATGGCTTTCTCTGTTTTGGGCCTTTACTCCTTAAGAGCAATGGCTATGCCAAAGAAATTAAACGTATTGAAACCAGTAGTTTAGAAAAGGATTGGGGCAATTAAAAAACAGGACACAATGGAAAAGAGCCCCAAAATACTAACTGATTTAAACTAGTTAGTACTTATGAGGCCCTTATTCGCTTTTATGCAAAAAGTATATTTTTTTGTCGTGAATTTGCAGGACTGCAACTATGAGGTAATGGCTAATACTCCTCCATTGCAATCTACGGTGATGGCTCCACCCTCCGTTACCGATCCAGCGAGTATACAACGGGCGACCTTCGTTTCAAGCTCTCGTTGTATATAGCGCTTAAGGGGGCGAGCACCATACACAGGGTCGTACCCAGCCTCAGCGATACAACGTTTAGCCTCTTCAGTCACCGACAGGGTAATACGACGGTCTTTCAAGCGCTGGCTGAGCTGTTCGAGTAATAAGCTCGTGATGCTGATCACCTCGGCGAGTTGAAGCGGCTTAAAGAGGATGATGTCATCAACCCTATTAAGAAACTCAGGTCGGCAGGAGGCGCGAAGTTCCTGCATAACCCGTTCGCGAGCAGATTCTGTGATGCTGCCGCTAACACTTATTCCTTCAAGTAAATGATGAGCTCCTATGTTAGAAGTCATTATGATAACGGTGTTCTTGAAGCTTACCGTTCTCCCGTGGCTATCGGTAACCCGACCATCATCAAGAATCTGCAACAAAATATTAAAGACATCGGGGTGAGCCTTTTCGATTTCATCGAAGAGGATGACACAATAAGGTTTGCGCCGTACCGCCTCCGTCAACTGTCCACCATCCTCGAAGCCAACATACCCGGGAGGTGCTCCGATCAGGCGAGATACGGCAAACTTTTCCATATACTCTGACATGTCAATGCGAACGATATTATCTTCATCATCAAAGAGGGTTCCTGCAAGCGTGCGAGCCAGTTCTGTTTTACCGACCCCAGTCGGACCAAGAAAAATAAATGATCCAATCGGGCGCTTGGGGTCTTGTATGCCGGCACGAGCCCTTAATACAGCATCAGCCACCAGTGATACGGCTTCATCCTGTCCTATAACACGCTCATGGAGAATCTCGTCGAGCTTGAGCAGTTTTTCCCGTTCACTTTCAATCAAGCGTGTGACGGGTATACCGGTCCAGCGGGCCACAATCTCAGCTATTTCATCGTCAGTCACTTCCTGACGTAACAGACGGTGAGCAACCTTTTCGGATTGATTTTTTTGTTCAATCGTAAGGAGTTGTTGTTCCAGTTCTGGAAGTTTTCCGTACTTTAATTCGGATGCTTTATTTAAGTCATAGGCCTGTTCGGCACGTAAAATATCGAGTTTAACCTGCTCAAGTTGTTCTTTAATGTGTGAGCTTTGCGTAATAGCCTGTTTTTCAGCATCGTACTGTACCTTTAAAGCCAAACCTTTTTCACGTTCATCGGCGAGTTCACGTTGCAGTTCTTGGAGACGTTCACGGCTTTTGGCATCTTTTTCGCGGGTTAAGGCGGCCTCTTCAATTTCCAACTGCATAACACGGCGGTTCACCATGTCAAGTTCCGTTGGCAGCGAGTCAATTTCCGTCCGCAACATGGCACAGGCTTCGTCAACAAGATCAATCGCTTTATCAGGCAAAAACCGTTCAGTAATATAGCGGTGTGACAACTGCGCTGCTGAAACGAGTGCGTTATCCTGGATGGTTACGCCGTGGTGTACTTCAAAGCGCTCTTTCAATCCACGTAGGATAGAAATACTGTCTTCCACCGAGGGCTGTTCAACCAGTACTGGCTGGAAGCGTCTCTCTAATGCAGGGTCTTTTTCGATATACTGGCGATACTCATCAAGTGTTGTGGCACCAATACAGTGTAATTCGCCACGGGCAAGCATCGGCTTTAGCATATTGCCGGCATCCATAGCACCATCGGCTTTACCGGCACCAACGATGGTATGCACCTCATCAATAAACAAAATGATGCGTCCTTCGGCCTGCTTGATTTCTTGCAAAACCGCTTTCAGACGCTCTTCAAATTCACCACGATATTTGGCTCCGGCGATGAGTGATCCCATGTCAAGAGCAAAGACTGTTTTGTCTTTTAGTCCTTCTGGTACATCTCCCCGTACAATACGTTGTGCGAGTCCTTCGACAATGGCAGTTTTACCAACACCAGGCTCACCAATGAGTACGGGGTTATTTTTTGTTTTGCGAGAGAGCACCCGAATGACCCGGCGTACTTCATCATCTCTTCCAATTACAGGATCCATCTTGCCACTACGGGCAAGGGCTACTAAATCACGGCCATATTTCTCCAATGCTTCATATGTTTCTTCAGGGTTAGCTGATGTTACCCGCTGATTACCACGAACTTCTGTTAGGGTGGCCAGAATCCCTTCTGCACGAATACCGTATTGAGCCAGAATGCGACCGGCTGCTGATTGGTCAGCTTCTTTTGCCAAGGCAATTAAAAGATGCTCAACGGAGATATAGTCATCTTTTAGTCGTTTCGCTTCAGCCTCGGCATCAACCAGTATTTTTGAGAAGCGTTGCGAAACATGTATTTTGCCAGGGTCAAAGCCGGGGCCTGCTACTGAAGGACGCTTGTTCAGCTCTGTATCGATAGCATGCGTCAAAACGGTAGGGGCAACACCCATACGTTCGATGATGCGTGGTATTAAACCCTGATCTTGATTGACCAGGGCGAACAGGAGGTGTTCACCGTCAATTTCAACATGGCCACGCTGAACAGCTTTGGTCTGTGCAGCCTGTAATGCCTCCTGGGATTTTTGGGTTAGTTTATTTATGTCCATAACAATAGTTTCCTTAGGGTAGAGTTAAACCTCTTTCCTTAAGGGTAGGGAGGCATGAAGGGGATTTCAAGGAGGAGAATAAAAAAACAGCGCCATTTCCTCACAGAAACGGCGCTGTATTGATAGATTTACTTTATAAGAACTAAACTAGGCTTTCCAGCTCCTCAATCAACTGTTCTAACAAGTCATACCCCGCCTGCCAAAAACCGGCCGCCTCGATATCAATATTGGCCAAGCGGGCAGTGTCAGCCGGTGAGCGGGAACCGCCGGAACAAAGTAGTTGATGATACCCTTCTTTAAATTGCTCTCCTTGTATGCGGTACTGTTGATAGAGCGCAAGTACCAATAGCTCAGCAAACGTGTATGAGTAGCAGTAGAAGCGGCTGTGAATGAAGTGACTGATGTATGACCAACCCCAGGCATATGCCGGAATCATTTCGACCTTGTCACCATAAAGCTTTGCGTTTTCTTCAAGCCAGATGGCACAAATACGCTCGTTGGAAAGAAGGCCATTGGAACGCTCTTGATGGAGACGCATCTCAAAACGGGTTAAAACAGTTTGGCGGAAGGTGGTGGCAATAATATCCTCAATTTTTCCGCATAAGAGCTCTTTTCTGATTTGAGGGTCACGCTCGTTATCCAGCATACGCCTCGTCAGGAGCATTTCACCGAACACAGAAGCAGTTTCTGCTAACGGTAGTGGTGCGTGGTAATTAAGGCTGTTTTGCTGCTGCGCCAAAACAAAGTGCAAGCCGTGTCCTGCCTCGTGGGCTATGGTGGCAATATCACGAAGTGTGCCAGTATAATTGAGAAGCAGATACGGGGGGTCGTTAGGGGATATACCCATGGCAAAAGCGCCCCCTGATTTTCCAGGACGGGGGTAAATGTCTACACGTTCCTCAGTAAAAAAAGCCTCAACAATAGCGCCGAACGCGGGGTCATAGTCTCGGTAGGAGTCAACCACCATCTGCCGGGCCTGATCGAAAGGATATTCTTTCTTGGTGCTGCTCAGTGGTGCATAGAGATCGCAATTTCGTAAACGTGGCATACCGAGTAGTCCAGCTTTAATGGTGAAGTAGCGTTGCGCGAGTTGGTAGTTACTTTCCGTAACTGCCATCAGGTGTTCAACGGCTTCATCACTGAGCTCATTACCGATATTGGTTGGCTGTATAGCTGAGGCATACCCACGTAAAGAAATTTCCTGGCCATGATCAAGGGCCATGGTATTGAAGACCGTATTAAAGACCAGCGCATGGGGAGGTTCCGCATGCTTTTCTAAAAAAGTCGTCTGAGCACGGAATCTGACATCAGGGTCGGGATGATGGGTTAGGGAGAGCAACTCCTCCCCCGTAAAATCCTTTGTTTCTCCATCAAGCTCCATCTGATAGCGCATCGAGGCTGACAGCTCATCAAAAAGTTTGGTGAAGGCATGCGAGCCGGTCAGATCCTTTCTGGTTAAAAGGCGCTCTTCGTTTTCTTTAAGCGTGTAGGGTGTGAATTTTCGTAAGCCGTGTAGAAAGTGACCGTAGTGAGCGGCACCGGGCAATGCCAGCAATGCTGTAACCTGGTCATCTTGTAGTTGCATCAGCTCAAGATCGAAAAACAAAAGTTGTTGAGAAAGCCGATTACCGAGCTCTGAACAACGTTGTGCCAAAGACCGATGTATCTCGTTTTCGGAGTTTTCAGCAAAAAGAAGATGTGCGTAACAAAGCGGCTTTGAAATTCTACTTCTAAACGCTTCATACCATATGAGCGCTTCCAAAATAGCGCTGGCTGAAAGCGTAGGTAGTTTTTCGAAGTATTCCTGACGAAAGTGTGTAGCATCAGCTTCTGCAGCTTGCAGATCCTGTTCTAGTGACAGTGCATCAGGTGCACTATAAAGTAGTGTGGTGTTCCAATGACCGGTTGTCATACATGCTCCTTACAATGGGGTGAGGAATCCTCGTCATGGGGTACAAATGACAAAGCAGCTGAATTGATGCAGTACCGCAGCCCTGTCGGTTGGGGGCCGTCTTGAAAAAGATGCCCTAGGTGGGCATCGCAGCGTCCACAAAGCACTTCCGTTCGTACCATGCCATAACTGGTGTCACTATCAGTCACAAGATGTGCTGGGTCATAGGGAGCCGAAAAGCTCGGCCACCCACTGTGGGAGTCGTATTTGTCGCATGATCGAAAAAGTGGTAACCCACAGCAGATACAATGGTAGTCGCCGTTTTTGTGATTATCCCAGTAGGCATTCTGAAAAGGAGCTTCAGTTCCTCCCAAACGGGTAACACGATATTGCTGTGGGGTGAGGCGTTCACGCCAGACCTCATCGCTATGGATAATCCGTTCCATGAGGAGCTCCTTACTGACACTTGGTGTCGACAGTAGTACACGAAGATCCGTAACCCTGTCAACGTCACGCAAGGTCGGTAACAGATGATAGGAGAGGCCTGCCGAGGTTAAACGCTTTAGTGTTATGGCAAGAACCTGGTCCGTGCCCCAGGGCATATCCTGAAATAATTCACAACGTCTGGCATGGGGCGCCAGCCCAATCAAACAGTATCCACCGTCCTCGGCAGGTCCCAAAACTGCATCCGTATGCTTGAAGGCATCTGCAGCTGCAGTGAGGTAGTGCCTATCGATTCCTGGGATATCAGAACCAACAATCAAACGCTTTGGTGAAAGAATACGTTCATCCTGGAAGGTGGCAAACATGCGCATGCCAAGATCATCCCCCATCTGTTGGAAACAATCGCTATGTCGTGCCAGAAAGGGTGCTGGAGGCATTTTAGATGGCGTATGTGCATACCATAGCGAACTAGGGAGTCCACTGTGAGCACACGCACGGAGGATTCCGGCCAGCATGGTCTCGTAAATAGCGCAAGCTGCTGCATTTCCCAAGGTCGCTGCTAGTCGCTTTTTAACCATTCCCGGGACCGGTACCCTGGCAAATATCGCACAATGGGGAGTTGTGTTCACCGGTAATACTCCTCATAAAGCTTTTGCGGTGATGTCCCGCTAAGAAATTTTACAAGCATTACCATATTGCGCAGGGCAGTCCCTAGAATACCACGTGCCGTGTAGCGACGTGCAGAGGTACGTACATGGCCAGGAAGTAGCCTGGCCGATAGGCCGGCCCTGCGGCAGCTCATGGCGAACGCCACATCCTCCATGAGAGGTAATTCCGGGAAAGGCCCGGCTTTTTCCAGCGTGGCTCGATTGAAAATAAAGCACTGATCACCATAGGGAAGCGCAAGTAAGCTGGTACGTATATTGGCTAGCAGGGAAACCAGACGAAGACGGAGTGCGCTTTCATCAAAAGCCAGGTGAAAACAAGCAAAGAATGGCTCTCTGGAGGCTAGCTCTTGTATAGATTTAAGGGCTAGGGGAGTAAGGGTGCTGTCAAGATGCAGCACCATTAAAAGATCACCTTGTGCTGTTGCAAGCCCTCTATTGATCTGAGCTCCACGACCTGCAGCTGCCGTCAAGCAGATAATCGTATCCGTTTTGTCAAGGCATGCGATACTGCTTCCTGTTGGGTCGCCATCAACAACAACGAACTCAGCATTCGGTAACTGACTTTGTAGTTGGTGAAGCGTTTTGCGAATGGTGGCCTGCTCCCGCAAAACCGGTATGATAACAGAAAGCTTCATGGCCACAGTGGGCAACTACTGCCAAGACATTCCTTGTTGCGAGCAATCTGGGTACATCGAAACGGCTCAGGAGACGGTACCTGCAACCCCACCATTGCGCTCATAAGGGTCAGACCAGTCCTTAGTGCGATATAGCAATCCCTTTGACAGCAACGAGCGGCTGTATGGGATGAAATCTCACCAAGAACCTGATGAACCGCTTGTTGTGCTTTTTGACGGGCAGCGGCCTTTATTGGGGTGGCCTGCAAGAGAACGCTGACAGCAATACCAACTCCTGTTGCTGCCCCGCAGACGCCCCAGAAGCCACAACTGCCACCATCTACTTCCGCCCCTCGGGTAATGGCCGTTTGGATCATAGCATCATCAACCGAAGCCCCAAGCCTTTTGAGACACCCCAGCAGAATTCCAGGAACCATGGCATGATACTGCGGTCCATGTAAGGGTATGCTGGGATGGTTTCTGATACGCCGCATGAGCATGATAGGATCGGTCTCGGGGCCTTGGAGACAGTAGTCGTGAATGATACTGAGTGCATCACTGCTATGACAGCGGTCGCAGACAAAATGGCCCTGTTCGCAATGGGCATTGCTTAAAAAATCCATTCCGCAGTAGGCACAGGACATGGTAGCCGGCGTGGCTATATACTGTAATGGCGCCCCACAGACCATACAACCGACGGCATTTTTTGTTGAAACAGCAAGGGAAGGCGGTGATGAAGTAGAGGCAGCGCTCGGTGGCAGGCAGCAGCTTGACTCCATCTGTCTATTGGTGATTTGCCCCTCATCGTCAAACTGCCAAATCTGATGATCAAGCAGCTCTGCCTGATAACGGGGTATGGATACCAATATGCCAGCAGGGAGCCGCTGACCATCTGTTGTACTGAGAAACGCTGCAGGTCCTGGGTAGCAAACCGTCACACAGGATGCGGTTTCTGTTGTTTGTTTAGGTTTATAGGCCTGAAAGGTTAACGAAAAAAATGGGTGGTCCTGAACGACACGGTAGGGGGTTCGCTTATGGGCCGTAAAACATGAAAGCCCAGACTCGTGGAGGATTGCAACCAAGTCTTTCTGTGTCATGGCACCACTGATACATTCACCCTTTAAAACGGGGTCATGGAGAATGCTGGGTGCTGGCTCCTGATCGCAGACAACATCGGCCGTAACAAGGCGCCCCCCTGGCTTCAATACACGGGCTATTTCCCGGAAAAGAGCGCGTTTGTCAGTCGATAGGTTTAAAACACAATTGGAAACTACAACATCGACACTCTCATTCGGGAGCGGGAGTTCCTCAAGGTATCCATGCATAAATCGGATGTTGTCGAATCCCAACTGCGTTATGACCGCATGCGCTCCTTCGCGGGCTAGCTCCAACATTGACTCCAGCATGTCAACACCGATAACACTTCCCGTTTTACCAACCTGGCGGGCTGCGATAAAGCACTCAACGCCATTACCACAACCAAGATCAAGCACTGTTTCACCGGCAGCGAGGGAGGCTTCGAGTACAGGACTACCACAGCCATAACCACGGAAGCGGTAGGCAGCAGGGATATGACTCATCATTGCTTCGTCATAACAGACAGGATTTAAAATTTCAGTTCGTTTGTCGCCGGTGGCATCTTGATAATATGCCTTTACGCTACTGCGTGCATCCAGAGAACCATGTAATGACAAGAGACAGGTGCTGTGGCAGACAGAAACAGCTTGGTCGGTTCCACAGGCGTGGAGGTATTCCCCCATGCTGAGTAAGACAGCTGGCTCATCTCCGTGGGGATAGCGATGAGCCGTACGTCCAAGAAGCCATAATGCTAGCTGTTCGAAAAGCGGTAGGTAGGGGTCTTCGCCTTTGAGATCACCTGAAGCAATGTATTGCTGATCAAAATCACCGCCACCGAGTAAAAAGCGCCAAGGATCATATAAGCGGTCTTTGACGGAGTATCCACGTAAGGTCTGGAAAATAGTACTATGGATAATGGCTTCCCCAAGGGGGCGACTCAGGGGGGAGGCCAGTGCTGCGACACCAACCGTTGCTGCTGTTGGATAAAGCATGCCGTCAGGTCCTATGGCAGCACAGCTGACGCCGGCACTCGAACCATCAAAGCGCGTTCCAGCCGGGCTGAAAAGCTGTCGTTTCAATTGTTCGATATTGTCGATTTGAATGCCATATTGCTCAGCCCGTTGTATGGCATCGGTCAATGGACCCATCATGGTGTCAGGTGTAGGGTGCTGCTGGTCGCTGCCGCGTCCTCGGACGACGTGCCACATAAAGTGAACCGTTGTAATTGCCATGCTATGGGCAAAATCAATCAACCAAGGTAAGGCTTGAAGATTATCACGGGTGACGCACCAGCTTAAGGTGACATGCCATCCGTGCTCTTTAAGCCACCCAAGTTTTTCAGTAAGTGCGAGAAAGGTTCCTGCCCCACGAATAGCATCATGCAGCAACGGTGTGCCATCAATGCTGATTTGGAGGCTTATACGTTCACGGTCCCAATCATCTTTGAGATAACGATCAACCAGCAGCCCATTGGTGAGAATGGCGCACTGTGCAGATGTGGTGTCGAGAATATGATCGACAATCGTTGTGAATCCGGGATGAATGAGTGGCTCACCACCGGTTAAGGCATAGACAGAGCAGGCAATATCGCGAGCCTGATCAATATAAGAACATACCTGTTCCGTAGCGAGGGATCTTGTCGTCTCCGGGCAGGAACTAAACAGGCAGTGGCTACACCTTAAATTGCAGTGATCCGTAATATGTAGCCAGAGTTCTTCTAATGGTTGTAACTCTGTCACCTCTCGGCCGTGGTACTCAGGGGCATCGGTTGCAGGGAGTCTGTCCAAGAGCGTTTGATAGCCTCGTGGGTCCTGTGAGGGGTTGCATAGCAGATGATCGGCAGCGGTATTCACAACGGTCCAGGTCGGACGTTCAGGGCAGATCCATACAGCGGGGTAACTGCCCGGTATTCTGACCCACCGGGATGACTGATAGTGCATAGCGTCTTTTTACTTTCTGGTATCCTTCAGGCGTGCGTACACAACAGGTATCATGGCTACTATACCAAGCGCTGCCAATGAGGCAATAAGCTTCCCTGACATGACATCGGAAACTGATGATATTTGACCAACGGCAGCGCCAGTTTGAATAAAGACAAAACCAGCAGGCAAGATGCCTACGGCTGTGCTTGCGACAAAGGTTCCTAACGGAATAGTGGTCATTGCAGCAGCAAGATTAACAAGAAAAAAAGGGAATACCGGAACAAGGCGCAAAAAGAGCAGGTAGTTAATACCTCGTTTTTCAAGTTCTTGGTTAATGGGCGCTAACTTATTCCCAAAGCGTTTCATGACAAAATCACGGGCAAGATATCTGGTGAGCACCAAAGATACCGTGGCACCTGCAGTAGCTGCTGACACTGCGGCAATCGTACCGGTCACAGGACCAAAGATGGCCCCAGCAGCAAGGGAAAGAATTGCTGCACCCGGTAATGCCAATGCTGTTTGCAGGATATACACAATGACAAAAAGGGTCAAGAAGATGACTGGATATGCATGATATTGTTCGACAAGGAACGCACGCTGGCTTTGGAGATTACTGAGCGTGACATAGGAGCCAAGGTCAAACCAGAAAAAGATCCCCAGTGCCACCGCAACCCCCATAAGAATCAGAACGCGGGAACTGTTCATGGTGTACCTGAAAGCATTATTTCGCCATACCAGGCTTCTGCGTTGCCACCGGTATTGTCAGTGTCAGTCATGATGGCAATGGCCCCGGCTTTCGGTGGATCCTCTCCGAACACCATGCGATAGTCAGCTAAAATATCTCGTCGTTCATGAATCCATTGCCCAGTTTTTGCATTACCCGATTCGACGGCCACCAACATGGCATTGGCAGTGAAGGCGTTGGGCACAAACTGTCCTTTGGGCAGATTGTTAGCCCAAATATAGTTAAGGGCGCGCATTTGCCAGAAAAACTTCCCTGGGAAGACCACATAGACACGTGCAGCATAATCGTCCCCAGTTTTCGTCCGCTCATTGCCGCCATTGATTATCGTTGGAACTTTCCATGACCAACTGAGATAGCGATGCTTCCGAGGATCGAAAGAGATCTTTTTGACAAGGCCGGAAGCACTTGCTTTGGCATGAGCTTTTACAACCGTTTTCCCTTGGTCTTTAACCAATGTATAGGTAGTTCGCCCTTTGAATTCTTTGACGTCCCACCCCGTGAGCCCCTCACTGCTAAAGCGTGAAACAGCAATGTCAGATGCTATTGCCGGAAGAGGAACGGTGAGCAGGGCACAAACCAATATAAAACGGTACATCATACTAACCTCATAAAGCGCAGTTTAAGACGATTCAGCCATTTACTCAGCGATGTGGTAGTGGCTTTGGGGGCTGGACCGTTCTGGTGGAGTAAATCCGCGAGATGCATGACCGTACCGGTACGGCCAAGTGCTTCACAGCAACCACCGCAAGTGGTAACCATGGGGTCGCCTGCAGCAGTATCATGTAATAGAGTGGCTTCCTGTGCAACGGTTCCAGGAAGAATTGCTTCAACCATACCCCCTTGGCCGCAACAACGTGTTGAGCGTCCATGTTCAGGAATTTCTTCCAGCTTAACACCTGTTTGCGCTAATAAATAACGGACTGCTTTTTGCTGAACATTGTCGAATCGTGAAGGGCAGGGGTCATGCAAGCGAACAGTACCGCTAGCATTATAGGTCTCTGGTATTGTGGCACCTTGTTCGACAAGGTACTGGTAGACATTCTTGCAGGTAATTTCAGTAGCAGCATACCGTTCAAAAATACTCGTACAACCAGGGCAAGCTGTTAAAAGAGTGGTAAAGCCATGGTCCTGTAACCGCTTATGTAATGACGTCAGGTGACTTTCAAAGCTGGCATGCGTACCAAGGTCATGGCTTATTTTATTACAACAGTCCAGTACCAAACCGGCGTGGGGGGTGACCTGCTGTATGAGGCGATAGAGGGTCATAACTCCCGCTGGACGACCGCCTGGAAAAGAGCAGCCTGGGAAAAAAGCAACCGTACTGGCATGGGGATTGTGGTAACGCCTAAATAAACGGGAACGGCCGAGAGATTCATAGCGCAACCAAGGCTGATAGGGGGCAAGATCAATAAGATTTTGCCTTTGAGCCTCTTGGCGCATCGCAAGAAAAAGAGCTGATGGCTGTAAAGACAGTGGACAACGGGCATCACAGGCGCCACAAAGGGAACACTGCATTGCCAAGGAAATAGTGTCTGGTTCGTCACCACGTTGTGCCAAATATGCGGGACTGCCATGGGTTCGAAGAAAATGACATGGCCGGACACATTTGCCGCATGACGTACAGCGGGCTGCCATCTCTGCGATGGCAGCCCTATACTGCTGCGCCCTCTCTTGCATAAAACTAGGGGCGACCCTTTACAAACATCTCTTTATATGGCCATTCATAAATGCCACCATCCAGAATCGTCATACGATCTTCACTAACACCTTGGGAAACTAGGTAGGTATAGCTGTTTTTTGCACCGGTTTTCCCTCGGGGGCAGACAACGACAACGGGGTCTTTGGAAGCTTTAATAATTGGCAGAGCTTTGTCGAGACGCTTTTTCTCTTCATCGGTTTTTGCAGGGAAGGCATTGGTTTCGATAGCATTTGGCAGATGCTGCTTCTCGAAATCAGCAGCTGGCTGAATATCAACCATGATGACCGGCTTTTTCTTGTCCAGCAATTCCTTTAGCTCTTGCGGCTCAATATAGTTTGCTGCTAATGCAGCGCCAGCGGAAAGAATAGTGAACAGAGCGGCTAGGGTAACTTTTTTCAGCATGAGAATCTCCTCATCGATTAGTGTGTGCTGTAGTTTAATAGCGAATGAAGCGTCCGGCTGGCAAATAGAAAATTATGTAAATAAATGCTTACTTTGATAGGAAAAAATGATAAAGATGGGGTATGACACTCCATCAATTACAGATTTTTCTTGCCGTTGCTGACAATCAGAGCTTCTCAAAGGGGGGCGAGCAGGTCAGCTTGGCACAGTCAACTGCCAGTCAGCATATCCGTCAACTGGAAGATGAATTAGGGGCTCGACTGTTTGACCGGACAACAAGTCACGTCACCCTTACGGCAGCTGGGCAGCTTTTTTATGAACATGCCCACACCATACTTGCAACCGTTGACGAGGCCCATCTCTGTCTTAAACGATTCCAGGGTATGGAGGTTGCACCACTTCGCCTTGCAGCGAGCTCAATTCCTGCCAGTTACTTACTGCCGTCCCTTTTAAGTCATTTTCGTGATGACTTTCCTGGGGTAAAACCGGTTTTATTACAAGGGGGCAGTGAGCAGGTGCTACGCTTTGTCCGCGAGGACCAAGCAGAACTTGGTATTGTTGGATGGCAGACCCCTGACCCTGTTTTAAGTTTTTCGCCGGTCTGGAGGGATCGCATCGTCTTAGTGACCCCCACCACAGCATATGACGACACGACCCCCATTTCTCTAGAAGCATTACGCAGTATGCCTATGATTATGCGTGAGAGTGGTTCTGGGACTGGCACCACCGTTACCCATGCACTTCGGGCCGTTGGTATTACGGAACAGGACTTATCTGTTTGTGCTCGGCTTGGTAGTAGTGAAGCGGTGAGAGAAGCTGTCTTGGCAGGTTTAGGGTGTGCCTTTTTATCCTGGTATGCCGTACGTCGAGATTGTCAGGACGGTCGCCTTAAGGTTCTTAATGTCCAAGGCGTTAGTATTGAGCGCTCGTTCCATCTTGTGACACGAACAGGGCGTACCCTATCACCAGCTGCCGATACAATGATAGCGAGAATTATGGCAACAGCGCAGGGCAATGCAGGGGGTTGTGATTAAGTGGGAATACAGGAATATTTTTTTATAGCGATGTTTTTCGGCTTGCCTGGCATTCTAGGGGCATATTTAGCTCGAACACGGGGGAAAAACCCTTTACTGTGGGGTCTTATTTCAGCTCCATTTCCGTTCGCCATTTTTATATTATGGTATCATAAGCCATCCCGTACGGTATCAGGATATTTCCGTCAGTGTACGGTATGTGGGGAGGTTTCCCCTTGGAAGCTCGCTGCCTGCCGTTATTGTGGAGCGACTTTTCAACGCAACGAGAACGAGCCGCCCCCTCATACCTTATAAAGGGACGGCTCAAGTATTACTCCGCTTTGGTAAAGCCCCCTTTTTCACCGCACTGGGGGCATTTCTGTGGTTTGCAGCGGCCTTCTTTGCTAAAGCCACAGGTACATTTCCAGATTGCCATTGGTAGCCTCCTTTCATTTTTTTGTACTGTTCAGTTACTGTAGCAAAGCATCAAGGTGTGAAGCAACCCTTTGTGTTTTTCCAAATAAGGATTATCAAGTATGCCTGAGTTGCCGGAAGTAGAATCAGTACGGGCCTATCTATGTGAGGAGCCGGAAAGCCGTTTAGGGCGGAAGATACAGGCAGTAACGGTCCATCGTGCATCCGTTGTTGATGGTGTGGCTGAGGCGCTCACCCAATGTCTAACGGGGTGCCGCATAGCTGCCATAACCCGTCATGGTAAGTATCTTTTCTTCATATCAGATGGCGATGCTATTTGCATGGCTATGCATTTACGTATGACGGGGCGCTGTCTTGTTGCAAGCCAAGAGCAACCGCTTCATCAACATACGAGAATTTCTTTTCTCTTTGATGATGCAAAACGTCTTGAGTTTATAGATCCGCGAGCCTTCGGTCGTGTCTGGCTCGTGCATGCAGCATCTGAGGTGACTAAACGTCTCGGCCCTGACGGCCTGACGGTAACACAAAAAACTTTTCTCGCCCGCATGGCTGAAAAAAGTGGGGTGGTCAAAGCGTTACTGCTTGACCAGGCATTTATTGCGGGAGTCGGCAATATCTATGCCGATGAAAGTCTTTTTCGGGCTGGGATTCATCCCCAAACCAAGGTGGCGACACTGACCGTCGAACAGAGAAAACGTCTCTACTCAGCTGTTCACTTTGTTCTGACCGATGCGGTTCGTCGTAAAGGTGCTAATATTGACGGTGTCTTCGAGGCGGGGCATTTTCCCGTTGCTGTCTATGGTAGATCATCACTTCCCTGTCCCGTCTGTCATACATTGATTGAAAAAATAAAAGTGGCCCAACGGGGGACCCATTTCTGTCCGGTTTGCCAGCCCTCACAGCTTGCAAAACCCCTTAAAACAAGATAAAGTACAAAGTTATACGTTCATACATTCCGCCGAACACCTCGCAAAGGAGAAGGTATGGGTAAAGAGCCCGGCACCACCAAATTTCAGGTAGAGTTCCGACGTCATCTGCGTGACCAGAACATCAGTGACAATCTTGTACACCTTCTCTGTGAAATCGCAGAGGCTAGTAAATACGTCATTAACGCTGTCCGCACCGGTGACCTTGGTGTGGCTGGTACTTCAAACCTTTATGGTGAAGAACAGCTTGCCCTTGATGTGCTTTCTGACCGTATTATCAGAAAACGTCTGATTCATTCTGGCGTGGTCTGCAATATTGCCTCTGAGGAAATGGATACCATTTATGAAGTAACCAGTAATCCACAAGGCATGTTCTCTGTCGCGTATGATCCTCTCGACGGGTCTTCACTCGTTGATGTTAATCTTGCCGTTGGCTCTATCCTTGGTATTTATCAAGGGAATGACCTACTGGTTTCTGGACGTAAAATGGTCGGCGCCATGTATATTCTCTATGGACCTCGTGTTTCCCTTGTGTACTCTGTCGGTAAAGGTGTTCATGAGTTCACTATGAACCACCTTATGGAATACACCTTATCCCGAGAGAATGTAACGATGGCCCCCAGTGCTGATATTTATGCTCCGGGCGGTCTGCGTCGCAACTACTCACCTGAGACGGAAGCTTTTGTCCAGTATCTCGAACAACGTGGCTCTAAACTTCGTTACTCGGGCGGTTTTGTTCCTGACATCAACCAGGTTCTGATGAAAGGGAAGGGGCTCTTTATGTATCCGGCCCTCTCTGATGCACCGAATGGTAAATTACGCCTTCTTTTTGAGCTGAATCCCATGGCTTTTCTTGCTGAGCAGGCTGGCGGCGCGGCCACAAACGGTTCGGTTCCCATACTTGATCTCGTGCCTGAAGGTCTTGATCAACGGGCACCTGTTTTTATTGGTTGTCGTAATGATGTTGCTAAGGCAGGCGAATTTCTGGCGGGTACTGTTGCATGACCAGAGACCTATCCGACATTAATCTTGAAGACCTCCTGCTTGAGGAAGATGAAGAAGAGGAGGAGCTTGACGAAGAGCTTGAGCTTGTGCCGCGTCTGTGTAACGAAATACAGCTCTTTGACCTGTGCGAACGTGAAACGGCTCGCTGTATGTATCGTGACGGGAAGTTCTGTACCGATGTCGATATGTTACGTGCCTTCGAAGGGGAACCAGAGCCTGATGATACGCCAGACCCCGCTGTGATGGGTGGCCTCGAACTCGATGAAAACGTTATGTACGACGATGAGGAAGGGGTCGAGGCTGACCAAGAAGACAAGCCACGGCAGCCTTGGTAACGGACGCTTGACCGTATGTCTCAGCTTGTTAGAAACCCTGACGGATCAGTCACCATCCCTGCTGTAGCACTGGAACAAGCCGGGTTTCATGCCAGTGACTCACTAATGCTTGATGTCCACGACACGACACTTACCATTACACGGCCGAAGGGATGTTCTCCTTCGGCCGCCATTGTATCCCAAGCCATAGCCCGAAAAAACCTTTCACTTGATATTCAATTTATAAAAGGGGTTGGGCCGCGTCTTGGCTCTTTACTGCATAAAAAGGGTATTAAAACCATTGAGGATGCCCTGTATACCGTGCCACTCCGTTATGAAGACCGTCGCGAACTGATTCCCATTAAGCGCTTACAACCCGGTCGGATACAGGTTTTTTCCGGGACGGTCACGCAGGCGCAGAACGTCGCTACTCGGCAGGGTAGGCGTGGTTTTGAGGTACATATCAGTGACGGAGCTGCTAGCATTACCTGTCGTTGGTTTCAAGGCAATCCTGTTTGGCTTGCACGGCAATGGACTGTTGGAAAAAAAGGGATATTCATCGGAGAGCCTGTTGCCTTTGGCCTTCGTCTCGAAATCCACCATCCTGAGGTAGAATGGCTTTCTGCAGAACAGGATCCCGCTACTTACATAAAAGAACACCGTACTCAGTTTGGTGGTATTATACCTGTTTACCCTTTAACTGAAGGTGTTCATCAAAAAACAATGCGTACCATTATGCATCAGGTGGTAACGCAATACGCTGACGAAATCATACAGAGCATTCCATTAGAGCTCGTACGTTCACGCGCTTATCTGCCACTGGCTGAAGCCTTGCGGACGGTTCATCAGCCCCTTGATACTGACGAGCTGTCATTATTGCTTGAAGGAAAAACACCCCAACACCGCACCTTGATTTATGATGAGTTTTTCCATTGGGAACTCGGTCTAGCCCTCAAGCGACGTGGTGTACAGTTGGAACCTGGTATTGCTTTCCAGGTAACCCATCGTTATACCAAAGAGCTTGTTAAGCTTTTGCCTTTCTCCCTCACTGATGCACAACGGCGTGTACTTTCTGAAATTAAACAAGATATGATGGCACCGTCTCCCATGTATCGCCTTGTACAAGGTGATGTTGGCAGCGGTAAGACCCTTGTAGCCCTTATGGCTGCCCTCGTCGCCGTAGAGAATGGGTATCAGGTGGCTATTATGGCACCGACGGAAATTTTGGCTGAACAGCATTGGCATAATATTCATTCGCTCTGTGAACAGCTTGGTATCCATGTCGTTCTCTTAACGGCAGCATTAAAAGGAACAAAACGGACGAAGCTTCTTGCGGAGATTGAATGTGGCAAGGCTCAGATGATCATAGGTACCCATGCGGTGATTCAGGAGAAAGTGTCATTCCACCGCCTTGGCCTCGGTATTGTTGATGAACAGCACCGATTTGGCGTTATGCAACGCAGCATTCTCAAACAAAAAGGGACTAATCCAGATATTCTCGTCATGACAGCTACTCCCATTCCCCGTACGTTGGCCATGACAGTATTTGGTGATCTGTCGCTCTCTGTAATTGATCAGTTGCCGCCAGGGCGCACACCAATAGCCACAAAGATTATTCCGGAAAGTCGCCGACAAGAAGTCTACCGCCTCCTACGTGAACAGGTTAAGGCAGGACGTCAGGGCTACCTCATTTATCCATTGGTAGATGAATCAGATAAACTGGACTTAAAGGCTGCCACGCAAATGGCTGAAGAGTTATCCACGACTCATTTTCCAGACCTGCGTATCGGGTTACTCCATGGCAAACTGAAACCAGAGGAAAAAGAGCAGGTCATGCAGTGTTTTAAAGACCAAAAGCTTGATCTCCTTGTGGCAACAACGGTTATTGAGGTCGGTATTGATGTACCGAATGCTACATGTATGGTTATTGAGCATGCTGAACGCTTTGGTCTTTCACAATTACATCAGTTGCGGGGCAGGGTTGGGCGCGGACTGCACGCCTCATACTGCCTGTTGGTAAGTTCAAACCGTCTTAGTGATGATGCTATACAACGCCTACAAGTAATGGCTGCAACGAATGATGGTTTTGTGATTGCAGAAAAAGATTTGGCTATCCGTGGACCTGGTGATTTTCTTGGTACCCGCCAGTCAGGATTGCCCGACTTTAAAATAGCCAGCATCATTCGTGACGGGTCCCTTTTAGATGAGGCCAGACGAGATGCCGAGCAGTTCTTAGCAAGCGACCCTGAATTGGAGAGTCCCGCTGGTAGACTGGTAAAAAGTGAAACACTTCATCGTTTCGGTACACGGCTTGAACTTGCCTGTGTTGCGTAACGGTGACTACACCGCATACAGGAGATACTATGTCAGAATTCACTAATGTTACTGTTATTCGCGAAGCGAATATCTATTTCAATGGACAGGTCACCAGCCGAACCGTTGTTTTCAGCGATGGTAGCAAAAAAACGCTGGGGATTATGCAAGTAGGGGAGTACACCTTTTCCACGGGTGCACCTGAAGTTATGGAGATACTTTCAGGTGAGCTTGATGTGCAACTGGCCGGTACGGATGGCTGGTTACGCTATGCAGGAGGGCAGTCCTTCGAGGTCCCGGGAAACAGCTCATTCACGATGAAAGTCCATGCAGTTAGTGATTACTGCTGCTCATTCATAGCTTAAGTGCGCTGATACTTGCTGTTTTTGCTTTTATCTGATATATATTCAAATATTCGTATATTTCATCAAGGAGAATGACCATGAAAGTTTCTGATGCGGCCAAAACGGCATTAGAGCCGATTTTGGCGCAAAATCCGGGCAAGCTGCTGCGGATTGTTTTCGAAGGCTTTGGTTGAGGCGGTCCCCGTCTGGGGTTGACTCTGGATGAGTCAAATGAAAACGACACTATTTTACAGGATAATGGTATTGACCTGCTGGTTGAATCCCGTCTGGTCTCATTTCTAGAGGGTCAGGTGGTTGACTTTATGGATAATGAGCGTGGTCAAGGTTTTAGTATTTCACGCGAGTGTGGCGGATCCTGCTGCTAATTTAAGCCAAGAGTAAGTCATATACAAAGAGGCGGCCATCAAAGATGGTCGCCTCTTTTATGTACTGGATGGTTTATTTTATACGCTACCTAATCTTTAGATTATCTAACCAAAAGCATTAATCTTTATTTTCAATCCGTGGAAAGAGGGCGGGTGCCTTGTCGATACGGGTGCCAACTGGCAATCTTCCCCACGTCATAGCAACACCCTCAGGTTCTGATGGACACCCAAGGGCAACCAATGCCTTTGTTGCTGTCTGTGGCATAAAGGGGTAGAGGGCAAGGTGAACCAATCGCTGTGCCTCAAGCAGGCAGTACATTACTGTCTGTAATGCTTCTTTCTGGAGAGGATCTTTTGCCATCTGCCATGGTGCCGTATCATCAATATATTTGTTGCCGGCAGATATGACATCCCAAATAGCCTGCAATGCCTTACTGAAGGCGAGTTCATCCATAAAACGGTCGACTTGGGCCACCATTGCCGTGGCCTTGTCACAGAAAGCCTGGTCAAGGGTAGATAAAAGGGCTGGTGCCTGTATCTCGCCATCAAAATACTTAACCAGCATTGCCGTTGAACGCGACAAGAGGTTTCCGAGGTCATTTGCCAAGTCAGAATTAATACGATTAATCAAGGATGCATGCGAGAAATCACCATCGAGTCCGAAGGGTACCTCACGCAGGAGAAAATAGCGTACTACGTCAACACCGTAGGTATCTATTAATTTGTTTGGTTCAACCACGTTTTGTAAGGACTTGGACATTTTCTGCCCTTCAACGGTCCACCAACCATGGGCAAAGACTTTTTTAGGTAAGGGCAGGCCTGCAGCCAAAAGGAACGTTGGCCAGTAGACGGTGTGGAAGCGTAAAATATCCTTACCAATCAGATGAACGTCAGCTGGCCAGAAACGACTAAAGTTCCCTGCCATCTCCGGATATCCCAGGGCGCTAATATAGTTGGTCAGGGCATCAAACCAGACATAGATGACATGGCGCTCATTGCCAGG